>JAIRPK010000004.1 GCA_031257015.1 Tannerellaceae bacterium
ATGTTTAAATTTTGTAGTATTAATTTTTTAAGTTTAATGTTTATGAAGTATTTGAATAAATTTTTAATGTTTACTGTTGCTCTGGGAATTGTATTCCTGTCGAGCTGTTCCAATGAGGAGAAGCTAAGCACTTACTCTCCTGAGGCAGGTAATGGCAAGTTGTCTTTTATTTTGCCTTTCGGAAAAAAGGGGCCGGTTACTTATGGGCCTGTTACAGGGACTGATGAAGAGTATGAGATTAAGCGTTTGGCTATTTTTTGGTTTAGGGATGGAGCGTCGTTAACTCCTCCGCAAACCGACGATATTCTGTACAAACGGTTCAGTTACGGCGACGGCGTTCCGCTGGGCAATTCAATTACGTTTACGCCATCGTCGGGAGGGGTGACGGCCGGAGTGCCAACGGGCGTTGCGACGATTGATATAGATGATGTCAACTTCCCGTCGAAGTTCTTTATTATCGCCAATGTAAACGGAAATTCGGTTATGTCCTCTGCACTGTCCTCCGTTATTCCCGGTACGACGACCCGCGTACAGTTCGAGCAATTGATGGCCACCGCGCAGGAGGCTGATCCGGCTAACAGCGGAGATGTGCTGCCGATTAAATGCCCGTTGCCGATGTCGATTAATGCGGCATCTTCGGCGGGTGGATATATTGCGCTGGCGGATTTGATTAACCAGAGTCCACAGGCGCATCTTAAACGGCGGGTGGCTCGCTTTGACGTGATAAACAATTCCGATTTTTCAAATTTCAAGATTAAGAAGATTTATGTTTCGCGGGCGTTGACATCCGGTATTCTGCAAGACAAAAACTTTACCGGTTCTTCATCTATATGGAGCAAGCCTGACAGCACGGGCAAGTTTGTCGTACTTGACAGCTTGCTTGACAATAATGCGCCGAATCTTAACGGTTGGCCTTGCGTGGACAAGAGCATTGATACTAATAGCGATGAGAAACCTGACGAATTTCAGACTGTTGGCGGTGTTGCACATTCGCGCGATTCGTTTCAAGTGAGTCCTCCGGCTTTCTATCTCTGGCCTACGGTTATTGACAAGGCGAATCAGAAGACGGAAATTATTGTTGAAGGTTCATTCGGCACTGTTGAAAGGGTTTATCGCTTGAACATTCCGGGAGACACGATAGCAATTGAGGCCAACAAAGTTTATCATATACAGGTGGTACGCGCCACGAAACATGATATAGACTTCCAGCTGACGGTTGAACCCTGGGAAGATGAATCAACGGTTGAACTGGACGGAAACGACAGAGGGGTTGCTTATAGCGACATTGAGGCCAACGACGACGGTGTAAAAACGACACTTGTTCTGCCTGCTGCTGCTACCGCTTATCCAGCGTATGAATATTCGTCGAAGGACAGTGTGACACTCACTTTTTCGGTTACCGGAACGACGACCAACGGCGGGCGTACCGGACTGGTTAAGTTTACTCCGAAGCCGGGGACGGCATATTTGCATAGCGATTTGGCTGCCATGCAGGATCCGAGTAATATCCAGTCCACGACGGTAGTGACATATTCGTCGCAGTACAAAACCGATTATGTTGTCAAATTGCCACCAACCATTGCGCCGCTGGATGCGATAATGACGATTGCTAATGCTTCCAATGAGAATGATGAATATGTGACGGTGGAGTTAAACAGCAATAATTATGACAAGACAGGATATGCGCCGATAACGTTTAAATATAGGGATGCAAGCAGTATTGCTCATACGCTGCTTTGGGCGCCGCTGAATGTGGGAGCTACTGTTCTTAATGAATCAGCGCCCGGTGCTCTAACCTTCAATAGCACATCACTAAATAAAGTGGGGTATGTATATCAATGGGGACGTAATGATTCGTTAAAAGCCTATGATACTGCCGATAAATATACAACCGCAGGGCCTGTGGATTCGACTGTTTTCTCAGATCCGGCAAACAGCGATAAGTTTTTCTGGGTTAGTTCTAGCGATAGTAGCTGGCGAAGGCCGTACTACGATGATCTTTGGGGATATGTAAGCCGCGATATAACGAAAATGCGCGGTCCATGTCCGGAAGGATGGCGTCTTCCAACTTATGAAGAAGCCCAAGCCATGGTTGATTCTATTGGTTCAAGTGTATTGACAGGAAACTACAGGAAACTTACGTTAAAGCCCGGCAGCGGCGGTGGCATCCTGCATTTTCCTGTACTGGGCTTTCGCAATGTTGACGGTACGCCATCGACTGGTCCAAATAACAATTGCGATTACTGGACATGTTCGCCAGATAAAAAAAATACTCCGGCCAAACCTACCTACGGTTCGAGCTATCGTGTTCAGGGAACCTCTACGGATCTTGTTTTAGTAGAGTCGTACAGTCACGCTTACGCCTTCTATATTCGCGCGGTTAGAGACATAACGGCTCCATAAGCGAGGGACTTTTAGACAAATAATTAATGTGTGGATCCCCTGCCCGGGAACGGGTGGGGGATTTTTCCGTTTGAGGGCGGGATGTATTATCTTTGTAACAATAAAAAACACCAAATTAAGCATCGTAATTATGGACAAGATAACAGTTGAAATGACGCCGCGTGAATACAAAAAATTCCTTGCATACAAGGAAGCGGATAAAATAGCCAGAGGCATACGCCGAGGCCTTGAAGAAGCAAAGGAAGCACGTGCAGGAAAGCGAACTTTAAAGTCGGCATACGACTTGGCTAATGAACTTTGAAGTCGCTCCCGAATTTGAGAAGTCGCTGAAACGATTGAGCCGAAAGTATCCATGCTTCATGATACTGACAACAGATAATTATATAACACCATACCGCCCTCTCCCAACCATTCCCCCTCACAGAGCCTCTCCACATTGCGGAGGGGCTTTCTTTTTACCGCCAACTTAAAGAAGAGGCGAGAACAGACGCATGAAGGATTCAGCCATACCTGTCTTCAACGGACGCTTACGCCTTCTATATTCGCGCGGTTAGAGACATAACGGCTCCATAAGCGAAGGCTTTTAGACAAATAATTAATGTGCGGATCCCCTGCCCGGGAACGGGTGGGGGATTTTTCCGTTTGAGGGCGGGATGTATTAATATTATCTTTGCCTAATCAAAATAACAAGAATAAAGGTATGATAGCAAAGCCGATAGAAGTTAGAGCGCTTCGGAAATACTCCATTTTCGTAGGCTTTTCAGATGGCACTCAAGGTGCAGTTGATTTGGAACATCTTGCGCACAAGGGCGTTTTCAAAGCATGGGATACATGCGACCTGTTTAACCGTGTTTATATAGACGAATGTGGCGCAATCGCATGGAACGATGAACTTGATATTTGCCCGGATCATGTTTATTTGCAGCTAAAGGGGCTTACGTTTGAGGAATGGCGCCAGGAACAACAACGGAGCTATGCCACAGATTAGTCAGTTCTTCGGAATAATTATAAGCATGTTCTACGACGAACATAATCCACCGCATTTTCATGCCCGGTATGGAGAATATAATTGCTGTATCGACATCCAGACGTTAAGCGTTATCGAAGGTCATATTCCCCCCCGTGCCTTGGGGCTTGTTGTTGAATGGGCAATCCTGCACAGAACGGAATTGATGGCGAACTGGAGCCATGTAGAGAAGATGGAGCCACTGGAGAAAATAGAACCTCTGAAATAGCTCAACCGGAATCATCTTTTGTTTCCACCCTCACAGAGCCTCTCCACACTGCGGAGGGGCTTTCTTTTTACCACCAACTTAAAGAAGAGGCGAGAACAGACGCATGAAGGACTCAGCCATACGTGTCTTCAACGGACGCTTCAGCCAGACGGCGGCATTCAGCTTCTCGCAGTCCGACTGATCGCGTATGAAAATTTTCTTCATCTGAACAGCAAAGTCCTTATGATATACGAAAGAAGTGATCTCGAAATTGTGCTCGAAGCTGCGGAAATCTATATTGGCAGAACCTATGCACGTAAGCATGTCGTCGGATACGACTAGCTTGGAATGGAGAAAGCCATTATCGTAGAGGTATATCTTCGCACCGGCCTTCACCATGTCGTCAATATAGGAGTGCGAAGCTATGCTTGCAGACCGAGTGTCCGAACGACGGGGGAGCATCAGGCGGACGTCAACTCCACCAAGAGCAGCCATCTGCAATGCCTGATTCAAACCCTCAGTGGGGAGAAAGTACGGAGTCTGTATATATATGTAGCTCTTCGCGTTCGTCACAAGGAAGATCATCGCCTGAAGGAGCAGTCGCCACTGACCTATCGGCCCGCTCGTAAGCGTCTGCATGACATTGTCGGAATAGGCCTTCGCACGCGGGTAGTAGATGCTGCCGCCAAGGAGGTTCTTGCTCGCCACGTACCAGTCGAGCAGGAAAGCGGACTGAAGACCACGGACGCCCTGCCCTTTGATCTTGAAATGAGTATCACGCCAGTTGCCCAGCGAATTGCCCTTAATATAACGATCGGCTACGTTCATGCCGCCAATGAACCCAACCGTACCGTCAATGACCACAACCTTGCGGTGGTTACGGTAATTCATCTTGTTGGTGAGGTTCGGGAAGGCCACGCGAAGGAAAGAATACACTTCAATGCCGGCCTGGCGCATCTCGCGATGAAACGACCGCTTGGCGTTCCAGCTGCCGACAGCGTCGTAGAGGACGCGCACCTTAACGCCCGAACGGGATTTGCTGACGAGGATGTCCTTCACTTGCCGACCTATCTCATCATCGAGAAATATGTAATACTGGAAATGTATATGGTGTGTCGCCTTCATCAGTTCCTCAAACAATGCTGCAAACTTGTCTGCACCATTCGTATATACACTGATGCGGCTGCCGTAGGAGAGGCCGGACAGACGATTGTGCGCTAACAGGCGAGACAGCGGGCGGTAAGCGTCGGGAACGCGGCCTGCATCGTGCGACAGCTCCCCGCCAAGCGACGACTTCATGATGCGCTTGTAGGTATGGCGCGAAACGACGCGCTGCTTGCGGTTGTCCTGACCGAAGAGGAAGTAAAAAACCAGGCTTATGCCGGGCAGCAACATCAGCACTATTATCCACGGTATAGCCTTAAGGGGGTTCCGGTTCTCAAGTATGATGACCAGAATCAGGCCGCCGATGGTGATGAAGTAAGCCAGCAGGATGAGCGAGCCGACGAGGGTGGGTATGGAAATGAATGCTAACATTTTTATTTGATGGCTATGCAAATATAATAATTTAGTCGAGATATACATGCGCGAAATCGTTATTCGGACGCGGATCATGCCTCTTTGCAGCCGGGCGGGCGAAATGAACGTGGATGAACGATAAAGGCCGAGATGCTCACGCATCCACGGCCTTCCTACTACAACTACATTTAATTACAAAGTTTATAACAAAAAAAAATGTGCGTTATTATCTCTGAATTTTTAATGCAAATATCAACTGCGCAAATATAGTGATTAAACTGGAATATACGTACAGCCAACGGCCTTTGCGACGCCTTCGGGCTGTACAGGCGATGGGGTAGGGGATGGTCGGCAGATGTCTCACGAGCAGAATGTTCGCGGGATATTTGTTGAGGCTTTTTGTGACTATTAATCATTGAGCGGATAGACTAGGGTGCTTGCCTGCGACCGTTCAGTCGGCAAGTCACGACTGTTCAGTCGCCGAGCCACGACTGCTCAGTCGGCGAGTCACGACTGCTCAGTCGGCAAGCTACGACTGTTCAGTCGGCGAGTCACGACTGTTCAGTCGGCGATTTACGACTGCTCAGTCGGCGATTTACGACTGGTTATGATGCGGCTTGTAGGGCGGTCGGCTGTCTGGCGGGCGATTGAGTGGGCGGGCGTGGGTGTATAAAATTACAAAGGCCGGGATGCTCACGCACCCACGGCCTTTTCTACTACAACTACAAACTACATTTAATTACAAAGTTTATAACAAAAAAAATGCGAGTTTATTTGGTTAATACTTTATCTACGAATACCTTATTATTTATGTTTGCTTTATTGATGTACATCTGGCGCGAAGGGAGGGTGATCTGCCGCTCGGAGGCGGCTGTGATGCCCAGTTTGACGGGCTGGATGCCGAAGCTGTTGTCATGCTTTATTGCCGGGGCATCGTTCGTTGCGGAGAATGTATAGATGGCTACTCCTGCTTCGTCGAAGAAGATGGCGGGCATGTCTTCGTATGTAATTGCTCCGCTTGTGGGCGTTGATATGCTTACAACGGTGAGGCTGGTGCCGATGTGGTTACTCAGCAAGTTGATGGCTGCCGATTTGCCTTTCTGTACTGTCCAGTAGTCGGGTTGCGACTCGAAGCAATCTGTCCTTTCCTCCGGCTTTAATATGTTGGGCATGGCGCAGCAGTTGCAGGCATTCGCGTCGGGAGCAACGGGCAAGCGGTAGTAGTATCCTGGCCTTGTTGGTGTACAATGGGTGGTTATCGGATTGCCTGCACTGATGCTTAATCCGCTACATGTACCGCAGGGACTGTCGACAGTCTCCCCCGGTTTGCCAATAGAATATACGTAATCAGGGGCCTTGCTTCTTCGTCCGGGTAATATAACGTCAAGCAGAGCATCGCTTAGGCGTTCGGGATAGCCAGAGGCATTACCGCCGAAGTCTTCACTGTACAAAACTGTATAATTATCATTCTTCGCAAATGCAAAACTTTGCGCAGCCCCTGACAAGAACGCTATCAACAGCACCTTGGCTATTAGTCTAGTTGAAAAAATCATATTCCTATATATCAAGTAAATGATTCGCGTAGAGTATTTATCATTAGAGAATCGGGACGCACGGTGCCAAGCCTTGGACAAAAGCATGATGTATCAGCTGAACGTTTTCTCAAGATTTGGGCAGACGCAAAGCAACGGCGGATAATATCAACCGGCGTCATGGGATGACTTGCCTGCGCGGGGGATGCGACTTGGGCGCCTTGGCGACAATGGGAATTTGTCCGGAAATGGGAGGGGGCTACACCCTCGGCAATAGCGCTTGAGGGGTAGGGGAGGCGTTTGCGTTTCTGTTGTTCTATATATCATTGGTTTTACGTTGATAGTTAATCTTTCTGTTTCCGTTTAAAAATCGGTCGGGAACTTTTTTCTTCTTCTTTAGTTTTGTGTCCTGCAAAGGGACGCTTGCTTGTACATGGGACGAATTTGTGGCAAATGTAAAAAATATATTTTATATGTCGTATAAAGTCTGATTCTTATTGCCTTAAAGCTGTTTTTACATATATCGTAGCAATGGAATTTGGTGTAATTTTTAATCTTGGAATTGCTTATCGTCTTTCCTCTCTTTATGATCTGGCTGCCTTATTGCGACGCGGGAAAAGCCTGTTCAGAAGGAAAATGACGGCGAACAGAGGCATGGAATAATTTTACATACCGGCGGAATACAAAAATCTTTATAATACGAACATTTTTCGTTCTGAAACTTTGTTTATGTCTCTACCGGTGAAGAATTTGCCTGGTTAAAATGGGAGATTTGTCTACCTGGAGAGAGATGCGGTTTTGACAGCCGGGCGTCTTTTCTTCTCATTAATAATAAAGTAAAAAAGGGAGCAATTGCTCTTGCTCCCTTCTTTGACTTATGTTTCGGATGGATTCGGGAACTGCTTATTGCCGGTTGCCGAAGTCGCAGAGGAACGCCCATGCGCCGTTCTCCCTGTGATAATGGAGCGTTTCACAGCCGGAGGCCGTGAGCCACGCAAGGAAACTTTCGCTATAAGCCGGCTCAAGACTGGTGAACAGGAACCAGATTCTGCCGCTGAACGTGTCGGGCGTATTGCCTGTCTCGGAGGGGAGGAGCGTGTTGCCAAAACCGGACAGCATCAGTTGTGAAAGGCTTTGGTGGTCAAGGTCGGAATTGTTGAGGATGTTGATGCGGCTACCAATCGAGCCGATGTCGAGATAGTAGCGGATGGGCATGAGCGTCGTGGGGAGGCACCAAATGTTAATGGTCGCCGACCGGTCCAACTGTTCAATTGTCCGCAGGAGGGCTTTTGTCTCTACGAAACGGACCGGAAATTTTACCGCCAGAGTAATGGCGAGGATGAACAGCGGCGAGAGGCGGATGAAGCGCAGCCTTGTCGCCCTGGTCTGCTCTATTAAATATTGAATGGCGTAAGTCCATACGCAGATCATTCCGGGAAAAGTGTATAGAATAATGCGGCGTTCAACCGGGTAGAACTGCATGACCGAGAGAACCAGATGTAACGCAACGGGGAGGCACGCGAGTATGAGCATGTCAATATGCCTGAGCTTTATTATGCGGATTATGCCGAATATGTATAATCCACCAAAGACTATGATGGCGCTCCACAGGATGGCGTCGGCGCCCTGGTATGTCCGCCAGCGAAGGGCATCGAGAGAAAACAGCGGGGAGAACATGGAGACGAGGACGTTTTCAATCGTCGGCAGGAAATCCGCGTGAGCCGGGTTGAGGAGAAGGAATCCGTTGAGGGATTGCCAGTACTGTATCATCCAGTCTTTAAGCGGATGTGCGTGAACGAAATATATGTAGTAGAGGGCGGCGGCAACGCTCCATACGAAAAAGACTGCGCCCAGCGGGCGAAACTGTTGAAGGCGCTCCTTGCCGATGGATTTTCCAATGAGTTTGCGATATAGGTAAAGGCCGGATGTGGCAAGGATTACGGGCGAGGCGTTCGTGAGGAAGATGGCTATGACGCCGGCCAAGCCCAGGGAATAATATCTTGCTGATGGTTTGTTATAGTCTTTAACGGTAAGGTAAAAGATGCTTGTGAGCACGAAGAGGTCGGTCATATAGGGCTTCAACTCACTGCTGAAGCGGCAGAAGATATGACTCGCAGCGAAGAGCAGGACGGCGACGACGGTGTATGCAGAACCGTTGCGGGCTTTACGGACGAGGGCGGCGAACATCAGCAGGGACGCTTGGAAGCAAAGCATGGGGAAGAGCCGCAAGCCATATTCGGAGCTGGGGATAAGGGTCGAAAAAAGCTTCTCGATCAGCAGGAACAGGGGTGGGGCGGACTGGGCGTAGTCGAGAGGATGGAGTAGCTCCGGGATGCTTCGGTGGATAATGTTCAGCGCCAGGGCGGCCTCGTCAACCCACAGGCTCCGGTTGGCGAGGAATTGGACAAGGGTTTTGAGGATTCCGTAAAGGATGATGATGAGAAGGATGTTTTTCTCTGTCGTTATGGCTTTGATACAGCTGGACATCGGCTTTTTGTTCATGGGCTTTATGAGTATTGTTGTGTTATTTATTATTAGTTCTACTTGGGAGACAGTGTCTGTGGCAGCAGTGTCAACTGTGTCGCGGATGGGGGCGCTTCCAGTTTTCCGGCTTGACGGATGCAAAGATAAGGGATATTTCAACTGGGCTATGCCGGGATTTGTATGTCCCGCATGTGGATATGGGTGATCTGTGGATACTCCTGCATGGTTTTCGCTGGGGGAAATCATGATGAAAATGGTGTAAATCTCGTCCCACGTGGTGGGAAAACATGATCTGCACCTGAAACATGTTGTCCCACCTTGTGGGACGATATGATCTGCACCTGAAACATGTTGTCCTACCTTGTGGGACGATATGATCTGCACCTGAAACATGTTGTTCCACCTTGTGGGACGGTATGATCTGCACCTGAAACATGTTGTTCCACCTTGTAGGACGGTATGATCTGAACTGAAAACATATCTTCCCACATGGTGGGACAGTATGTTCCGAGGTCAAATCATGTTTTCCCACCTTGGGGGACAATCCCAGGCGGGAATTTTGGAGCATGGAGTTCAGAATGGACTGATTCGATTCATGCTTTAAAGGTCGGTTTACAACAAAAAGTCTGCCCGGCTGGAGAACGAATAGGGGATGGGGTGCGGGGGGCTTCGTTATCTTGCCGGGCAGTATTGTATTTTTTATTTAGTGGGGTTGAGTTGTTTTTTCGCGGGATGTATTTGTTTAAGGTTGTGGATGATGGTTGATTTAAGTTGAAAAGTGAAAGAGTAAGGGCTGGGAATCAGAGGTCGTCGAGCGTGCCTCGGACGATGCCTCGCTGGGATGTTTTGATGAAGTCGAGGATCAGGTCGCGCTCTTCGCTGGAGGTGTATTCGGTTTCGATGGCGCGGAGGGCGTCGGTGTTGTTCAGGCCTCGCGTGTAGAGCGTGCGGTAGATGTCCTGAATGAGGAAGACCTGCTCGTTGGTGAAGCCGCGGCGACGGAGGCCGACGATGTTGATGCCGCAATAGACGATCGGGTCGCGCCCGATGAGGGTATATGGCGGTACGTCCTTGGTTACGCGGGAACCACCTTGAATCATGACGTGCCTGGAGATGCGGTTGAACTGGTGAACGAG
This sequence comes from Tannerellaceae bacterium, assembly GCA_031257015.1. Taxonomy (GTDB): domain Bacteria; phylum Bacteroidota; class Bacteroidia; order Bacteroidales; family Tannerellaceae; genus DFXE01. Next base: position 10,288 of record JAIRPK010000004.1, read on the forward strand.
GGTGCCTCCGCTGATGGTGGCGAAGTCGTCTATTTCCACCTCGCCGGCCAGTTGCGTTGCGTTGCCGAGGATGATGTTGTTTTGCAGGATACAATCGTGGGCGACGTGGCTGTATGCCATGATGAGGCAGTTGGCGCCTACGATGGTTTTGCCTTTCGAGGCGGTGCCGCGGTTAATTGTTGCACATTCGCGGATGGTTGTGTTTGGGCCTATCTCGGCGGTGGTGATTTCGCCTTTGAATTTAAGGTCTTGCGGGATGCCGGCGATGACGGCTCCGGGGAAGATCTGGCAGTTGTCGCCTATTCTTGAACCGTTCATGATGACGGCATGAGAGTGTATATGGCAGTTGCTGCCGATAATGACGTCTTTTTCAATTACGGCGAAGGGGGCGATGGTGGTGTTTTCTCCGATTTGTGCTTCGGGGGCTATTACAGATAGTGTAGAGCGGGTCATGTTTGTTATTTGTTTTTGATGATTTGCGCCATAAATTCAGCTTCGGAGACGAGCTTGTCGCCTACGAACACATAGCCTTTCATGGTGGCTATGCCTCGGCGTATAGGGCTGATGAACTTGACGTGGAGGAGAAGAGTGTCGCCCGGCACGACTTTTTGTCTGAATTTCACCTGGTCGATCTTCATGAAGTAGGTGGAATATCGTTCGGGTTCGTCAACGGAGTTTAGAACAAGGAGGCCGCCGGTTTGTGCCATGGCTTCGACTTGAAGGACGCCGGGGAGGACGGGTTCCTGCGGGAAGTGGCCGGGGAAGAATGGTTCGTTGACGGATATGTTTTTTATGCCGGTGATGCTGTTTTCACCCAGTTCGATGATTTTATCGACGAGGAGGAAGGGGTAGCGGTGGGGGAGGAGTTCCTTGATTCGGTTGACGTCCATGATGGGGGCGGCGTTGGGATCGTATGTTGGTGGTTGGATTTCGTTTTGCTTAATGGCTTTACGAATCATCCTGGCGAACTGGTTGTTGATTTTGTGGCCGGGGCGTGTTGCGATGATGCGGCCTTTCAGAGGTTTCCCGATGAGGGCAATATCGCCGATGAGGTCGAGGAGCTTGTGTCGGGCAGGTTCGTTGTCGAAAACGAGGGGGGTGTTGTTGATGTATCCGAGGGAGTGTATGTCTTTAGGGGGGAGGTTCATCTTGGTGGCAAGGGTTTTCAGTTCGTCCTGCGGCATTTCCTGGTCGTATATAACGATGGCATTATCGAGATCTCCGCCCTTGATGAGATTGTTGCTGATGAGGGTTTCTATTTCGCGGACGAAGACGAAGGTGCGCGAGGCGGCAATCTGTGCTGGAAATTCGTTCAGGTCGTTAAGTGTCGCATATTGGTTGGAGAGAACGGGGGAGTTGAATGATATGAGTGTGTTGGCGCTAAATTTATCGTCGGGGAGGATGATGATTGACGAGCCGGTGGCTTCGTCTTTGACTTCCATTTTGTGCTTGACAATGTAGTAGTCTTTATTGGTTGAACCTTCGGTCAGGCCGACCATCTGGATGGCGTCGGCGTATTGCTTGGAGCTGCCGTCGAGGATCGGAAATTCCGGAGCATCGACTTCAATCAGGCAGTTGTCTATACCGAAGGCGTAAAGGGCGGCGAGGGCGTGCTCAATTGTGCTTACGGAGATGTTGTTCTTGGAAATGACTGTGCCGCGCTGTGTATTGGTGACGTTCTCTGCTAAGGCTTCGATGATTGGGGTGTTCTCCAGATCGGTGCGTTTGATTTTGTAGCCGTGATTGTCGGGGGCGGGGTTGAAGGTTATGTTGATGTCTAGACCGGTGTGTAGTCCTTTTCCCTGGAGAGAGAATTTATTGGAGAGAGTTAGTTGTTTCTGCATGTTATTCATCTGTGATGAGTTTGTTATAATTGTTTTTTTAATTGTTCGATTTCTGATTTCATCTTTTCGATTGCTCTGTACATTTCGGGGAGGCGATTATATATTACGTATGAGCGCATGAATGATTTGGATGGGACGGCGGGTGCGCCCATGACGGTTTGTTTTTCGCCTATGTCGCTTATTACGCCGGCCTGGGCGCTGATGGATGTATTATCTCCGATGCGGAGATGACCGGCGAGGCCGGATTGTCCGCCGAACCGGCAGTTGCGTCCGATTTTGACGGAGCCGGATATTCCGACTTGTGCAGCCATTGCTGTGTTTGGGCCGATTTCTACGTTGTGCGCTATTTGGACGAGGTTGTCAATCTTTACGCCTTTGTGGATGATGGTGGAGTTCATGACGGCACGGTCAATGGTTGTGTTGGCTCCGATTTCAACATCATCTTCAATGACTACATTTCCCAGTTGTGGTATCTTATGATATGTATCGCCTTCGGTTGCAAAGCCGAAGCCGTCTGAGCCGATGATTGCGCCTGCATGAAAAATGCAGTTGTCACCGATGCGGCAATCGTTGTATATGGCAACATGGGGGTAGAGAATGCAGTTGTCACCTATGTTTACGCCGTCTCCGATGTAGCAATGGGGATAAATCTTGGTATTGGAGCCTATCGTTACGTTTTCACCTATACAGGAGAAGTTGCCGATGTAGCATTTCTCGCCTATTCGGGCGCTGGGGTGTATGTCGGACATTGAGCCGATGCCTTCTTTGTTCTTCCTTGACTTATCTACTATTTCGAGGAGGAAGGCCAGGGCTTTATAGGCGTTTGGAACTCTTATCAGCGTCGCTCCGACGGGAGAGGTGGGGGAAAAGTCGGAATTGACAAGGACGATGCTTGCCGCTGTCTGATATATATATGATTCGTATTTCGGATTGGCCAGAAAGGTTAATGTGCCTGGCTGTCCTTCCTCGATCTTTGAAAAATTGTTTACTGTTACGTTGGGATTTCCATCTACGGTTCCGTTCAGAACGTCGGCGATTTGTTGGGCAGTGAACTCCATTAGGCGTATTTGATTTTGTGTCTTCTATAATGTTATTAAAGTACAGGATGCACAAAGATTATAAAAAATATTTGTACCCCGCTATTCTGCTTGTGCAATAATTGCTTTTGCTCGCAGGTATGAGGCCATTTCCTGTTGCATGTCGCGGGCTGCATTGCCGGCTGCTTCCGCGAAATCCGACGCTGACGAAGCATAGATTATGGAGCGTGAGGAATTGACCAGCAGACCGCAGTCGGGAGTAATTCCGTATTCGACAACGTCAGCGAGACTGCCGCCTTGCGCACCGACGCCCGGAACGAGAAGGAAATGGTCGGGTATGATTCTCCGAATATCTTGTAGCATTTTGCCTTGAGTTGCTCCGACTACATACATCATTTGTCCGTCGTTCCCCCATTCCTTTGATTTCCGCAGGACGGTTTCAAAGAGCTTCTCGCCTAAGGAGTTTTCCAGAAGTTGGAAATCCGACGAGCCTTTGTTGGATGTCAGGGCGAGGAGTATGACCCAATGACCCGGGCTGGACAGAAACGGCTTAACGCTGTCTTCCCCCATATAGGGCGCAACGGTTACGGCATCGACATTCATCTTGTGAAAGAAGGAGCGAGCATAATGTTCGGCCGTATTGCCTATGTCGCCGCGTTTGGCATCGGCTATGATGAAATGTTGAGGATAGTTTTCTTTCAGCCAGGAGACCGTTTCCTCGAATGTCTTCATGCCGCTGCTGCCCAAGCTTTCGTAGAAGGCGATGTTCGGCTTATAGGCGACACAATAGTTGGCAGTTGCACGGATGATTGCTTTATTGAAGGATAGGACTGGATCGGGTTCTGTTTTGAGACAGCACGGGAGCTTCTCGATGTCCGGGTCCAAGCCTATGCACAGGAAGGATTGCCGGAGCTTGATATTCTCTATTAATTCTTGCTTTGTCATGAATTTTATATTTCGCTTTCTTTTAATCGCTCCGCGTTCTCGGCGATGATGAGTTGGTCGATGCAGGTTTGGATGTCGCCGTCGATGAAGGAGGGGAGATTATATATGGTGTAATTAATCCGATGGTCGGTTATCCGGCTTTGCGGATAATTGTATGTGCGTATCTTGGCGGAACGGTCGCCGGTTGAGACCATTGTCTTCCGCTTGCTGGCTATATCGTCCAGGTATTTCTGATACTCCATATTATATATGCGTGAACGCAACTCGATCATCGCTTTGGCTTTGTTCTTCAACTGGGATTTCTCATCCTGACATTGTACGGTTATGCCCGTAGGGATGTGGACAAGGCGGATGGCCGAATAGGTTGTGTTTACCGATTGGCCGCCGTGTCCGGAGGCGCAGAAAATGTCGGTGCGGATGTCGGATTCTTTTATTTCTACGTCGAACTCCTCCGCTTCGGGGAGAACGGCTACGGTCGCCGCAGAGGTATGAACGCGCCCCTGGGTTTCGGTTGCGGGGACACGTTGGACTCGATGAACGCCGGATTCGTATTTCAGCGTCCCATACACGTTCTCGCCGGAGACGGTGAAGATGATCTCTTTATAGCCGCTTTTAACGCCTTCCGTGTAGCTGTTTACTTCGATCTTCCAGCCTTTGCTCTCGCAGTATCGGGCGTACATGCGGAATAGATCGCCCGCGAATATCGAGGCTTCGTCGCCTCCCGTGCCGCCACGTATCTCGATGATGGCGTTCTTGCCGTCCTGGGGGTCGGAGGGGATGAGGAGGAGCTTGATCTCTTCTTCGAGTTTCGGAATACGTTCAAGACATTGCTTGAGTTCCTCTCCGGCTATCTCACGCATCTCGGCGTCCTGCTCGCTTTCGAGAAGGGAACGCGCTTCGTCTGCGCCGGCCAGCGTTTGAATGTACTCTTGGCGCGTTTGGAGCAGCTTCTCCAGGTCGCGGTATTCTTTGCTCAGTTTGATGTAACGTTTACCGTCGGCAATGACGGCGGGGTCGGTAATGAGCGAACCGATCTCTTCAAAACGGCTTACAATGCCGGTCAAGCGTTCTAAAAGTGTATTCGCTGCCATCCGCGCTTAATATTCTATATGGGATGCTTCGCTTTCGATTATCAGGCGGTTCGATGGGGAGGATTCTATATGCCCGATGATTTGAGCTTCTATGCCGAAGCTCCGGCTGATGGAGATGATGTCGTCCGCCAGCCGGGGAGGTATGGCGATTTCTATCCTGTGACCCATGTTGAAAACGGAATACATCTCACGCCAGTCCGCGGAGCTTTGCTCCTGTATGAGACGGAACAGAGGCGGGATGGGGAAGAGGTTGTCCTTGACGACGCACTTGTTCTCTACGAACTTCATGATTTTTGTCTGACCGCCGCCGCTGCAGTGGATGATTCCGTGCAGCCCGTTCTCCGGGGATGCGTATTCGACAATCTTCCGGATGACGGGGGCGTAGGTGCGCGTGGGCGAGAGGAGCGACCGGCCGGCGTCGGCCTTCAGAACGGCTAGCGCATCGGTCAGGCGGAGAGTTCCGCTATATATTAATGTTTCGGGAATGGAGGGATCATAGCTTTCGGGATATTTTTCGGCTAAATAGTGCGAGAGAACGTCGTGACGCGCGGAAGTCAGCCCGTTGCTGCCTATACCGCTGTTGTCCTCTTCCTCGTAAATGGCGCGACCGACGGAGGAGAGGCCGACCAGAACGTCGCCTGATTCTATCCTGCCGAGATCGATTACGTCCTTGCGCTTCATGCGTGCCGTTACGGAGGAATCGACGATGATCGTCCGGACGAGGTCGCCAACGTCGGCTGTTTCGCCTCCGGCTACGACACAATTGATTCCAAGCGACGTGAGGCGCTCCGCCAGTTCGCTGGTTGCGTTGATGATTGTCGAGATGACTTCGCCAGGAATAAGGTTTTTGTTGCGGCCAATGGTAGAGGAGATAACTATGTTGTCTAAGGCGCCCACGCAGGCAAGATCGTCTATGTTCATAATCAAGGCGTCCTGAGCTATGCCGCGCCAAACGGATATGTCGCCAGTTTCGCGCCAGTATATGTAGGCCAGGGAGGATTTGGTGCCGGCTCCGTCGGAGTGCATGATGTTGCAATATTCGGGAGAGCCGCCGAGTATGTCGGGGAGTATCTTGCAGAAAGATTTGGGATAAAGACCTTTGTCCAAGTTGCGGATGGCGTTGTGTACATCTTCTTTCGATGAGGATACGCCGCGTTGGTTGTAACGTTTATTGACCACTTGCTTACTTATTGATTTATAGGGCAAAGGTAATGGTTTTTATCCAATTACCCCATCCTGGAGCGGTGCACGCCGCGTTGAGCCTCGCGGAGAGGGCGCCATGGCCATACAGAGGCGTGATGGATTCAGCCGGTTGGGCTTTAAGCCGTCCTGCTTCCATGTCTTTCCGGATATATTTTTCCGGACTGAGCGGGAATGTGAATAATTCCAGGTCGTCTGTTCCGGGACATCAGTTTGGGAGAATCGTTCCGCGCATCAGGAGATCGGCTATTTCGCCAAGGAATCGGGCGTCGGTATCGTCGAACGTGCCGAGCGTGTCGCTGTCTATGTCAAGGACGGCGGCGACCGTACCGTCGGGCGAGAGGAGAGGAACTACAATCTCGGAACGGGAGGAGGAGCTGCACGCAATGTGGCCGGGATACTGTTCTACGTCGGGAACGACGACCGTTTGCTTCTTCGACCAGGATGTGCCGCAGACGCCTTTGCCGAATCCTATCCGAGTGCAGGCGACGGGGCCTTGGAAGGGGCCTAAGACTAGCTCGCTGCCGCGAACAATGTAAAATCCGACCCAAAGGAATCCGAACGCCTGCTTCAGGGCTGCCGCAGTGTTGGACATGTTCGCAATGGCGTCCGGCTCGCCGTCGAGCAGCGATTTGAGTTGGGGAAGGAGGGAGGAATATCGTTCGGCTTTCGTGCCGCATGGAATACTTAGTTCTTCTGACATTTCTGCTGGATGTTGAAATTGTACCTTGGAAGTTGAGTGGGAAATGATTCCGATTCTTTTCCCGCCAAGGTGAGCTTGACGGTTCGGAATGGCGGGAATATTTAAATCGAGGGGCGGGAACCGCTACGGAGGCTCGAAGCGGCAACGCTTTTACTGTTAAACCTTTCGTGTATTCGTTTCTTCGCATTCCTCTTTCCTGAAGCCTTTCCGGAATCCCGAAAGTATTTTTCCCCGTGTCGGGAAGAATTTCCGGAATCCCGAAAGTATTTTTCCTTGCGTCGGGAAGTTTTCGGGAATCCCGAAAGTGTTTTTCCCTGCGTCGGGAAGCTTTTCGGAATCCCGAAAGTATTTTTCTCTGCTCCGGGAAACTTTCCGGAATCCCGAAAGCTTCTCGACGCCGGGAAAAATACTTTCGGGGTTCAGGAAATGTTTAGTTTTCAAGATTAGAGACGTTACTGGAGGACGTCTCTATATAAATTGTCTGTGGTCGGCCTGTCGTGCCACGGTTTTTGTTCCGGGCAGGCGGGCGCAAAGCGAAATTTATGATTTTTAATCCGCTACTTTCAATTCGGAGTAGTCAATGGTCAGGTATTCGTCCATGCCGGTGAAGCAGTTGCGGACGGAGGCCATTTTGGTCTTGGGGAGGGTGGCGCGAATGGTCTGGCTGCCGGAAATGGAGAACTGGCTGCCGCCGGAACTGAACGTGTAGGGGATGTCGGATAGGTTGACGATTTCGACCTGGTTCTTTTCTGCGTTGAGGACTTTCATGCGGATGGAGGCCTTGACAAGTGCGCGAAGGTGTTCGGCGCGACCGGCGAGATGTCCGTTGAAGAACGCTACGGAACGGCCTGCGAAGAGAGCTTCCTTTATGCCGGCTTCTGTGCGCTCGGAGGCGAAGACGAGGGTCATCGGGCGTATGTCGGTTCCGTATATTTCGGTGACAAGCTCGTGGATGTCCGAATTGGCTGTGAAGGCGAGGTTCATGGTCTTACACCAGTTGAATGCCACCGGGTAGTACTCATTGTAGTTAAAGACTTCGACGGCATGTATCTTTTTGTCCTTGATCAGCTGTTCGTGGAGGGGGTAAAGGGTCGATTTGTTGTCCGGCCATCCGGGGTGGTTCCATTGTATGAAGCCGCCCTGGGCGATGGCTATGTCAATAGCCGCGATGGAATCAGTAATGGCGAGCGGGTTTGCATCGGTGATAAAAAGGGCATTCATGTGGCCGAAGGGCTTGTTCCGGGTTATTTCTGTGCCATGGATGACGATGATGCCCAGTTCTTCGCCCTTTTTGCGGGCAATCTTGTAGGCTTCGTTATGATCGCCTGTCAGTTGCGATTTGCGCGGGCGGTATTCAATATGATCGGTAATGGCAATGGCGTCAAGGCCTTGCTGCCAGGCTTCTCTGGTGCGTACATCCGGCCATACATGCCCGTCGGAGAAGACCGTGTGGGAGTGAAGGTCGCATTTCATCGTATGGAAGCCGTCAATGTCGGGGATTTGTATCTCGCTGCGGATGTTTCCATGTTCCATCTCCGGGATTTTGTAAATGTCGGCGTTGCGCAGCTGGCCGTAGCATGATAATGTGACCAGCGAAAGGAGTAAAAATAAATTCTTTTTCATTTTTGATTTATTTAAATTATGAGTAATTAATTCTGCGAAGATAGTGATTAAGGTCAATGCCAAGCAAGGTTTTTTTGTGGACGGATGGCTTCCGGAGCGGCTCGTTCGTGGTTCCGGCTTAACAATTCGCCCGAATTGCCGCCATAATTTACCGGCATGGTTGGCGGACTGACTGCCGGAGGGGGCGTGGATGGCGACGTCTTCCGGATTGATGTCTGCGAACATGAACCGGCGCTTTCGGAGGGGGATGTTGCGGTTAAGACGGACGTCTTTGAGCTTTATGCACGGCTTGAAGGCTGCACGTTCAACTGTTGCAGTCCATGCGGGAGCATGAATGGCTGTCATCCCGTAATTTTTAATGGTTCGGGCGCCTTTTTTCCTTATTGCGTCTTCCGTGAGGCATTTCGGGCTGGCGGTATCGCTGTGGATGGCAGAGGCGGGAATATTTATTTCCATTCTGCAAAGTTTATTTCGTAAGAGAACATGTTCTCGCACATGATTGTTGGACCTATATTCGGATCGCCTGCTTCAAAAGGCATATAGAAAGTGAACCATCTTATCGTGCCTGGTATTTTTATTGATCTCAGGTTGGGGCACTTGTGAAATATTCTCAGGCCGAAGTATATTGCCGATGGGGGAATGTTGATGGTGGTCAGGTTGCTGCATCCGCTAAAGGCAGCATAGCCGATGGTGGTCAGCGTCTGGGGGAGTTCAATCTCGGTCAAGTTGACGCAATTGGCAAAAACCATTATGCCAAATTCTGTGACTGAATCTGGTATTTTTACCGATGTCAAGCTCATGCAATTCATAAAGCAACATTGTTCTAATTTCTTTACCAGCGGGGGAATCTCAATCGAAACAAGGCGCAGGCAGCGTCCGAATGCAAACGCGCCAAGCTTTTCTATTGACGGAGGCAGTTCTATCGAAGCGAGGGAGGTACATTCTGAAAAGGCTCCGGAACCAATGCTTGTGACTGAATCCGGTATTTTTATTGACGTCAAGCTGGAACATTCTCCGAAGGCATCAATGTCTATACTTGTCAGCTGCGGAGGGAGTTGAACTGATTTCAGGGCGCTGCACTTTAGAAAGGTTGCAATTCCAATTCTTTGTATCGAAGGAGGGATTTCTACTGACGTTAATTGTCCGCATCGGCAAAATGCGTATATCCCGATTTTTGTAATTGTAGTGGGAATGTTTACCGACGTCAGGGCGCTGCAGTTGTAGAAGGCTTTATCATCTATGGTTGTCACCGTTTCGGGTATTTTTATTGAGGCCAGGCTGGTGCAATCGCAGAAGCATGATTCGCCGATAGAAGTCAGGCTGGGAGGAAGCTCCACCGACACAAGGTTTTCGCAACCGTTGAATACGCCATTTTCAAGGATGGTGACGGAAGGTGGAATTTTAACATGGACAAGGCGGGTGCAAAAAGCGAAAGCATCTTTGCCGATACGAACCACTGACGGGGGGATGCTTACGGTCGTAAGGTTATGAAATTCGTTAAAGGAGAAGTTGCCTATGCCGGTTATGCCGTCGGTTATTTCCACTGTTGTTGCCAACAGGCGTTCAAAATACCAGGGATAGTCGGCATCGTTATTTTTCAGATTGAAATTCGGCATGGCGCCTTGCCCGCTGATGGTCAGAACGGAATCTTTAAGCGTAGCGGTTATCTGCGGTGAAAGTTCCCATCGTTTGGCTTCGGAAGAAGGATGAGACGGGGGGAGGTCAGGTGAAAATTTATTATTGTCGCTCATGTTTGCAAGTGGTTAAATATACATTATATATTACAGGCTCTGGATGATGTTTCGATGGATTTCATCGACGGTGAAATGTTCATCTTTGTCAATGGGGTGAGGATCGTGTTGCTTTTCAGCTTCGCCTTGACGGTTGGCGAGAGTTTCACTGTCCTGCAGAAGGCCGGGAGGCTTGTGAGGAGGGTGAACAGAATGGTGATTGGCTTGTTTTTCTCAGTTTCTGGTTTCACTGTTTTATGATTGTTCTCAATTTCTTTATAATTAACAGAGCGGGAGGGGGATTCTCGTCTCTGTTGTGATTTGCAGGCGTGCGTTAATCCTGATTTTCTTCGCTTGCCGGCGCCGGGGCGATATGGATGTCTTTTATGTCAACGCTTTTTTCGCTTTGGCCGATCAGATGCTCGGAGAAGAAATCGACCATGCGCCAATAGAAATATTCGTTATAATTCCCAAAACCATGGCGTTGCGTAGGCATAATGATAAATTCAAATCTCTTGCCGGCCTTGATGAGTTCGTTGACGACCCTGATTGTATTGGCCGGATGAACGTTGTTGTCAATCTCGCTGTGGATAAGCATCAGGTGGCCGCGGAGATTCTTGGCAAGCTCCTGATTGAATGGGACTTTTATGTCGAATACGGTTTCGCCTTCCTTGTTTGTCGTTTCCTTAACGCCGTGATGCTTTTCGCTCCAGGCGCGGTTATAAATGTTGTTGTCGTGATTGCCGGCGCATGAAACGGCGGCTTTAAAAAAGTCGGGGTATTGCAATATGGCTGCGGTGGACATAAAACCTCCGCCGGAATGACCGTGTATGCCTACACGATTGACATCCATCCATGTGTACCTGCGGCAGAGTTGCTCGATGATTGACTTGTGGTCTTCGAGAGCGTAGTCGCGCAGGTTGCCGTAACCGTAGTTGTGATACCATTTGGAGCGACTCGGATGGCCGCCGCGATGCCCCATGGTGACGACAATGAAACCGGCCTGCGCCAAACGGTCGGTGCGGGGATTCACAGGCGTATAGCGATAGTTGGTGCCTTCCATCTGAGGGCCGGGATATACATAGTTGACCACGGGATATATTTTCGTCGAATCGAAATCATAAGGCTTGTACAGAACGCCATAAATATCGGTGATGCCATCCGATGCCTTGGCCGTGAATGGTTCGGGAAATTTGTAGCCGGCCTGGAACAGTTGGCTGAAGTCGCTTTCTTCGAGAATCGCAATCTTCCGGCCTGTATTATCATATAAAGCTGTGGCGGGGATGGTGTTTACGCGGGAATAATTGTCCACGACATAGCGCCCTTCCCTGTCCATACTGACTGAATGGAAGTAGTCGCCGGGAGTAAGAAGCTTCAGCCCCGTGCCATCGAAGTTTACGCGGTAAAGATGCTCATAGTAGGGGGTGGTATCGTCAGTTTCACGTGCATTGGCCACGAAATATATCACGCGGTTCTTACTGTCGATGTGCTTAATCTGATCAACATGCCAGGAGCCTTTCGTAATCCTGTTTTTAAGTCTGCCGGACGCATCATACAGATAAAGATGTGCCCATCCGTCGCGTTCGCTCCAGTGGACAAGCTCGGAAGCATCGTCGGTAAGGCCAAGTGGGCGCGTTTCGATATAAGTGTTCAGCCGTTCTTCGATTATGGGCTTGATGCTGTCCTCGTCGAGGGTGCAGAGGCAGATGTCGGCACGCTTCATGTCGCGGCTGACGCGGGTGAGATAAAATCGAGACGAATTGCCCAGCCATACGGAGGGGGAAGCGGAATTGTCTTTCGGCTTGCTGCCGACGAAGATGTTCTGGTCTTTCCAGGCGGCTACACGTATCTCTTTGCGAGTGCGCTGCTCAATATCGAAGATATAAAGATGGGTTTCGGGTGATTCTGCTTCGCCAGGCATTTGATACTTATACGTCTCCAGTGTCGGGCGAGGATTGGCAATGGAATTGATTACCCAGAGATCTTTCACGCGCCGATTGTCCGTCAGAGTTGCAACAAAATATCGGCTGTCGGGCGACCATACTCCTTGAACTGACTTACGCTTATGGTCGAGAAGCGAATCAGTGTTCATCCTGTTTCGCATCATGCCGAAAGCAAAGTCTTCAACGCCATCGGTTGTTAGAGCTATGTCGGTGACAGTCGAATCCTTAGGTTCCTTTTTCAGCCGTTCGTAGTCGGCATAGCTCATATAATACAGATTGAGGTCTTTCGCATAGACGACATACTTTTTATTCGGTGAAACGTTCCCCCATCTCAGCGTTGCATCCGGTTTGGAGGTTGTTGTCAGCTGCCTCGTTGGATAGTCATAAGAAAAGTAGAATGTATCCTTTGCGCTCGATGTCATTTCAAACGTAAAAGTCCTGTCATCTTCTCCGAGTTTAAGGTTTTTAATCGGCAGATGTCGCGAATCGAACGGATCTTTGGTCGTGGACGTAATTTCAGCCGCAAGTTCGTCGCGGTCAAACAGAGGCTGCTTTTTAGACAGCTCTGGTTCGACGACATACCATTCCGTGCCCTGACTTGTCTTATATTCATACCAGAACTTTGTCCCCTTGTTGAAATAATTCGGTGTAAGCGTATGCGTAAACGATAATTGCTCTGTCGTATTGCCGGCAAATTTGCGGGCCTGAGTATAATTGGGAAGCGTTTCCTGGCTACGAACCGTCAAGCTGTGGAGCAAGCCGCAGCTGACAATGATTAATATTATTTTTTTTGTATTCATATAAACATGAGATAAATAGATTTTCCAATGGCACAAAGATAACTAATCGACCATCGCTTTGTTCCAAAAGAATTAGTTTTTCACGAAGTATTATTAAACAGAAAATTCACTTGTATTTCAGTCTGATAGCTCTACGATTTAGAACTCGTTCTTGATGTATATCATGGCCGCCTTTCTCACGCACTTGTCTGCATAAAACTTTAAGCGGGATAAAAATAAACCTTTTTTTTAACGGAAAGGCAATACTGTTTAGGAATTATGAATAATTCCGGCGGCCTGTTCGGTGATGATTCTCCTTATTATTATATTAAAACTGTTCGTCGCAGGATATAACCTGATTCTCCAATTGTTATGATGCACTGCTGCAAATTGCATGGGTAAAAATAACGTGTTAAAAACTGTCCTGCAATCTGCATGAATAAAAATAACGTGTTAAAAATAATACTGCAATCTGCATGAGCAAAAATAACATGTTAAAAATCGTTCTGCAATCTGCATGAGCGAAAAAAACATGTTAAAAATCGTTCTGCAATCTGCATGAGCGAAAATAACATGTTAAAAATCGTCCTGCAATCTGCACTAGCAAAAAAAACGTGTTAAAAACATTCCTGCAATTTGCATGGACAAAAAAAACATGTTGAAAACTCTCCTGCTAATCGCAGATGTTTAAAAGTTATAGATAATTAATTGGCTGCTATACATGTTCATGATTTTTACTGTTTTAATTGTTTGAATCGCAAGTAATTTAAATAAAAAAGTGTGTTTTAGTCTTAGTATGTCAGTATATTATAATGTTTAGCCTTGGCTGTTCGGCATTATATTCTTGCGCGTTACGTTTGACGGAGTTATATTTACCGGATTATTAAACAGATAGATAACATAAATAGAGAATTTAAAATGAATAGAAGTTTTGTAAATTTTTTTGCAGCTATTGCACTGCTTGCTTCTTGCGTCCAGCAAAAAGAAGTGGCTGACGGCGACATTGCTGCTTACGTTAATCCTTTTGTAGGAGTTGATTTGGCCGGACATACATATCCGGGAGCAATTACGCCGTTTGGAATGGTGCAGGTTAGTCCGGATACGCAAATAGATGGTTGGGAAGGTTGCTCAGGCTATCATTTTAAGGATTCACATGTATATGGTTTCAGCCACACGCATCTTAACGGAACAGGATGTGCAGATTATAATGACGTGCTGCTAATGCCGTTCGTTGGAAATACTTCGGTCATTAACAGCGAGTATCGGGCGGAATTTTCACATGACAACGAGACGGCTGCACCGGGTTACTACTCTGTGAAATTGAACAATAGCGGCATACTGGTTGAGTTGACCGCTGCAAGGCGTTTAGGCGTGCAAAAATATTCGTTCCCTGAAAATGGAGAGGCGAAAGGAGTGCTCATCGATCTCAAGCACAGGGATAAGGTTATTGAAAGCTACATAAAGTATGATGCTGAGAATGGTACGATTACAGGAGTCAGAAATTCATCAATGTGGAATGAAAAGCAGCTACTTTCTTATGCAATTGTTTTCTCGCAGCCAATTGCAAGTATTGATTTCTATAAAGATGATAAACTGATGACGGATATGGAATTTAATCGTATGCCTGTCGTCAGCGGGACTAATATTAAGGCTGTCGTATGGTTCAATCCCGGCGCAGGCGATGTTGTTGTCAAGACGGCAATCTCATCCAATACGCAGGCGGAGGATGCAGCATTGAAAAATCTTCGACAGTATGACGGTTATGGTTTTGACTTTGTTCGTTTTAAAGATGAGGCTCGCGAGGAATGGAATCGTGAGCTTGGAAGAATAACCGTTGAAACAAATGATGTTGAAAAGAAAAAAGTTTTCTACACCGCAATGTATCATTCATTTACATCGCCTTATTTGTTTACCGATGCTGACGGGACATATCTAGGCATGGACTATAAGCTGCACGAGGTTGAGGCAGGACATGAAGTATATACAGTTTTCTCGCTTTGGGATACTTATCGCGCATTACATCCTCTTTTGAACATCATCGACCGACGGCGGACGGAGGATTTCATCTATACCTTTGTAAAACAATACGAGCAGGGAGGAGCATTGCCTGTTTGGGAGCTGTCAGCATGGGAGACGAATTGTATGATTGGATACCACTCAATTCCTGTGATTTACGACGCTTTTGTAAAAGGAATGGCAGACTACGACCACGCCAGAATGTTGGAAGCAATGGTTCACAGCGCGAAAACTGCATGGAGGGGATTACCTGAATTTTCTCGCTACGGCTTTATTCCGGCGGACATGGAACCTGAAAGTGTATCTAAAACTGTTGAATATGCCTACGATGACTGGTGCATTGCTCAGTTTGCTAAAGCAATTGGCAATGATAGCATTTATAAGGAGTTCAACGACCGCTGTCTGTATTATAGAAACATTCTTGACACGCATGGATTTATGCACGCAAAAATTAATGGCTCTTTCGTTGAGCCGTTTGATCCGCGGGAGGTTAACAGCACTCTGACAGAGGCAAACTCATGGCAGTATTCAACTTATGTGCCTCATGATGCTGATGCGTTTATCGAGCTGCTTGGAGGAAGTAAAGTTGCAGAGCAGCATTTTGATTCGCTCTTTTATTCAGATTCTGAAATGACCGGCAGGCAGCAGGCGGATATTTCAGGCCTCATTGGACAATATGCGCATGGCAATGAGCCAAGTCATCACGCTGCTTACTGGTATAATTTTATCGGCAAGCAATGGAAATCATCAGAAATACTCCGGAAAATCATGCGCGAGTTTTATACCTCGAAGCCTGACGGCCTCTGCGGGAATGATGATTGTGGACAGATGTCTGCATGGTATGTTTTCAACGCCATGGGTTTTTATCCATTCTGTCCAGGCACGAACCAGTATTTGCTTGGTTCACCGATATTTGACCGCATAACGATGAAGCTGGAGAATGGTAAGCAGTTTGTTATTGTATGTAAAAACCAGAGTGATAAAAATATATATATTCAGTCGGTGGAATTGAACGGCAGAACGCATACAAAGTCTTATATTTCTTACGATGATTTGAAGGATGGCGGTGAAATCATTTTTACTATGGGAAGCAAGCCGAATCTGCAATTTGGAGCGAATGAAGACGACCGGCCACATGCCAGAGTGGAATCAACCATAACTACCGTGCCAATTCTCTCGGCATCAAGTAAAACATTTCCTAACAAGATGTCACTTTCAATGACTGCTTTCCAGCCTGCAAACAAGGATGCTGACTGCAATGTGCAGTTTCCGGCGCAAACTGACGAAATATATTATACGCTCGACGGTAGCCAGCCGACAAGGCAATCTTTGAAATATACAGAGCCGCTGGAGTTTACGAAAGACACAAAAGTCAAGGCTGTATCTTACAATGAACGAACAGGTTACAGCAAAGTTGTGGAAGCAGATTACAGGCAATACAATAAAGACAAGGACATACTGAAACAGACAATCGCCAATCCGGCTTACTATTGTGGTGAGGACGCGCTGCTGGATGGGATGCGTGGAACTCTTATGTGGAACCTAGGTAACTGGAATGGGTATGAAGGTAAAGATGTAGAGGTAACAATAGACTTGCGTGAGAAGAAAAGTTTCAATGAAGCCGGAGCCGGTTTCTTGCAGGATGTAGGGCCTTGGATAATTTTTCCGACTGCTGTAACATTTGAAATATCAGATGATAATGAAACATATACAACTTATGGCGTGGCTAAGTCGCCTAACACTCCGGCTCTGAATATGCCTGCACAGATGTATGATTTTGTTGTAAAGAAGCCGGCTACGGCACGGTATCTGAAAATAACGGCGAAAAGCTTTGGCAAAATGCCTGATTGGAGCGCTGGAGCAGGGTATGCTTCTCATATTTTCATGGATGAAATTTTTGTAAGATAACTTTTACAGAAACATCTATCGATGTGACAAAAAAATAAACAGAAATCAATTTAAAAGCCAGTCCTCCTGCATTTATTGCGGAGTGACTGGCTTCCTTTTGTTAGCGGGCTGGAAATGCAACGGCCCGCATCACATAAATTAATCAACTATTAACAAAATTCGATATTTATCTGTGTCACTAAAAATGCAAATTCTATTTTTGTTTAGAACCTTCGGTAAAAGCGAATCTGATAAATCAAATTTCGCTTTTACCTCCGGCCACTTCTAAACATTTAAAGTTTTGTATTAAATCTTTTAAGTTTATTATTTTATTCTCCTGACGGTGGAACGCTTCCAACGCCCCAGGCCGTATTCGCCTTATCGCCCATAACAAGCGTTAGCTTGCCGCCATTCTTAATATCGTCATGAGTGAACCATGGTTGGTCAAGCGTGCGGCCATTAATTGTTGCTGACTGAATATATTTATTGTCGGATGAGCAGTTTTTGGCTTCAATCTCAAAATATTTGCCTCCGCCGACTGCAATACGTGCATTAGTGAAGAGCGGACTGCCTATGTTATAAACCGGAAGGCCTGGCGTAACAGGATAGAACCCTAATGCCGAGAATACGACAAATGCAGAGGTCCCACCGCCATCTTCATCTCCTGGGACACCCATAAGATCGTTTCTGAACCATTGTGCCAATAGCGAGCGAATACGTTTTTGCGTCTTCCATGGCTGGCCGGCATAATTGTAAAGATATGGAATATGAAGGCTTGGCTCGTTTGACATCGAGAACTGTCCGACGTTGCCTGTTTGGTCGGGCAACTGTGCAAAGAACTCAAATTTGCTCTTGCCAAGTGGCTCGCGGAATGTTGCATCAAGATTTGCTGCAAATTTTTCCCGCGAACCCATTAGCTGGACTAATTGCTCTATATTATGTTGCACATCCCAGCGATATGTCCAGGCATTATTCTCATCATAATAGTCGCGTGCTCCCTGACCGCCTGAAAAGCGATAGTCAAATGGTTCAATAAAGCGACCTTCTTTATCTTTCGGATGGAAAAATCCAGTCTCTTGGTTATATACATTGCGATAGTTCTTGGAGCGTGACAGAAAATATGCGTAGTCTTCATCATGCTTCAATTCTTTTGCCATCTGCGACAGGCACCAGTCGTCAAAGCTTGTGCCTAGAGTTACGGCAATTGGTTGGCGCTTTTCGCCACGGCTCACTGCGTCAACATATTCGGCTTCGCCTTCGCGAAGAGCTGGAAAATATCCTTTTTCGTTATAGAATCTGTCTAACTCTCCTGCTTCTGCTCTAACCCATGGGATGAGTGTAGATTTTGTAATTGCAGCCTTGCTGGCCTGATAGCCTGCTTCGAGATCAAAGCCGCGAAGACCTTTGCAATATGCGTCCCAGACAACTGAAACGGCATGATTGGAATTCATACTGTGACTGTCGCCGGTTATTTGTGGGAAAGTTGGCATCCATCCTTCTTTTGATTGCTGCGCCATACGGATAAATGATTTAACCATATTTATTTCGGCTTCAGGATCAATGATAATACGCAACGGATGTGCTGCGCGGAAAGTATCCCATGTCCAGTCGTCTGTATAAAATGGCGAGCCTTCATCATCGAGCACTTTTCCTCCTTCTGTATAAGCGCTGAAGTAACGTCCGTTCTCAGAAATGTTAACCATTCGTTCATAGACGCGATATAAAGATGTATAGAAGACTGTTTTATCATTCTCGCTTCCACCGCTTACTGATATTCGTCCAAGCGCTTCATTCCATGCGGCTTTTCCTAGCGCAGATACTTCACGATAATTATAAGTATTTATTTCGGCTAAAAGATTTTTTGACGCTTGCTCTTCGTCGATGAATGATATTCCGTAGCGAAGTCTAACAGTCTTTACTTCAGGAGAAAACGTCAGAACTGCTGACTGTGAACCTCCTTCGCCAACTGTTTCTTCTGTTACTGCGCCATCATTTAGTATGCCGGAGGAGACTGGTTTTTGTTCTGTTTGAAGATACAGATATGCGCGTGTATTTTTCCTGTCTATAATTTGACAGGCATCAATATTTCCGTCAGGAAGTATTCTTATTCTTCCGCGACGTGTATTAATTACTATGCGAGGTTCAGTTCCTTCTGTAAAATTGAACTCGTAAATGCCTGATTTCGTTGATGGTGCATAATGAACTTCAACGCCTGCTTCGTCAAGATAAACGAAATATTCATACGGCGTGATTTTCTCATTATCATATGTATAATTCACGATTGGGGCGAGAGCGGTTGAGCTATTCACCGGACTGATATTAAAAGCAGATGTTCCGCGATGCGTAGTCACCAATACCGGCAGGCCGTGAAGCTGGTCGGATGTGAAATCTGCACGTTCAGGATAGACGCGCAACATGCTGTTCGGCAGATGAACCGTCGGATATGTCGGAACAAGCAGGTGGCTGATGTTTCCCATGTATGGATTCACATAATCGACTGGAGTTTTTTCTCCACGAATCGAATCCTGTGTATCACATGCAGCGAGCAATAAGATTATTGCCGGGCATACGGCTATTCGTAATAGTTTATACATAAATTTACATTAAATTATATTAAAATATATATATCTTGAGCCAAATGTAAGTCACATATTGTTTTGCAAATGTAGTATTTCCTGATTATATTTTGAAGATTATCAAGAAAAAAAATGATTTTGCTTGATTATTGCTTTACGTTTTGTTTGCTGACGCTGTTGTGTAGCCAATCTGCGTATGATTTTCTTCTGTGTATGTATCGTTGCCAGTTCGGAATGAATTTGAATTGAGCAAACATGTGGCGTGTTTTTATTGCATCAGTATAATTGTTAAATAATTTGTGCGTGGTCGATTTGCATACATGCAAATTGTCCGTGCATGTTGCGTGGCGAAATTGCATACATGCAAATTGCTCCTGCATGTTGCGTGGATGAATTGCATGTATGCAAATTGCTCATGCGCTATTGCATTGGATAATTGGATATGTGCAAATGCTAGTTGTAAATGTAGATGCTCCGCTGTCTGTTGGGCAATTGTCGTACAGCTGTGGTTGTATTGGTTTTGGAGTAATGCTTTATGATGATGATTTAATTGTGCGGTAAAACTGATGTTTTAAAAAGTGTTATGATATTTATATGGCTTGTATGTATGTTTGAAAATAGTCCTTGCTGATGAAAATATGCTGGAAGATTTAAGGATATTATTAGGATTTTCATGCTGTGTGATAGACGCGCAAATGTTAAAAAGTGGATTTTTTTATAGTCTTATAAAATCTTTCTTACTGATGAATCATGCGTTCAGCGTATTTGAGAATATGTTGCGTTTTTCTTTAAGTTCTATTATCTTAGTTGCTGTATATTAATGAGTTGATTTTTTTCAAGTCAGTTTTTAATGAAGTAAAGGTTTAAATTTTTCAAGTGAGTTTAATCGTATGTAAAGTTTGTTTGGGCTTTATACTGGAATAAGTTATGTTTGACAAATGTTGTTGATTAATATGCAGTGTATTGATTTTTGTATATATTTGTCTGACTTAAGATTGTCAACTGAAACGTTTCTTAAAGCTGACATTCGGAGAGTTTGGATGAAGGTTGAAAAAGACCGATTGGGGAAAACGAATTATTAACTACTAAAGCTAAAATTGTATGCTGGATATAGGTACTGAAATACGGAGTGTAATCCCACAACCTTTTACTTGGGCGATAAGATTCTTATTCGGCCATTGTTGCTCTAATCGCTTATTGAAATATATGGATGCTGACGTGGAACATGCAAAGGTTCAATGTCTGTTTATTCGTTTATATATGCGAGATGCGTAGTTGCAACAAAAAAGGTGGAGATGCGAATTACATTGCCGTTTAATTTTCATACCTCAATACGACTTATAGATAAATGATTGCTTTGGAGACGTAAATTTAATAGAGAGACAATGAACAGGCGTTTAATTTTTACGGTAGCTTTTACATCAGCCATATTTGTGGCGGGTTGGCTGCCTAAAGGCGTAGCAGAAAGCGCTACAACGGATGATTTCTTAGATGGAAATCTTCCGGAGCTGGCTTTCTGTTCGCCGGACGCTAATGATACTCTTTCTTTGAGGCAGTATGCTGATGTTAATGTTTCAACAATTCTTCCTGTGCAGACTTCCGGCAACGTTATTAATAATGTGAAGCTTAGAGACTTTAGCTGGAATACGAACACTGCTGCTTCTTCTTTTACCGCATCAAGTTTTAAGGCGAACGGTGATGATGATTTTTACGCGAGGCTTGGATTTGATTTCATTCCGCAACCTTCTCGCGTAAGTTTTAATAGTGTTTTTGCTTCGGATTCTTATTCGTTGATGGCTAGTAAAGATGTTAGCAATAAGGATGTTTTCGGATTCTTCATCAGAAAGACTGATGCAAAAAAGTTGCTTGACAGAAATGATGCGGTTGCAGCGGAAAATGAATCTTATAAGTATTTTTCGGCAAGGAAGTCGGTCTTGGAATATGACTGGCATAATTTTTTGCTTAAAACTGAAAAGGCTGTTATTTCAGCTGAAAATATTCGTTTGAAATCTGCTGTTGCAAATGTGGGGAGTCGATATAAAGTCTCCGACGCATTACTGAAAAAAGCGTCTATTGACATCAGTGCAAATATTACGAATTACAGCTGCAACAAGTCTGATGTAAAGCATGTTTATGATGGTGCGCTCAATAATTATTTGCAGTTTAATGTTACTGCTGATGGAAGCGACAGGCAAGTGGTTATTAATTTCTCATCCAATGTCGCATCTTTCCTGACGAAGGCTGATGGAAGTGCGATGCCAATATCTTCCGTCATTACTATTCCGGCCAGTCAAACATCATACGCGCTTAATTACAATATTATTAATGACATTCATTCTGATGGCGACGTTACAGTCTCAATTTCTATTAAGGGATATAGCGTTACGTCTTCATATACTATACATATCCATCGCAAAATTTCTGCCGCGAAGCTAAACATGTCTAATGATTGCGGCTACGGAGGACAGGCATGGCTGACAATTGACGGAGCGCATAATCCAATAATGCGTCTGGATAATGATTTTAACTGGCAGCCTGTCGGAAAACCGTTCAATGGATTGACCGCCGGCACGACGCATACTATATATTATAAGGAGGATGGAGATTGCAATGAATATTCTTTATCTTTTCAAACGCCATCTTGTATTGTCTTGCAAGAAGATCGTTGGATTGTTCAAAAGAATCATTCAGTTGAGATAGATGCTCTTTCCAATGATTCGCCTGCACATATTTCTTCTGGCTTCTCAATTAAAACACAGCCAACAGCAGGGAATGTAACTGTCAGCGGAACGAAATTTGTTTATGCAAACACAGCTGCACCGGCAATCGGTCAACTTGATTCATTCCAATATCAGGTTGCAAGCAATGGAATAGTACAATCCGCATGGGTATATGTATATATTCTTGATGATATGAACGGAACTGGTTGCAAAGGTTATGCGCATACAGTTGAATTTTTGAAAGATGCGCCTTCCATCAGCTTTGCATGGCAGTCTAATTCTAACGGCGGCGCGATTCAATATGGCTCCTCTTTTCTTACGCCTTCACTTACGTCAGATGTTACTTTTTTCGTCGAGTTGCTTGGACATCAGAAGGGGGCATTTGAGAAGGGAAAATTTACTGTTTACGCGAATGAGATTTCAATTGCCGACGCCAAAGGGGATAGATTAGAGCATTTATTCTCCGGCAGTTCGGGAAAAATGTTGATTTCTTTTTCTTCATCAAACAGGCCAAGGATACTTAATCTTTCTTATTCAGGTTCCGGCGCAGCTTTCCTTTTCCAGTCGCAATCTTCCGGGAAGGCCGCGATGCCGACTTCTATTCCGTTATCGGCAGCACAATCCTCTGTGTCGCTTGATTTTTCTGTCGATCGTACATTCAAGAATACTGAGCTTAATGACGTAGATGTTATCATCACTGCATCAATTGAAGGTTGCAGAACGTCGCGCACATTCCACATTCATCGCGGGCAATCGAATATGCAGCTGCACGATGAACCTGATTGTGGAACCGGCGCAGGAGGCAAGGCATGGATAACGGTTGATAATGGATTCCATTCGCAAGTTCAATTGTATCGCGGTCAGTTTGATGATTCCAACACAGCGCCCTGGCAATCTGTCGGCGTTTTGCCGTTCACAGGCTTGGTAGCTGGAACAGAATATACAATAGTCGTTAAGGATTCGCTGGGAATCCGGAAAATGTATAAAACTTTTACCGTCCGCTCATGCCTTGGACTGAACAATGACTTTCACACCGTCCAAAAATATCACGTCGCAGAAATCAATGCTTTCGCGAACGACGAACTCCCGGCAGGATTCTTGCACAATGGCTCAATCATGGACTTCGTCGCTCCGGATGCTCTCCCGCAAAATGGATCGCTAAGTGCTTCTGCCAAAGGGATGAACGCTAATTTCGTTTACGTCAATAATTCTGCGCCGGCTGGGCAAATCGACTCTTTCCGTTACGAAATAAATATTAACAGGCGGACATCTTCTGCATGGGTATATATATATGTGTTGGAGGATGAGAACGGAGCCGTCACTTGTGACAATCAAA
The DNA here is from genome assembly GCA_031257015.1 of Tannerellaceae bacterium. GTDB lineage: Bacteria > Bacteroidota > Bacteroidia > Bacteroidales > Tannerellaceae > DFXE01. The sequence goes on from JAIRPK010000004.1 coordinate 33,718, forward strand.
CTTATACGGCCAAACTGAAAAAAAATCCGGTTGACACGTCTCTTGCGAACTTTAATTGGTTTTTCGATGCAGAGGCCAAATCGCCTTGCGTCGGCAATCCGACTAACTCGCATTCCGGAATCTTGCGAGCCGCTGAAAACAAAGTTTTCTTCATTCAACCGATAAATTTGATTTATCCAACAGGAACATTTAAACCGGGAAAATTTACTATTTATTCCTCCAATGATGTTCCCAATGGGAAATTTGTCTGGACTGGCCGAATTAATTCTGATTGGAATAATCCGCGGAACTGGAACAAAAAAGTGGGCAATAAAATCATGCCGGCTAATTTGGCTCCGACCTTCTGTGCAAATGTTGTCGTCCCGTCAGTGGCAGACAATTTTCCGGAAATCAGGAATGAAGCCTATCCGTTAACAAATCTCAGGTCGAAAAACTTAGCCTGCATGATTGATAATCAGACACAAAGCGAAGACGTTTTAACAAATCACTTTCGCAGGAAGGATTCTACCCTGAATCGTTTCACTGTCTCAATCTTAGATCTTGAACCGCATCTTCAAGTTGATCCTGTTTTCAGCTTGAAGGCTGCCATCCCCGCTGAAACAATAGATGATGTCGTGCGGTTTTCCGATCAGAAGTTCATCGCGGACGAAATCTTTTTTGTCGATAGCCTTTACAATTTGCCTGTTGTGCAGAACATCGACGGGGAAATTGTTTTCAGCTTGCAGACCGTTAACTCCTGCTTGGCATACTTGGATTTTAACAAATTCAGGAACGCGGACAGCTGGGTGATTGCAAACGGCTACTACATTTCGCCGCTACAATCTTTCTTATTTCCTAAATCTGATTCATCAGCGACGGTATCTAACTTGACAATTTTACTGGAATGGGCGACGACGGTTGATTCGGCTATGGACATTTCATATTTCCGTCTCCGTCCACCGATTGTTGCCGAAGGCATTTCTTATTTGCAAATATCACACAGCCATAAGCAGGCTTCTGCTGTTTTGGTATATTCACCGACAGTTTCTCATACTACGGAAAATGAGAACCTGCCGGCCATAATTTTTGATAAGCACGCTCTCGCTGCTTATCTATTTTCTACGGCGAACGGTACGTTCGTTATTAACAGACAGGCAAACTTCGGAATGTGTCCGACCCGCTTGGGAATTTGGCCAGCGGCTGTCGGCGAATTAAATCTTTCATTTTCCGGAACGGGCGACGTGGAGATTCCCTCTATTTTTGTCCGTGTGTCTGAAGAAGGCATCCATCTAAGTTCCGGAGGGCTTCCGCTCCGAGCCATTGAAAGTTACAACCCGCTCGGACAATGCTTTCTATCGGGATGACAGAAGAGTGTCCAGGAGCGTCAAGTTCGTCTTCCAACTCGTAATATGTTAATAATCAAGGCAAAAGCGGAAGACGAAATCTCCGTGAAGAAAATTATACAGAAATAGTTAGTTTTCATCTGGAATATAAATTTAAGTTATAAATGAAGGCTGGGGAGACGTGAAGTCTGCCTGCCTTTTGTTAGTTAGAATCAGGCTTCGGCCATTCATTTTTGCCACGTTCGTTTCGCTTCTTATTATGGGGCTGGGCGGATGTGGCTTTTTTTTATGGTTTTCTGAATGAATATTCAAAACCTTTTTTTTAGAACTGGCAACTGCCTCCTTATTTTATTTAATTTCTCCTTTTTTTTGATGGCTGTATAAAGGGCATTTTTAGCCTTTATACGGCCTTATTTTTTTTATTCCCGTTCTTTTAAATTGATATTATTTCTCTTTAAATACTATTTCCAATATTTTTTTTCAAATATGAATAAACCAATTAATTGCCGCCATTCCCTGGATTAAACATTCATTCTTGAATAGTATTTTAAAGAGAAAAATATCGCTATAATAAATTGAGTATTTATTTAATGCTTATAAGCGGAACAAACTAGCTCATTTATTTGAGTGTTTTTTCCCTTTCTTAAAAGATATTATGATGTATAAAAATGGATCTTTTGCTGTTTTATTCCGTAACATTCTTCGGATTACTCTTGTATTGTTATTGTTACCAATGTATAAATGTATTTTATTGATGTGTACAATTGTTTATGAAATAAAAATTGCTCTATTACGCTTGTATATTAGCCTGAAAATTTGTTTCGTGATGTAAATTACCGATGTATATTCTCTTGAAAATCAGTTGATTATGTTTGGGCGCAAAAACAAAATAGCGCTTATCCGCTTTTTTATGGATTTAATATTGTAATCCTTACCTCTGAATACTTTCTTTGCGATTTCTCCTGGATTGACTTCAATTATAGCAATTCACTGCATTTTTGAAGAAACTATCCCCATGCTCTTATTGTAGAATATAAACTTATATTGAGCATATTTTGAGCTTGCTTTTCATCCTAAAACTTATATAGTTAATTGATCTATGTTAAAGTAATGTTCCGGGTAATAGTAAACCTTCTTTATTTCTTCTAGAGTACTTTTATTCCCTTTTATTTTAGCCTAAAATACCCCAGTTTACCCCTGTAATTACTCGAATTTTTATGGCAAAACAGCAATTTTTATATTCTCAAACGCCTGAAAAACCTTAGTCGTTTTGTAATCCATTATTTTCTGTTTGTACGCATTTTTTTTCATGTCAAAATGACAAATTATTCCCCCAAGACAAAATGTCAGTACGCAATATTTCGTTTTTTAATTGGAAAATTCATGACGCATTATTTTCCATCTATCTTCTTCTGTAAAATCATCTCAATTTTCCTCTCCATAGAAAAATTTGCCCATAATAAAATCTCCATTCCCTACTGTCAATTTCTTTTATTCCACATTTCTTTGTCTCATTCATTAACCAAATTTTTACACTTTTGCAGCATCTCTCACTTATCGTAATTAAAATCCAAATTAGAACATGAAAAATCTACTAATTACTTATCAAAACAGAACTCTCTCGATGGAAATTTTATAAAAAACGCCTTCTTATTTTAAACTATCTATGGGAAAGTCTTAAAATACAGTTTTAAATTGAATGGTTTCTATGGCGAAACTTTCAAAATTGTTTGCGAATCTTAATTTATTCGTGCTAAAAGCTTAAAGCTTGGTGTTGAATTAGAAAATGTTTGCACTATGCTCTTTAAATTTCTCTTAAAATTGAAAACTATTTATGGTCAAGCTCCCAAACTTGTTTGCAAATCGGAAACAATCCCTGGAGACGCCTTGCATATCATGCCAGGATTGGAATATGCCCGTAGCGACGGCTTTTCTCGCCGATGGAAAGGCTTTATTATTCGTAAATCTCTTGATAATCACCGCGGAAACATCATTTCGCATCGTAGAGAAACCGAAAATCTCCGCGGAAAAATTCAAAATTTCCGTGGAGAAACTGAAAATCTCCGCGGAAAAATTCAAAATTTCCGTAGAGAAACCGAAAATCTCCGCGGAAAAATTCAAAATTTCCGTGGAGAAACTGAAAATCTCCGCGGGAAAATTCAAAATTTCCGTGGAGAAACCGGAAATCTCCGCGGGGTTATTTGAAATATGAGTGATATTTCCCGCTTACTCTTCGGCAATATTCAAAATCATTACGAAAATTTCGGATTCCGCCAAGAATATGTCCTTTATTTTCTTGACTTTTTTTCTTCACGCCACGAGGGCCTTCAGATTTTTCGCGATGCTGTTTAAACTTTCTGTGGGAACCGTCAAATTTTCTACGCAAACGTTTGAAATCTTCGCAGATGGTTCAATATTTTGTGTGGTATTTTTTATCCTGTTTTTTTATGCTTCTGCTATATTTTAAAATATTTTGGCTGTAATTTAAAAATTTTAAAAATCTGCGTATTCTTATTCAAGCTTTTTTTTAACGCAATTCTTTTTTTCATCTGAATCATTTTGTGAAAAGTAAGCTCTTGGCTGTTCACGGGAAAAACGAGAATTATATGTGAATCGAATGATTTTTTTTCGAAAAATGCTGCTTGAATCTCTGCCATGCTTGATTCTCTGAAGATCTTTGTGAGATATTAGAGACATAAAACAACTAAACTCTATCTTTGGAGTCTATATATTAATGTGTATACCTTGAAAAAATCGAGGAAAAGTAAAGAAAAGTGGGACTAATTGTAAAATAGACAAGCTTAACATGAAAATTGATAATGATCAGCCCTCAAAAAGTGCATACCTTTGCACTGTCAAAAGAAAACAAGATGCGAAAGCATCAACAGAGATTAAATAAACAAAGTATCAACAATTACTAATATTCAAAAACTAAAATCGTATGAAAGTAATTTCCAAATCATTCAAAACTATCGTTCTTGCCGCAGCTTCAGTCGCTGCATTGGGTTTAACTGCAACTAGCTGCGTAAATGATGACCTGCAAAGCTGTCCTGTCGATGGCGGCATGGGAAAAACAGTTCGCTTCAGGATTGAAAAGCCTGCCTCTACTCGTACTGACGAAGCTACTGCCAATGGCGGAACACTACAACTCAACGGAGGTCATCTGTTCTTTGTTAATGCACAGAATCAAATAACAAAGGTTGTCCGTATCGTTGACGCAAGCACACCATCGTCAGGGGACTCCATTGCATCAATAACAGACCTGAGTTCAACAGTTGGACATCCAATAACAAGTGTCCCTGCCTCTTCAATCACTGCTTATGTAGTCGCTAACCAGCCGGCGGGCAAATTGGAACCGAAACTGAATGGATTCCTCTCTCAAGTAATGGACAGCGTGATTATGCTGAAGGAACAAGGCGCTGTGGCTAACCAGCTGCTAACTGGAAATGGCGCTGTAAATCCGCCGGCAGCCGGTTCTAACAATTATACGGCAACTATAACCGCCGCTCCTCTCACGGCACGCCTGGAAATAGATAAAATCACAGCTGTTAATCCTGCGGGAGCCGCTGTTAAGATCCTCAGTTATAGAATAGACGGTATCTTCGTTGACAACATCTATGAGGAAATGAACTTGAACGATTCTTCCTACGTTGCTCCCAAAGAGTATATTACTCCTGCTTCCGGCGCTGATAATACGACTATGCCTGCTCATTATGACAAGGTTGCCTTCGACTATGTTACTGCCGCAGATACCACTTTGGGAAAAGCCATGCAAATCATCAGTAATGGCGACACGTTAAGATATACTCCCAAACAAGATGTATGGGGATACAACCAGCTCGCTCCTAAAGCTGATATTGCAGGACCTGTTGCGTCAACACCAAATATCTATATCCGCGTAAGCAATATTAAGACCGACAATCCGAACTCTGTTTATACCGGCGAATATTACTTGACCATAAAGACTTTGACTGATGGTGGAACTCCGATAACTGCCTTGAAGCAAGGGATGATATACGAAATCAGCGACATCCAGTTCCAGCTGCAAAACCTCCAGCAAAAACCAGGACAAGGCCCGATTGACGTCGATGTAACTGTAAAACTTGCACAGTGGGGCAACACTGACACCGGTGTAATTCTCAACTAAGCAAATAAAGAATCAATAACAAGCGGCAGGGATGGCTTAATCCCTGCTCGCTTTCTACAAATAAATAGACAAAACACTTTTCAGATATACAGATTTACAAACCTAACAACATTATATTATGATGCGTATAATTTCTTTAATATCAATCCTTCTCCTCTCTCTCGCCGCTTGTACATCGGAGGAGACGGCTCTGGACAGAGACATAGATAATGGCGGCGACAACAACTCAGGAAACAAAAAAGAGGCTATCGTTAGCTTCGCTCTAGATATGCCTTCGGCTCTTAGTACTCGTTCGTTAAGTGAAGATGATGAGAATACTGTCACGGAAATAACGCTTCTGCAATTTGATCGTGATAACAACAATAAGGAACATCTCCGATATATAAGCAGAACTACGAGCATAACCTCGCCGGGTACCCCCAGCAACCCGTCAAAAACATTTACTGCCAAGGTGCTTGAGGGCGCTTACAACATAGTCGCACTCGCAAATGCCTCTTCTGCTAATCTCAACTCCGGTTACTACGGACTTGAGAAATCTGCCATACTTGACAGTTTTATTTATCACAATCCAGGCAAGCTGGCACTGGCAAACAAGTCTATTCCTTCATGGGGAGAAACGGGGTTGATGAACATTGTCGCTTCGCAATCAACACCCATCTCTATAAGTATGACAAGAATGATGGCCAAGGTCAATGTTAAACTCGCTCCAAAGGCGCTACCGGATTTTGATATAACCAAAATATTCGTTTACAATCAAAGCTCAAACGGAGCGCTCGTTCCAGACCCTAATGCTTACAACTCATCGCAGAAGCTTACGATGCCTACCGCCCCGAAAGACTCCGGATTCTGCAAGATGCTTTACCCAACGCCCGCTCTTATGTACGAGGAAGGTAAAGACTGGACAGGAGTGGATTCGTGTAACAACGCAATATATTTATATGAGGCGCCGAAAGGAACACCAACAACAATGATGGAAAACACTTGCATCGTCGTTGGAGGAAGCTATCTGGGACATCCGGAGAGTTATTACCGCATTGACTTTGTCGGAAAAGACAGCAACGGACAGGACGAATGGCTTCCAATCCTCAGGAACCATCTTTATACTCTCAACATTAGTGATGTTACCGGCGACGGCGCTAAAGACCCGGATGATGCCTTCAAATCGAAATCAAGCAATCTCGTTGCAAACATCATGGCATGGGATGAAACAACCATTACTGATATTATCTTCGATAACCAGTATATGCTTGGCGTTTCCAGAAGGAAAATCGAATTGGGCAAAAATATATATGACAGCAATACCCAGTGTGGCGATACGAACAAACTTTCAATCATTACCTCCGTTCCCGCAGGATGGACTATTGATCCTAATGAAATAACTGACGTCAACGGAATGCCCGTTAACTGGCTCAGAGTCTCGCAAGCCGCAGCAACAGCAGCAGATAAGCTCGAAGAAATCTCTATCTATGCAGATGAGAATACGGCTATTAAATACCGAAAAGCTTATATAAACATTAAAGCAAGGAATCTGACCTGCAAAATAGAGGTTCGGCAGTACGGACTTGCAAGTCCTAATTCTCCTAAGCTTCAGTATATATTTAAACAGAGATACACGATGGACGGTACCCAAAAAACATTTAGCGTAGCAGGCGAGCGTTCATGGGATATAATCGGACTGAAGGACACTGGCCGGGTTTTGACAACTACGTTTGCTCCAATCTCAGGTGGATCCAATCAGAGCGTTACAGAGGAAGCGGTTACGTTCACGTTGACAAAAAGACTTCCTGCAACGGTTAACGATTTAAAGAACTTTAAGGAGTATTCATCGGGTGTCGAAGTGTATTTTGAAGATGCTCTGGGGGAAATTGATACTGTGAGATTCGTTGCTTCTACGCCGGTATTCTTTCATAATACATTCTACTGGCAATATGAGATGCTTGTATGGCCGGAAGACCAACCGACAGGTTATATGTGGAAAGAATATGCGAATTACAGGACTAATGGTTCGGCGAATACCGGTACTCCAAACCAATACAGTTGTGCAAATTTGGAACCGAGGGGAAGTTGGGTTCTTCCGAACAGAGATCAGATGGGAGCTGTTTTGAAACATGCTTTTTCTAAAGGACTGTGGAGCGATTGGAACTTGAAGGATGTCACTGTTTTCTATCCAGGTCGTAATTATAATACCACAGATCCGAACGATATGGGGAATGTTTACTGGACTTCCGACCATGCTGCCGACCCCTCTGGCCAATCTAAGTTCGCATTTATAATGGGATTTGACCCGAAGGCTACGGACCCTTCTGGAGTGTTGCGTCCGGTTCCGGCTGATAAGGCTAAGTACGAAAAAAATGCAACGGAAAAAATAAACTCTAATGGTGCAAAATACATGATTTATGCAAGATGTATTTATCAAGGGAAAAAGATATAAGTCTAACTAAATAAAAAAATCCCCCTCTGCTTCGGCGGAGGGGGATTTTTTTATGTGCTAAGGAGACGAAACTGCCCTACAACCGCCCGTCAACCTCCTCCGACGGAAGAAAACTCTTCACATCATAAACAATCGAAAGCGGAGCCCTTAACGATTTGATATTTACATCCGCGTAGGCCTCGTGAGCAACGGCGAGAATGATTGCATCGAATTGGCCTTGGGGCAGGGAGCCGGTTATTTCAATGCCATATTTTCGGCCGGCATCCGTGGCGTCGGCGCAGGGATCGTGGATGACGATGCCGGAAGTGTACTCGCGGAGAGTGGCGTAGATGTCGATGACTTTGGTGTTGCGAATGTCGGGGCAGTTTTCCTTGAAGGTGAAGCCGAGGATGAGGATGCGGGCGTCTTTAATGAGGATGCCTTTTTTGTTCATCAGCTTGACGACTTGCTGGCCGACGTACTCTCCCATGCCGTCATTGAGGCGGCGAGCGGCGGACATTATGCGGGGATATATGCCGTAAACCTGCGCTTTTTGAATCAGATAGTACGGATCGACGCTTATGCAGTGGCCGCCGACAAGGCCGGGAGCGAAGCGGAGGAAGTTCCACTTGGTTGAAGCTGCGCGGATAACTTCCTGAGTGTCTATCCCCATAGCGTTGAAGATTTTTGCCTGCTCGTTCATGAAGGCTATGTTGACGTCGCGCTGAGTATTCTCCATAATCTTGGAGGCTTCGGCTGCCCTGATGCTCGAAACGCGGCAAACGCCGTTCTTCAGCACGGAGTTGTAAAGGCGCTCTACCTTGTCCGCTGCTTCGGGGCATGAGCCGGAGACAACTTTGGTGATGCTTTCAATCGGATGCTCCCTGTCGCCGGGATTGATTCGTTCGGGAGAATATCCGGCAAAAAAGTCGACGTTGAGCTTGAGGCCGGAGATGCTTTCGATTACAGGAACACATTCGTCTTCCGTTACGCCGGGATAGACCGTCGATTCGTAGATGACCGTATCGCCGCGACTGATGACTTCTCCTATTGTCCTGCTGGCCGACAGCAAGGGCGAGAGATCGGGAGTGTTGTTGCAGTCAACCGGAGTGGGGACAGCAACGATATATGTGTTGCAGCTGCGGAGATCTTCCATGTTCGTGGTGCAGATGAAGCCGTCGGCAATGGCCTGGAGGAGAGCGGAAGATTCAACTTCGCCGGTAATGTCAAGTCCGGAATTAATCGCCTTTACTCTTGCCTCGTCCAGATCGAAGCCGATGGTGGCGTAAACGCTGGAAAAGAGTCGGGCGAGGGGAAGACCGACATAGCCAAGGCCGAGAACGGCTATTTTAACGGGTTGTTCTGTCATAAGTTTATCCAATAGTTTATTTTAATCATAAGTGTGTTCGTCGATGGAAGCTCGGACATTCGCTCAAGATTCTCACCCCAACTGCCGTGGAGACCGCCGTCGCGACGGGAACGCCGGTGTTCCCAGACAATATAGAGCGTGGAGCCGGGGCGGAACTCCCAACGACCGACGATATTGGAGCGAAATTCGTTGAACCTGAAGTTGGGGTTGCTGAACGTCTGGCGGAGATCGTCTTGAATGAAGGAGAATGAATCGCCGGACAGGAGGAGCGGACGACTGCGTTCTTCGTAGCGTTCGGAGACGGTATTTGTCGCCAGCTTGTAGTTATCGTAGCGGGCGACGGAAGTGAACGGCGAGCCGTAGAGCTGAATGGATACGTCCGGAGTGATGTTTGCCTGAAGCTTGACGGTCGCACCGTAAGTGTGCTGTTCCATTTCGCCGAGCACGTAAGCGGGAGAATAGCCTGCGCCGCTCATGGACTGGGGCGTGGCTTTGCCGACGTATTGCATGTCGTCATTATTCCAGGCATAGTCAAACTGGGCGGAGAGGAGGATGAAGTGGGCAAGGCGGAAGGAGAGGGCAGGGGAGATGGCGTTATAATTTCTGTGTCCGCCGATGTGCCGCGTGCCGGTGTATTTGCCGGTGAAGATGACGCGCCGGGCTTTATCAGTGTTGAACGTCGCAGCGGTGTTGAACCATGGGTCGTGCCGCATGTCGGGACCTCCGCGGAGAAGGCGGCTGTCGAGCTGGTTCCATCCGAAGGTTTCGTTCAGCGTCAGCTCGTAGCGGGACAGCGTCATTGTTTTCCATTCGAGGCTCAGGGAATTGTTTACCGGAGTTCCGCCATAGTTCCAGACATTCTTCTGGGTAAGAATGAACTGGTTGGAGCGGAATGTACGCCATGTATCGGTTTGCCGGAACTCTATCGCGGTGGAATTGCTCTGCATGTCGGCTTGCTTTAAGTATCCCGCATCATTCATGTCGAATCCGGGACTGGCCCACTCGAATGTTTCCGAGAAAGCCCATTTGGCATTGCCGCGGCGACCGGCCTTGACGTATCCGCCGGTACCGTTCAGGCCGGTGCGCTCGGAATCAAGCCGGATATAGCCGGCGTCGGGGCGCTGGTAGTAATGGACGGCGTTGGTTTGCAGCTGCATGATGGCGGCTTTTGTTCCGTTGATGGAGCTGAACATGCCTTTCATGTCGATGTAGTAAAGCCGGTTTTTGAAGTATTGAACAAAGTCGATGCCTGCCGCATAAGCGTTGCGGGGCATCAGGTTTTCAAGATTGGCATGGTTCATCATGCGGTTGACCGATGTGAACATTGCGCCGAGGAAAGTATTGCCTTTGCTGTTTTTTTGAACACGGGCGATGGTGTAGTTCGTGGCCGGCTCAACGGCTTCTTCGTTTTCGGTTCCGTTGCGGGAGACCCTGGCGTAGCTGGCGGCAGTGAGGTTCTGCATTATGCCGATGGTCAGGCCATTGCGGTTGGAACCGGTGAGTTTCAGGGCGCCGATGATCGGAACATTATCTTTCGCCTCGGCAAAGCTGTTGACATTGTCGATGCCTTCAGGAGCATAGCCGGGGGCGGATCCGATGCGGCGGGAATAAAACATCATGTCGCTGCCGCTCGCAAAATCGAATATGTGTTTCCCTTCCAGGAAGAAGGGGCGCATCTCATCGTAGAAGGTTTCGTAAGCAGTAAGATTCATGACCGAAGGGTCAAGCTCGACTTGCCCGAAATCGGGATTGACAGTCAGATCAAGAGTATAGTCGGAAAGAGCAAACCTGGCGTCAAGGCCGGCATTGGCAAGGCTGTTATTCTTTCCGCCGTAGGGACTGCCGGCAACTTCGGGCCGGCGAGAATACTTGCCCATGACGTAGGGAAGGATTTCGATGCCGCGGGGCTTGGGAAGGTCGGTCATGCCGCGCATCTCGCCGAAGGAAAAGACATGCCCGTTATTCTTCAACGGAATCAGGCTCCAGTTCTGAACTTCGTTCCGGTGACGGATAATGCGTCGGATATGTAGCCCCCAAACACCATCGGACGACCGCCGGTTGTAGCGCAGCTGACTGAAAGGGATACGCATCTCTGCCGTCCAGGCGGAGTCGGCAAGATCAATATGCGTCCTCGCATCCCATACGGCGTTCCAGCTTAGCGTAGCAACTCTTTTGTCGTTTACGACAAGGTCAGTCTTGTTCCCGCCGAGGTTGAGGTTGAACTCCGGGGCGGCGCGGAAGTCATGATAAGTGTCGAAGGCTATGCTCACAAGGTCGCCGATGCTGTTCGCGTCGCGGTTGTTGATAAAACGGTTCATCTTCTCCGGCTCAGCGTCCTTGCAATATATGCCTGCATATATATATGTGTTATCGTAGAGGAGCTTCATGCGCGTAACCGACGGACTGGGGACGCGCTCGTCCGGCATGACCTGAACAAAAGGTTCAGACCAGGGCGTCTGTTCCCAGAACGCTTCGTCCATCCGACCGTCAATTGACGGAGGAGCGGCGGTGGATTTACGAATGTCGTAAGTGCGCTTGTATGCTTTGTCGAAAGGAATAATCTCCTGCTGGGCGGAGGCCTGCAGACTTATGTATAGCGTAAACAGAAATATGTATGAAGAGTTTTTCATGATATAATGATGATTTATCGGCAAATTTAATGATTCAAGCTGAAAACTCGGAAGACGGAGATTCTTGCAGGAGGGTGGGAGTGTGTTTAGAGACGTTCCGAGCGTTTCACGAGATGCTCCGAGCGTTTCACGAGACGTTCCGAGCGTTTCACGAGACGCTCCGAGCGTTTCACGAGACGTTCCGAGCGTTTCACGAGACGATCCGAGCGTTTCACAAGACGCTCCGAGCGTTTCACGAGATGTTCCGAGCGTTTCACGAGACACTCCGAGCGTTTCACGAGACGCTCCGAGCGTTTCACGAGACGCTCCAAGCGTTTCACGAGACGCTCCGAACGTTTCACGAGACGCTCCGAGAGTCAAACGTGATGCTCCGAGAATCACCGTTGATACTCCGAGAATCAAACGTGATACTCCGAGAATCAAACGTGATGCTCCGAGAATCGACATGATACTCTCCGAGAATCACCGTTGATACTCTGAGAATCACCCGATACTCTCCGAGAATCACCGTTGATACTCCGAGAATCGACATGATACTCTCCGAGAGTCACCGTTGATACTCCGATATTGACCCGATACTCTCCGAGAGTCACCGTTGATGCTCCGAGATTCACCCGATACTCTCCGAGAGTCACCGTTGATACTCCGAGAATCACCCGATACTCTCCGAGAATCACCGTTGATGCTCCGAGAATCACCCGATACTCTCCGAGAGTCGCCGGCGATTTCTGGAGAATCAAACCAGCATGCCGCAGAGCAAGACTTGGCGCTTTCCGCATCGCAAGCTCCAAAATTAGAAGGACCATTCTCCTGCTTATCATGAACTCAAGTTAGAAATACGTAGACGGAGATTTCTGTCAAGAATATCAGGAAATTTAAGTTTAAACAATATGCACCCAGCATCTAAACTATAAGAGTATCTTTGCAACAATAAAATTTAAAACAATATTAAAATACAAAACATGAATACAAACACATTAAAATGTACCCATTATTTAAAGCCTGTTTATCTCATTCTGTTCCTCCTCTTTTTTCTTGATTGTAAAGGTCAGACAGGTAAATCCATCGCTAATGGCGAGGAGGAATATACATTCCCAATGATAACGATACCATCCACTCTGCTGGAGCTGGAAGACCGGGCGGCCTATCTGACACTCCATTACTGGGACAATTTTGATTTTACAGATACTCTTATCTCCAGACGAGAGAAGATGCTGGAACAGGCATTTGTTGATTACATCGACATTTTCCCGCATACTTCGCAATCTGTCGTGTCCGAATCCATCCAGAAGATGTTGAAGAAATGCGAGGCGAATGAAAAAATATTCGATTATTTCACCAGCCTGTATTACAAATATCTCTACGATCCAAACTCAAACATGCGCAACGATGAATATTTAATCCCAGCCCTTGAAGCAATGCTTTCTTCACCGGCGCAGAAAGACAAGACACGCCCGGAACTCCTCTTGTCCCTTGCCAAGAAGAACAGATTGGGACATGCCGCGTCCAACTTTGTTTACACCATGGCCGACGGACGTCAAGGCAAGCTGTACGACCTTAAAGCTGAGTTTACGCTTATATATTTCTATAATCCGGAATGTGAGAACTGTAAAGAAGTAACCGGGCATCTGCGAACCTCAAACATTATTAAAGGAATGTTGGCCAATAAGCGGCTCATCCTTCTAGCCATATATTCAGACAAGGACTTGGAAGCTTGGCGCCGACATCTCTCTGAAATGCCCAAAGACTGGATAATAGCCTGCGACAAATCTCAAACCATAGATTCCGAACGCCTCTACGATCTAAAAGCCATTCCGTCGATTTATCTTTTGGACAAGCAGAAGAAAACACTGCTGAAAGACGCTGGATTTGAGCAAGTGGAAGATTATCTGAGCAGCAAAGAGTAGTCATATCAACATAACGACCGGTTAATTATTCTTAATTATTAGAGAATCATAGTCAAGAGCTGGTAGATATGTTTTAAAATCTTTACTTTTGCACCGTGTTTTTCATGGTATTTAGATTTAAGGTTAACAAAATTTCGGATTAAGGTTGTCGAGATGACAACCTTTTCTTTTTGATCCGTTATCAAAGTTCTCCGAGAGAGCCGTATGGAGTTCATCTTGCAGAAAACCAAGAGTTTTATTCCTGAAAATACACTACTTTTGTACTACATATAAACCCCAAAAACAAAAAAATAATTATTATGGATTTAATGCAAAGCATAATCGTGCGTGCGAAGGCTAACAAGCAACGAATCGTACTTCCTGAAGGTGTGGAAGAAAGGACTTTGTTGGCGGCAGACTGGCTGTTAGCAGAGGAAATTGCTGATCTTATATTGATTGGCAAGCCGGAAGTAGTGCATGAACTTGCAGCCTCAAAGGGGCTGACGAATATCGAGAAGGCAACGATTGTCGATCCTGAAAACCATCTGAAAATAGAGGCATACACCGATCTTCTATATGAACTGAGGAGATCCAAGGGAATGACGCGAGAGAAGGCGAGTGAACTGGCCAAGAATCCGCTATACCTTGGATGCTTGATGATTAAAGCGGGCGATGCCGACGGCGAGATAGCCGGAGCGCAGAACACGACTGGCGACGTGTTGCGACCAGCTTTGCAGATTATAAAGACTGTGCCTGGAGTCAGCAGTGTTTCGGGAGCTTACTTGATGTTTACTCAGACAAAAAATTATGGAGAGAATGGCTTGTTTGTTTTTGCCGACTGTGCTGTTATACCCAACCCTACTGCCGCCGAATTAGCTGAAATAGCCGTAGTAACTGCACGCACAACACGGGCCATTGCCCATTTCGAGCCAAGAGTTGCAATGCTTAGTTTCTCAACCAAAGGAAGCGCATCGCACGCTATGGTAGAAAAAATTGTCGAAGCCACACGCATTGCTCGCGAGCTTGACCCTACGCTTCAGATCGATGGCGAACTTCAGACAGACGCCGCCCTTGTACCCTCCATTGGATTGCGCAAAGCGCCGGACAGTCAGATTGCCGGACGAGCAAACGTACTTGTATTTCCATCTTTGGAAGTCGGCAATATAGCCTACAAATTAGTCGAGCGATTAGGCAATGCTGAAGCAGTAGGTCCGATATTACAGGGGATGGGTGCACCGGTGAACGATTTGTCGCGAGGATGCTCAGCGGAAGATATATATAAGATGGTAGCCATCTCGGCCAATCAGGCAATAGGAATTAAAGCAAATCTAAATAAGCAAGCATAATGAAGATTTTGGTTTTGAACTGCGGAAGTTCTTCCGTTAAGTATAAGTTGTTTGATATGAGCGACCGTAGCGTTCTTGCCCATGGAGCCGTAGAGAAACTCGGTTTGCCTGGTTCTTTCCTCAAGTTTACTCATGGTAACGAGAAAGTGACACTGGAACGCGATCTGCCGGAGCATACAGCTGCAATAGAGTTTATATTAAGTATTCTGACTGATGATAAATATGGCTGCATCCAAACTTACGATGAAATTGACGCCGTTGGGCATCGTGTCGTCCACGGAGCGGAAGCCTTCAGCGAGAGTATAGAGATTACACCGAAGGCAATAGCAAAGCTGACGGAATGTAGCGTTCTTGCCCCGCTGCACAATCCGCCTAACTTGAAGGGCATACACGCCATGCAGACATTATTGCCGTCTGTTCCACAGGTCGGTGTTTTCGACACAGCTTTCCATCAAGGAATGCCGGAATATGCGTATCTGTATGGTTTGCCTTATGAGATGTACATGAAATACGGAATACGGCGTTACGGATTCCACGGAACGAGTCATCGTTATGTCTCAGCCCGCGCTTGTGAGATATTAGGCCTTCCATATTCCGAGCAGCGCATAATTACAGCCCATATTGGCAATGGAGGTTCACTGGCTGCTATTCGCAATGGGAAATCAATCGACACATCTATGGGCTTAACGCCAGTCGAAGGCTTACTGATGGGCACACGTTGTGGAGATCTTGATGCAGGCGCATTGCTCTATATCATGGAGAAGGAGGGATTGGACAGCCAATCTCTATCCGAGCTAATCAACAAAAAGAGTGGTGTCCTCGGCATATCAGGCATATCGTCGGATATGCGCGATATCGAAGCCGCCATAAGCAGCGGTGATCGGCTTGCCACCTTAGCCATGCAAGTTTACAACTATCGTATCAAGAAATATATCGGAGCTTACGCTGCCGCTCTTGGAGGCATTGACATTCTCGTATTCACCGGCGGTGTTGGGGAAAATCAATGGAGTACACGCGAAGCTGTCTGCTCTGAACTGGAGTTTATGGGTATAAAATTAGACAAAAGCAAGAACCGTGAAACGAGAGGACAGGAGGCTGTGATAAATCTGCCGGAAAGTCATACCTCAGTAATGGTTGTTCCTACAGACGAAGAATATATGATAGCAGCCGACACGATGCAAATCATGGAAGGAAAGCAGCCAGTTTGAATTGCAAAGTGTTTTCTAATGACTGAAGCCGTAAACTATATTCGTCAATCTCTAAAAGACATGTATCCAGCGGGTGAAATACAAAGTTTTACTCGCCAGATACTTGAATGTGTATGCGGTTGGAAACCTTATCAATTCCTAGCCTTTAATCTTCGCCCCACAGAATCACAGATGGAAGAAATTGTCTGCATGACGCAGCGCCTGCGCTCACATGAACCTATACAATATGTAACAGGAATAACTTCCTTTTGTGGATTCCCTTTTCGCGTTAATCCTTCAACGCTGATACCCCGCCCCGAAACAGAAGAGATTGTAGAACTCATCCTACACGATTATTACGGACAGTCCGTCGATATTCTTGACATAGGAACAGGCAGCGGTTGCATAGCAATCTCGCTTGCTCGCCTGCTACCACAATCAAGAGTAACGGCTCTTGACATTTCATCCACAGCTTTGGATACAGCTAGGGAAAACGCAGCGCTGAACCGTGTGGATGTATCTTTTATTCAATCTGATATATTGTCTCCCCAAATTGATATAAATAGAAGTTTCGACGTTGTTGTGAGTAATCCGCCTTATATTAAGGAGAGCGAGAGAACGAGCATGAAGAAGAATGTGCTCGACTACGAGCCGGATCTCGCATTGTTCGTTCCCGATGACGATCCATTTGTTTATTACCGCTCCATCGCTGCCTTTGCCAAAGAGAATATAAAGGAAGGTGGAAGCATATATTTTGAGATAAATGCTCTTCATGGCAAGGCTATTTGCGAAGTCTTATTGAAAGAAGGTAACAATTCGGTAGAGTTATTGCAGGACTTGGCCGGAAAAGACCGTATAATTAAAGTAAAATATGAGAATACTTGAAGAATCGGAAATGCAGCATCGTATGGCCGCTTATTGCTCTTCCGGCGAGCGATGCAAACAGGATGTAGAAAAAAAACTGTCAACGGCTGGACTTTCTTCGGACGCTTGCGAACGAATCCTCACCCGACTTATTGAAGAGCGTTTTATAGATGAATTACGTTATACTCGCAGCTTTATCAACGATAAATTGCGCTTCAATGGCTGGGGGCGAATAAGAATAAAATGGGAATTAAAGCGTAAAAATATTCCGCAGGAAATAATATTTGAAGCCATGCGTAATATGGACGAAGCAGCTTACATCACCGTTCTTGCGGATTTGCTCGCCTCTAAAAAGAAAAGTCTAAGAGGCAAAGATGAGAAAGATGTCTATATCAAACTGCAACGCTTTGCTGTCGGCAGAGGATTTGAATATGACGAGATAACCAAATGCCTTCTACAACTCTTTGACGGTCGAAGATATGAAGACAATGAAGATACCAGCACTGGAGATTATGATAAGGATATTTAATGACCTGCTGACGCTGTTCTTCCCCCGTGCATGTCTAGTATGCCTCATGCCGCTGGAGGAAACGGAGCAGAATGTTTGCTTGGAATGTTTTTATAATTTGCCTCGTCTCAGCCGATATGCGTCTGACAGCTTGCAACAACGCCTTGCGATTGCCAAGGCTCATGAAATTAAAACCGCCGCTTTGTTTCGTTACATGCCAGATACGAATATGCAAAACATTGTTTACCCATTCAAATATCATGGCAATTATAAACTTGCCTATCAGATGGGACGACAAATTGCCATATCAGTTCATGCGCACGAAGATTTTAAAACGGCAGATTATCTTGTTCCTGTGCCCATCCATCCCAAACGTAAGAGAAAAAGAGGATACAACCAATCGGAACATCTTTGCCTCGGAATATCCTCTGTTTGGAAAATTCCCGTCAGGCCGGATGCCCTAAAGCGTAATGTTCATACGAAGTCACAAACAAAGAAGCTTAGAGACGAACGCGAGCAGAATGTAAAGGGCGTATTCGATCTTGACAACATAGATGATCTCAAAGGTTGCCACATCATCCTTGTTGATGACGTATTAACAACTGGCTCGACCATCTCCTCCTGCGCTCAATGCCTGTTCAATATTCCCGACGTGAAGATTAGCATACTGACATTGGCAGCGACAACGCAGTCAGGGAAAATGAATAATTAAGATATAAAAGTAATGCGAAGCAGTTACTTTCAGCAGAGGGATGAAAATAAACCCTCTGTTTTTTATTCTAAATATTTTCACGGGAGCATTATTATTATTTTATTTGCATAATAAAATAATAAACAATTAAATATCAATATCCATGAGTAACGTTTTGAAATATCTCGGAGTATTAATACTCCTTATTGGCGTAGTGATCTTGGCAGTCCATGCCATGACGGGTGCGGTATCTAATTCGATTCTGTTGGCTGGTTTGGGAATAATAATAATAGGATTCCTGCTACACATAGTCATCGGACGAAGAGCAAGCTAATGTATATCTCTCCGCAATGTGCGGAAGAAAATCGAACAATCGGAGCGTTAGGATTATTTCTCGTTCCAATCTTTACCACCGTATGTACCGACTGGTACACGGTGGTTCTTTAATTTAAAGGAGTTGCTTTGGAGTGATAATCGGAAAAAATATCTAATTCGCTTGTTTCAGACATTCATTAATCATCTTAGTCAATTTCAATTTTCTGATACCTGACTTTATTGGATTTGCCATTCCAGTTATGTGCTTACATTGTTGCCAGATTACCATGAACACACTTCTCAAGCTCATATAAAAAGAACAGACAGTTTCGTAGTTAATACTTAACTGTCTGTTCGCCTTTCTCGTCGGGGTAGCGGGATTCGAACCCACGACCCCCTGCTCCCAAAGCAGGTGCGCTAACCGGACTGCGCTACACCCCGAAATCATTTTAGCGGTGCAAATATAGCCTTTTATTTTTATTGACAAATACTCTATACTAGTTTTTCTCTTGTTATCATGAAAATTCTATCTCTAACATAAATCAACAGAAAATAGTCCTGCCTCTTTAATTAAATGAATAAAAGCGAGAATCCTGTACTAAAATGCTTTCTATTCCTAGATAATCTCATAAACACAACACTCCGATATTTCATAGTAACAGCAATATAACATTGGATATGCTGATCTCAATACCACATCAATAAAAACGCTAATTTATCTGTATTCCTTAATTGAGCCGGAGTTTTTAGACTGTAATACTTTCTTAAATCGGCTTTCACTTAATTCAATACATCAATCAATTTGTTATAATAATTTCTGTTAAATATTTAAATTAATTCCCAAAGATTAGGTTGACGCTCTAAACTGAAAACCTGAAACATTTATTATCTTCGTATCCAAAAACTATACAAATATGGAAAACGCATTTACAGTAAACAATCCTGATAATTTGAAAAGTCCCATTACGGGAATGAGCAAGAGGCATTACATTGAATGTGCCAAGTATCTCCTCGAACGCGCTTTTAAACATGTCAATTCCCTTGAAACACCCCTCAACTTCCCTATCATACCCGGCAAAACATATCCTCAACCCAATGCTCCAGACTGGCGATACCGTTCGGCTGAATTTGAGGCACTCGAACGTACCTTCACGCTTGCTGGCCCACTTATACATAACAATCCCGACGTTGTCATAAAAGGCATCATGCTGCGTGATTATTATTGCCTCCATCTCTACAACGCTTTCACGCCGGGACATTCTAACTCTATTCCGTATCCCGAAAATCTTCCAGATTCAAACTATCAGTTCACATGTGAGTTCGGCGGGCTGTTCAAAACCCTCCTCTTCATGCCGGAAACAATTTGGACATCTTTCTCCGATGCACAGAAAGAAGAAATGTTGCCAACCATCCACAAGTGGGCGCATCATCGAACAACGCAGAACAATTGGAGAATCTTCAACATCATCACCCTCTCCTTCCTCAAAAAATACGGGTATGAAATCGACGACGACCTACTCAAAAGCCACCTTCTCTGGGTAGTCTCCTATCATTCCGGCGATGGCTGGTATTTGGAACAAACCTACAACTATTACTCCATTAGCCTCTTCATTGTTTATACAACAATTTGGAACAGAGCCTTTGGCGACCAGTACTATCCCGAAATAGCTGCCATCATCGAACAATCCGCCGTCAAGCTTATGGAATCCATCACAGCCTTTTTCGGTCGTAACGGCTACGTTAACATGTGGTCAAGAAGCATCTGTTACCGTACATGGGTGTCAGGCGCCTTTGCTGTTGCCTTTATGCTGAAGGAAAAGACATCACTAGACCCAGGATGGGCTAGACGCCTATGCTCCGGCTCTATACTCCAGTTCGTCTCCCGTCCTGATTTCTTCTATAACGATATTCCCAGCCTTGGTTTTTATGAACGCAAAGAATATATGATACAGGATTACAGCTGCGCCGGTAGCCCCTTCCTTATGTTCCTTCCTTTTATCTGCCTCGCCCTTCCTGATGACTCCCTTTTTTGGACTGCCAGGGAAAATGACGGAATATGGGAAACCCTTGGCAACGGATTCCGCCGCATCGTGCTTCCCAGTCCAGGCCTCGTTCTTGTAAACCATGGCAAAACAGGCGCATCCGAAATCATACCCGGAAAAGTTTATTACGACGATCCTAATTACTCCAAGCTCGTATATAATACACATTTCCCTTGGGAGGATCATAACCCTGCCGGCGGTACAGCCATGGAATACGCCTACCGAAGCCATGACCCCAGAGATACACGCGGCGACGATGTCAATTTCTATCTCACTGGCAAAACCGTCGCAAACGATTCCGACCGCAACAAGCTTTTCACCATCTCCCAAAGCATGTTTTTCAATGGTGTACGTGAAGGCGTTCTCTATCGTCAAGCCATTATGCGCAAACCTCCCAACAATGGCGTTGGATATATAATTGACTTGGCTGAAATAACCATCCCCGGCGGCGTCATACGTATCGACCGCACCAGGCTAGCCTTCGAGTATGAACTTACATTGGGACATTTCGGACTTCCACACATCGACGGCAAACAAGCTCGCATCACACAAAGGACAAAAGACGGACAGCACATCATTGCAGCAAAAATCCCCGGTCGCAACATCGCCTTGGTTACATATACCGGATGGGACATGGTAGAATTCATCGTGCACGAAAACCGTAACGCCGAGTCCAAAGAAAGTACCGTCATTTTCGCCCGCAAAAAACGCATGGCCAAAAATCCTCCAATGGAAATCATGGTTACAGTAATGCTCCACCGCACTGACGACGAACAATGGAGCGACTATGAACTTCTCCCCATAAATACAATCGACATCCGTGACATCATGCCCTCCGGCTCCCCCCTCGGCGCCTTCATTACACTCAACAACGGCGAAGAATACACCATCGACTTTAAAGACATTGACGGCAAACGCTCTTGCTGATCGTTTAATTCCCTTAATAAATGAGGGCGCCAAGCATGCCAACCCACTTGTTGGTTCAAGTCCAATACGAAGGAAGCCGGCGGCAAAGTCCCGAACTGAGGAACACGAACGACATAAGGCATGTTCCACCGGACGAGTTTGCAAAAAAGAACGAAGTCCAATAACTACCCGGAGGCGGAGGATATAAATGTCGCAGTTACATGGGATGGAGGTGGAAAAGTTGTCTTACCTTGGGGGGTCTCACGGACGTGTGAAGGGTACAGGAAACAGTAGCGCGGAGTAAAGCTCGCCGTGAGAAGTCAGCAGAGGCCATAGTAATACGGATACAAGCCTGCGAAGCGAAAAGAAAGTATGAAACTGGACAGTCTTACAAAGTGTGAAGGGCTGAAACTTATCAAAATGAGAATATAATGAAGTTACCTTATGCAGGGAAGAAAGCAGAAAATATTGAAAGATAGCTACCGTCAGAAGGCCAGGTCGGAAACCTGCAGATATGACGGAGCGCATACTTACGTTGGGATGACTGAAAACACCCTCATGGAAGTGCATCTGTTGAAGCGCATTCTTTCGCAGTCGAACCTTGAACTTGCATACAGGCAAGTGAAACGTAATGGAGGATCGTATGGCGTGGACAAAATGGATACGGAGGCCTTGCTGCCGTATCTTCTTGTTCATAAGGAAAGCCTGGCAGCATCTCTTTATTCAGGGACATACCGTCCCAATCCTGTCCGTCGGGAGAGATACTGAAGGACAACGGAAAGAAGCGGCAATTGGTCATACCGACTGTAATCGACCGTTTCATACGGCAGGCAATCAGTCAGGTACTGTCGCCCATATGTGAAAAGGAGTTCAGCGAAAGCAGCTTCGGCTTCCGTCCCCGCCGTAATGCGCATCAGGCGTTATGCCAGGCTCAAAGTCACATCAACCCCGGTTACAGCTATGCGGTTGATATTGACCTGGAACGTTTCTTTGACACAGTGAGCCAGGGCAAACTTATGGAAATCCTGTCTCGCCGTATAGCTGACGGCCGAGTGTTATCACTCATTCACCGTTACCTGCGCAGCGGCGTTGCAGTAGGCCGGAAATACGAATCAAGCGAAACCGGCGTTCCCCAGGGAAGCCCGTTAAGCCCGCTTCTCAGCAACATTATATGCTTAACGAACTTGACAAAGAGCTAACCCGTCGCGGTCATCCGTTTGTGAGATATGCCGATGACGGACTGATTTTTTGTCGAAGCCGCCGAGCCGCCGAGCGTGTAAAGGAAAGCATAACCCGCTTCATTGAGACTAAGCTGCACCTGCGCGTAAACAGGGAGAAGACGAGCTGCGGATGTCTATGCGGGATGAAATTCTTAGGCTACACATTTTACCGGTACAAAGGAGAATGTCGCCTGCGCATACACCCCCAAAGCGTACTCCGGATGAAAAGCCGTTTGCGGGAATTGACAAGTCGCCGGTATGTCAAAGGCTACTCAAAGCTAAAAACAGTTTTGTCGGAATACATGCGCGGCTGGCTTGGCTACTTCAAATTAGCCGACATGAAAAGTATGCTAACCCGTATAGACGAATGGCTGCGCCGCCGGATACGAATGTGCATATGGAAATGGTGGAAAAGGGTAAGGACACGCTACAAGAATTTACGCAAGTGCGGAATAATAGACAAAGAGCGGGCATTAACATACGCAAACGCCCGTCAGGGCTACTGGCACATGTCATCGCACCCAATACTCCACGAAACCATAAGCAACTCGAAACTGCGAATCGCCGGTTACCCGTCCATGCTGGATTATTATCGTAAAATGACATCGTAAATAAGTAACCGCCGTGTACCGGTCGGTACGCACGGTGGTGTGAGAGGTCGAAACGGGAATTAATCCCGTTTCTTCTACTCGATTGTCTGTCCTTAATATATAATCTTAAAAACCGATGCGAATAAGGCATAAACAATGGTGAATAAGAATAACCATCTTCACTCCCACTCCTCTTTCCGCTTCCACCATATCCTTTACAGTTCAATTCTCATTCGGCTTGGCTTGCTATTGAGGCGAAGCGGTGCAGTATTAATAGTATGGATGATATGCGCCAGGCGTCGTCCAGTTTCCGGGTCGTCGTTTTTGCAGCTATTAATTCTGTATGCTGTATTGACAGCTGTAATAAATGTATCGAAAGCCTCATCTACGCAGATACGCGTTCCCTTCAAAGAATAAAACTCATTTCTCTTGGAATAAACTCTTTGGATGAGTGCCGCAGGATCCTTTTTTCGGTTGCAGGCCAGATATTCCTCCTTTTTGAGCAAGGCCTTGAGAATGTCGTATGTTCTGACAAGGAAAGCTATCTTAGGTAAGGATTCCTGCAGAGGTTCCAATATTTCGTCATTGTAAAATTTTAGGCGTGCTGCGCCCGTTAAGCGATCGATGCTATTCTTGAGTCTGAATGTAACAATTTGTATCATGATGTTTATTTTTTGAACGAAGGCAAAGTTACAGGATATAATTACATCATTTCATTCAGCATATTCATAACATCTTTTACGGCAAACTTTCTTTTCACAGTCTCCGTAGCTGCAAATCATCTTTAAAAAGCTGCATATTCATTATTCTATTCAAAACTCTTTCGTACCATCTGTTATTCGAGGCCATGCAATTCATATTCCAGCGTGAAATCATTCACTTTTCCGTTAAAAAATACACGCTTCAGAGCAAAATTTCCGCATTAAAATAGAGAAAAAAATGCCGACAAACTCAAAACAAACCATAATCCACTCTTGCCTGTTTGCTCATTTATGACCATCCTCCAGTGCCAGTCCTTAAAACTATCCGAATAATCAATCAACAGGATTTTTTGTCATTGTTCGATGAAATTAGAAAATGGAATCCTTTTCAGCTAATTTTGATTCAGCCAATAAATACGGCGCCTACTTGTAACAGTAATATGGCTATGCAGAAGCCTTGCAGGACAATTTTACTCCTGATTCGCATTAATACGAAAAACATATAAAAATAAAAAAACACCAACATAAATTGAGGATTCAATCTTATTGACAGTTAAAATATTGAATTAGAGCAAATAATTTAGAAGAAATAAGAAAGTATAAATTTGTCATATCAAAAAGAGTAACGGTGCAGTCGCCGTACTCATGATATAATAAACGAAAACAAAAGAAGTGAAGCTAAGAAGTCAGATAAGAAAACTAAAAAAAGAAAGTGTTCAGCCGCACCTTCCGGTACGGCTACCTTGTTACGACTTAGTCCCGGTGTCACCGGTCTTACCCTAGAACGCGCCTTCCGCTCGCATACCTCAGGTACCCCCAATTCCCATGGCTTGACGGGCAA
>JAIRPK010000005.1 GCA_031257015.1 Tannerellaceae bacterium
ATGTTTAAATTTTGTAGTATTAATTTTTTAAGTTTAATGTTTATGAAGTATTTGAATAAATTTTTAATGTTTACTGTTGCTCTGGGAATTGTATTCCTGTCGAGCTGTTCCAATGAGGAAAAGCTAAGCACTTATGCACCAAAGGAAGGTGATGGGAAGTTGACGTTTATTCTGCCGATGGCAAAAAAGACGTCAGTGACTTATGCTTATCCTGGCGATACGATAGATGCTGAGTATCAGGTTAACAACATGTTTATTTACTGGGTTACGTATGACGGTAGCAAAAGCCAGTGGACAGTGTTTAAAACCTTCGCTTACGGCGCCGGAGCCGGAGCAAGCGCCTCTATTAATCCTATAGATTTGCGGGATGATGCAAATACGACGACGGCGACAATCGGAATAGGAGGCGAAACTGCTGCCTCGCGCTTCTATTTTATTGCAAATGTCAATGGTCCGACCAACGTCCATGCAGCCCTGCTAAACAATGTGCAAGTCGGATTGCCTGAAGATTCGCTGCAAAATGTTATTTCCGATGCACTGGTGATGAATGGGCAAAGTATGGAATTGCTTGGAACGCCTCTGCCAATGTCTATTAACAAATCGACCAATAGCGGCAAGATGTATGTTGATGTTCCCGATCTGACGGTTGGGGTTATCTCAAACGTTCATCTGAAGCGCCGGGTCGCTCGTTTTGACATTATCAATACGGCAGCGTTCTCTAATTTCGAGATCTCGAACGTTTACATTTCGCGTGCGCAGAAACGAGGCTGGCTGCAGGATACCGCTTTTATTGGAACCGAATCATGGGCGACACAAGTCGGAGGAATCCAAATCCCCGGTTCCGGAGCGAACGGCCCAGCCGGCATCGGAGACAGCGATGGTGATGGGAAGGACGATCTTTTTGACGACCCGGTGCATAAAAACGACACGGCATGGGTGAATCCGGCAGTTTTCTACCTCTGGCCAACGGTTTTGAAAAAGAACGATGTAAGCGATCCGACAGACGGAACGGAGATCCTTCTCGAAGGTAAATTTATGGACGGCAATACGCGCATGTATAAATTGTACCTGGATGACGACCAGGCGATTGAGGCTAACAAAATTTACCGGATTTCTGTTACTCGCGCAACGATTAACACCTTGAAATTCGAGCTGATAATCGATCCGTGGTTAGACGGCCCAGAGCCGGACAGCACCGTTCAGACATCAACGCTTATCAACTGGGCTGCAAATTCAAGCATCAGCGCCTCCAACGGGTGGACGATTGGTTTGGATACCATTACCCAAGCGCCGACCTTTGAATATTCTGCGTCCGATTCAATACCGGTCACGCTGACAATTACTACCAGCGGCACGAACAAAGGCTCGGATAGTCATGCACATGTAACATCGGTAAATATCTACAGTGGAAACAACACTACATACGGACATGTAAGTAATGATTTGACCAGGACAACGTCAACCACAATTATACAGTCCAATACGACAGTGACTTACGGAGCACAGTACACAACCGTGCATACAATTCAGCTACCGCCGACGGATGCTCCGCTGTGGACAGAACTGCAGATTACTAATCCGAATAATGACCAGGATTATAAGATTATTAAACTTTACAGTAATAATTATGGTAAAACCGGTTATAAGCCAATTCGGGTTGGGAATTTGCTTTGGGCGCCTGTGAATGTAGGTGCAACTGACTTGCCGCCAGAGAAGCCAACTCCTACAACCAGTAATAAGGACACTTATTTCAAATACACCGGATATTACTTTGAGTGGGGACGCAATATTCCGTATGGTGGAATGGGCTATCCGACATTAACCACTACCAGTACACAATTCACCAGTCTTAGCAGCGCTTATACAGACAGTGCATACTATAATGGAAGCAACATAAACTGGCTAAGTACGCTTGGTAATTATTTTTGGGATAGAGACAGTGCACAAGGACCTTGTCCTGCGGGGTGGCGCGTACCAAGTCGCGAAGAGATAGAAGCTTTAATTTTAGCCAGCAATGTTGACGCGAATAATTTTTGGCTGCGGTATAAGATTGCAGGAACAACAGACACCATTTTCATCCCATCCAACGGAGCATATAAATCCGCTAATATCGGCAATCTAACAACTGGTGATAGTAGTAATAAACCATATGTGCTTTTATGGTCAGCAACTATGGATACAGTTGGCGTCGGCACAGGAACAAAGGGTTATCCATACAGATGGTATCACAATAACGCCGCACCTACATGTGAGATAAAGCCAAGCACTTATGATCACGCCAAATACGCTTACGGCATCCGTGCAGTAAGAGACATACCAACCCCATAAAGGGATTTTCCAAAAATAAAGAAGAAACATAAAAAGAAGGGCCTCTGCTGAAAAGCAGGGGCTTTTTCATGGGTAAAACTTAACGAAAAAATCAATTGGGCTGACAAACAAAAGGGGAACCGACATCACGTCGCTACCCCTCCCTTAACTTAAACGCCAAAACTAAATCTAAACAAAAAACACAAATAATGATAATATTTTATTTTAATTGATACTACTTTTCACCTCTTTTGTGCCCACCTCTATCGCGTGCATTTGAACCTTTATCCAAAAATTCACGTACAAATTTGAACTCAACTTCTTTATATCTGTAAAGTTTTTCAGGTGATAATACTTTTTTAAATATCTCGTAATATTCCTTCTCCAATTCAGCCTCTTTTAAGCCCACTTTCAAACATTCATCAATAATTTCCAAATATTCGCTATCCTTTGGATTGGTTTTATGTTTTATCTCTCTCGTTAATTTTCTACATCGTTGACCAGCCTCGAACTTCTTTTGCTGCAATTCCTCCAATATCGGTATAAATTCCTCAACTTCTCGCGGTGTAAGGTTTAGCTCTGATGTAAAAAACATCTTTCTTTTATGGAAGAAAGATTTGATGTCGAAAGCCTCCGAATTTTCTTGAGCGTGAATCCCAAAAGAGGACATTGCCATCAACACTGCAAATGTAACAATAAAATTTTTATTCATACAAACTTTTATAGCAAAATAATATCACTCGTCTATTTTTTTCTCCATTATTCAAACTTTTCGATCTCTTCCGCCAGCATATAATTAGCATACTGCGTTTCCAAATATTCCAAATAATCGGCATTTTCTTCCTGTTCGGTAGCAGGATGTAAACTTCCCTGCACATTTTGTACAATATTAGAATCTCCATTCTTAGCCCCCTTCAGCAGGTCAAAAAACAGCCCTAATCCAGCGATAACAGCCGCAAGATAAACCCACGGCAACACGCGCTCCTTCAGCGACACTTTCCTCGGCTCCTCAAAGACCCTCTCCGGCAACTGTTGCATAATCTGCGTTGTGAGATTGTCCAGATAGCCGTCGGGCGTCTTAAAAGGATTCTTTCCTTTTAACTTCTCCAGCTCGTCTTTCATATCCTTCCTAATCATTTGCTTTTGTTTTTTTAAGACGCTTAACAAACATAAAGGTTTAAGCATCTTTAGTTAAAAAATCCGATATTTTCTTTACTGCATGATGATAACTAGCCTTTAAAGCCCCGACCGAAGTTCCCAGCGCCTCCGACATTTCCTCATACTTCATATCGTCAAAATATTTCATGTTGAACACTAGCCTTTGCTTATCCGGCAATGCAAGTACCGCCTTCTGCAAGTTCAATTGCAACTCGTCGCCATCAAAATAGTCATCCCCCTTCAACTTTTCAAGCAAAAAAACATCCACATCATCCACCGACAGGCAATTAGCCGTCCGCTGTCGATTCAGGAAAGTAATACATTCATTAATTGCAATCCTGTAAAGCCAGGTTGACAACTTCGCATCGCCGCGGAAGAACTCCACGTTCAGCCATGCCTTAATAAATGTATTCTGTAACAAATCATTCGCATCCTCATGGCTCATCACCATTCTGCGTATATGCCAATACAATTTTTCACCATAGAGGCTAACCACCTGGGCAAATGCCTCCCGCACCGTAGCCCTGTCCCGTAAGCGTTCAACAAGTTCGTTTTCCGTGTATTGCTGCATTTTATCAATTTTAGGGCAAAAGTAAAAAGAAAAATAAAAAAATATAAGCCCCGTCAGCATCCGTAACAACATGGCTGCCTTCACCGTTTCCATTACAAAAACACCCCATGAAAACGAAGTCCGGCATTACATAAATTTATACGCTCCTTCCCCCCTGCAACCTGCATGAACACAGCGTGAGAAAAGCCGAAATGACAATTTTATAAATCAAAACTGTTTCATAAATTTGCACCATGAAGACTAAGAAATCACTCCTCATTATTATCATCTCCCTGTGCATTAATCTATCTATCCATGCACAAGAATCAAGAACAGACAAAATTTCCGGAACCGTTCTTCCGGCTGTAATTGAAAATGGCGATACAATCCCGCTAGTCTATCTCAAAGAAGTAATTATATTCCCCCAGCGATTCACAACCAGGAAACAGCAGCAACAATACGACAAGTTAGTGCGCGACGTAAAAATCACCCTGCCTTACGCAAAAATGGTCTATCATACCCTCATTGAAACATACGAATACATTGAAACCCTCCCAACGGAAAAGGATAAGGAACAGCATCTTAAACGCATGGAAAAAGAACTCTACCAGGAATACAAGCCCAAGCTGAAAAAGCTCACCCTTACGCAAGGCAAGCTCCTCATAAAACTGATTGACCGGGAATGTAACCAATCCAGCTACAATCTGCTGAAGACCTTCCTCGGCTCTTTTCGCGCCGGGTTCTGGAACATTTTCGCCTCCATGCTCGGAGCAAACCTCAAGTCGGAATATGACCCCAGCGGCAAAGACGCAATGACCGAGCGTGTCGTCGTCATGGTCGAAAAAGGCCTGATCTAAACCATCAAAGCCACAGCATCCCCCCCATTTTCATAAACGATAAAACAGTAGAACTCATGAAGAAAAAACACATTAATATAAAGGGAGAACTCCTCCCCGTTGCCCCCCCGCTCGTAATGGGCATCCTCAACGTCACTCCCGATTCCTTCCACGCCGCAAGTCGCAAGCAAACTGAAGCAGAGATTCACCTCCGTGTCGAAGAGATTCTAAGCCATGGCGCCCGTATCATCGACATCGGCGGATGCTCCTCCCGCCCCGGCGCAGAACTCCCACCAGCAGACATCGAGCGCCAGCGCCTTCGCCCTGCCCTTGAAATCCTGAAAGAATATCCCGAATCCATCATATCCGTCGATACCTTCCGCGCCGACATAGTCCGCTTCGCAGCAGAAGAATACGGAGCAGCGATCGTCAATGACATCTCCGGAGGCGACCTCGACCCGAACATGTTCCAAACAGTCGCCACCCTTCAACTTCCCTATATATTAATGCACAACCGCGGAACGCCACAGCAGATGCAGCATCAAACCGCCTACGCAAATCTCCTCATCGACATTCGCCAAGTCCTTTCAGCCAAGGTTCGCGAACTCCAGCTCCTCGGCCTGAACGACATCATCATCGATCCTGGCTTCGGATTCGGCAAAACACTGGAACAAAACTACGAGCTGATGGCCTGCTTGAGCGAATTTCAAATCTTCGACCTGCCAGTGCTCGTCGGCATCTCCCGAAAATCAATGATATACAACCTCCTCAGCCTCACTCCCGCAGAAAGTCTAAACGGCACGACTGCCCTCAACGTCCTCGCCTTGCTGAACGGAGCCTCCATACTCCGCGTGCACGACGTCCGCGAAGCCGTCGAAGCCATTCACATCGTTAGCGAATACCAAAAATACGAACCCATAAAACCAACAATCACATGTGGCCGCAAATCGGAATAAAAGACATCATCGACATTCTCCTTGTAACTATTTTCCTCTATCAGGTATATAAACTGATGAGAAATTCGGGGACGATCGTCCTCTTCAGTGGCGTAATCGCCTTCGTTGCAGTATGGATACTCATTTCCAAAGTCCTGGGGATGCGTCTGATGGGCGCCATCCTCGACCAGTTGACCGGCGTCGGCGTTCTCGTTCTCGTCATCCTCTTCCAGGACGAGATTCGGCGCTTCCTCTTTGCCCTCGGTTCTCACCGCGGCTGGAAATTCCTCTCCAACCTGTTCAAAAACCGTAGCGATACAGGCAGCGGCGAACACAAATACATCGCCCCCATCGTCCTCGCCTGCATGAACATGGCTCGGAAAAAGACAGGCGCCCTCATTGCAGTACGCCGCGAGATCGACCTGTCCAACTACATCCATACTGGCGAAATGTTCGACGCCGATGTAAACGCCCGCCTCATCGAAAACATCTTCTTCAAGAACAGTCCACTTCACGACGGCGCCCTAATCATATCCGAAAACCGCATCCGCGCCGCCGCCTGCATCCTTCCCGTTGCCCAGCACGCCGAATTGCCCAAAGACTGCGGCCTTCGTCACCGCTCCGCCCTCGGAATGTCAATCGAGACAGACGCCATAGTCGTCATCGTCTCCGAAGAACGCGGCGAAATCTCCGTAGCACATCACGGAAAACTATCCGTTAATATAACCGCCAAAGAACTACAAAAAGTCCTCGCCTCTGGTGCCATCCATCCCTGAAATGAAATACATAAATACAGTTTTTTTTAAGAACCCGCTCCATAATAAAATTAAAATATTCGCATAAAAAAAGCTTTTTTAATTTACTGTTATTGATCATTTACACATATAAAATAGAAATCAACATTATCAAAATAGTTATTGCCTGATAATAAATAACTAAGAATATAGAATTATAAGCAATCCCCATAACCTGTAAGGTACGCCCCGCAACCAGCGTAAAATCCAATATGAAACAGTGGGATAAGATATTTTTATCGCACGCTTTTCACTTGCAACGCCTTACTACCCTGCATCCTCGGAGAAGCGGCATAAAACATACTGTTATTTTCCTTTTGCCAAAAAGGATGCAAGCCGGAAAGAAAGAAAGGCATCACATTATATAATATATAAGCAGGCAAACATTTTTTATACATTATAATCCATGAAATATAGGAATACAGTTCTCCGCTTCATGTTTAAACAGCAAATAAAATAAGCGATTAACATAATTCATTTATATCATTTCCATATTCATCTAAAATATGTGACTGCAAATAAGTCAACATAATATTTGACTTTTTGAATCTTCTTAATCTCATTAATATATCCGGAGCAATACCCTGTTAGAAATGTAACGAACCGCACAAAGAGACAGAAAACATATAACTGTCTTTGATTACAAAATCTTCTCGAAAAAATCTCCCGTTTATACAAGATCGTAACCCCAGTTCATACCCAGTGTCCATTCTGACTGAAAGGCACTTCCACATTTCCCAAGCATACCCCCCACCTGTCATCAAGTTTTCAACAATTAAGGCTAGAAAACAGAATATATTTTATCTTTGCTCTTGAATTTAACAAAGTGTATTATGAACAAGAATATTATTTACATCGCAACATTGCTCCTTATTACCATCATCACGCTGCAAGGCTGCAGCCAAGCTCCCAAACATCCGTGGGTAGGAAAAACTTTCGAGACGATAAGCGAAGAAGACAAGTACTATATCAGAGGCGGCGACCCCCGCACCGACGGACTGGACTACATTATTTACATACTCAAGCAAGACACCGCTCTCCTTCCCGACAAGGCCATCTTCCTCACAAAGGACGAACATGTTATCTTAGCCGTCACCGACATAGGTTTCACCAGCGACATTTTTTACGTAGTCGAGAACGCAACTAGCAAAAAAGACAACATCAAGATGCAATATCTGGTAAAAAAACGCTACTTCCGTGATACGGATACAGCCGATCCGCTTGAATTATGGAAATACGACACCCTGTCAAAAAAAGTCAAGCGCGTTGAAATCAGCGACGATTTCGTCTTTGGCAACTAACCCCCCTTTCCCCAACTGTAAACAAGCATAAAAATCCCGCATAAAATAAAAAAAATGAACGACGAAAAGAAAAGCGCCCCCGAAGCAAAGAAAAACCTGAACTTCATCAAGGCAATGGTAGAAGAAGATCTGGCGGAAGGGAAAAACGGCGGACGGATACAAACCCGCTTCCCACCAGAACCAAACGGCTACCTGCATATAGGCCACGCCAAGGCTATCTGCCTGGATTTCGGCATAGCCGAACGCTACAACGGCCATTGCAATCTACGCTTCGACGACACTAATCCCATCAAAGAAGATACCGAATATGTAGATTCAATAATGGAAGACATCCGTTGGCTCGGCTTTCGTTGGGAAGCCGTATATTATGCCTCCGATTACTTCCGGCAACTGTTCGATTTTGCCGTTCAACTCATCAAAAGCGGGAAAGCATACGTTGACGAACAATCATCTGAAGAAATAGCCCGCCAGAAAGGCACCCCCACCCAGGCAGGAACCGACAGTCCCTTCCGCAATCGCCCCGCGGAAGAAAGCTTGGATCTCTTCATGAGAATGCAAGCTGGCGAATTTGAAGAAGGAAGCCTAACATTACGGGCGAAAATAGACATGTCTTCGCCCAATATGCACTTCCGCGACCCGATAATGTACCGCATTATCAAAAGCCATCCCCACCACCGCACGGGGTACGACTGGAAAGTCTATCCGATGTACGACTTTGCCCATGGTCAAAGCGACTACTTTGAAGGCGTCACCCACTCGCTGTGCACCCTGGAATTTGAAGTCCACCGTCCCCTTTACGACTATTACATAAGCCTACTCCAAACAGACGATTACCGCCCTCGGCAAACAGAATTTAACCGTCTGAACCTTACCTACACCGTAATGAGCAAGCGGAAGTTGTTACAACTCGTCAGGGAAAACCGCGTCAACGGTTGGGACGATCCGCGTATGCCTACACTGTGCGGCCTCCGCAGACGTGGCTACACTCCCCAATCCATCCGCAACTTCATCGACAGCATAGGTTACACCAAGGTGGACGGGATAATTGACGTCGCCCTTCTGGAACACGCCGTTCGTGAAGACCTCAATCGCCATGCGCCGCGAGTATCCGCCGTCCTTGAACCTATAAAGCTCATCATCACAAACTATCCCTCAGGAAAAGTCGAGATGATGACCACCCCCAACAATCCCGAAGACCCATCCGCCGGTTCCCATCAGATAGCCTTCTCAGGCGAACTATACATTGAGCGTGACGACTTCATGGAAGATGCTCCCAAAAACTTCTACCGCCTGACCCCCGGCCGCGAAGTGCGCCTGAAAAACGCCTACATCATCAAATGTACCGGCTGCAGGAAGAACCTCTTCAGCGAGATAGAAGAAGTCTATGCCGAATATGACCCCTTAACTCAGAGCGGAATGCCTGGCAGCAACCGCAAAGTCAAATCCACGCTCCACTGGGTATCCGTTAACCACAGTCTTCCTGCCACCGTCCGCCTCTACGATCGCCTATTCTCCATTGAGAACCCCGCCGACGAAAAGGATAAAGACTTCACCGAGCTACTTAACCCCTCCTCCCTGCATACGCTGAACGACTGCCGGGTTGAAGCTATACTCGCCAAAGCCAAGCCGTTCGACAACTTCCAATTCCAACGCCTCGGCTACTTCAACTTCGATCCCGACAGCACAAGCGGCAAGCTTATCTTCAACCGCACTGTACCTCTCAAGGACACGTGGACTAAATTGAAAGAAAAAACAGAACACTAAACAACATGAAGAAATCTACACGATTCTCTCGCTGGCTTGAACGTTTCCTTGAGGCTCTCCCCACGGGGAACTTCCCATACTACGATACCGACGAAATATGCGCAATCCTTGACAACCTTGAGTTCCAACACAACTACACCCACTACGAAGACATCCTCAACGTAGGCCTTCATCAGCACCCCGGCAACAGCCTCCTCCTCGTCAAGCAATGCCACCTCTACACATATAAGGAAAATTACGAGCTAGCCATCAAAGCCCTCGACTGTATCCCTCCAATAGACGGCCCCGAAGCCGAAATAATCCGCGTCGAATGTTACTGTGAACTAGATCGACCCGACGAAATAGTAAAACACATCAAAAACCTTTACGATAACAAATTCCCCTACGTCGAAGACCTGCTGGAATTCGCCGCCCCCTTAATGAATGATATGAACATGTCACAAGCTGTTGCCGAAATCCTTCAATGGGCAGTCCCTGCCTTTCCTGATAACGACCTCATCATCGACGAACTCGGCTTCGCCTACGAAGCCTGCGGAGATTACGAAAAAGCAATCCGCATCAGTAACCAACTCATCGACCAAAACCCCTACTCCACCGACCATTGGTACAACCTTGGGCGCCTATACTCCTTCAACGGCAATTACTCCGAAGCCATTGAAGCCTTCGAGTTCGCAATAGCCTGCGCCAAAGAAGGAGATGACGACAAAGAGTTAATTGTTCTCCTCGCCTACTGTTTTTTCATGAATGAAAACTATGAAAAGGCCATTGAAATCTATAATAAGGCCCTCAATATTCCCGACAAGGCGATCAACACCCAAATAAAATCCATGATCGCCGAATGTTACGCCAAGCTCGAAGATTTTGAGCACGCATTCCAAACCCTGCAAGGCATAATCGACACCAACACCAGCGACTCCCACGCCTGCCTCAACTACGTCCGCTGCAGTATGGAAACCGACCGCAAACAGGAAGCCTCGCGAATCCTCCGCCGGACTGCCGGCCTCCTTCCCGCCAACATACGGCCTCTAACAGACATGGCCATTGCCCTGCTAGAAAAAGGGAAAACCCACCAGGCCATCCACATAACCGATGAAATAATGCGCTTCATCGACGAAGAAGACTGGACTGACCACTACGCCGACGAAATAACCACCTTTCTCTCCAAAAACGCAAGAGCATGGGGCTACGACTTCTACCAACGCCCCGTCCCTACAGACCAGCTCCTTCCTGTCTTCCTTAGCGCCCCTCAGAACAAGAACTGATCACTCCTTCTCCCCGTACGCCAAATCCCCCACATCCCCCAAGCCAAGAACGATATATGAATGTTCGTTTAAATCCTAGTCAATAACAACGACCCAAACCATCGTCCTCTCCTCTGGCAAATTCTCTCTGATAAAATTCACCGCCTGCCGGCTCGCTATAATAGATGCAATATGCACAGCGCAGGCTCCCCCTTTGTCTGCAACACGCCTTCCACGCAAGCTCCATCGAACTCCCAGTGGCCAGCATCGGATCTGTGAGCACAAGCGTCCGCCCCGTGAGCAGAAGCGACGCGATATACTCAATATGCACTTCAAAGTTCAGCCGGTCTTTATACTTCCTGTAAGCCGACACAAACGCATTATCCGCCGGAACAAAATAATTGAGCCTCCCCTCTGAAACGGGAGACCAGCCCTAAAAATCGTCCCTATAACCGGCACAAAATCCGGCTGACTCATCACCGACGGCCCCAGCGGCGTCACCACTCTCTTCGGAGAATAAGTAAAATTGTGGCTAATCTCATACGCCATAATTTCCCCAATCCTCTCTATATTACGACGAAACCGCAACCCGTCCTTTTGAATATTCACATCGCGCATCTCCACCACAAACCGATTCAAAACACTACTCGATTCACCAATATTAACAAGCTTCATAAAATAAGAATTTATTTTTTTTCAACGAAGATAACCATTCCCCCCCCAAAAAAAACATCCCTAAACCCTCCCGATACTCCCCGCGCCTCCCCTCGTCCACTCCCCATAACACATCAACAAACTCCCCCGCCCTTATCATTTCCAACAAACAAATTCACCAATAACATAAACTTCTCATAAGACAGCGACAAGAAAAAAAACTCACATCCCTCCCCCCCCCCCCCCTGTAAAGCCAGCCGCTATGC
>JAIRPK010000062.1 GCA_031257015.1 Tannerellaceae bacterium
GGGTGATTGGCGTTAGTATGGGAGATTTGTGGGGGGTGAGTTGGGTGTTTGTGGAGGTGTCAGGGGGGTGGAATGTGGGTTGAGAGCCGTTCGTCTGAAAATTTGTTTTATATTTGCCCGAAATAAAAATTATTGATAGTGAATAATATACATTTCGCCGAGTTGATTCATCGGCAAGCGGGTAAATATGGCAGGCGAGCTGCGTTGCGTTTTCGCGACGACCGGTTGAATAAGTGGACGTCTATTTCGTGGATGGGGTTTGCGGAGGCGGTTATGTCGGCTGCCAAGGCTATGGCTGAGTTTGGGATTGACGTGCAGGATAATGTGGGTTTGTATGCTCAGAATATGCCGGAGTGTTTGATTACGGATTTTGCGGCTTATGCTAACAGAGCGGCGGCGGTTCCGATGTATTCGACAAGCTCGCCTGCGCAGGTGGAGTATATTGTCAGGGATGCGTCGATTGGGATGCTGTTCGTGGGTGAGCAGCTGCAGTATAATAATGCGTTTATTGTGCAGAGGGCTTGTCCGGAGGTGTTGAAGCGGCTGGTTGTTTTTGACAGGAATGTGAAGTTGAATCCGGACGACAGGTCGTCTGTTTATTTCGATGATTTCCGCCGGTTGGGGGATAATGCGAATGTGGATGCGGTTGTGAAGGTGCGGATGATGGGGGCTTCGGCGGATGATGTGGCGACGATTATTTATACGTCGGGGACGACGGGATTGCCTAAGGGGGTGGTCCTGAATCACAGTTGTTTTATGGAGTGCATGCGGATTCATGCAGAGAGGCTGCCGAATGTGAATGACAGTGATGTGTCAATGTGTTTCCTGCCGCTTACGCATATATTTGAGAAGGCGTGGGCGTACTTCTGTCTGTATGTCGGCGCAGAGGTTGCGATTAACCGTGACCCTAAGTTGATACAGATGACGCTGCCGGAGGTGAGGCCGACGATGATGTGTAATGTGCCTCGCTTCTGGGAGAAGGTGTATGCCGGTGCGCTGGGGAAGATTGAGGGTTTTCCGCCGTTTTTGCGGAGGATTGCCGGGCGGGCGGTGAGAACCGGATATGCGTATAACATGGAGTATTGCAACGTGGGAAGGAAGGCGCCGCTGGCTTTGAAATGGATGTTCGCTGTTTATGACAGGTTGCTTTTCAGGATGATTAGGAGGACGCTCGGCATTGAGAGGGGGAAGATTTTCCCGGTTGCAGGGGCGCCGCTTTCTGATGAGGTGAACAGTTTTTTGCAGTCGGTTAATATTCCGGTTGTTTATGGGTATGGATTGAGCGAGACGACGGCGACTGTTTCGTTTTGCCCCATGGGGGGCTTTACGATGGGGAGTGTCGGGACGGTCATGCCTGGGCTGGAGGTGAGGGTTGATCCGGTTAGCAGCGAGATTCAGGTTAGGGGGAAGACGGTGACGTCGGGGTATTATAACAGGCCTGAAGATAATGCGAAAGCGTTTACGCCTGACGGTTTTTTCCGTACCGGCGACGCGGGCAGGCTTGAGGGGGATACGCTGTATTTTACGGAGCGTATCAAGGATTTGTACAAGACGTCTAACGGGAAGTATATAGCTCCGCAGGCGATTGAATCGCTGATGGCGAATGACCGGTTTATTGCGCAGGTGGCGGTCGTCGGCGATGGGAGAAAGTTTGTGGGCGCCTTGCTTGTGCCTGACTTTGAGGTGCTGGAGAGCTATGCGGCATCGAAGGGGATTGCGTATGCGAATCGCGAGGAGTTGATTGGCCGGAGGGAGATTGTCCGGCTTATCGAATCGAGGGTTGAGGAGAGGCAGAAAGATTTGGCTTCGCATGAGAAGATTAAGCGGATTGCATTGCTGGCGGAGCCATTCTCTATTGCCGGAGGGGAGCTTACGGATACGTTGAAATTGAAGCGTAATGCTATTCTGGAGAAGTATGAAATTATAATTGAATCTATATATGATGAAGGTAAATAAAGTATTAGTTCCGGCGCTTGCCCTGGCAGTCATGTCATGCTCGAAGGCTCCGTCGGTTATCGAATTTGTGACTACCACGGAGACAGATGCGTGGGAGATGTGCTCAACGGCAGTTTCTGCTGGGCGTGCTAACGGAAAAGAGGCTGATATACAGCTTGACACGGCGAAGGTTGAACAGACGATTGAGGGTTTCGGCTCGTGCTTTAACGAACTGGGCGCCCTGGCGTTTATCCTTCTTGACGAGGCGCAGAAGGACAGCGTTATGCGCGAACTTTTCAGCCCACGACTGGGTGCGAACTTCACTGTCTGCCGCACGCCGGTAGGAGCGAATGATTTCGCAAGGGAGTGGTATTCCTATAATGAGACGGAGGGGGATTTCGACATGAAGAACTTCTCGATCGAGACGGACAGGGAAATGTTACTCCCGTTTATCAAGGAGGCTTTACGGCATAATCCGGAGCTGAGGATATGGGCGTCGCC
The DNA here is from genome assembly GCA_031257015.1 of Tannerellaceae bacterium. Lineage (GTDB taxonomy): Bacteria > Bacteroidota > Bacteroidia > Bacteroidales > Tannerellaceae > DFXE01. The sequence goes on from JAIRPK010000062.1 coordinate 2,437, forward strand.
ATGGTCGCCTCCGTCGTGGATGAAGCATAACAAGCACTATGCGTCAAGACCGCAACATACGCAGGAGTATGATAACGGATTGCCGAAAGAGCGTGAGGGTTTCGAGGGAACGGATATGTTTATTCGTGAGGATGCTTATCTGAATGCTTATGCGAAATACTTCGGCAAATATGTGGATGCGTACAGGCAGGAAGGGGTGAATATCTTTGCTATTATGCCGCAGAATGAGTTTAATTCTGCACAGGTATTCCCTAGCTGCTGCTGGACTGCTGCCGGCTTGGCTGAGTTTACAGGGCGGTATCTTGGGCCTGCAATGGCAGAGCGTAATGTAGAAGTAATGTTCGGAACGATGGAGCGTCCTAACGAGGCTCTGGTGGATACGGTATTGAATGATTCCCAGGCGGCAGGCTTTGTAAAAGGCGTTGGATTTCAATGGGCAGGAAAGGATGCTTTGCCGGGGATTCATAAGCGTTATCCTGGCCTTCGACTGTATCAGACAGAGCAGGAATGTGGCGATGGGAAGAATGATTGGGCGGGCGCCGTTTATTCATGGAATCTCATGAGGCATTATCTTGATAATGGCGTTTCGGTTTATCTGTACTGGAATACTGCTTTGCCTGAAGGCGCCCCAAGTCATTGGGGTTGGCGGCAAAATTCGCTGGTGACGGTCAGCCAGGTTGGAGATACGGAGATGTTCGCTTACAGATATACTCATGAATATTATGTGTTGAAGCATGTGAGCCATTATGTGATGCCGGGAGCGAGGAAGCTGGCGCTTGAAGGCGAATATCGGAATGTGCTTGCTTTTCGCAATCCGGATAATAGCATCGTCGTGGTTGCAGGTAATGAGGACGAGGGGGACAGGGTTGTTTCCACAGCTATTAACAATCATCTTTATCGCTTGCCGCTGAAGGGCAATTCACTGAGTACAATCATTATTAGATAACCGTAGGGAGGGCAGCCTCCCTACTGGTATTGTTCTTATTTTTCTTGTTTCAGATAACAAATAACACAAATACAATGGGCATGAAATTGCAACAACGTTTACATTTATAATTATTCAAACCAACGTTATGACATATACTAACAATCACAGAATCGCCAAAAAGATGAGAGCCGCTCTCATTCTCTTATTCTCAATTTTCTCCTTCCCCTTTATTTATTCACAAAAAGCGCTTGATTACTGGCAGGCGGCCAGAAGTGGCGATGCGGATGCACAGCTTAATCTCGCCCTTTGCTATTATGCTGGAGAGGGAGGAGTGCCCAAGGATGGGAATACGGCTCTTTACTGGTTGGAGAAAGCATTAAGCGGCAAGAATCAGAATTGTCCTGCGGCTGAAATACTTATCCGCAACCTTGAAACGCAGGGATTTTCTTCCTCACGGGCAAGATTGAGCCTGCCATCCCCGATGGCGCAACGTCCAACCCCGTCGTTTAATCCGTACAGCGTGCCTCAGCAGGCGGCAAGGGCAACCGGTAAACGATTCATCAACTGGATGGTGCCTCTTATCGAACATAATATAATGGCGGACGGAAAGAAGGGCATGAACATACATGCCTCCTTTACGGTCGGCAATATGATTAACCGTAACATGAAATGCTCAGCCTTTTTCCGTATAAAGGATGGGCCGATACTTACTTCGACGAACAAAAACTTTCAATCGTCCAGGGGCGAACTGGTTGTCTCCACGGATATTGTTCCGGATACGCAGAATGCTTCATACGAGGATGTGGTTCTGTTCATCCCTTATGACGAGTTTGATTTAGTGCCCGGCAAACGGCACGATCTTGTATGCGGCGTGGCCTTGTTTGGACAATCGACCAAAACTAACAAGTGGGAATGTTATATTAGTAGCGATATGAATTTCTGGTTAAAGAAGTAAGGCTTGGAGTGAATCTCTTTTGCCTTGGGCGGCGAGAGCGTATCTTGTTCGCCTGTTTTCTTTCTTTAAACCGAAGAGCCGCTTTCCGATATTCAGGAAAGCGGCTCTTCGGCGTTGAGGGAGATGGGGATGTTATACATTATTATATGTACAGTTTTTGGATAGGGTGTTCGGAATCTATGATGCCTTAGTTCGCGATACCGCGGAATGAAAGGGCGTACATTCTCATTTGTTTCGCCATAGCCATGAGGCCGTTGGAGCGGGTAGGGGACAGATGCGCTCGAAGGCCAATGCGATCGATGAAATACAGGTCGGCGTCGAGTATTTCCTGAGGCGTATGGCCGGACAGGATGTTGATGAGGAGAGAGACGATGCCTTTCACGATTAATGCGTCGCTGTCGCCCTGGAACTTGACTGTCCCGTCGGTATAGTCGGCTTGAAGCCATACGCGGCTTTGGCATCCTTCGATAAGATTGTTTTCGGTCTTGTATTTCTCGTCCAGCGGGGGAAGAGAATTGCCAAGCTCGATGAGCTGCGAGTATTTATCCATCCAGTCGTCAAAGAGGCTGAAGAGGTCAATGATTTCGTCTTGAAGTTCGTTTATGCTTTTCATCTTTCAGCGTATCAGTAATTATAAATGACTTCTAGAACGGTTTGGCCGACGGCCTTGAGAGTTTCTTTGCTTATGACGCCGAGATTGTCATTGTGCGTGTGCCAGTGCGAGGCAAAGCCGCTGGGCGTGTTCGTATCGTAGTTGATGATGTCTATGCAGGGGATGCGCCGACCGGAGATGACATACTGATGGTCATCAATAATGTAACCGCCTTTTTGATCGATGAAATAACGGCCATAGCCAAGGTTGCGTGCAGCGTTCCAGACTTTATCTACTATTTGAGGAGCTTTTTCCATAGAGGTATATTCTTTCAAAAAGGTGGCGTTGCGGGCGCCGACCATGTCGAGTAATATGCCGAACCGGGCTGTGTAGTTGGGAACGTGAGGGTTCTTCGACCAGAATTGGGAACCGAGGCACCAAGTGTCCGGCCTGCTGTTTGTCTTCTCAAATTCGGGAGAGCCGTAATCCTCGGCGTCGAACAGGATGATGTCAATCCCTGTGGAGGGAGGCGTCTGCCCGATTTGTCTCGCAATCTCCAGGAGGATGCCTGCACCGCTGCCGCCGTCGTCCGCTCCATCAATAGGGAGGTGTTGCCGGGAACTGTCCGTTTCGCGGTCGGCGCAGGGGCGTGAATCCCAGTGGGCGAAAAGCAGGATGCGTTGAGTTTCGGATGGATTGAAGGAGGCAATGATGTTCCGAGCTGATAATCGGTCGCCATTGTAGGCCGTGAGCGTCATTTCCTGTATGTGCATTTGTCCTCCGAGGCGCTGAAGCTCTGCGGACAGGTAGTCGCCGCATGATCGGTGAGCCGGCGTGTTCGGAACGCGCGGGCCGAAGCTGACCTGGTTCTGGACATATATATATGCGCTGTCCGCATTGAAAATGGGCGTATGGACGGCTTGGGGAGTGTTGTTGCCGGCTTTTCCGGTTTCGCCGGAGCCTTTGTTCGCGCAGGAGACTAATATTCCGCCGCACGCGAGAAGGATAATTTTTAATGTGTTCATATTATTGCGCTCTTTTTTTTATTGTTGCAAAGATAGTCAAACTCGCCTTATTCCCCGGAGCCTTCCTGTCGAGGGATTTGGGGGAGATGGGATGGCTGATGGCGATGGAGGCAAAATGTGTGGGGAGTTTGTATATGCCGGAGAATTTCGTTTACTTCACGGAAAAATCAACATGAAGCAAGAATCAGTAAATCCACTTGTCGCCTAATGATCGAATACATTATTATAACCGCTCCATTTTTCTTCTTTTCCCTTTTCCCCCGAATGGCTTTGCGCATTTCGCTGCAAGGCGAATGTTTCTCCAGGATGCCCTGGGGAGCGGGGCGTGCTTGTCGTCGGGCGGCACGAGAGGCAGAAGTCGTCTTTGATACATATAATATTATGGTGTATGATAAGGGGCTGCTTGTTTTGGGATTGTCATGAGTTTGGTTGGTTTCCTGTTGCGGGGCGCGGACCGAATGGCCGGCCTTATGGTTTGAAATTTTATGTGTTTATGTTTAATATGATAAAGTATGAGAAATTTTTGTGCGGTTTTGGTTGTCGCGGCTGGGATTTTCTTCCCGGCCGGGGGGGTGGCTCAAAAGCTGGAGGTGATGAAGCTGCTGCCGGATGAGTTTAAGGAATACAGGGCTACGGACTGGCTGGACTATTCGGGCGAGGCTCTTTATGATTATATAAATGGCGGGGCGGAGATGTATATGTCTTACGGGCTGGTCGGCATGACCGGATGCAAGTATAACGGAGAGGGTATGCCGCAGATTACGGTCGAGGTTTATGAAATGACGGAATCCAGGAATGCGTTCGGCGTATTTACGCAGAATCGGGACAGGGAGGAATATGATTACGGTCAGGGGTCGCAAAGCTTTAATGATTTTATCCTTTTTTGGAAGGACAAGTATTTCGTTATCGTTTCTGCGCAGAAGGCGACGCCCGAAAGCACGGAGGCTATCCGTTTCATGGCCAAGACTGTCGACAAGGCGATCGAAGGGAAGGGAACCGTACCGGCGATTGTCGACGCGCTCCCAAGGGAAGGGCTTATGGCTGCCGGATTCCTTTATTTCCATCATTATATATGGCTTAATGCGTATATGTTTATTGCTGATTTTAATATCCTGAATATCGGGGCGGCGACTGATGCCGTGCTGGGGAAGTATGGCCCGTCGGATGCGCGGGCGATTCTGCTGCTGGTTGATTATCCCGACAGTGGCGAGGCGATTGTGGCCGGAAGGCAGCTGAGGGACAAATATGCGCCGGAATGGACTGAGCAGGCGCCCGCCGTAATTCTTGAGGACGGGAGCTGGTTTGCGCTCGGAATAATGGGACGCCGCCTGGTCGCCGTCTTTAACGGGAACAGTCGGGAGCAGGCGGACTGGCTGCTTAACTCGGTTAATAAATAGCGAGGCGGGCCGAATGTCAAACTTTTTGTTTCGCTTTACTACTGAAAAAGATATTTGCCTGGGCATATCCGGCTTTTGCCTCTTGTGCAGGTCTTGATATGCAGGTTTTTGGTTTCTATAAATAAATATTTTAAGTGTATGGAAAATTTAACTCGCCGTGAATTGTTGAAACGGACAGCCGCCGCAGCTGTCAGCGCTCCATTGCTGCTTGCCAGACCCATTACGGCATGGGCCGATGCAAAGGAGACGAACAGTAAAGTAATTCTTATCCGCAACCAAATGCTTTTTGCCGGAGGGGATGCGCCTGACCGCACGATCTGCGAACAGATGACCGACGAGGCGCTTTGCAGACTCACGGGCATCACGGACAAGGCTAAGGCATGGGCGTCGATAATCAAACCGACTGACGTCGTGGGCATCAAAACCAATGCGTGGAACGGACTGCCTACACCGCCGGTAATGAACGAAATACTCAAGGAGAGGGTCATCGCCGCAGGCGTCGCGGAGGATAAAGTGAGCGTCGATGACCGAGGAGTGAAGAACAACACCGTCTTCCAAAACTCGACAGCCCTGATTAACATCAGGCCAATGCGAACTCATGCCTGGTCGGGCGTCGGAACATTGCTGAAGAACTATATAATGTTCGCACAGAAGCCCTCAGACTATCATGAGGATTCCTGCTCCGTGCTTGGCAGCCTGCAGGAATTGCCGAGCGTAAAGGGAAAAACGAGGCTTCATATCCTCGTGATGTTTACTCCTCAGTTTCACCATTTGGCTCCGAGCACCTTCTCCGAAGAGTTTAGCTGGAAATATTGCGGCCTGCTCGCGGGCTTTGACCCTGTGGCTGTCGATTCGGTCGGACTGCGAATAATCGAGGCAAAGCGCCGGGAATATTTCAAGGAGGAGAGGCCGCTGAATCCGCCGGCAAAGCATATTGCCCTAGCCGATACGCGCTATCATCTTGGGACTTCCGACCCGGCAAAAATTGAACTCGTCAAGCTGGGATGGACTGATAATTCTTTCGTTTAAGCCGCTGCAAGGCTTTTTTGAATTTTGTATTATTTGATTATTTGATGATAAGAGCAACACGGGGACGCGAAAGTTGGGCGATTTCAGACTCCAGGATTTCGTGTCTTCGTGTACTCTTTTTTGTCTGCAACTGGTTATTTCGGGAATCCCGAAAGCTTCCCGGAGATTGTCGGGAAACTTTCGTGATTCTGAAAACCTTCACGACGCCGGGAAAAATGTTTTCGGGATTCCGGAAATTCTTCACGACGCAGGGAAAAATACTTTCGGGATTCCGGAACGGCTTCACGGAGCGGGGAGTGAAATCTTCGGGCGGCATGATTGCTTGCCTGACGGCGGGCGCAAAGTTTCTTTTTTCATTTACGGTTCTCTGCTTTACAATTGGAACGTATCTTTAATTCAAAATCTTCAACGCGCCCGATTCACGATTTTCGGGCTATCTTTGCAGTATGATTATCGCACAGAAGAAACGAAAAGAAAATATAATCGAATACATCTTATATATGTGGTACGTGGAGGATCTCATCCGGGCTAATCGCTTTGATTCGGATGAAATCGGCCGCACGCTTGTTAATGCTTACGACTGTCCGGAGGATGTCAGGCCTTCGATTGCACAGTGGTACGAGGAGCTGATGGATATGATGAGGACGGAAGGCGTCAAGGAGAAGGGGCACATACAGATAAACAAAATTGTGGTCATGCAACTGGACGAGCTGCATCTTTCGCTTGTTAAATCGCCCCAGGATACGCTTTATCATTCCGTATATTTTAAAACCTTGCCTCTAATCGTTCAGCTCCGGGCAAAGGCGGGCGACGAACCGCAAAGCGAAATAGAGACTTGCCTCACTGCCATATATGGATATTCCATATTAAAGTTAAAAGAGAGCGAAGTTACACCCCTGACGGTTGAGGGAATGAAGCAGATTGCTACTTTCCTGGCGATGCTCTCCGAGAGATATAAGGAATATAAGAATAGTAACCCAACATCTTAAAAGTTAGAATGATTATGAAGACTGTTTTAATTACAGGCGCCAAGGGGCAGCTGGGGAGGTCGCTCGAAGCACGGTTAAACTCCATGACGGAGGTCAAGAGCCTTTTCACCGACGTTGATGATCTCGACATCTGCAACAAGGAGGCAATCACTGCCTTTATGGAGGCCAACTCCGTTAACTATATAATAAACTGTGCCGCGTATACGGCCGTCGACAAGGCCGAGGAGGAAGAAATTGTCTGTTTCCGCCTCAACAGGGATGCCGTTCGCAATATCGGGGAGGCGGCGACGCGCTTTAATGCAAAGATTATTCATATCTCGACGGATTATGTGTTCGACGGGACGAACAGCTTGCCTTACGTTGAAACGGATTATACATGTCCCGTATCGGCTTACGGTCGGAGCAAGCAGCAGGGGGAACTTATCCTGAGGGCAGTCTGTTCGGATGCCATTATTATCAGAACTTCATGGCTGTATTCCGAATATGGAAACAATTTCGTTCGCACGATGATGAAGCTGGCCAAGGAGAAGGATGAACTGAATGTCGTCTTCGACCAGATAGGGACGCCGACTTATGCAGCGGATCTGGCAGAGGCAATTCTGGGAATTATCAAAAAGGCGGAGACTGAAAAGTTTTATCCGGGAATCTATCATTTCAGCAATGAGGGTGTCGGAAGCTGGTATGACTTCGCACGGAAGATATTTGAGCTTGCCGGACTTGATTGTAAAGTCAATCCGATTAACACTAAGAATTATCCTTCACGGGCTTCACGACCCCAGTTCAGCGTTTTGGACAAGGGAAAGATCAAGAAAACCTTCGGACTGCAAATTCCGCACTGGGAAGACAGCCTTAAACGAATGATGCAAAACATTAGTTAGAATGTACGAAGAGGAAATACACAAGCGGCGAACATTCGCCATAATCAGTCATCCCGATGCGGGAAAGACAACATTAACGGAAAAGCTCCTCCTCTTTGGAGGAGCTATTCATGTGGCAGGGGCCGTCAAGTCTAACAAGATTCGGAAAACGGCCACGTCGGACTGGATGGAGATCGAAAAGCAGAGGGGGATTTCAGTAGCAACTTCCGTCATGGCTTTTGATTATGGCGGGCATAAGATTAATATCCTCGATACGCCGGGGCACCAGGATTTTGCCGAGGATACTTACCGGACGCTGACGGCAGTCGACAGTGTTATAATTGTCATTGACGCTGCCAAGGGCGTAGAGCTTCAGACGCGCAAACTGATGGAAGTTTGCAGCATGAGGAAAACTCCCGTCATTGTTTTCGTAAACAAGATGGACCGTGAAGGAAAGGATCCATTTGACCTTCTCGACGAGATAGAAAAAGAGCTTCGCATCAGTGTTCGCCCTCTAAGCTGGCCAATTGATGCCGGTCAGCGTTTCCGAGGGGTCTATAATATATATGAGGAGAAGCTTGACCTGTATGCTCCGAGCAAACAGCATGTCACTGAAAGCATCGCGTTTGCCGACGTCCGCAGTCCGGAGCTGGAGAAGCATATCAGTCCCGAACAGGCCGTCAAGCTGAGGGCGGATATCGAACTTGTCGACGGGGTTTATCCGCCCTTTGATGCGGAGGACTATCTTAAAGGGGATATTGCGCCGGTTTTCTTCGGCTCGGCTCTGAATAATTTCGGAGTGAAAGAACTGCTTGACTGCTTCCTGAAAATTGCGCCCTCTCCAAGAGCGGTAGGAGCGCTGGAACGCATTGTGCATCCTGAAGAGGAACGATTCACGGGCTTTGTATTCAAAATACATGCGAATATGGATCCGAATCATCGCTCTTGCATAGCTTTTGTCAAAATTTGTTCGGGACGCTTTGAACGGAACGCTAATTATAAACATGTGCGTCAGGATAAGATGATGCGCTTCAGTAGCCCGACGGCTTTCATGGCGCAAAAGAAGGAGACCGTTGACGAGGCCTTTGCCGGGGATATTATCGGTCTCCCGGACACGGGCAACTTCAAGATCGGCGATACGCTGACCGAAGGGGAGGCGCTCCACTTCAAGGGTCTCCCCAGCTTCTCTCCCGAAATGTTCAAGTACATCGAGAATGCAGACCCGATGAAGGCCAAGCAGCTAAACAAAGGCATTGAGCAGCTAATGGACGAAGGCGTGGCTCAATTATTTACCAATCGCTTTAATGGTCGTAAAATTATAGGCGCTGTCGGCCAACTTCAGTTTGAAGTCATTCAATACAGGCTTCTTCATGAATATGGCGCTCAATGCAGATGGGAGGCCGCGAGCTTCTATAAAGCCTGTTGGATTGAAAGCGCTAATCTTTTAATGCTCGATAATTTCATGAAGCGCAAAGCGCAGTATATGGCAACCGACAGGGAGGGGCGTAATGTTTATCTCGCTGATTCGGCATACGTCCTGAATATGGCGCAGCAGGATTTCCCGGATATTAAGTTTCATTTTATTTCCGAATTTTAAGCGCACTTTTCCCCCAGCGCTTCCTTTTACCTTATCGCTTTCTGCGGACATATATCAGTGCATAAGCCGCAAGAAATACATTCGCTCGACCGGACACGTTTGCCGGCGGATATATATTTCATTACGTCTACATCCATTGGGCAGTTCGTGCTGCATTTTTTGCAGCTGATACATTTTTCGCCCGTCGGCGCTCGATGAATAAGTGCGACGCCAGTCTGTGCTTTCATTACGATGGATACGGGGCATACAATCTTGCAGAACGCTCTTTTTTTCTTGAATTTAAAGGCCAGGGCAATCGCGACGAGGTAATAAATGCTGTTTCCGACAATGAACCACATAAGTTGCCCACTTTTCCCTTGCGCTATTAGCCCTCCAGCTTTCTCATTCACATGATATGTCGGCCAATCATAGCCCAGCCAGACGAAAATGAGCGGAACAAGCAGGGAGATGAGGAACGTCAGATAACGAATATATGTATATCGTTCCGGTATGGGCTTGTTCTCCTTAACAGGCAACCATTCCAAAACCGCTGCTGTCCAACATGCCCATCCGCAAAAGCCTCGCCCCCAGATAAAGGGACCGAGAAGCTTCGCAATCGCATAATGAATCAGGACGCGAGTGAATATTCCGGTCGCAAGGAATAATAACGCATATATGACTGTTTCCTCCAGCTGCAGATTCTCGCGCTGCATGAGGCCGATGAAGACAAGGAAGACGGGCGCAATCATTAATATGCTGAGGCGTCGCCCAATCTGCCTGTCGCGGCCTTCGCGTCCTGATGATATTATTATGCCTGCCGTAATGCAGCCGCCTATCCATGGGAAGATGATGAAAAAGCCCCACCAGCGAAGGGCAATCGCGATAGACAGACCAATCAATAAGGGAATAAAATAACTTAACTTGAACTTCATGCTTGCAAAATGATTATGAGTAATTAATGTATCAGGCTGGAAAAGCATCTCTTCTGGAGCTTTTCATAATAATAGACGTTTGAAGGTTCAATTTTATGACATCAGGAATAAAACTTTTGTGTCATGGTTTGTTGTGAGAGGAGGCGGGAGCTACCCGGCTGATGTTTTTTATGTTCGGGATTATTATCTCTTGTCGGTTGCTGAAGTCATTGCCGCACTAATATTTTCGCGTACAGGTGCAGGAACATTTGTTGCTGTTTAATAATAGACTATTTCATTGGGCTATTTATACTTGGCGTCTGAAGAAAATGTTCTTCGAGTACACGAAGTAGAAAAGGATAAATAACCAAAGATTGAAATACAAATAACTACGATTAACTTTTTCATCTCAAATTTGATGCATTTTTTTATAACTGTAACTCATGATGCAAAATTAGAGAGTTCAATCTAAGGCATTGTTGTCTTTTCCCGTTTTAAATTTATCAGTTCTCACCTTATAGAAGTTGGGCTATTCTGATGCGATGACTCCTCTTAATAAAGCGAAGTTTTCCAGTGTGCCTTGCAGGGAGGATTTCGCTTCACTTTATGTCTTAAAACATGCCGCCTTCGCCCTGAATCACCGCCGGAGATTTCTCTTCAGAGTAAAGAGGAACTCAAGGCCGCCGCCGAGACGGTTCTTTACCTGAATGTCGCCCTTGTGGAAGAGAATGGCATTCTTGACAATGGAGAGGCCGAGACCGGAACCGCCGGTGTCGCGGGTGCGCCCTTCGCTGATGCGGTAGAAACGCTCGAAAAGGCGGCTGAGATGACGCTCATCGACGCCAAAACCGGTGTCGTAATAGCTGAAGTAGAGGTAGTTCTCGTCCAGCGAGTAGTTGTTGATGTTGATCTCTATGTCGTGCCCGCCGTAGCTGATAGAGTTGTCGATGAGGTTGCGGAAGACGGAGTAGAGGAGGGTGTAGCTGCCGTTGAGCGTGAGAGTACTCTCAACGGAACTGACGAAGAGGATGTTGTTCGCATGGAGCTTGTCGCTAAGGTCGTCCCTTACTTCGCTGATGATTTGGGAGGGGTAGAGCAGTTCGAGGGGGAATTGAGAGGGAGCGTCTTCAATCTTGCTGATCAGCCCCGTATCTTCGATGAGATTGGAGAGGCGGATGGATTGCAGGAAGGCGCGGTCGAGAAATTGCTTTTGCTTGTCGGCATCAAGCGCTTGGGACGTGAGCGTTTCGAGGTAGCCGCGAAGACTGGTAACGGGGGTGCGAAGCTCGTGGGCTATGTTGCTCGTCATCTCCTGCTTGAGAAGGCGGGTTTGTTCGACTTTGGTTATGTCTTTTATGATGATCTCAAAACTTTCGTCGTGGAATACGACCGCCTGCACGGAGAATGTTTTGGCATTTTTTCTTATTCGGAAATCTGCATGGTTGTTTTCTCGGCTTGAGGAGGATATGAAGTCTGCTATCGGGCGGAAGGCCGGGGTATTGAGCGCGTCTTCGGCTCCAAGCATGGGCTGGTCTGAAATCAGGTTGATGTATTGAATGAAGCTGGTGTTTGAATAGATTGCCTTCATGTCGGGGCTAAAGATGCAGAGGCCTTCGCCGGAGAAACGGATGTGCCGGTTGAGCTTCCCGCGCTCGGCGATGATTGCCTGCCGCCCTTGCTCGCTTTGCTTGAAGATGTCGATGAGTTCGTTGCCGATGTCGCCCAGCTCGTCCTTGGGGAATGGCAGCTGGGAGGGCAGGGGGCGCCCTTGCTTGATGGCTGATGCAAATTCCTTGAGGCGGCGGATGGACTGGCTGAAGCGACCGGCAATGTAGTTTATCATCAGAAGGACAACGATGAAGAGCACGCCCGTGAAATATATAAACAGATTGCCTGCCCGGAGCTGTTCCTGCATGTTCGTATTATATGGAAGGGCTACGCGGATGAAATTTCCATCCTCGAACCGCCGGGCGTAATAAAGGTATTTATGTCCTGTCGAGCCGGAGCGTCTTAGCGTCGAACCGTGCGACTTCTCGGTGGCGTCCTTTATTTCAGGGCGATGGCGGTGGTTGTCGAGCAGGGAAATATCGTTCACTTCATTATCCGCAAGTACGCGACCGGCGCTGTCGATTATGGAGATGCGAACCTCGGAGGGAAGGATGTGCCGGAGTTCCTCCCCGGCTTTTTCCGCATCGTCGAATCCTTGCGGATGGCGGAGGATGGCGGCATGAACAACGCCGGCATAACCGTCCAGCCGACTTTCGAGCGCTGCACGACGAAGGGATTCTTCCTGCTTGCCTTCGATAAGGATTACGCCGGAGGAGAAGAGCAGAAAGATGCCGAGGATGCCGGCAAACATGCGATGGCGGTATGTGATTTTCATATATGCGGATGATTTTCGGAATGGGAAAACATGTATCCATGTCCGGTGCGGGTGACTATGCAGTCGGAATAGCGGCCTAGCTTTTTCCGCAAACGAGTGATGTGGACGTCAACCGTCCGTTCGAGAACGATGCCTTCATTGCTCCAGGCATTGTCTAAAATGTCAGTGCGGGTGAGGAACTCGCCTTCGTGCTTGAGCATGAGGAGGAGGATGTTGTACTCTGTCCGCGTGATCTCAACGGTGCAATTGTCGACGAGGAGGGTTTTCGTGCGAGTGTTGAGGGCTATTCCGCCGGCTTGCAGAACATGCTGCACAGGTTTGTGCGTCCCGCCGCGCTTGAGGACGCTTTTCACCCTGGCGATAACCTCCTTGATGGAAAAGGGCTTGGATATATAGTCGTCGCCTCCGATGGAGAAGCCGGTGAGCATGTCGTTCTCGGCTTTCCTGGCCGTAAGGAAAATGATGGGAATCTGATTACCGTCCTTGCGAATCATGTCGGCCATCTTGAAGCCTGACATCTTGCTCATCATTACGTCGAGGAGGATAAGGCGGTGCCTGGGCGACAGGAGCGAGAGGGCTTCTTCTGCCGAGGCGGCCATGTCGGTGTGATAGCCTTCGTTTTCGAGATTGAATTGCAGGATTTCGCGTATGTCCGGCTCGTCATCGACTATCAATATGTGCGTATTGCTTGCTTGAGTTTCCATGCTTGCATATTAATTGAACGCTACTAAGTTAGCGATAGTTCAACTGGAATTGTTAAGATACGGTTACAAATAGCTCCGGGAATAAAAATTTGGAATTTGCTGCCTTTCCCGCAAGAGGGAAACCGTTCCTGCAAAAATTTTGGAGCATTTCCCTAAGGGGGAAAGTGTCCTGAAAAAATCATGAGGGATTCCCCCAAAGGGGAAAACGTCCTGTAAAAATTTTGTAGCATTTCCCAAAGGGGAAAAGCGTCCCGAAAAAATCGTGAAGGATTCCCCTAAGGGGGAAAACGTCCCGAAAAAATCATGAGTGATTCCCCCAAGGGGGAAACCGTTCGTTCAAAAATTTTGGAGCTACCCCCCATGGGGAAAAGTGTCCTGAAAAAATCATGAGTGATTTCCCCAAAGGGGAAAGCGTTCGTTCAAAAATTTTGTAGCATTTCCCTAAGGTGGAAAGCGTCCCGAAAAAATCATGAGGGATTCCCTCAAGGGGGAAACCGTTCGTTCAAAAATTTTGTAGCATTTCCCTAAGGTGGAAAGCGTCCCGAAAAAATCATGAGTGATTCCCCCAAGGGGGAAACCGTTCGTTCAAAAATTTTGGAGGATTCCCCTAAGGGGGAAAACGTCCCGAAAAAATCGTGAGTGATTCCCCCAAGGGGGAAACCGTTCGTTCAAAAATTTTGGAGCTACCCCCCATGGGGAAAAGTGTCCTGAAAAAATCGTGAGTGATTCCCCCAAGGGGGAAACCGTTCGTTCAAAAATTTTGGAGCTACCCCCCATGGGGAAAAGTGTCCTGAAAAAATCATGAAGGATTCTCCCAAAGGGGAAAGCGTTCGTTCAAAAATTTTGGAGCATTTCCCTAAGGGGAAAAGTGTCCTGAAAAAATCATGAAGGATTTCCTCAAAGGTGAAAACGTCCTGCAAAAATTTTGAAGCAACCCCTCATGGGGTAAAGTGTCCTGAAAAAATAATGATGGATTCCCCTAAAAAGGAAAGCCTCCCGGAAAATTTCGGGAGGCTTTCTGACTGGTCTTTTTTACTCGTTTTTTAAACTTTTAGCCCAGCGCCTGTATTATTTCGGCTGCCAGTTGTAAAGATTGACTTTCTTATGGCGGCTGATTTGTCGGGTCGTTTTGGGGAAGAAGCGGGAGAGGATGTTGTACAGGCGGGGATCGTAGCGTTCAAGTTCCTCGCGGGTGTTGATTTTGTTATGTTTTCCGTCGCCGTTATCATCGTCCACTTCGGCGTTGACGTTGAACCAGTCTTGTACGCCTTCTGCCCAGTATTCGGCTATGTTTGTCGCGGCATAGACGTTTGTCCACCGACCTTCGGCAACGGCAGAGTCGAGCGCCGACTGAAGCTCGCGGTTGAAGTCGGGATAGACCGGGGCGATGCCTGCGAAGTGGATGGTATGGGCAAATTCGTGGATGAGGATGTCTTCGGCGTGGTATTTGTCTATCTGATAGGCGAGGATGTTCTCTTCGGCGCATGTGGACAGCGGCTCGTCCAAATCTCCGCCAAGGCCGCGGGCGCGGACGTCCCAGTTCAGGGATGTGTCGTTCTTCAGGTAGGCGTGTTCGGGGATGTCGGTCGTGCCTTCGTAACGTGCCATGATGCCTATGCGCGTGTTGCGGGAGGTTAGCGACTGCATCACTTCGGGGGGAAGGGCGTCGGCCAGGCTTTTTATCGAGATATATGCGGCGTAGAAGCAGCTGTCGGGCACGCGCCATGAACTGACGACGTGGATGCCGCTTACGTTCATGTATTTTTTGTAGAAGGCGTCGAGGTGAAGCGAATCGGGAGGCGGGCTTATCAGCGGCGTGTCCGTGAGTGCGACAAAACCGCCGGCGTCGGAGGCTGTCTCCATGCAGGTATTGCTGCCTGTCCGGGTCGTGCATCCGACCGGCAGGAGGCAGAGGAGAAGGAAGGATGAAATCAGTTTGATGGTCTTCGTAATAATCATTCGGAAGCTGATGAGAATAGTTTTTCCCTGGTAAGGATGCTTCGATGGGATATTTCTTTTGCCGGCGTTGCTCTGGTTTGACTGGAATTTTAGAGAGCGCGGGGTAGAGTAAATGGTGGGAAGGAGCGTTTATTTGTCGGATAGCTCGAAGGGCTGCTGTCCAATCAGGTTGCCGTCTGCGAATATGTCTGCCCTGTACGTGCCGGGAGAGAGGTATTCTTCAATGTCCCAGTACATCGTAACTGATTGTTCTTCGCCGTCGTATTCGATGATGCGCTTCATCGAGTAGTTGATTTCCCGGCCTTCAAAGGGGAAGATGTTCGAGCGGTTTTTTACGAGGATGTCGTCGTCCGGCTTTTTGATGCGGACGTAGATGGTTTTTTCGCCGGTGGGGGCGGTTATGTTCCTGGCGATGCGGAAGGTGACGACGAATTGCGTCATTTGCTTGATGCGCTTGACGGTTTTTCCTCTTTCGTTGGTTGCGATGATGGTGATGTTTGTTGCGTCGAGGCGGCTGGCGAGGGTGACTCTTTCAGTTTGTTTTTCCAGTTCTTTTTCGATCTTCTCTTTTTCGCTGCTGACGGTTTGATAGCGGCGTTCGGCCTGGTTTTTCTCTCTGGTCAGACGTTCGTTGGCGGTGTTGAGCGAATCGATCTGGACGACGTAGCCGCGCATGATTTTTCTCAGCGTTTCCAATTCGTTCTTCAGCTCGTTGATGCGCTTGGAGTTGGTGGCTTTCACGGTGCGAAGCTCTTCCATCAGTTGTTGCACTTTGGCTTGCTCGGTGGTGAGGAGGGAGAAGAGGGAGTCGTTGCCGATTTTGAACATGTTTCCCTCGAACTGCATCGAGAGCTGGTCGTATTCTTTGTTAAGTTCGCCAAATTCCATTTCGAGTTTGTGCGCTTCCCGCAGATTGTCCATGTCTTGCCTTAGCCGGCGAGTGTTGTACCACCAGCCGAAAAGAACGGCGGCCAAGATGATTGCTGTGACAATGGCGAGCGTGTATTTATTCATGCTCCTGTTTGTTTTTTCCTTATTTGTTATGTCTGTACTCATTATATATTTATTGTATTGTTATTATTATGTGTGCAAAGATAATAGATTATATCCGGGACGCTTGCATGTGGAAGCCTTTCCTGCTTGATCGCGGAGGGGTATTCCATGTGGTTGTGCCGGCGTTGTTGCGGATTGGTTCGCCGGCGGGAAGATATTGGGTTAACTTCCTGAATATGCTCTTGTATTTACAGAGTTTACACTGCAATTAATAAATGAATGGAGGTATTGTTGTGCTGGATAATGGTGGAAAGTTTATCAGGAGGTTTATCTGCAAGGGGGATGAAATGAACTTGAAAATGTTTGCCTGAATGGTTATGTGGGGCTTCTGAAAATTGTTTCTTCTTTGTGTGACTTTTTACGAAAAAAAGCAAAGGTTGGGAAACTCACGTCTCCCAACCTTCTTTTGTACAACTACAAGTTATTTATCTTGAGTGAACAAAGTAAACAAACAAATGAAGCTACTTCAATAGAACTTTTTCGATAAATGTCTCTCCTCGAACTTTGGTTAGTACGATGTGTACACCATGGGAGGAGAGGCGAACGGACTTTTCGGTCGTGTTCAGTCCCTTTTCTTTATAAATAGCTTTTCCAAGCATGTCGTAAACCTCTACGCTCTGTATCGGGTCGCTGTTTGAACGGAGAAGCAGGCCGTCGGGGGTTACGCTGACGGCGATGTTGGGTTGGACAGTTGTTGCCTCAGTATCGGTGAACGTTATGCCTTGCCCGGTATAGGTTATGTCCATTGTGAAGCGGTCGTTAATTTCGCCGGCTTTGGCGACCGTGAATGTGTAGGATGGCGCGGCGCTGATGTCTATGTGCTTGTTGGTTTGCTTGTCCTGAAGGATGACTTTGTGGCCGAACGTGTCGTAATTGTCGAACGTTAGCTTGACTTCGCCTGCCGCGGTGGCGATGATGCCGAGCTTGATGGGCTGCATCCCGAAGTATTCGTTGCTGTTGACGGCCAGGGCATCGTTCATGGCTGAGAATGTATATACGGCCAGGGGCATGTCGTCGCGGATGATGACGGGCATGTCTTCACGGTCAATTGCATGGCTGGTTTGTGGGGCATATACCAGGGCGGCGTAGGCTTTATTGCCGTTCTGGGAAACCTGTATGTGCAGCACGCCGCCGACGGCAACGGAGTTGGAGCGGAGGGAATAGCTTGTGCCGTCAGCAACTGTTCTTGTATGGTTGGGGGATATGTTCAAGCTGGTGACATTGGCGCGGACGCTTCTGACGATGAATGATTGCAAGGGGGGGATCAGTTCGGGTGTGCTGGATAGCGGAGCCGCGGCGTTCGCAACATATCGGTTGCCGTTCTCAAGTGCGATTTGAGAAACGAAGCCGTCGTTTGGAAGGCCGCTCCAGGTGTAGTAACCGTTGGCGATGTTTGACGTGTTGGCCTGGTAGAAATCACTGAAGTTCAGGTAAGCCATGTAGGGGTTTACTACTTGCAGAAGGTTGTTGGAGCCGGTTGTGCCGCTTTGGATAACAGGAAGAGTGTTGCCTGATATGTTGTCGGTAATAAACTTTTTAGAGCCGGAGAAGCGGAGGGTTGCGTCTTGCGTGACGGTCGTTTTGGTGACTTTCAGGTTGAAGGCGCGACCAAGACCCAGGGTCTGGGAAGTATTGGCAAAGGAGGCGGTGAAACGATTTGCCACGGCTTGTGGATTGCTTGCGTTAGGATCGGGATTTGCCTGCTGGAAGTAGTTCATGAAGACGTCGCCGCCGGTTGCCGAGTATCTGTAATCTCCGGAGGTCATGTTTGTCAGCGGGGCAGACCACATGACGTAGCGGTCAAGCTCGGTGGGCTTGAGCTTTATCTCTACCGTTGCATAGTCATAGTTGTTGATGAGGCCTTGCTGGTTCTTGAGTTGGGCGCGGTCTTTCATCGTGATGTTCTTTGCTTTGGCAGTTCCTGTGATTTCGGGGAATTTGTTGACTTGCGAAGGAATGATGACGTTCGTGCAGCGGGTCGGGGCGTAAGAGACTGGGGTGGTTCCGCTGCCGCTTGCGTTGACTTTTGCCCAGTTGCGCGGGTTGTGCCAGTCGTTGCTGATGTCTCCTGTCCAGATAAGGTCGCCGCTGTTTGCTGTGTAATAGACGGTGAACTTCCCTTTCTCGTAGTCATATCCGGTTATGTTGGGCTTGACGTAATAGACTAGTTCGCCCGTCACGCTTATGTTGGATGGGGCGCTTATCTGTGTTGTTTCGTTGGAGGCAAACCATATAAAGCTGACTCCTGCCGGATTAGCTTTCAGATTGGGGGTATATGGTTCGCATCCGCCTGCTGCGCCGTTTGAATCTTCAAGTATATAGATATTAATCGTTGCGGAAGTGGGCAGGCCGGTGCTTGGATTAGTTATCGTATATGTGAACTGGTCTATTTGAGTTGCCGGCGAGCTGTTGCTGACGTAGATAATCTTTTTGTTCGTTCCTGTTCCGATGATGCTTGCGGTTCCGGATAGAGGCTGAGTAATTGTCAGTGTGTTTAGATTGGCGCCGGAGATAGCATCGTTAGCAAGGGCGTCTATCTCCACAGCATGGTACTTCTGTACGGAAACGTAGTCGTTCTTCAGTCCGAAACAGCTGTTGACCATGAATGGCAATGAAATAGGTGCTGCACAGCCGAGCGAGTCGCGTACTTCGATAGTATGTGATGCTCCGGCAGTTATCGTGAATCGCGTGGAGATAGGCTGCCATGAGCCGGCTCCATCCAATCGTATTTGTGGTTTGAAACCATTGGCCGTTACCCATACCTGCACTCCGCTACCGTTGTCGCATGATGGGCTTTGTAGAATCGTTGCGCCGGTGAACTTGCGATAAACGTTGATTGTTCGTGTGCTTGAGCAGCTTGCATCGGCTATTGTGCCGGTAATGGTTAGCGTGGCGTTGGCAGTTAGATTTGGGAGCACTTTGAATGCAAGGCTTGTTGAGTTGCTTCCGGCCGCGATGGTGACATTTGAAGGCATGGCACTGCCGTCCGCTTTGACTACATAGTTGGAGAAGCCGTTTGAATAGGTCAGATTAATTATTCGCGCTTGAGTATTGTTGGTTGGATACTCGAATGTCAAGGTGCCTGTTCCGCAATCTTCATAAAAGGGGTAGGAATCTCCCACGTCGGAACTGTTTACAGTGTTCTTGATGGTCAGGCCGGTGGAGCGAGTGATGGTGAACTTGCCAGGTTCAAAGATTTTCGACGGGTTGTTCAGCTCCGGACGGACATAATATATGGTAGTGGGATTGTCGGACAAATTCACTTCAGGGGAGGGGCCTTGGGCAAAACTGCTTCCGCCGGGATCGTTGTACCAGAGGAAGTTGTAAATGTTTGTGTTCGTTTTCAGCTGGGGCTTATAGGTTGTTCCGCAGCTGAATGAACCGTTCTCGTCGTCCAGCACGCATACATATACTTTGCCGATTTGCTCTGCTCCGTTATATGCCACTTTGTATTCAAAGCTGTCCAGTTGCATTGCCGGTGTGCTTGTGTTTGAACTTGAGTAGCGGATATTGTTCCCGGTCATGCTTATATCTCCGGATGAAGGAAATGATGAGAATGAGAGGGATGAGGCTGTAAGTCCGGAGGGCTGGTCGTTGGCAAGGACGTTTATATCCACGGTGTAGCCTTTTTGAACCGTGTAGTAGTCGTTGTTGGCAGCGAGGCAGGGTTGTGTTTCTACTTTCACGGGGTTGGACATGGAGCGGCAGTTGTAATTTCCGATGTGGGGTTCGTCAGCTATGGCGAGCCGGTAATAACCGGGTTGGGTAGCCGAGTAAGTGAGGGTGGGAATAGCAGTGGAAGGGAAGCTTGTTTCTTGTGCAATGCTCCATCCCATTTGGCTTTCGTCATACGGGTTTCCTGTAAGTGGTATTCTGTACCATCTGGCAATAAGGGGATTGCTGAACGGGTTTTCCAAATTGCCGTCACTGACTGTGCCGGTTAGTGTGACGCTGCCGCCTCCGCCGTCGCATAATTTGCCGGATTGCGAAACGGTTATCGTTGGAGAGCAAAGGCGGACTTCTATATCGTCAATAGCGAAGTCATTACCGTTCTGGATGGTTGAAATGTCCCAAACGTCGAAGTATATGTCTCTGTCAGCATATTCAGTCGGCACGCTGAATTTGAAACCGTAAAGCAACCATTTGTAGGCGGGCCTGTTATCGTCATTATGGGGAATATCGTGGTAAGTGCTGCCGGAATCCCAAGCGTTTCTGCTCATCAATGGTTTGGCATAGAAGGTTGCGAGAACGTCGTCGATTGTCTTGTCTGGCTTAACTGTGAAGACTCTCCATCTCATTTGCGCGTCGCAGCCTCTTGTCCAGAACGAAAAATTGAGGTCTAGCCCGGCGCATAGTTTGCCGATTTTCTGTTTGTACAACTGTGTGAATTCTGTGTTGCCATTTGCGATGAACATGCGCCCTGTATTCGGATCATTCTGACTGGTGTGATCGTCCATAAACCAATGTGCTGCCCATGCGGTTTGAGTGACGCCGTGTTTGGCCAGGGCATAAGTGTTTTCATCCCAAAGGGTAATCCCAGTACCGTAGTCGCTGCGGGCAAATCTATAACCAGTCATATCGCTCGCCAGACCTGTTTGGCTGAAAACATCGTTCGCGTTGCCGTAGCTGTCGAAATCTTCTTTCCAGAGCAATGTTCCTGCTGTGGCACAAGCTGTGTAAGGGGGTTGGCAGTCGCCTCCCATGTTAAGCGTAACATGGACGCGAGGTAATGTCCATCCGTAAGCTTCAATATGCGGTTCTGCCCACCATTCTTGTGTACCGCTGCCGTCTTTTATTACTGTTAATGTATTGACATTCGCTCCATTTGTTACAATGCTGCCATTGACTGATGCGTTGTACCAGTTGTATTTCACGCCCGTTACGGCGTTAAAGCCAATGACAACTGTCGCTCCGTCGCAGGCAAAATATTCTCTGGAGCTTGGAGATGCGTTATAGATGAAGAGCGTGATGCTTTGCGTCTGCTGGCACCAGTTGCTTTGGTCTGTAATGGTGATGGTGTATTGTACTATGGCGAATGTTTGGCCGGCTTTGAGGCTATATTGCTTGCTGGGGATGCTAACGGCGTTTCCTGATACTGTTATGTTTGAGAAGATGGGAAGGCTTCCGCCGTTACCGTTATTAATTTCCTGTACGCCTCCTCCGGGCGTGAGGTCTGTTGCTATGCAGGTGGCTCTGACGCTTCCTGTCTGTCCTGTAAAAGTAGTGGTGCGACCTTGGAAAATGGCCTGGTTGTTGAGTGTTGGGAGGCTTATGGTTGCGCTGCCGTTAATGTTTAGTTTAAAATTGGCGCAGGTGGAGAGCTTGACGATACTGGCTTTGCCGTAGCCAACATCGTCGGTGCTACGGGTCATTCCGCCAGCAAAGAAACCGTCATTCAATCCGGCTATTTTCAGGCTGGAGCCATACGGGTACGGGGCGCCGGTTATAGGCGTTTGGCTGACTGTGCTTCCGGTTTGCGTAAGTCCGTACATGCGATATGTGTCATTTGTTGAAAAGTCGCCGTTAGAGGCTGCTAACTGGCGCAAAGCTCCCAGATAATAATAGTTGCCGGTTGGAGCACCGATTGGAGGTTGCATACGGAGGGGGGAAAGATATGCCTTGTCAATGGGCTTTACAGGGATGGCGAAGCCAGGGCCAACTGTTCCGTTGAACTTGGCTCTGAAAAGTGCGTTCCCCCACCATCCGTAGTCGGGGTAAACGGAATTTAAACGGCTGCCGATGAAATAATATCCATCGGTGGATGGAGTAATTGAATAGCCGCTGGCTTCACCTACTACTGTATAGTCGGATGGAAGCTGGGGTAGCAAACTCCGCAGCAAGGGGCTGAGTGCTGTAAAGGTAAAGCCGTAGATATTGTTGTGGCTAAATATTCCAGTGGGAGAAGCATCTATATTAAACATATAGTCGCGGGAAATAGCTACGAATTGCGTCTTGTTATCGTTATCCTGATACAGGTCTTCTATTTCGCGGAAATGTGAATTTTCATTCAAACCGCTACTGAATACTTCTACTCGCTTGTCCTTGGCAAGCGTAGGGGCGTTATTGCCATTGAGCGTGTATTTTCTTAGCATGGTTATTCCGTAACTCTGTCTGTCGTCGGCATTGTCAGTGTCTCTGTTGCCGGAATATCCGTGTATTGACCTGTCGCAGCCGACAACGATATATCCGCTGCCGTCAGGCAATTTATATCCGTCGCTGGGGTATCTTCCGCGATCTATTCTTTGATTGGTCACTACTCCGGCTGCTGAAATCCTGACAACCCATACGCCGTTTGTAAGATCAGGGCCTCTTCCGCCTGTTGACCAGTTAAATTCGGCAAGGGAAGGACTTACGTTGGCGTCAATTACTTGCCCGAACGCAATATAGCCGCCGTCGGGTGTTTTGAAGGCGAAGCGGAAGTGGGCTTTAATGCCATTGCCGTTATTGGCAGGGGTATAATTCAACTTGCTCTGGTCGAAAGGAACGATGATGCTTCTTATTGTATTGCCGGACTCGTCAAATTCAACGATAAGTCCTTTTTTGACATCTGCTCCGCTACTGTTGTCGTTCCAGGCTTGTCCGGCGGCAACATAAGTTCCGTTGTCCGTAGGTTTGATTTGGCGAATAAGGCCGGGGCCGAAGGTGGCCTTCTTCCATATAGCGTCCAAACTCGTCATGGGGTGCTGGGCGTAAATTGCAATCTGTGTTATACACAGGAATAATGCGGCAATTGCCGCTTTGTGAAAAATGCGTTTCATATCTGTACTAATTATGAGTGTTTTATTTACGTTGTTGTGTTTTTATTCTTTATGTGTTTTCTGGCTGCAAGGGGGAGTGTGGGGGGGTACTCACTTCCTCCCGGAGCTAGCCGCCTATGTCTTTGCAGGACAGGGAAATTAGTCTCGTGACTGCTTGCTCGCTTCTGTGACTCGCCTTATGAGACGGGGCGCTTGACAGAAGGAAGGCGTAGCATGGGCACGAACGGGAATATTTGTTTGCTTCATTCATTATGTATATAGGGCCATGTGTTAATTATGCGATATGCAGTCTTGCTCAAAAAAAACGATTGGAAGGACGTTTGCGGTTAACCTTCCGATGCAATTGGAAGTTTGCCTTTGGGAAACGTTGGCATCCGCCGGATGGGCGGGGATGTTTATATGTCGTTATATATCTTTTTGTACGGGTTTGAGGACGATTTTTTTGTGTTTAATGAGGTCAAATGGGCTTTTTATGAGGGGAGGGAGAGTGTGAAGCGGGACTTCTTGTTTTTGATTGTATTTCTTGAGTGCATGTGGAAATTATATTATGTGGATGACAGGGTGTGCAGGCGCCGAACGGAAGGAAAAAGAGAATGTTTTTGTCTGTATTTTCCCGGACGGCATTGTTTTGATGAAAGTGTAAGTGCTCTTGAGTGGCAGGATCATTTCGTTGACTTTTTTTGGGTACGTGAATAGTTTTTTAATGATGGACAAAGGTAAATAAGTGAAATCGTATTTACAAGTGATATGTAAAAAAACATTTATCGGCTGATCTTTTGCTCTCTTTCAGAGCTGTGCCGAAAGGGAGGTTTGCAGTGTTGTGCTTGCCGTTTTAGGTTCCGAACATCTCACGAGACGCTCTGAACGTTTCACGAGACGCTCCGAGCGTTTCACGAGACACTCCGAACGTTTCACGAGACGCTCTGAACGTTTCACGAGACACTCTGAACGTTTCACGAGACGCTCCGAACATCTCACGAGATGCTCGGAACATCTCACGAGACACTCCGAACGTTTCACGAGACGCTCTGTACACTTGCTTAGACGGAAATTCCTGCTTCCGGACTATAAAAAAAAGCTGCCCAGGGGATTTGGACAGCTTTTGAAACTTCTTCTTTGTTTTCTTACCAGCCTGGTGTCTGAACCAGGTTGGGATTCTTGGCCATGACGTTGGTTGTTATGGGGAAGAGGTAGTGTTTATTTTCATTGAAGCTGCGCTTGTCGCGGGCAAATTGCGTGCCGGCGTAGGCGTCAAGATATTTCTTGCCGTTGACCTCGAAGCGGGTGACGCTGGCTCCGGCGTAGCGACCGTTTTCGGCTATGTCAGCATCGTCAATGCGTATGCCGAGAACGGGCATGGACAGTCTGGCGCCTTTTTTCCAGCGCATAAGGTCTTGGTAGCGGCTGTTCTCGAATGAGAGTTCAACGCGGCGCTCGCGACGAATTTCTACCAGCAGTGATGAGATGCCTTCGGCTGCATATTTGGGGTCCATTGGCGGATTAAGGTCGAGATTAGGCATACCGGCGCGGTCGCGCAGCAGTTTGATGCTTTTGTCCAAATCGGCTTGGGTGATATTTCCCAGTTCGGCTTTTGCCTCGGCGTATGAGAGCAATATTTCAGCATAGCGCAAGATGGGGAAGTCGGTGATTTCGGAATTGCCTCCGTTTGCATCGTTCTTGTTATAGTTTTTGATATAGTTATAACCGGTGAGCGATACCCATGAATTGCCGTTCATGCCGCTAAGCTTGGGGTATTGACGGGTGCTGGTGCCGATGATGTCTTCTTCCATGCGGGGGTCGAGAACGGTTTGAGCCAGGCGAGGGTCGCGGTTGTCGAAGACGTCTTCGATGGCGTCATCCTTGTATGTGGAGCTTAGTGTGACGGGTTTGGCCGTACCGTCGGATTCCTTGCAGAGGTAGTCATCCACCAAATCTTTGGTTACGCCAATCATGAAACCTTGGGTGACGAGGTTGCCGTTTATGCTGTGGGTGTATTTTCCCGTGTCGTAGTATTTGGCGATGATTACTTCCTTGTTCCCATGCAAATCCAGGCTGGTGAACAGGGTGCGGTAGTCGCTTCCGGGCTTTCCGGTGTTGTATATTTCATATCTGCCGGAGTTCATTACTGCTTCGGCAGCGCTTGCGGCGTCGGAGAGGAAGTTTTGCCAGCCGTCCATGTTTCGGTATTTGCGCCATGTGCCCTCGAAGAGGCTGATGCGCGTCTTGAGCGTAAGGGCGGTGTATTTATTTACACGGTCGGGGCTGTTGGACGGCCATTCTTCGGGAAGATATTCGATGGCTTTGTTTATATCGGCTATTATGGCGCTGGCTATCTCTTCGCGTGAGTTTTGCGGGGCGTAAAGTTCAGGCGATTTATCGTTGAGCGCGTGCTGAATGAGCGGAACTTGTCCGAACTCTTGCATCTTGTCGAAATAAAACCATGCACGCCAGAAGAGGGCTTCGCCGGCATAGCGGTTGCGGGTGGCTTCGGGGACATTGACTGCTTTCTCGTAGTTGTCGAGGAAGAAGTTGATGCGGTAGAGGACTTCCCATGTCCACCGGCTATACGGTGTCGTGCTGACTTCTGCGGTATGCAGGCCGGCAGATATGTTTGCCCATTTCTGAAGGTTGACGTCGGTGCTGGCGAAGTTGTCGCTGACGGCTTCTACGGCCATGAAACTGTTTTCCTTCGAGCCGGAGGCGCTTTTCTCATTGCCGGCAAAGAAACGCAGGTCAACTACGGTGTTATATATGCCGTTGTTATATACTTTCAGGTCGTTTTCTGAGTTCCAGAATGCTTCGTTGTTGAGGTCTGTTATTGGATAGCGTTCCATAAAATCGTCGTTGCAGGCGTATATACCCAGCAGGGTTATCGCTGCTGTCGCCATGCGGGCGAATTTCTTTATGTCGAACATTATGTGTTTCATATATGTATAATAAAATGGGTGTGATTAAAATGTTATGTTGAGACCGATGGAATATACCCGTGCAAACGGATATGTATATGAGCCGTTGCCAAGACCGTTACTGGCGTATGGCGTTTCCGGATCGTAGGGGCCGACAAGATGGGAGAGTTCCCAGAGGTTTTCGCCGCTGATGTATATCTGTGCTTTGCTGAGGTATGCTTTGCGCAACCATTCTTGGGGCAGTTCGTATCCGAGGGTAAGGGTCTTGAGGCGGAGATAGGAAGCGTCTTGGAGATATTTGCTTTGCACCTGCTGGTTTTGTGAGCTTCGGGCGCGGGTCAAGGGGAAGTAGGCGTCGGGATTTTCGGGTGACCAGCTGTCGGTAAACCAGTGTTTTTGGGTGTTATAATATTGTGTGCCCATGGGGAAGAACTCTTGAGTGGCGTTCCAGAAATCTTTCTTTCCTACGCCTTGCAGGAAGAGGTTCAGGAAGATGCCTTTATATTGTGCTTCGCCTTTGATGCCGTATTGGTATCTGGGTGTGCTATTGCCGATGACGTAGCGGTCGCCCGGATCTTCTATTGTGTTCTGGCCTGTATTGATGACGCCGTCGCCGTTGCGATCTTTATATCTGATGTCGCCTGGTTTCCAGTTGGAGGCTATTGAGGATTGGGATATGATGAGGTTTTTGTTTGCGTCGCCATCCGTGAAATCGGATGGGGAGATGAATCCTACGGTTTCGTATCCCCAGATTTCGCCGATTTTCTTTCCCTGATAATTGCTTGTTACCGTTCCGGTGGCGCCTTCCCATTTGGTTATTTCGCCCTGGGAGTCGAAGAGGTTGAAGCCAAGGCTGTATTGGAAATCCTTGCTTGTGCGGTCGTGCCAGTTCACAGTTAGCTCCCAGCCGTTAGTTTTAAGTTCGCCGAGGTTCATCTTGGGGGCGGTGGTGCCTAAAACTTCTGGAAGGGTCTGGCTCATGAGCATGTCTGATGTGGTGCGGGTATAAATGTCAAATTCGAGGTTGAGGCGGGAGTTGAGAAGACCGAGATCGATACCGGCGTTTAGCGTCGAGACTTTCTCCCATGTCAGGGAACTGACAGGCAGTTGGAGGGGAGGGTTGATGGTTTTTTGCTTGTTGTCGTTGCCGAAGAGCCAGTATGTGGATGTGCCGCTGCCTAATCCGAATATATAGGGGTAGTAGTGCATGTCGCCGCTTGTACCTAAGGCATCTTTCGTGAGCATTTGGTTTCCGAGCTTTCCGTAGCTTCCGCGCACTTTGATGTTGTTGAACAGTGGCTTGGCGAAGGCCATGAATGTTTCTTCCGACAGTCTCCATCCCAATGAGGCGGAGGGGAGGAAGACGAAGCGGTTGTCTTTGGGGAATCGAGATGTTCCGTCATAACGTCCGACAAGCTCTATGAGGTATCGGCCTGCATAGTCATAGTTTAAACGACCGAATCCGCCGCGAAGGGCTAATTCATATCCGCTTTGGCCAACTGTTTGGTCGCCGGTGCCTAAGCCCAAAGACGGAAGGTCGGGGTTGATCATCCAGTTGCGGCGGGCCGAATGGTAACTGTATCCGGTATATTCCTGGTTGAAGCCGAGCATTGCCTTGGCATTGTGCTTACCGTTCGTAAGGGAATAGTCGGTATAGGCATTGAAGGAATAATAGTCTTTCTGGCTTTGATTGATCTGGTAATAGTCCATATATTGGGAATTGGCTGTTTCCTGCACGTCCATATAGGCGACGATGCCGTTGCCGGTATTGTTGATCAGCTTTTCGATATGCCGGTGATCCTGGGTATCGTGGCTGAAGGTGCGGCTGTAATTATAGTCAACATGGATGTTCCAGCCTTTGAGCGGTGTAATGTTTATGGAGGGGGTGAGAACGACTTCATGCTGCTGCTGTATGTTGCGACCGCCGTAGAGAAGGACGGGAATCATGTTCTGATCCTGAAAATAATGACCGATGAACTGGTCATATTCCGGATGTTGGGGATCGCCCATCCATTGACCGCCGTTTAGAGGACTGCTGAATAGCAGGGCACGCCATACGTCGTTGGCATAAGTCATCGGGGAGTTCATCTTTGAATTGTTATAGGTGGCCGTGAATCCCAGATGCAACCAGTCGTAACTGCGATTGTCAACGCTCAATCGGGCATTATAGCGATTGTATATGTCGGGGTTGATCTTAAGGACGCCTTCTTGGTTGTGGTATGACAT
This sequence comes from Tannerellaceae bacterium, assembly GCA_031257015.1. Classification (GTDB taxonomy): domain Bacteria; phylum Bacteroidota; class Bacteroidia; order Bacteroidales; family Tannerellaceae; genus DFXE01. The sequence goes on from JAIRPK010000062.1 coordinate 30,685, forward strand.
GGAGGCGTAGAACGTTGTTTTGTCGCTGCCGCCGGATATATTGAAGTTATGTGTCTGTCTCGGCGTATTGTCACGAATAAGTAAGTCCATCCAGTCCATATAGCCTGCCTGATAGTATTGCTTGCCGACGAAAATATAATTCGGCTGGGACTGGTCCTTGTAGTATGCTTCGATGGCGGCCATGCGTTCGGCGTTGTAGAGAGGGGCTGCGCCGTTGTTGATCAGCGAGGCATTCACGAATGTGGCATGGTCGAAGGAGTTGTCAACAAATTCGGGCAAATAAGTCGCCTTTGCCCAACCGAAGTTATTTGAGTAGTTGACGTTGAGTTTGCCTGCTTTCCCGCGCTTCGTAGTTATCAGGACTACGCCGAAGGCTGCACGGACGCCGTATATGGCAGAGGCGGCAGCATCTTTCAGCACACTCACGTTCTCAACGTCGCTTGGGTTGAGCATCTTGAGTGAACTTTCGATACCGTCGATCAGAACGAGGGGATCGCCACCGTTAATGGAGGTCGTACCGCGAATGTTAATTCCCAAATCCTGATTCGGATTGCCGTTGCCGGGAGTAATCTGAACACCGGCCATGACGCCTTGAAGGGCATTGACTGCGGAGGTTACGGGGCGCGTCTCAAAAACTTTGCTGTCTGTCTGGGCGACTGCGCCCGTAAGGTTGACTTTTTTCTGAGTTCCATAACCGACAACGACGACTTCTTCCAGAGTTTGGGTGTCTTCTGTGAGAATGATGCTCAGTTGTGTGCGGCTACTGTTCACGGTTATTTCCTGCGTTGAATATCCTATGTAGGAGATGATTAGAGTAGCGTTGGATGAAACGTTGAGCGTGAAGTTGCCTTCCCTGTCTGTTACTGTTCCGTTGCCTGTGCCTTTTTCCATGACGCTGGCTCCGATGATGGCGCCCACGGCGTCTTTGATTGTCCCTCGAACGGTGATTTTCGACTGTTGAGGAGCGGAGGATGGATTTTGGGCTTCGGGGCTTAATCTGTCCGGCGATGCGGCTGCTTCCATCGACAGGCCTGGAAGGGAGGCCGCTAGAAATAATTTTAGGATTAGTGAGTTAATTGATTTTCTCATCTTTTAGATAAATTAATTTGTATATATGTGTATTCGATTTGTCACAATGGTTTTTAATAGTAATGTGTCTTTTCTACAAAAATAAGTCTTTTTTCACATCTGCAAAGTTCTCTTTAGTCTTCGGTTCTCTTTGGGGCTTGGTGTTATTTAATTGAAATTTTAGGAAGGGACAAATTCGCTGCTTCGCTGTGTATAGATAGTTTTTCCTGCGAGAGGATAGTTGGGACAAACAGGGGATATGTATATGAAAATGAGAGTTGCCCCGAACTGGTATGCCAGTGCAGTGGGAAATGGTAAACGAAGCACATTTTGTTAATATTGAATGAAGGGAAGATGAGGTTTTATCATGTTTATGCTGGAAATATAATAAAGACGAACAGCAAAACCGTGTACTGATTTTGCTGTTCGCTGTTTTAATATGCTTCTGGAAAGCGATTATTTGCGTTTGTGAAAGATGCGGTTGTTGGAGAAGTTGATGTTGTAATTGTTAAATGCAATATAATTGATGATAATCATCGGGAAGAATGAGAACCGCACTTCTCAAAATCGCTCCAGCCATTGTTATAGTATTTGGAAGAAATACATATCTCGCAATCGCCTTCATATAAAATGCCTTCGGCCAGAGGTATTGCTCCCAAGCCCCAACCAACGGGCTTTACTGCGCCGTTATTATAGCTAGTCCATTCGCCAATAAACAGGTTGTTATATCCATGATCTTCACCGCCAAGGTAGTCGAACTTAACTCCACCATTTTGACTGGTGTACCAATATGTCATCAATGTGCCTCTGAATATGCCTGTGCTTTTTTGCTGGGGATTTTCGTCGATGATAAATTCCGCAAAGATGTAACCCTCTTTAGCAATTCCGTCAGGCGGACGTGATGTTAATTGATCCAGCTCTACGATTTTAAAGCGGCCTGTGAAATCGCAGTAATTGTTCTTTACTGACGAGAAGCCGGAGACGTGGTATTCCGTCGCAGATACCTTCCTGACTTTCTTGAAAGTCATATACATCCGCTGGTAATTTGTCCCGATATAGCCGAACTGGTATTCCTTGACCCAAAAGGAACTGAAATCAAGCTTAGACAAGTTGTCGAGGGATAATCGTCTAGATGGATATTTGCTGTATATCTCCTTTTTCCACCGTTCTGTCTTTGACAGTATTTCCGGCGAAATGTTCTGAGCGCTGGAGGTTAATCCGAGAAGGAGAAATGTTGCCATCAGGCATAAACTTTTAAAACTAAGATGTTGCATTACGTTTGATATTTAAGTTGTTATTACTAATTTATTCGTTCTTTACTTGTTTGCCTTACTGCCGCTGCTTGCAGGATGTTTATGAGTTTTCATCGAGACTTATGCCGTCCTCTTCTTCATCGTACCGATTAAAGAGAAAGTCATTGTATGGATAGCGAGTAACGTGGATTTCTTTGACGCGGCGGTAAAGGAGTTCTTTCAGACTACTTATGTTCGTCTGCTCAGCGGCGGAGATGAAGATACAGTTGTCGTGCATCTTGCTCATCCATGTCTGCTGAAGCTCGTCGAGGGGGATGTTCTCCCGCGTGCGGGGCGTCAGATCATCCTCACTCTTGGGGGTGAAGGTGAAGGCATCTATCTTGTTGAAGATGACGATGACGTCCTGCTTAGAGCTGTCTATCTCGGAGAGAGTGCGGCTTACGACTTCCATCTGCTCCTCAAAACCTGGATGGGAGATGTCAACAACGTGCAGCAGGAGGTCCGCCTCACGCACTTCGTCGAGCGTGGACTTAAAGGATTCGACAAGCTCGGCAGGAAGCTTGCGGATAAACCCTACCGTGTCCGACAGAAGGAACGGGAGATTGTCAATTATAACCTTGCGAACAGTCGTGTCCAGCGTCGCAAACAGCTTGTTCTCCGCAAATACATCGCTCTTGCTAAGGATGTTCATAAGCGTGGATTTGCCGACGTTAGTATAGCCAACAAGGGCTACGCGCACCATCTTGCCACGGTTCTTGCGCTGAGTGACCATCTGACGATCTATCGCAAGGAGATCTTGCTTTAGCCTGGCTACCTTGGACTGGATAATGCGGCGGTCTGTTTCAAGCTGCGTTTCCCCAGGGCCACGCAGATAACGACCACCGCCGCCCTGCCGTTCCAGGTGAGTCCACAACCGCGTAAGGCGGGGGAGCATGTACTGATATTGCGCAAGCTCGACCTGCGTCTTGGCATATGCGGTTTGCGCTCTTGACGCAAAAATGTCAAGAATCAGACTTGTACGGTCGAGAATCATGACCTGGAGTTCCTTCTCTATATTCCTGAGTTGCTTGGCCGACAGTTCATCATCGAAGATGACAATACCAATCTCGTTGTCTATAACATACTGCTTAATCTCCAGGAGCTTGCCGGGGCCGACAAAGGTGGTGATATTCGCACGCTCCAACCGTTGAGTATAGCGTTTGACAGGCTCAATGCCGGCTGTCTGGGCAAGGAACCGAAGTTCGTCGAGATATTCGTTTGCCTTCTGCTCGTTCTGTTCCTGCGTGATTAAGCCGACGAGCACGGCCTTCTCTGTCTGGGATTCGGTGATAATAAACTCTTTCATGCAGCAAAAATACGCTTTTAATGGAGAATGACGCTTAGGAAAAGCAACACTCGGCGTTCTATAAACGAAAATGCTATTGATTGAGTCGTCAACCCTCGACTGCCCAGTCGTCAACTCTCGACTGCCCAGTCGTCAACTCCCGACTGCCCAGTCGTCAACTCCCGACTGTTGAGTCGTCAACTCCCGACTGTCCAGTCGTCAACTCCCGACTGTTCAGTCGTCAACTCCCGACTGTTCAGTCGTCAACTCTCGACTGTCCAGTCGTCAACTCCCGACTGCCCAGTCGTCAACCCGCGACCGGCTATATAGCCTGATCATGACCGAATATGTCGGGAGCAGGAAAATGACAGGAGAAAAAACAAAAACTAATCCTTGTGCAGGCAGCTTTCCCGAAAGGGGCATCCATGGCAACTCCCGCATCGGCTGCGAGAGCGACTGCCATGCCTGAACAGCTTCGCCACACGGTATATGGCGGCGGCAACTGCCACGGCAATGATGCTTGCTGCTGCGATTTCCTGTATCATTTATGATTTACAGGCCGGTGAAAAAGCAGGCAATATGATAAACAGCGAAGGAGGTGAGCCAGGCAAGTATGCAGGTGTAAACCGTTGTGAATGCACCCCATTTCCATGAGCCGCTCTCGCGGGAGATGGCGATTATTGTTGCTATGCAGGGGAAGTAGAGCATGATGAAGAACATGAAGCTCAATGCGCCGGGTATGGAGAAGGCAGGCATACGGAGAATCTCGAACGTACTTTGTATGACTTCCTTGGCCGCAAGGCCGTTAATGATGGCAACACTCATCTTCCAGTCGAAGCCCATAGGCTGAAATACAGGCTGGATGAAATGGCCGATCCTGGCAATGAAAGAATTTTGTAAATGGACATATTCGTCGGTCGTGCCGGGCTGCAACGGAAAGTAACGCAACGCCCATATTATTATGGAGGCAATGAGGATGATGCCGCCCATTTTGCGAAGGAACTGCTTGCCTTTTTCCCACATGTGGATGAGCACGGAACGGACGGTCGGCAGCCGGTAAGGCGGCAGCTCCATAACGAACGGAAGATCTTCGCCCCTGAACAGGAAGCGCTTGAACAGCCGGGCGAGGAGGACGGCAATGGCTATTCCGGAAACGTATAGCAGAAAGACCGTCAGCGCCTGCCGACCGGGGAAGAATGTTTCGGCCAGCATGATCAGGACGACGTATCGCGCACTGCAGCTCATAAGCGGGTTGACCAGCATGGTTATCATCCGGCTATTGCGGCTCTCAATGGCTCTTGCGGACATGATTGCCGGGACGTTACAGCCGAATCCCATGACAAGCGAGATGAACGAACGCCCGTGAAGCCCCATCTTGTGCATAAGCTTGTCCATAATAAAGACTGCACGCGCCATATAGCCGGTATCTTCCATGAAGGATATGAAGAGGTAGAGCATCAGAATGTTCGGGAGGAAGACGACGACGCCTCCAACGCCGGTGATGATTCCGCCGACGAGCAGGTCTTTCAGCATCCCGTCGGGCATATACTGACGGGTGAGTTCGCCGATGCCGTCCACCATGTTTTCAAGCCACAACTTGGGGTATTCGCCCAGCCAGAACGTTGCTCCGAACATGAGGAACATGAACGCGAAAAAGATGGGATACCCCAGCAGACGGTGGGTCACGATTGCATCAATCGTACCGGTGCGCGTGTTCTTTTGCGGCTCGCCGGGCGAGAATGTTTCGCGAAGCGCTCCGGCAATGAAGCCATAGCGTGCATTGGTGAGGGCAGTTTCAGCATCCTCGCCGACGAGCCGCTCGACGATGCCTGCATGTTCGTCACGCTCACGGAGGATTTCATCTCCATTGGGCAGGGCGGTGATGAACTCCTCCGCCTCCACGTCATGCTCAAGCAGGCGGATGGCGAGGAGGCGCTTCGACACGCCGTCGCCGATATGCTCATTCTTTGTCAGCGCCCGACGGATATGCGTGATGCCGGTCTCCAGATCCTCTCCATAATTAATATGTATATGGTGCAGGGCAGGGTCGCTTCCTTCATAAACGCGGATGACGCTGTTGAACAGCTCGCGGATGCCTTCGCCGGTACGTCCGACGGTAGGCGACACGGGGGCGCCGATCAGTTTTGCAAGTGAGTTGCAGTCGAGCGTTGCTCCTTGCTTAATCATTGCATCGTACATGTTGAGGGCGACGACAATCGGCATGTCCATATCAATAAGCTGCGTGGTGAGATAGAAATTGCGCTCAAGATTCGAGGCGTCTACCACATTGATGACAACATCCGGATGCTCGTCTGCCAGGTATTTTCTTACATATCTTTCTTCCGGCGAATAGGGGGATATGGAGTAGGCGCCCGGCAAATCGACGATGCGGAACGTGTAGCCGTTTTGCCTGAACACTGCCTCTTTTGCATCGACTGTTACTCCGGCATAATTGCCAGTATGCTCGTGCGCTCCGGAGGCCATATTAAAGATGGTTGTCTTGCCGCAATTCGGGTTGCCGACGAGGGCTACGTTGATTGTCTTTCCCTTCTCTATTGCTATTGTGCGAATCTCTTCGGCGGATATGGAAAGGGGCGACGGCTGCATACGGTCGGCTGCATTTGCCGAGGGAGTGCCGGTGGCTGTGAGGCTGATTATTTCGATCAATGCTGCTTCGCTGCGCCTGAGGCTTACGTCGTAGCCCATGACCTTATAATGGACAGGATCATTGAGCGGAGCGTTCCGTAGAGCTTCGACTTCCTTTCCGTTGATGAAGCCCATTTCGATTATTCGTTTGCGGAAATTCCCCCGGCCGAGGACTTTAATGATGATTCCCTTTTCTCCCGTATGCAATTCGGATAGTCTCATAATTTACAATTGTTATATAACCAAAGATATGTCGGTAAACCAATTCGGCAATTGCCCCAAAGTTCAGGCCTTTGCCGCATAATTGCAATCCCCACGATCAGGGATTTACTAAAAAGTATATAGCCGCTTGTGGGGATGAAGGACAAAAGATTTTCGATTTAATATTTGAGCGAAAGGGAGGGCGTATGGAAGGAAGTCGGCGGAGGGGCAACCATGTCTGTCCTGACAGGAGCAATGCCTGTCTTTATTGCAATCTTTTGCAGGTGAAAGCTATATTGAGAAATACGGGAGAAAGGGCAAAAAAAATCCTCCTATTTCAATTTAATAGGAGGATTAATCATTTATCCAAGTGTATTTACGTGTCTGGCAAGCTTGGACTTTAAGTTAGACGCTTTGTTTTTATGTATTATATGCCTTTTAGCCAATTTATCCAGCATGGAGCATACGCGAGGAAACAATTCAACTGCAGCTTCTTTTTCGCTTGTTTCGCGCAAACGTTTTACTGCATTTCTTGCTGTTTTCGCATAATACCTGTTATGTAAACGTCTTGCATTGGATTGTCTAATCCTTTTTAATGCTGATTTATGATTTGCCATTTTTAATTCTAAATTATAGCTTGTTATGAATTGTAGCCCATAGGGGAATCGAACCCCTCTTTCAAGAATGAAAATCTTGCGTCCTAACCGATAGACGAATGAGCCGTTTTTCAATACGGCTGCAAAGATAGATGTTTTTATTTAACTGGCAAATAATTCTAAAGAAATTACAGTTTTAAATACATAATATCCGTGACTGTAATTGTTTGCACGGGATATTTTATGCCGTGTTCTTTTGATTATTTCTTTAAATCGGTGCTGCAATGAAAGGGATGAGTTTTGCAACATGGTGAAAGAAAAAGCGTGAGCCTCATACGAGAACTCACGCGATCATTTTAAAATGAACAATGTATATGCTTTGCCTTATAACTGCGGGCCGGAGGCTATCAGAGCCTTGGCTGCTTCGTTATCGCAATATTGCTCGAAGTTTTTGATGTATTTTGCGGCAAGCGCTTTGGCTTTCTCTTCCCATTCACCAGCCTTGGAATAAGTGTCGCGGGGATCAAGGATTCCTTCGGAGACGTTATTCAGCTTCTTGGGAGCATAGAGGTTAAGGATAGGAATGTGAACGGTTTCGGCTTTTTCGATTGAGCCGTCGATGATGGCGTCGATGATGGCGCGAGTGTCTTTTATGGAGATGCGTTTGCCGGAACCGTTCCAGCCGGTGTTAACAAGATAAGCTTTAGCCCCATGTTCTTTCATCTTCTTGGCAAGGACGCTTGCGTACTTGGTGGGATGGAGTGTGAGGAAGGCTTCGCCGAAGGCGGGGGAGAAGGAGGGCAGTGGCTCGGTTATACCGCGTTCTGTTCCGGCTAATTTGGAGGTATAGCCGCAGAGGAAGTGGTATTGGGCTGATTTCTCATCAAGGATGGATACCGGGGGGAGAACTCCAAAGGCATCGGCGGAGAGGTAGATAATCTTGCTCGCATGACCGGCGCGGGAGGGGAGGACGATCTTGTTAATGTGGTGTATTGGATAGGATACGCGAGTGTTTTCTGTTTTGGAGGCTTCCTTGGAGTAATCAGGTGTGCCGTCGGATTTGACGGTGACATTCTCCAGAAGAGCGTCGCGACGGATAGCACGCCAAATGTCAGGCTCGTTCTCCTTGCTCAGGTCGATAACCTTGGCGTAGCAGCCGCCTTCATAGTTGAATACGCCGTTGTCGTCCCAGCCGTGCTCGTCGTCGCCGATGAGGAAGCGCTTGGGATCGGCTGAAAGGGTGGTTTTCCCTGTTCCGGAGAGACCGAAGAAAATGGCTACGTCACCGTCTTTCCCTACGTTTGCGGAGCAGTGCATTGAGGCGATGCCTCGCAGGGGGAGGTAGTAGTTTTGCATGGAGAACATGCCTTTTTTCATTTCTCCTCCATACCAGGTGCCGCCAATGATTTGTTCTTTTTCCGTGAGGTTGAACAATACATATACTTCGGAGTTCAGGCCATGTTCTTTCCATTTGGGATTGGTTGTCTTCGAGCCGTTGAATACGACGAAGTCCGGTTCGCCATAGTTGGCCAGCTCGAAGTGAGATGGACGAATGAACATGTTGGTTACGAAATGGGCTTGCCAGGCAACTTCAACGATGAAGCGGACTTTCATGCGTGTATCTTCGTTCGTGCCACAGAAGGTGTCAACAACGTAGAGCTTCTTTGCGGAATTAAGTTGTTTCAGGGTGTTTGCTTTCAAGTCTGCCCAGATTGCAGGGGATACAGGTTTGTTGATGTTACCGTCCCACCAGATGGTGTTTTCGGATACGGCGTCTTTAACGATGTAGCGGTCTTTCGGGGAGCGGCCGGTGAATTTGCCGGTATCGACGGATACCGCTCCGGTGTTGGTCAGTACGCCTTTCTCGAATCCCTCGTTGGCGTCACTCATTTCTGCTTGAAATAAGTCTTCGTAAGATGGGTTTTGGACAACTTCAATGCTGCTGTCTATTCCATACTTGCTTAAATCTAATTTAGCCATTTTGTGTTTACTATTATTTAATTGATTTATTATAACCTTGTTTATTGCGTAAATGCTTAAGGCGCTCAAAGGTAGTACATATTTTTCATTTGCAACTTCAACAATTGTTTCTTCTTTTCCTCTGCCGGGAAACTGCTTATTATGAATATGTCGGGGCTGTTTTTCTTTTTCATGTTTATGTTTGTCCGGAAGAAAAGCATGGGGGTTGATGCCAAAATGTCTGCTTTCGTGTGGGTTTTGATTGAGAGCGTCAATCTGCGAATGACATTATAAATAAAATTCATTTGTTTTGATTTCTATTTTCATTCTTTTTTTGATATATGCTTGGTAAATCGTTCTGTCCGAAGATACAGTGATTCTGCAGGAGTTTCATGCTCAAAGGCAGTACTGAAGAATGAATGTCTATCACCTGTTGGCGGCTTGTTTTTTTTGAACGGTCATGAAAATATTGCATCATACGGGTTTCTATTTTAAATAGTTTATTATGCTTTTGTGAACAATACGGAATTGAAAATCGCCCATTGTTCTCCAGCGGTCAAATTTGATTCTCAAAGAATCACGCTTGACTCTCTGAGAATCACGTTTGATTCTTGGAGAATCATGTTTGACATTCGAAGCCTTTCACGAGATTCCTGGACTGTCAAACGAGATGTTTTGAGCTTTTTATGAAATTTTAGGAGAGCTAACCGAATGGCGCTGAAAAAAGGCTGTGAAGAAAAGTATCTGTGATTAATGTTTATGCCTGGCAATCGCGGGACGCTGTTTGTGAAAAATTATGCGTCGTCAAGCTTTTCCGGATTTCGTTGAGAGTAGCTTATAGTCAAGCTGCTTGCGTGCCAGGTTCGCACCGGCGATGCGCACTGTTACGGAATCGCCCAGCCTGTATTTATGTTTGCGCCGTCGTCCGGAGAGGCAATAGTTTGTTTCGTCAAATTCGTAATAATCATCCTCCAAATCGCGTATCGGGACAAGTCCTTCGCATTTGTTTTCATTCAGTTCAACGTACAAGCCCCATTCGGTGACGCCGGAGATGATGCCGTCAAATACTTGTCCCAGCTTGTCGCTCATAAATTCCACTTGCTTGTACTTGATTGAGGCTCGTTCGGCATTGGCGGCCGTTTGTTCCATATTCGAGCTGTGCTTGCAGAGGTCTTCGAGTTTTCCTTTCTGCACGCTTCGTCCGCCTTCAAGATAATGTTCCAGCAATCTGTGCACCATCATGTCCGGGTATCGTCTGATGGGCGAAGTGAAATGCGTATAATAATCGAACGCCAGGCCGTAGTGCCCAACGTTGACTGTCGTATATCGTGCTTTTTGCATGGCTCGGACGGCAAGTGATTCGATCATGTTTTCCTCCGGCCTTCCCTGCGCAGCATCAAGCAGACTGTTGATGCTTTTTGACATTTCTATGCTATTGCCTTCCGTCTTTAGCTTATATCCAAATCGGCGTATGAACGTGGCAAATGTTTCTATCCGCTCCTGGTCGGGGAGGTCGTGAATACGATAGACGAAGGTTTTTGCGGCCTTGCCCTTTGGTGTTTTCCATATGTAGCCGGCGACGGTTTGATTGGCGAGGAGCATGAACTCTTCGATGAGTTTATTAGCGTCCTGTGCTACTTTGGCATATATGCTTATGGGTTTTCCCTGCTCGTCGATTTCAAATTTAACTTCGCAACGATCGAAGTTTATTGCTCCATTACGAAAGCGCCGCTCGCGCAATTTCCTGGCCAAATCATTAAGCGCAGCCAACTCGTCGCAACAGTCGCCTTCGCCTGTATCCAGTATTTGCTGCGCCTCTTCGTAAGCAAAGCGCCGCTTGCTTCTGATAACTGTGCGAACAATACGATATTGAACGGTCGTCGCATCTGCATCAAGTTCAAAAATCACCGCGAAGCAAAGCTTATCCTCATCTGGCCGCAAGGAACAAATATGATTACTCAAGCGCTCCGGCAGCATTGGGATAGTTCGGTCAACAAGATATACAGAGGTCGCTCGCGTCTGCGCTTCTCGTTCGATAATAGTGTCAGGCTTGACGTAATGCGTAACATCAGCGATATGAACGCCGACTTCCCAGTTGCCGTTCGGAAGCAGGCGGGCAGAGAGGGCATCATCAAAGTCTTTAGCATCTTTCGGATCAATCGTGAATGTGAGAATCCGGCGGAAGTCCTCGCGCCGAGCAATTTCTGCCGGAGATATATCTTCAGATATGCGCCGTGCAGCTTTCTCAGCAACTTCGGGATATTTATACGGGAGACCAAATTCAGCCAGTATTGCGTGCATCTCCGTCGTGTTCTCGCCCGATTTTCCAAGGACATCGACTACTTCTCCGAGTGGGTTCTTGGCGTTTTCCGGCCATTCAATAATGCGGACGACGGCTTTGTAGCCATTGCGCCCGTCTCCCAAATACTCCTTGGGGATAAATATATCGTTCGCAAGCGTCTTGTCCTCAGTAACCAGGAATGCGTAGCCCTTAACCACCTGGAGCGTGCCTACGTAAGTACGCTCAATTCGTTCAAGCACCTCTATCACCTCTGCTTCCGGCGACTTCCCTTTGCGACGTGCCAGAAGTTGCACTTTCACCTTGTCGCCGTCCATAGCATGGCCTGACTTCCGTTCGGCCACAAAGACAGGCGAGCCACCGTCTTCAGGGAGAAACATATTTTTCCCGTTATGTCGACGCTGGAACGTCCCGACAGCAGTTGTGCACAGAGTATTGATCCGGAATCTCCCTCTCTCGACCTCGCAAATGACGTCTTCGCTCGCGAGGGCATACACGATGTCTGCAACCATGGCTCGTTGAGCGAGCTTTTCTATTCCGGTGCGTTTGCAGATTTGTTTGTAGTTAAGAAGCTCGTGGGGCGAATCCTGAAGGACATCTATTACGGCTTGTGTGAGTTGGGATTTTTTCATGCGCCTGGTGGATTTTCCTGTTTGAGCGCTTTTTTCGTTGCCTTTGTTCTTGCTTTTGCTTCTTGCCATACTGGTACTAAATTGTTATTGTGCAAAGATAATAATATGCAGGAGATTAGCTCTGCTCTTTCCCATGGCGCCGGCAGCTGCCTGCGCGTCCATCTCTCGCCTGCTACGCTTGCAGTTTAAATTTCACACAAAACGGGCGGTTGCTGTCCGCTGATATGCACGTATCCTGACAAGTGGGCACTGTCCGTTGCTTAATATTCCAGTTCCAGTCCTGGCAGGTCAGGCGGATGTCTCAACACTGTCGCAAAATAATTTCCTCGCTCGCCGGACAATACTTGCCTGCTTAAAAAAGCCGGTAAACAATTGCGCCGGCATCACCCGATACGCTAACAGAAAAACTTTCTCCAATAGCCTCGTTCAGCGTGCACCGCCACCAGGAAATCGGGCACATGTCTGCCAATTCCCATCGCAACCCAGCTGTCGTCAGGCGTGCTCCTGGGCGGGGAGTAAAGAGCGAGACCTGCTGTCCGGGCCAGCTCGCGAACGTCATCTTTTCTCTTACAGGAGTAAAAATGCCGAAGTCGGAGATCATTTCTATCTCATTAATAATATAAGAGTAATCCAAAAGAAGAGAAATATTGCCCAGCGTATGATCCTCGCGAAGCCCGGTAGCGCCCAGGATAATTGCCTTTTCGTATCCGGCCGAGCGTGCATAGTTAACCGCCTTTGTCAAGTCATTGGTCTCCTGTTCCTCAACGCGGTGGAGAAGCGAGGCGTAACGCTGTTGCAGATTCTTGGGAACGCTGTCTAAATCGCCGACGATTGCCTGAATAGAAATATTTCGTTCATGCAGCTTGATTATTGCACCGTCGCAGGCAATAACGTCCCGCGAGTTATGCAGCAAATCATACGCACGGCTGGAAGATGGAAAGCTTCCGTTTGCAACAATAACACATTCCTTAACCGGCATCTCACAGTTGCCTTCCATTTTTTCGCCATGAACGATAGCCAACAACGGCCAGCGCTATGTAACAGGAATACAGTACTGTACTTGGGTATAACCCGGTAAGGACGCAAAGCCCGACCAGTACGGCATCGGAGAAAATCCAGAACAACCAGTGCTCAATAATCTTATAAGCAAGTATCAAAGTCGCCACAACACTGGCGGACATTGTGAACGCATCCATAGCTCGTTTCCAAAAGACAACCGCCGACTGCTCAGGCGTCAGGCCGGACGCGCCCACCTCTGCCGGCGAATCCATTCCCTCGCCAAGATACATAAGTGCAAAGTAAACTGTTACGCTAAGCACGCAGATGGCTGCAACCAGCATCAAGCCGAGCTTCAGGGTAAGCCTTCGATAAACGATTCCCGTCTCCTGCGCAGCTCCCTTTCGATACTTCCATCGCCAAATCCCGTATATGCCTGCCAGGACGAAATATACCTGCAAAAGCATCTGTGCATACACGCCCTTTTTCATGAATACGCCTGCATAAATGAGGCCGGTGACGATTCCAAGCACCCACATCCACGTGCGCTGCTTTATCTGGAAATAGAGGTAAAGCAATCCGGTTAGAACTCCAAAGATTTCTATGTAAATGTTCATTTATTATTCTTCCTTTTCGGGGACAAATATAAATAATTAAGCAGATAAAATCAGGAATTGTGAAAGATGAATACAATAACGCGACTAATGTATACTCTCCTGGTTTTCCGATATGTTCCGGCAGGCATCCGGGAATGTCTAAATGCGCAGCAATTACCGGATATTTTATAAATACTGTTAATTGTAAAATTAGTATTCAAATATATATGCAATAATTAAGCTTGTGCACAATTGTGACTGATGTGAATCACAGTTGTGATTTATCAAAGTCATAATTGTGACCGAAGTAAGTCACAGCTGTGACTTGACTTTGTCACTTCGTTTATATATATAATAAAAGCCTGTACAAGCCAGTGTTAATGCTTGTACAGGCTGGAGTTTTTGCTTGGGGAAATGAATTTCCCTGCTGCAGGAGGCTAGTTTACATGCTTTATCAAATCTTTACCGTCAGGCGACAAAGGAAATGCGTCCCGGCCTGGGCGAAATATCCGCTGTCGAGCATCCGCCGACCGTCGCTGATGTAGGAATATGCCCATCCGTTTGTTTCATATTTTGCATTAAAGAGGTTGTTGACTGTGACATCGACGGCGATTCCTTTTGTGTTGCGAAGAGGGAAATCGTAGCCTATACGCAAGCCGCTGATGAAGTAGGGGGCAATGGAGCGCTCGATGCTTGAGGAATTGTCGATATACTGGCGGCCAACATACTGTGAGGTCAGGGTGGCGGAATATCGGGCAAGCGAGAAGTCGAAAATGCTTGCGCCCGAAAGTGAGGGCGAGAAGGCGATGTCGGTCGTTCCGAGCGGCGTTGCGTCCTGCTTGCCTGTGTCATAATTTTCAATGTATTCGGTGAAATTGTTTATTTTATTGCGGCTGAGCGTTGCCGTTCCTCGCCATTCCAGCCAAGGGGCTATGCGTGCGCGGGCGGTCAGCTCTACTCCTGCTCGATAACTTTCCTTTATGTTCGAGGTCAGCGGCTCGCCTATCTCGCTGATTTTTCCGGAGAGGATAAGCTGGTTGTCATAAGCCATATAGTAGAAGTTGGCGCCGAGGGCAACGCCGGCTGTCTGATACTGGTATCCGGCTTCCCAGTCATGGAGGGTTTCGTAGGTCGGGCGTTCGGTCGGGGCTGCTTCCGTATAGTTATCCCTCGTAGGTTCGCGGTGAGCTACGGACAGGGAGGCGAAGAGGCTGTGGTTGCCGGGCGCATAGCTAAAGCCGACTTTGGGATTAAAGAAATCCCATTCCATATCGACGTTCAGATTGTCGCCTGCCTTGTCGTCACTTCCCTTTATTGTATAGGCTACGCCGCGGTACTGGAGGTCGGCGTAGGCATTGAGCGCCGGCGAGAGCGTAAGTGTAGCCTTGAGGAAGGAACTGTAATCGAGTTTATGTGCCTCGTTGCGGTAATATTCGTAGTTCGGCGCGGGAAGGGCGTTCGCTGCCTTCACCCACATAACTCGCCCATAGTGGTCGGCGGCATAGTTATTGACCGCAGCTCCGAAGGTTGCCTGGAGCATGTCGTTCCGATAGTTAAGGCTGTAAATTCCGCCATAGAAATCGCTGGCGACCCACTTGCGGCGAACGAGATCCGACCGCCTGTTCACGAGGCTGTCCGGTGCGATGTAGGGGGCAAGCTTGTAGGCGGAGAGTTTGGCGTTGGCCTTATAGTCTTCGTAATAGCCTGCGCCGGGGGTATAATGCAGCGTCGCGGTTGTGTTCCACTCGTCGCTCAGGCGGATGCTTCCGTTCAGGTGATAATGTTGCTGGCGATAGTTATCGGTCTGATTGTCGTAGAAGAGCTGCCTGCCGTTTTCATAGTAGAGGCCGCAGGGGTTGAACGTGCGTATGCCTTTTCGGAGAAGCGTGTCCGGGACGCCGTTCCAGGCCTGATACGTTTTTTCGTCACTGCCGAAAGTTTGGAACCTGAGCATCGTGTTCTCTCCATACCATGAGGCGGAGAGGAACCATGACGACATCCGTGCCCAGGCTCTGTCGATGTAGCCGTCGCTTCTCACGTCCGAATATCTGGCGTCGAGCGCGAAATGGTTTCCGAGCAGTCCGGTTCCGACCTTAACCGTATGGCGGATAGTTCCGAACGAGCCGGCGGACAGGGTGTATTCTGCTCCGGGAGCGATGGCGGGCGGCTGTGTCTGCATGGCTACGGTTGCGCCGAAAGCTGCGGCTCCGTTAGTGGATGTTCCTGCCCCGCGCTGAATCTGGATATTCTCGACCGAGGATGCAAAATCCGGCATGTTTACCCAGAAAACGGCTTGGGATTCGGCATCGTTGAGCGGCACTCCGTTTACGGTTATGTTTATCCGCGTAGCGTCTGTCCCGCGGATACGGAAGCCGGAGTAGCCGATTCCGGTTCCGGCGTCGGACGTAGAGATGACGGAAGGCGTCAGCGCGATAAGGGCGGGGATTCCCTGTCCGTCGTTGGCTTTATTCAGTTCCGTTTTTGATAGATTGGCGAAAGCCACCGGCGTGGAGGCAGACGCTTTGGTAGCTGTAACTACGACTTCTTCGACAGCTACGGTTTTAGAGACTGCAAGGGAATCTTCCTGTTGACAGATTCTCCTGGATGCCGCTCCGGATAAAGAGGTAGCGGCAAAGAGCAAAATAAATGCACTTTTCATTCTGTACTTCATTAAGTAGTTAGACAATATTCATGAATCGTACAGGAGTATAAGAGAAAGGACCTAATCCCTACGGCGGCATTATCCGCATCAGGTTATATGGGTATAATCTCAGCCAGCGTTCGGCGAGGAGTTCGTCGTGTGCAGGCACCCCTTTAGTATTCGGCGCGAAGGTAGGTTATTTTTTCGAGAGAGCCATAAGTGTCCGGGGCTTTTCTCAGATGGAGATAGTCCGGCCTTCGGCGGAGCTTTGGAAGGCAGCTTCGATAATTCGGATTACGGGGAGGACGGCGGCGGCATCTGTTTCCGGCGGCGTTCCTGTCGATATGGCGCGATAGATGTCATCGTAGAAACATCCGTAATTCCCCGGTATGGTTTCAATTTTCCCACGGAAATGAAGTCCGCTGATTTCGGTGTTGAGCACGCCCCAGTTTGCTTCCGGCTCTTCTCCCCAGCCTGGAGTAGCCGGTGTTGCGCCCTTCTTGAGGAGTTCCTCCTGTGGGTCGATGCCGTATTTAACAAAGGAGCCGGAATTGCCGTGGATATAGTATCGGGGCGTTTCTTCGCGCATGAGATAGCCGGCGCGTAAGGAAACTTTCAAACCCGGATACCTCAGGGAGATGTTGTAGTAGTCGTCCACAGCTCCTTTTTCTCGCAGTATGTCGATGTCGGCATATACGGACTGAGGCAGTCCGAAGAGCCGTACTGCCTGGTCAATCATGTGCGAGCCTAAATTGTACGTCATACCTACCCGGTGGGAGCTTCTCTCTTTCCAGGTATCCGGCTGGATATAGTTGCGGAATCGCTGGTATGAGGAATGAAATTCTACTACCCTCCCAAGGAGTTGAGCGTCAAGAAGCTTCCGGATGGTGAGGAAGTCGCCGTCCCATCGGCGGTTCTGGTAAACGGCAAGCATGAGGTTGCGCTCGCGGGCCAGGGCGATGAGGTTTTCGCCTTCATTTACGTCGAAAACAAACGGTTTTTCTACGACTACATGCTTCCCGGCCATTAAGGCCATGCGGGAAAATTCGTAATGAGTGACGTCAGGCGTATTTACTATGACCAGTTGAATTTCGTTACGCTCCAGCATTTCTTCGTAAGAGCGGGCAATGAAAACTGAAGGGTATCTTGTGCTCGCGTTGTTCTTTGAGCGCTCGACGATGGTGTTAATCTCAAAAGATGGGTGGATACTTAGGAAAGGGGCGTGGAATACGGAGCCGGACATCCCGTAGGAGGCTATCCCGGTTTGGATGGGCTTCATATAGTATTAATGTGTGTGCGGGAGCAGATGAGTGCGGATGCGTAAGCTGCCATTCCTTCCTCCCGTCCGGCGAAGCCGAGGTGCTCGGTGGTAGTGGCTTTTATGGATATATCGTCGATGGGGATTTGCATTACCGAGGCTAATGTCTCTCTCATGCGAGGGATGTATGGGCTTAACTTGGGTGATTGGGCGATTATGGTTGAGTCGATATTGCTTATCTCGTAGCCGGCGTCTCTTATCGCTTGTATTGTTCTGGTGAGGAGTATCTTGCTGTCTATTCCCTTATATTCTGCTGCCGTGTCGGGGAAGAGGACGCCTATGTCTCTTAAGCCGGCAGCTCCTAGCAGTGCATCGCAAATTGCATGGATTAGCACGTCTGCATCGCTATGTCCGTCAAGACCGAAAGGATGCTCGATACGGACGCCTCCGATAAAGAGTTCGCGACCGGCGGCAAGCGCATGCACGTCGTAGCCGAAGCCCGTTCGTATTTTCATTTGAAAAGATTCTTAATTCCATCCATGTCGAAGGACAGGGAGATGCGGAGCGTTTGGTCTAAAGGATTGCTAGGCACAGTACTGATAAGATATGCGGCATCTAGCTGCAAAGCACTCATGCGGAAGCCGGCGCCGAAAGAAAAATACTGCCGTGTTCCCTTGTCAGGGCTTTCATAATAATATCCTCCTCGCAGGAAAAACTGTTCGTTGTAACTATACTCGGCGCCCAGTGAGATGTTGATTTCCTTCAGCTCCTCGCTCAATCCGCCCGGTGCATCGTTAAAGGAGCGGAAGATTCCGCGCATGAAAGATGTATTGTTATACTCCGTTTTCGCCTTCTCATATATATCGTTCTCTTCTTGTGACGTGCCGGTTTTTATAGGTGGAGTAGGGACTAAATACTTGCTGAGGTCTAAATAGAAACCCAGACGGTTATAATCATCCAAAGGATATAAGAGGCCGGAGCCGATGCGTAAGGTCGTCGGGATAAACTGGTTAGTAGCTCCGCCGTCGTAGGATATTTTCGTACCGATGTTCGATATATTGAATCCTAAAGTCCAAAGGCTTTCCGTGTTGCCGAGGAAGACATATTTCTCTACATATCCGGCCACGTCGGCAGCAAAGGAGTTGCCTGGCATCATCTCGTCGCTCTGGTCGCTCATGTCGGAACGTATATATCGGAAGGCGACGGCCATTGAGTAATTCTCGGACAACTTGCGGCTATAACTAAGGTCAACTGCCATTTCATAAGGATTCAGATAATTGTAGGGGATCTCATTGTTAGCGCCGCTCATGTAAAGAGGGATTTCGCCAAGAGTAAAATAACGCAGTGAAGCGCCCAACGCCTGATTGTCATTATTCCCCATCTTGTAGAATCCTGACATGTAGGCAAGTGCAATATCATTGACAAGCTGCCGAAGCCAAGGAGTATAAGATAGCCCCATCCCAGCTTTGCTGTAATTGAAAGCATATTTAGCGGGATTCCAGTACTGAGAAGCAATGTCCGAGCCATTGGCTACTCCATTGTCGCCCATTCCGCCGCCACGGGCATCGGGGGCAATTGAAAGAGAAGGAACTGCTGTGCTGATTGGAGAGAATCGTTTGACTTCGTTTTCCTTTTGTCCTTGAGCGCGAACCGGAATTGTTGTACATAAAAGAAGGATGCCGTAGATATATCGTATGCTTATTTTCTTCATCACATATATTATATTAATGTATTACAGACAACAATATAAACTTGTTATTCACACGTTTATTGTGCCAGGATTACCATTTTGTTCGCCTTCGTCGTCTCCTCCGAATTGGAGGTGCGAAGTGAAGCGCGGTATATGTATATGCCGGGGCGCAGGCGAGATCCGCTGCTTCCGCATAAATCCCAGTCAACTGTTATCACAGACTGCTCGGCGGGAGAGACGACTGAACGGCTGCTTTGCCATTGTTGCCGACCGTTCAGGTCATATACGCGCAAATCGACGGTTAGTTCGCTTTCGGGCATGTTGTGATAAATGCGAAACTGCAGATTATCGCGAGCTGGAACAGGCGAGGCAATCACGTTGGAAATAACAGGCTTCAATTCATCAGAGACCTCGAATGAGAATGAACGGGACGCTGGATTATTCAATACGTTCCAAACCTTAAATTCTGCAACATGTTTCCCTTTAGCGAGGGATGGAATGGGGAATTGCACAATTCCTTCGCCCTCGGCGCCGGGCAAAAGCCGGCAGTAAGTATTAAGCGTATAAGTCAATGCCGGCTTATTGTCTATTGACAGAATAATATCGTGCCCGATGCCGCTTCCGCTTATATTTAATCCTTTCTTATCTCTTACGCGGGCGACAAAGAGGGGCGTCGGATTAACAACTCCTCCTTCGACGAAGGTCGAATCGTTGAGATACAATTGCACAATCTCCGGAACATCAGTTCCACTCCCGACATCGCCGGAACCGCCAACAGTGAACTCGGAAAACGAACCGGCGGCTTCCATATTTGTAGTCTCCGACAAGGCATACAAACTCATCAGCCCGAAATCGCCGGAGTATGACATGTCCTTGGGAACTGTGAACGAGAAGGCGAACTTCCCGTCCTTGACGGCATCGCTCCCGACAAACAAGCGATTGGGGTAGTCGGTGAAGTCGAATGTCTCACCTGTACGGTTATTGTCGAGCGTTCGGCGTATCTGCCTGCTGTCAAATACCGTCGCATGGAGTGTTCCGTTGAAGCTGGATGCCAGGCTGCTGTCCGATGTGAGTATTTCTCCTTCCACCTTGATTTCTTCCAGAGCTTTGAAGGCGATTGCATCGTTGCCGGCGCCTGCCGGATGATTATTGATCTTTGTCACGCGGGCTATATTTTCCGGGACAGACAGGTGCATGGCCGGATCGCCTATCAAAATGAAATTAAACTTGTTCGTATTGCTAAACGCCGACTTGGCAAGTCTTACCGCATCCCCCAGCGCCGGCAGCTTTCCCTTCCCGTCTCGCTTAAAGAGTTCGGTGAAAAGGCGCGTGTTCAATTCTGAATTTTCCTGGGCATAAACTACCCTCGTCGTCGTAAGCATTGCGATTCCTCCGCTCTTTTGGAGGAAGACATTCTCGCCTGCCGTTGTTTGAGGATGGTCAAAGCGGGTGAAATCGCAAGTCGCCGTTATCCACAGCGGAAGCCGGTCATGGGAAAATTCTGATATGTCCTGCGCCGTAAGGACGCTTTCATCGCTCCATTTCTCCGTATCGCCGTGCCCGGAATAATTGATGATGAGCAGGCCATCCCTCAACTGTTTCTTTATGCCATCGCGGATGTCCGGATATGTCGAGCCGATTTTTTTATAGGCGTCGAAGAACAACTTGCTAATCATAAATTCCGGATGCAATGCTCTGACGTAGTCCGCCAGTCTGTTTGCCGAATCGGCGTGCATCGTGCTGTATCGATCAACGCTGTTACCGTCGTCGGCAACGAAGGCGATCCTGTTCTTCCAGTCGCCCGACACCTTATTATCCATATATGCAATGACCTTGTCCACGGCGACGGTCGCTTCGGCCACAGTGCGGACGGGAAAGCGTCCCGTTCCGAGCTGGAGGGGGCCATAATTAAAAGATGTGGATGACAAAAAGCCGAAATAATCGTCGGTCACATACGAATATTGATTCAACGAATTAACCGACTGATAGGTTAGCAACATATTTTCCTTCTCCACTTTTTTCCATTCCGCCGTGAGGAAGCGATTGTCGTAAGACCCGTCGCCGAAGAGAAGCAAGTACTTTGGCCTGCTGTCCAAGTCAGCCGCACGATCATAAAGCATCTTCATAAACCGTCTGTAAGCCGTCGCATCGGAAGCGCCGCTTGAGAACTCATTATATATCTGTCCCGGAGTGACTACGAGTACGCGCAGCCCGTCATTCCCGTGTCGCCTGGCCAACCGCTCGGCCTGCGATGTAAAGGCATCGGCGGAGATGATGACCATATCGACGGGCGCTGTTCCGTGCAAATCCTGATTCTTTATCTCCCCGATCTTTGTCCATCCGCCCAGGGCGGCGTTCGTTTGAACAACAGCAAACTCCCTCAGGCTGCCGGCGGGAATGGTGAAGCTTCTTTCGCCTGACGAGAAGCTCGTTTCCATCACGAAGGGGGCCAGAGGATCCGTCACGTCCAGTATCACAGTATTCTCATCAGTATTTTTAACGACAAAGCGGGACGCCCGGTTTATGGAAGCAACGCTGCGAAAAAACGTATAATCCCCGTAGCGACCGAGCGTCCTTTTGGCGTGGAGCCGAACGTAGTCGAGGAACACATTTTCATCCCCGGACTTGCTGTATGCTATCTCAATTTGTGGCTTTTCCTTCTTGCTGCCCAGCCATTCCGCCATTCCTTCGGATGCGATGGCCTTGACATAGTAATCATCATTCCCGGCGGAGACGCTGCGGAAGTTGAGAGTGAGCAACCTTTGTCCGTCAACAGACAGGTAAGCTGCGCCGGATGTATTTCTTGGTCTGGCAATAAAGCGCATGGTGATGCGGGCTGTATCATCCGTAATTCCGGATATGTTCAGGGCGGCGTCCGTCAGCGTTTTGCTCCCACCGCCGGCAAAAGACTCGCCGTACAGCTCGCGACCGGATTCGTTAACCGAAACCAGATCTTCTTCATGCACCCTGTACTCGTCATAGACCGTGACGGAGGCGGCGTTGGGGAGCGTGGCCAGTGTTTCGCGCCTCATCTCCTTCCCGTCGGTTGCATCGGTTAAGAAATAGTAGCCGGCGGTGGAATAGGGATTGTTTGTATGGGTAAATGAGAGTGTAGAGGGGTTATATGTCCATTTCACCGTTCCCCTGCCATAAAACAGGATGAAGTCGCTGCCTCGATAAACGGCCGTCGCCGGAAGATCATCAATAAAGGGAAGCGAAAAATCTTCTTCCAGTGGCCAGCCTCCATATCCGTGCACTGACACTTTCGCCGGGTCGGCAAAGCCCATATCCTTGAGTTCTGAATATTTTATCTTGTAAATCCCCGTCTGCTTCGTTTCAATCTTCACCCACTTCCCTTCGGCAAGCCGGGAGTGCGAGGCATACGTATCGGCTTTCGTCGGAACCGGAACGAACAACAAAGCTGCGAGCGCAACGGTCGCCACGGTCTTACGGACATTCATGCCCTTCCATAATATATGTATACGTTCAATAATCATACGCTTGTTTCTGTGCAATTATTTAATCTTAATGTCCAGCAACTTCCTGTCGCCGATATATCCTTCCAGACTGTCGCCCTTCTTCACAGGGCCGACGCCCGCGGGGGTGCCGGTAAAGATCAGGTCGCCCATGCGGAGCGTAAAGAACCTGCTGGCATACGCGATTATACTGTTTACGGAGAAGGTCATATCCGCCGTATTTCCGCTTTGCACCGTGTGGCCGTTTATGTCCAGCCGGAAGGACAGATTTTGAATCTCGCCGCCGATCTCGTCCAATCTTACAAAATCGCCGACGGCGGCGGAGTAGTCGAACGACTTGGAAATTTCCCATGGCATCCCCTCGCTGCGCAGCTGCCGTTGCAAATCTCTTGCAGTGAAGTCAATGCCGACCGTCGCATGGTTATAATATCTTCCGGCGAAGCGCTCTTCAATGTTCTTGCCCAACCGTTCGATACGGACGATAATTTCGGTCTCGTACTGCAACTCCTCCGTAAAGTCAGGGATAAAAAAAGGCCTTCCGTTTTTCAAGAAAGCCGTGTCAGGCTTCATGAAAACAATCGGCTCAGAGTTGTTTGTCTCGCGCCCCATCTCCTTGTTATGCAAGGCATAATTCATTCCAACTAATATAATCTTCATGTCGCAAAAGTAAACATAACGGGCGAGGAACACAAAGTGAAAGTCCTCCGCCGTCGCGTCCGAATCCATCGGCAGGAATAGCGCGGCGTTCGACATGAGCCTGAAGTTGGAACTGGCGGACACAAGGTTGTAGAGCATTGATTAAAACTTTTTGCGGTTTAGCGTCTTTATGTTGATCTTATGGTTCATTGAGGATGCCGGGAAGTCCTTGTAATTGATCAAAAGCATTTCTGAAAGTTGGAAATCGTTCATGATCTTGAACAAAACCATGTTTCGAGTTCGCCGGAAGGTTTTGTCCGATGACAACGTCAATTTCCGGATCCGCCGGGAGGTTTTGATCGAGATCAAAATCAATTTCCGAGTTCGTGGAATGGTTTTGTCCGATGACAACGTCAATTTCCGGGTCTGCCGGAAGGTTTTGATCGAGATCAAAATCAATTTCCGAGTTCGCGGAATGGTTTTGTCCGACGACAACGTCAATTTCCGGATCAGGCTGAAGGTTTTGATCGAGATCAAAGTCTATTTTGGAAGTTGAACGGAGCTTTTGTCATAAAATATGGGGAATTGCGGATGATAGATGTGTTGAAAGTTGGGCATCTTCGGGGAAAGGGAGGATGGTGGGGAGTTCGCGTTCTCTGTGTTATGTCTTATGGTTTGTACAGGATTATTAATGTCGGGGGCCTCCGGTTTTGGTGGGGATGGATTTTAATTGGTGTTTCGAGCCTTCGTGTCGGCAGATTTCAATTTCAATTCTTAATTTTCGGACATTGACTTCCTTGAGCTTATTTGCAATCTCACGCTCGCCGGCAAATACCTCATTTTATTTCCTCAATATCTAAAATGCGATGCGGACGAGCAGAAACAGCAGTGTGGCAAAAGAGATTAAAGCAACGTATTGAGCGGGAGGGAGGAAAACAAATCGGAGATTGTCCTGTTGATGGTGGACAATCTCCGATTTTTAATGTCTTTGGCTGATGCGCCTTTCGATGTGGGGTAGGGTAGTGGGCTATCGGCCTATGCGGTGGTATGTGAATCCGTGTTCTTCGAGTTCGTCTGTTTCGTATATGTTGCGTCCGTCAAGCAGGATGGGTGTGTTCATCAGCTTTTTGACCGCTGACCATGACGGGAGACGAAATTCTTTCCATTCGGTTATGAGAATAAGGGCATCGGCATCAACTACGGTGTCGTAGATGTCTTTTGAATAATATATCTTGTCGGCGCTGAAGCGACGTGCTGCTTCTTCCATTGCTACGGGGTCGTATGCGCGTATTTTACATCCTGCGGCGAGCAGATTTTCAATCAGTACGAGGGAGGGAGCTTCGCGCATATCGTCAGTTTCGGGCTTGAAGGCCAAGCCCCATAAGGCTATACATTTTCCGGAGAGGTTGTTGTCGAATTGCTTTTGCAGTTTGCGGAAGAGGAGTGTCTTCTGATCCTCATTGATGTCTTCGACGGCTTGGAGCAGACGCATGGCGTAGCCGTTTTGTTTTGCTGTTTGGATGAGAGCCTTTACGTCCTTGGGAAAGCATGAGCCTCCGTAGCCGCAGCCGGGGTAGAGGAAGTGATTGCCGATGCGGACGTCGGCGCCGATG
Source organism: Tannerellaceae bacterium (assembly GCA_031257015.1). Lineage (GTDB taxonomy): Bacteria > Bacteroidota > Bacteroidia > Bacteroidales > Tannerellaceae > DFXE01. The sequence goes on from JAIRPK010000062.1 coordinate 55,569, forward strand.
CCTTTGCGCACCATGTTGACGTCGGCTCCTACTATTTCGCACAGGTTGGCGATGTCATTCATGAAGCTGATGCGTGTTGCGAGCATGGAGTTAGCTGCATATTTGGTCATTTCGGCGGATGGAACGTCCATGTAAATGACGCGGAAGTTGTTCAGGAGGAAGGGGCGATAAAGTTTACTCATGAGCTTTTCCGCACGCTCGGATTCGATGCCGACAACGACGCGATCAGGACTCATGAAATCTTTTATGGCAGCGCCTTCTTTGAGAAATTCCGGGTTGGAGGCAATGTCGAATGGGATGGCGAGGCCTCGACGGTCGAGTTCTTCCTGGATGGTTTGTTTTACTTTGCGTGCTGTGCCTACGGGGACTGTGCTTTTGGTTACGACGAGGAGGTAGTCGTTCATTGTGCGGCCAATTTGCCGGGCGACGTCGAGAACGTAGCGAAGGTCTGCGCTGCCGTCTTCGTCCGGGGGGGTACCGACGGCAGAGAAGATAACTTCGACGTCGTTGATGCACTCGGCGAGGTCGGTAATGAACTTCAGTCGACCGGAGTTGTAATTACGGTTAACCATTTCTTCCAGGCCGGGTTCGTAGATAGGGATTATTCCGTTACGGAGGTTTTCAATTTTCTTTTTGTCTATGTCAACGCAATAGACTTCCGTGCCCATTTCGGCAAAGCATGTTCCGGTGACCAGGCCTACGTAGCCGGTTCCTACGATTGCGATTTTCATGTTCTTATGCTTGTTTTGTTTAGTGAATATGTGTTCAGTAAAGGATGTACAGGGTGTAGAAATAAGCGGCAACTGCTCCTATGGCTGCTCCGCAGATGCCGAACAGAATTGCGCGGCTGCGTTCGCGGTTTCTTCTTTTTTTGTCTTTTGTAGTATATTCTTCCAAGCGGTGTTGACATTCGGCGACTTTTTCTCTGTATCCTAGCAGAGCGGGAAGTTCGGCTTCGAGTTCTTCGTAGGCGCCTTCTGTTCGTGCGTGAATTTTTACGAGTATGCTTTGGGCGCTGTTGACGGCTGCACGGATTTCAGTGCTGTATTCCGGTATGATGGTGCTTAGACATTCGTTGTCGTATGGCTTTAGGGTGTCATTGATATAGCGGATGCTTTCTTCGGCGGCGGCTACTTTTTTCTTGAACTCTTCGAGTCTTACGATGGCTGTTTCTATTCTTGTTTTGTAGGCAAGTAAAGCTTTGACTACGGAGAAATAGCTTTCAAAATCTTTTTCAGCGTCTTCTTTGTTTGTGCGAACGTTTTCGAGTTTGCTTTGCAGATTGGTGATGGCGGGCTTGATCTCGCGGTAGTACTCAGGGAAGATGGCGGTGAGGCCGTCTTTTTCGTATGGCTCGACAAGCTTGCTGATGGTGATGATTGTTTGGTTGGCGAGTATCTCGAATGAGTCGTATCCGGCTTTTTCAAGATGCGCTTTGCTTCTTTTAATTTCAGCGATGCTTTCTTTTCCCTCTAATTGCGATGCTTTAAAAATCCGGTCTAGTGCGTTGCGCATTTCGTTTATTGGCGCAAGCGGAATTTCGCCATTGGGGTTAAGACGCTCCGCGTAAATGATACATCTTTTCGCTTTATCGTATATAGGGAAAAGATTTTCTCTTAATTCTTTTTCAAAGTCTGACATCATAATATTCATCTTAATAACAGTTTTTTTTTCTTATTGTTTATTTCACGGGAATTTTACTTGAGCAGCTTGCTTGGCGAGTTTTTCTGCGTCGGCAAGTGTCATAATATTTCCATAATAAAGAGAGACGTTCCCGTCAACGATGGCGAGATTATAATTTTCATGTTCTTGATTGAGGTCTATGTATCCCCATTCGTTTGCTTTTTTTCCTGTATATTTCATAAGATCATTGTCCATTTCTTCCCAAAAACGGGGCGTTGCATGTTGCTCTTTCATTGTCTGTTTGTTTTATTGTTAGTTGTTTGTTTAGAGCTAGTCCTAATAATATTATTTATCGTACAAATAATTTGATAATGTAAAAGAATATCATTGCCATTAAGGCGCTGACTGGAATTGTGAGTATCCATGCTGTCACCAAGTCTTTTGTTACTCCCCAACGGACGGCTGAAAGGCGTTTGATAGCGCCTACGCCCATTATGGCTCCTGTTATTGTATGAGTTGTGCTTACCGGTATTTTCACTATTTCGGTGAAGAAGAGAGTAATGGCGCCGGCTGTTTCTGCGGCGACTCCTTCCAGAGGGGTGACTTTGGTTATGCGTGTCCCCATCGTCTTGATGATGCGCCAGCCGCCGGACATTGTTCCTAAAGCAATCATGGTGAAACATGCGATTGGCACCCAGGCCAGGTTGTTATTCTCAGCCATTTCCTTGGCGCTGTGCATGTGCATCCAGTTGGGGATGGAGGAGGCTATGTCCGGGTCGTTGGTGGCGGCAATGAGAGCGGCTCCGATTATTCCCATGACCTTTTGTGAATCGTTTAGGCCGTGCCCGATGCTAAACAGACCGGAAGATACCAGCTGAAGCTTCTTAAACCAGTAGGTCGCTTTGTGAGGATTGGTTTTGCGGCATATCCAGAAGATGCTCAGTGTGAACATTGAGGATATGAACATGCCGATAAGTGGGGCGAGGATGATAAACGAGGCTATCATTATGACGCCTTTCGGGCCTTCCCAATGTATGATGTTTGTTTGGAACGTGCTTGCTATGGCTGCACCTGCAAAACCACCAATAAGTGTATGGGAGGATGAGGAAGGGATGCCGAACCACCAAGTCAGAAGATTCCATGTTATGGCTGCTAATATTCCGGAGAGGATGACATGAAGCGTGATGTATTCTTCAAATACAACTTTCGCGACCGTATTTGCTATCCCAAATTCGCCGATGATGAACTTGGCTATGAAAAAGGCGGCGAAGTTGAAAAAGGCCGCCCAGATGACTGCCTGAAACGGCGTAAGTACTTTCGTCGATACAATCGTAGCAACAGAGTTGGCGGCGTCATGGAAGCCGTTAATGTAATCGAATATGAGGGCGAGGGCGATGACGGTGACAAGAAGTACCATTCCTTAGGCGAATTTGATGATGACGATCTTTAGCGTCTTACCGACCATTTGGGCAGCGTCGGCGGCCTTTTCCAATTCGTGGAGAATGTCTTTAAGCTTGATGATTTCAACGGCGTCCTTCTCGTTCTCGAACAGGTTGATGAGGAAGTGTTCATAAACGTCGTCGGCTTTCTTTTCGACGATTTCCAACTGGGTGCACAAATCTTTTATCGTTTCCGGACGTTTTTTGAATGTGGACAGTTCGTCTATCGCCATCAGCAGGTAGTCGGCGGATTCCTTAACCAGCTCTGCAAGGGTGACGGCGCTGTCAGGCATACGCTTGGGGTTGTAGAGCATGATGCGCTTGGCGCAGCTGTTAATCAAATCAACTATGTCGTCTATTGTCGAGGACAGATTGTTGATGTCTTCGCGATCGAAGGGAGTGATGAATGTATTGTTCAATTCCTCGAAGATGCGTGTTTGAACTTCGTCAGCTTCATGCTCCAAGTCTTTGATCTTTTTGTAATATACGACTGCATCGTCATGAGTGGATACTTTTACACATTCGATAATGAGACTTGCGGCGGATACGGTGATCTCGCCCATTTGGCGGAGAAGGGTGAAGAACTTGTCTTCTTTAGGCTTTAACTTGGCGACTAAATGTTTCATTGAACTGTTTGATCTCTTTGTAAATAATTATTTAAGAAAATCTTTCGATGCAAAAGTAGACATTATCTTTTAACCTGCAAGCATATACGTTGTTTTGTGTGTCTTTTACGGTGTTTGTTGCGGGCTTATTGTAAAAATTTTTATCATGCTTTTCCGGCAAACTGTATAATTAATATTAATGTGTGTGTTTTTTTTCATTGCCTGCCTCTGGAGATATAATTTTTGAAGCTTCCATGGTGTGTTTTTGCTTGTGTTGCGCTCTTTAATTTGTCGGGCGTGTTCAGTTTGAGCGAAGGAGGGGATTTTGTATATCTCCGGATATTTTATGAAAGGGATTTGTTTACATATATATCACTGCTGCCTGCTGAATACAAAACATTCTATAATATATTCAAAAACTGTTTGATTGTCGTTAGCATAATATTGAATTTTAAAAGTGCGCTTTTGGAGTTTCTGAAGAAGAGAGGGGCTTGCAGGGCGCTACTCGAGATTGCCGGTGAATGTTTGGACATGTGGTGAACATCTTTAAAGACGTAACTTACATGTCAAAAGATGTGGGGAACGTCTTTAAAGGCGTAACGAACATGTCAAAAGGCGTGACGAATATGTTTAAAGATGTGACGAACGTCTCCAGACACGTAATGAAGCTGTCCGGACATGTGAAGAGGATAATTGAAGCGGCTTTGAACTGTAAATGTTGAGATGGTGATGCTTTTTGACGGTCTGGGATTTTTGTTTAGTTTTGTGCGGATTTGGAAAACTATTTACCTAAAGCAATAAGGATATGAACTTTTTATTTGACTCAAGAATTTGGAACGTTTTTGTTCCGTTACCTGTTTTTATGGTTTTATTTTATCTGGGGGAGAAGATGCTCCGCGGATAGTTCTCTTGCTTGCATATATATAATGTGCAGGTGCAGGAGGTGTCCCTTTTGTCGGAGCATGTGATTTTTTCTACCGCAAAGGTTTCTACCGGAGCAGGCCGAAGGTTTTCTGCGGATGTGGAATGTTTGTCGGCTTTCTGAATATTTGAAAGAATTATTAATGGTTTATTTAGATAAGTAAGTACTAATGAACAAGGTGAAAAAGAATTTATTTGTTGCGGCAGTTTGTTTGGCCGGTGTGCTGCCTGCCGCTTTGTTGCCAGCCAGGACTGGAGCGAATACGGAAAAAGAGAATTTTATGGCGGAAAATATTTCTGCAAGTGTAACTTCTGCCGGAGAGGTCAGTGCGGCTGATTCGCTTCCGGCGGGAAAACAAATTGTGATTCAGCCGGAAGATTCGGTGTTGCTGAAGGCTGCGCTTGAAATGCGAGCGGCGGCGGCAAGCAGGCCGGTAATGAAGTCAAGGCATAATCCTCCACCGGCGACGAGCATACGGGTAGGAAGAGCTTACATGTCGCTGACGCCGGAAGAGTTGGTCAAGACTGTCTTCCTTAATATAGACGAGGCAACGACATGTTTTAGTGATGGACTTGTGAGTAATGTTAAACTGAGATCTCTGGGCTGGAAGGCAGCGACTAATTCATGGGACGGAGCAGAGAGAGGGTTGGCGTATTTTGACAATGGGGCAGTGGCGTTTAAAACTTCCATTGATACTGTTGCCGGAGGGGCGGTTATGGACCAGGGAATATTGTTGGGGACAGGTAATGTGTTAGATGCGGAGGGTCCTAATGAAGCCAATGCTGCGATGTCTAATCCTTATCTTCTCGCGTCAACCTATGATACGGACTTCTCCCAAGATGTTGATCTTAGATCATTGTTAAGCTCAGATCAAGGTTATATAAAAAATGGCAGCATTCTTGAGTTTGATTTTATTCCGTACCAGGATCAGATGAGTTTCCAATATTCGTTTGCATCGGAGGAGTATTCTGAGTATTCAAATAGTCAGTATAATGATATATTCGGCTTTTTTGTTTGGGAGGTTAATCCTGTTACAGGCGCACAGGTTGGAGAAAAAACGAATATTGCTCGTTTGCCTTATACGCGAACCGGTGATTATACTGTGAAAATAAATAATGTGAATTGGGGGTACCGATATTATAATTACGCGAATACGTGGACAGTAAATCCGCCTTATATAGAAGGAACCATTGCACAATATACCAACTGGAATAATAATGGATTCCCAAGTTCTTCTTATCCAACTGTTGCTTTCAATCCTCAATATTTTACGCCTATTTATCAAGAGGATGCCTTGACGCCTTCGGCATCCAGGGTGACTCCTATGGAATTTGACGGGCGGACGCTTATTCTTACCGCCAAGCATGATGTTCAGCCGGGGCATAAGTATCATCTTAAGCTTGCTGTTGCAAATCTGTCTGACCAACAGTTCGGATCAGGGGTGTTTCTTAAAGCGGGCAGCTTTGACATCGGAAAGGATATTACGAATTATGGAAACGGGATTAAGGATATGAATCATGTTTTTGAGGGTTGTACAAACAACAGACTGGATATTACGGTTAATCCAAGCACTTCGGCGAGAATGTATAATATCGAGTGGACTGGAGCCGGACTTGGAAGCATTGCGCCGGCGGCAGGAGGAGCATTGCCAACATCAATAATTGTACCGGCTAACGAGATTACGTATTCGATTCCTTATCGGGTGCTTAACAATGCGCCGGAGTATGGGGATATAACGTTGAATGTTTATATTCCGGGCTGTCCGGCTTCTCCAACGCATCTTACCATCACGTCTCACAAGAAGTTTACCGCGCAGATCCAGACGACTCCCGACTGTAATACCGGTGACAGGGGAACAGCGACGGTTGCGGTCACTAATGGTTTTCATCCGCAAATGGAATTGGATAACAGCGGTTCCTGGCGTTCCATTACTCAGCCTTTCACAGGGTTGGTTGCAGGGAGTTCGCATACTATTCGCGTGAGGGATTCGATTAGCTGTGTTTATGGCGAGCCTTTTGCCTTCACTATCACGAACTGCTATGATGTCAGGCCGGAGAATGTAACAGTGCAGGAATATCAGGACATAGTTATTGACGTGCTGGCTAATGATATTTTGCCGGCGAGCGCCACTTCCTCTTCCTCATTCAATCTTCTAAACCAGGTTACTCAGCAACCGACGGCAGGGAAACTGTCGGTCGTCGGCTCAGGAGCGAACAGCAAGCTGGTATATCATAACTATGGGGCGGCTTCGCTGACAAACGGTATTGACATGTTCAAATATAATTTTACGGTGACGGCGCAGGGGGTGACGCAAACATTGACGGCTACCGTATATATATATGTGTTGAAGGATAATAATGGCGCGACGGCTTGTATGAGTAATAATTATACGATTAGCCTGGACAATACGAAGCCTTCGGGTGTTCAGTTCAACTGGTCAAGCGCAAGCGGTGCGCCTCAGGAACAGAACACGCCTACAAAGATGGTTTATGTGACGGACACGATCAGCTTCCTTGTTGAACCGGTTGTGCCTAATACCTCTTTATATAATAATATGCCTTTTCAAAAAGGCCGCTTTACGGTTTGGCTGGGAAACAAACCAGGAATGGGCGAGATGATTTGGACAGGGACTTTTAATAATGATTGGAATAACCCGCGCAACTGGGTGCAGAAAAGCGGCTCCGGCACTGTGCCTGTTCAATGGCAGCCGTCGAAGTGCGTCAATGTGACTATTCAGGCTTCGGTTGATTATTTCCCTGAACTGACTGGGCCTGCTTATTGCGCTGATATTACGATGAAGGACAGGGCAATGTTGAAAAACCCACATGTCCTGGATTATAACAATGCCTCGGTGGAGATTAAGCTGAAGCCGGAAACGGAGATGGACAGGTTTGTTATGTGGTCGGCTCCACTGAGTGAAATGTATTCCGGCGACTATCACTATAATGCCGGAACGAGTTCAGCGCCTGTCTTCGGCGATGTTTTCATCAATCTCTTTCAGCAGGCTAACCCTGATTATGCAGGAAGCATAGCTCAAGGGAATTATTTCACCGCTACGGAAGCAACAACTTCGACGACTCTCCCGCTGGGCAGAGCGTTCAACTTGAAAGTAACCGCTACGGATGTGACAAAAACTGCAGCTTTGCAGTTCCCAAAGACCAACACGGTTTATCCGAACATGTCAACATCATTAGTGAGAACTTCCCTGGGGCGCAAGTTTATTACGCACGGAGTGAGCCTGAACGCCGCCAAACGTTTCTCTTTGCCTGTACACGGGAACATGAATCTGGCGAACACGAGGCTTGTGCAAATCGTTAATCCTTACATGGCTTTCCTGCGTATTGATTCTTTCCTGATTAACAACCCACAGTTCCAGAGCGGCTATTATATATGGAACGGAACGCTTAACAACGGCTTTAATGTCATGTCATCAATGAGTGGATATAACCGTATCGTTATCGCAGCTTCACCGACGATGACTTCAGCAGTGGGAGACAATCTCTACATCCCTCCTCTGCAATCATTCTTTGTGGCCAAGTCCACCCCAACGGCCAACTTGACTTCCGTGCTTATGTCACCAAACTGGACGACTACCTCTGCACCGATAAAGAATATGTTACGCGCTCAACAGGTGAGCAGCGGCGGAATGCTCAATATCAAGGCGACGCAGGGAAACAATGAAGCATACGCTGCACTGGTTTATACGCCGGGAGCAACCTCCTTTATTGATAAGGATGACATGCCGGCAATTGAATATGCCGACTTGCCGCTTAGCGTCTATACTATTTCTTCTAACGAGCCGCTGGCGATAAACCATAATGACAACTTCGGACTATCGCCTGTCGCACTGGGAATACGGACGAAGGCGGCAGGAACACTAACCCTTGACTTTGCAGGCATTTCAACCTTCGGACACAAGGTCGTCTTGACAGACAAAGTGCTGAAGAAGGATATAGATCTCAACTCCACGCCCCAATATACATTCTCCGTAGCCAAGCAAGGCTCATCTTCACTGGAGATTAACGACCGCTTCTCACTCTCACTGACCTTTACAGGCAAAGGAATAGGCACAGACAACGAGGATGTCCCGGCAGAGACACCAGACTTGCAGATATTCTCCACAGGCAGAAGCATTGACGTCAAGGCAGACGCCCTTCCGGTTAAAGGAGTAATCGTATACAATACTGCCGGAGCAGTCGTACATAGCGCCACCGGCATAAACAGCTTCAGAACAAACATCTTCGTTCCTTCACAGCAGCTGTATATCGTGAAAGCCTGGACAGAGCGCGGCGAAAGGACGGAAAAAGTATTCGTAAGATAATTAATGCTCATAAAGACTTTAAGACTATTATTGTTCGTAATTTTTCAAAGTGTTTAGATCCCGGCCGTTAACTCCGGGAATCTCATCTGGTGCTCCGAGTGTCGTGTTTGACATTCGGAGCATTTAGCTTGATTACAAAGCCATCTCGACCGCAAGCTTAAATGTCGTACCTTTGCCACTGCGTATCAGGAAACAAAACTATTAGTAGCATGACAAAACGATTTGACTTTTTAGTGCTCGGTTCAGGCATCGCCGGCATGAGCTTCGCACTCAAGGTAGCAGCCAGAGGAACCGTCGCCCTCGTGGCTAAAACAAGCCTTGAAGAAGCGAACACTTATTTCGCACAGGGCGGAATCGCATCAGTAACCAATCTTATTACAGACAACTTCGACAAGCATATCGAGGATACCATGATCGCCGGAGCATGGCTAAGCAATCGCAACGCTGTTGAAATGGTCGTCCGCAACGCCCCGCAACAAATATCAGAACTGGTCAGCTGGGGAGTCGCCTTCGACAGGGACGAAACAGGCAACTTCGACCTCCATCGCGAAGGCGGACATTCGGAACATCGCATTCTTCACCATAAAGACCGCACCGGAGCAGAAATTCAAGACAGCCTCATACGGGCAGTCAAAAGGCATCCGAACATCTCTGTACTTGAGAACCATTTCGCCATTGAAATACTGACACAACATCACCTCGGCCTAACAGTCACGCGCCAAACACCAGCAATCGAATGTTTCGGAGCATACATCATGGACATGGCAACAGGACGCATAGACACCTTCCTCTCAAAGATAACCATGATGGCAACAGGGGGCGTCGGAGCCGTTTATAAAACAACAACCAATCCGCTTGTCGCAACAGGCGACGGCATCGCAATGGTCTATCGCGCCAAAGGCACCGTCAAGGACATGGAGTTTGTACAATTCCACCCAACAGCCCTCTACAACCCAGCCGGCGACAGACCCTCTTTCCTAATTACAGAAGCCTTGCGAGGATATGGCGCCACCCTGCGCACGCTCGACGGCAGAGAATTTATGCAGAAGTACGACCCCCGTCTTGCACTGGCACCAAGGGATATCGTCGCAAGAGCTATCGACAACGAAATGAAGCTGCGCGGAGAAGACTATGTTTACCTCGACGTTCGCCACAAAGACCCGGAGCAGACACGCGAACATTTCCCCACGATATACGAAAAGTGCAAAGGAATAGGCATCGACATCACAAAAGACTACATCCCCGTCGCACCGGCAGCTCACTACCTGTGCGGCGGAATACAAGTGGACATGAACGCACGCTCATCCATCAGACGTCTTTATGCCGCCGGAGAATGTTCATGCACAGGCCTTCACGGAGGCAACCGCCTAGCCTCAAACTCCCTTATCGAAGCAGTCGTATATGCAGACGCAGCCGCAAAGCACAGCATCCCGCTTCTAAACACCCTCTCATGGCAGGAAAACATACCGGAATGGAACGACGCCGGCGTTCAAGTCTCGGAAGAAATGGTACTAATAACCCAAAGCGTCAAAGAAGTCGGCCAGGCAATGAGCGCCTACGTCGGCATCGTCCGCTCAGACCTGCGCCTCCGCCGAGCATGGCAACGCCTGGATATCCTCTACGAAGAAACAGAAGACCTCTTCAAACGCTCAGTCGCATCACGCGAGATTTGCGAACTGCGAAACATGATTAACGTCGGCTATCTCATAATGCGCCAGGCAATCGAACGAAAAGAAAGCCGCGGGCTGCACTATTCGCTCGACTACTGAATCTGCCTCCCCAAAAAACCAACCAATACTGGCGCCAACACCCCACCCGCCTTAGTGACAACATCCCACCAGTGTTAGTGGCAACATCTCACTAACGTTAGTGACGATGTCTCACCAGTGTTAGTGACAACCTCCCACCAGTATTAGTGATACCATCCCACCCGCAATTATCCTTCAAACCAATACATTATGCCTCGCCGGCAACAGTCGGGAAGATTACGAAGCATGAGAAATACGCCACTACCGATGTCATACATATTAATCTTACACGTCTAATACATAGAAATGGATATAGACAGATTTAAAAACTTGGTGATGCCTTTGCGAAACAAGCTGATGAACGTTTCGCAAAAGCTGCTGGAGAACAGGGCCGATGCGGAGGACGTCGTCCAGGATGCTTTCCTGAAGCTGTGGAGGATACGCAGCCAGCTCGACGGATACCGGAGCGTGGAAGCCCTGGCCGTCACTGTCGCCAGGCGTCTCTCACTGGACATGCTGAGGCAAAGGCGCAATACGGAATACGCCGGGGAAGAACTGACGATCGCCTCGGAGCTGCATACGCCGGACAACAGCCTTGCCGAACGTGACGCCGTCAACTGCATCCGGCGCCTGATTGAGCAGCTGCCGCCACTGCAGCAGACAATCATCAGAATGAAGGACATCGAAGGATACGAAGTGGCCGAAATAGCAGAAATAACCGGAACATTGCCGGATGCAGTACGGGCAAATCTGTCACGAGCCAGAAAGAGAGTAAGAGAACAATATTTGCTTCTTAACAAAGAAAGATATGAACAAGGATGAGCTTTTAAGGAAATATTTTGAGGGCGAAACAACCGCCGAGGAAGAGCGCCTGCTAAGGGATTATGCCCGCCGGGATGATGCGCCTGCTTCACTCGCAGACTGCCGCCCGATGTTCGCCTATTTTGACGGGGAGATTAGCCGCATGGAGGCCGTCGAACCCAGGCGCCAGCCATGGAAACGGATGCGAAGGTTTGCAGCTGCAGCCTGCCTGATTCCGGCAGCACTGGCAGGAGCGTGGCTGGCGTACAGGCAGGCGGCGACTGACCCTTGCCTCTGCTCCTCCGGATATGTCGTCATTGACGGGCAATGCTATGCGGATACCGACCGCGCCAGGACGCTGGCTCTGGAGGCTTTGCAGGAAGTAGCAACGCCGCTCGAAACATTGCTGCCCGATGGAGACTTTTTTTAATGATAACGAATAAACAAAAGCTTGAGATGAAACATGTAAAATTTACGACACTCCTCCTCATCCTCCTTTGCCTGCCAACAGCAGCGGGAGGAGCAACGGAGATGCAAAAGGAACTGAAGATTCATGACGTCTTCAGGCAATACTGGAAGAAGAAAAATGTAACAATGGTGGAACTCTCACGCGAAATGCTCGACACATACAGCCTGGCGCACTATCGAAGCATTACAATCAAAGGCTATCCGGAAGCTTTGACACTCGTCCGCCGCTGCCTTGCCGCTGACCAGGAAGGGGCGAAAAAGATTAAGGAAGTAACCGATGGGGGCGAAGTCGTCTCGGCTTACTACCAGCTGCCGGGCGAAACGGCGGATGTGAACCGCTTCATACTCTTCAAAGTCGGTGCGCACGGCGAGATAACCCTGGTCTATATTGAAGGCGCAATTGACGGCGACGATTTAATTACGATATTATTCACTAAACAAGTTTACAAATGAAAAAGACAATATTATTTATTGCCGCAACCCTGACGCTTCATTCTGCGATAGCCCAGACGCAGGAAAAGAGCGTTGAAATAGACGGCAGGCAAATCACAGTGAAAGAGGAGAACGGACGACTGAAAGTTCGCGTCTATGAAGAAGAGGAAGAGAAACAGCTCATCTTCGAGGGGCATTACATAGGAGGAAAGAGCTACGAACGGCGAGAGAGGGCAATATATATACCAATCCCTTTCCGTCGCTGGGCGTTTAATCCGCATTGGGATGGCTTCTCTGTTGGCTTTGCCGGCCTGGCCGATGAGGAGAGGGAGAACATAAACGATGTCGAGGGGGCGCAGCTGCTCAGCGACCTGTCGCTGGAGTATAACTTAAACTTGCTGGAGAAGCATTACAGACTGGGACCAACCTCGAACTGGGCGGTTGTTACCGGGCTTGGACTGCGGTGGAGCCGATACCGGGCGGATAAGAAGTTTTACTTCCTGGAAAAGGATAACTATACAAGTCTTCAACCGTCTCCGGCTGACAAGGATGTCCGGGCATCACGCCTGAATATAACCAGCCTGACGATTCCTCTGCTGATGGAGTGGCAGAACCGCCACAGGCTATTCTTCTCCTTAGGGATTGAGGGGGTGGTGAAAACCATGTCGTCCTCAAAGCTGACATGGCGTGACAAGAGGGGGAAGGAGCATACGGATGTTATGGACAAGGGGATGAACCTGCGCCCTGTATCAATGGACTTTCTCGCGCAGGCTGGATTCTGCAATATTGGTGCATATGCGCGGTATTCTCCGCTCAGCTTGTTTGAATCCGGGCGTGGAGTACCGGCTTATCCTGTTGCACTGGGATTGATGCTGCACTTTTAACTGCTTGCCGATTACTGCGACAGGGGCAGGCAGAGCTGTGGGAAAGGCGGAGGCTTCGCACCGGTAATGTTGCGAAGCTTCCGCTTAGTATTTATAGCCTATGCGGAGGAACATGGCGTTGAACGGTGCGTATTGATTGTAGCCCGGAAAGGTGCCTTCAAGCCTGGTGGCATTGCCAACGAGCGGAGACATATAGCCGAAGCCAAGCCCGACAAGCAGGGAGCTTCCGTAGGCTAGCTTGAAACCTATGTCGCTCATGATTAACGGGCCTAAATAAAATGCACTGTACTTACTGCCCCCGTAAGCGCCAAGATTAAAGCTGGCCGAAGGGATTAAGTAGAACGAGTGTAAATCCATCGGCAATTGGAGGCCTCCGTAGAAGTTGAACGTTGCGGAACTCTCGCGCTTGAACATTAGCGGATACTTCGTATCGGGTGTTATCTGGTATTCTCCATTGAAATAACCGGACATGTCCTCAAAGCCATATTTAACGGAGGCGTATCCCACGCTACCGCCGAGCAGAATGTTTCTGTAACAGCTGTATCTTATGCCGATAGCGATTGTTGAACTGTGGCCCGGACTGATTGCACTCTCCAGATACAGGATTAGATCTTTGGTGAAATCGTCCGTCATGAGTTTATTTGACAGGGGCGGAATGGGGGGGAGGTTTAACTTCTGTCTGGGACTGCGGTTCGGGACGTATGCCTTAACTATGTCTTCAACATGCTCGTATCCCCAGCGAGCCTTGCGGATATACTCCGTCAATTGGGGGTCGTCTTTTAAGTAGCGTGAAACAACTCCGCGGAAATTGCCGGATTCATTAATGATCTTGCCTTCGACGAGGCCAACCTGTGAAAGCTTCTCCTCGCCTTTCTTAATCATATATACGGGAAAGCTTGGGGGAATGGTGGTAACAATTCCGTTAGCGTTAATCATCTGTTGACTCGGCGAGCCGAGAAGCAGAGTGCCCTTTGAGTTAATCTTATATCCGCTGGCGCCAATATATGCAGATACGTATTTGCCGGTGGCTTCGCGGACGACCCACAGCTTCTTGTTCTTACTCCAGAAATATTTGATTGGCATGTATTGAACAGTTCGGACTTTGTCGGGGGCAGAAGGGTGGTAGAGTTCCAGCCTGCGGATGTCTTCCGTTTTAATCTGTCGGCGTGACCGCGCTGCCTGGAACAGGACGGTTGAGGATTCGGCGTTGGGAAAACCAATGCGCCCTTTGCCTTTCTTCCCGTTTTTGAGGAATACAGTGCCGTTGTAGAGGTTCCGCTCCTGCGTGTAATATTCCTTGTAACTTCTGCATCCGCTCAAGATCAGGGCGGCGAGAAAACATCCGGTGACTATTGTGCTTCGGGTTCCCTTGTTTGTGCAATTTGAGGGATGAACGATGCTTCTAAAGTCTTTTTCTATTGCTACTGGTTTATTTGAATGGAAATGTAGCTTTGATAACGTTGAATTGGATTTCATTATTTCTTTATTTAAATATTGGTATGCGATTATTAGTTATACTGTTTTACCCGGATTATCTTTTGAAATTTTATAACAGATGCGAAAGCGGGATTTAGTGTCAAGGGTAAGTATTTCTGTGGATGAAAACAGTATTAAAGATGGTTCTAAAATGTGTTCATTATTTGTTGCTGTATTAGATCGATGTTTAACGAAGTATGAAATAAGCCGGAGCAGGAGGGAAGAGAGGAATAATGGCTTCTAATTCCTGTCTCTTCCTCCGTTTCCTTTATGCTAATAGCGATAATGCTCGGCCTTATATGGGCCTTCGATGGGAACGCCTATATATTCGGCCTGCTCGGAACTGAGAGTTGTGAGCTTTACGCCTATGCGACCCAGGTGAAGACGGGCGACTTCTTCATCAAGATGCTTGGGCAAGCGGTAAACACCAACGGCGTAGTCTTTTTGCCACAGTTCGAGCTGAGCAAGCGTCTGGTTAGTGAACGAATTGCTCATTACAAACGACGGATGACCGGTGGCACAACCGAGATTGACAAGCCTTCCTTCGGCAAGGAGAAAGATGCTGTGCCCGTCGGGGAAGGTGTATTTATCCACTTGCGGCTTGATTGGAGTGTGACGTATGTTGGGATAAGCGAGGAGGCGTTCGACTTGTATTTCATTGTCGAAATGGCCGATGTTGCAAACTATTGCCTGGTCTTTCATCTTCGATAAATGGTCTATCGTAACAATGTCGCGATTGCCTGTTGCTGTGACAAAGATGTTGGCTTCAGACAGGGCGTCTTCAATCGTCGTCACTTCAAAGCCTTCCATCGCCGCCTGAAGTGCGCAGATGGGATCTATCTCGGAAACCAGCACTCGCGCTCCGTAGGAACGCATGGAATGGGCGCAGCCTTTGCCAACGTCGCCATATCCGGCAACAAAGACGACCTTGCCGGCAACCATCGTGTCGGTGGCACGCTTAATTCCGTCGGCCAGTGATTCCCGGCAGCCGTACAGGTTGTCGAACTTGGACTTGGTTACGGAATCGTTAACGTTGATGGCGGGAAAGAGCAGTTCGCCGTTCTCCATCATTCGATATAAGCGGTGCACTCCGGTGGTTGTTTCTTCGGAGACGCCTTTCATTGACTTGGCAGTCCTGTGCCAGCGAGATTTGTCTTCTTTCAATATCCGACGCAGAGCGCCGAGTATAACCGTCTCCTCTACGCTGGGATTAGTATGGTTAAGAGTGTCCTCCGACTCTTCGGCCTTGTAGCCCCAATGGATGAAGAGTGTGGCATCGCCTCCGTCGTCAACTATCATGTTCGGACCCTCGCCGTCGGGAAAGCGCAAGGCCATGTCGGTGCACCACCAGTATTCTTCCAGCGTCTCGCCTTTCCATGCAAAAACGGGAACTCCGGCGGCTGCAATCGCAGCAGCTGCATGATCCTGAGTGGAAAAGATGTTGCAGCTTGCCCAACGGACATCGGCACCAAGCTCAACAAGGGTTTCGATCAGTACGGCTGTTTGTACTGTCATGTGTAAGGAACCGGTTATCCTTGCGCCTTTTAAAGGTTTATCGGACGAATATTTTTTGCGTATTGCCATAAGTCCGGGCATCTCATGCTCGGCTATTTCGATTTCTTTTCTTCCGAAATCGGCCAGTTTTATATCTGCCACTTTATAAGGCAGCTTTGCAGATGTTAAATCCAACATTGATTGATTTGTTTATTTAATTAATTGAGAACAAATATACAAGTTTTTGCAAATTATGGATTTGACTATGCTCTGCCGACAGCCTCCGGCAGGCATTTGAATTGATACAATTGTTCACATAATTGCATCGTAAATTTTACTAGAACAGAGTTGTTTTATAAAAGATTTTATGGACAGCTTGTGTGACAGTAACAGAAAAACAGGAGACTGATTTTTCTGTTCAAAAAAAGCTCCGGGATTCAAACGAGGCGCTCATATCATATTGCGTGACTTTCCGAGCATCAATGTTGATTCTCCGAGAATCAATGGTGATACTCGGAGAATCAAACGTGATACTTTGAGAATCAACGGTGACTCTCCGAGAGTCAAGCGTGATTCTCCGAGAGTCGATCGTATACTCTCCGAGAATCAACGGTGATACTCTGAGAATCAACGGTGACTCTCCGAGTGTCAAGCGTGATTCTCCGAGAGTCGATCATATACTCTCTGAGAATCAACGGTGACTCTCTGAGAATCAAACGAGACTCTCTGAGAATCAACGGCGATTCTCCGAGTATCAAACGTGACTCTAAGAGAATCAAGCGTGACACTCGGAGAATCAAATTCGTCTGTCAGCACTGGAAGATTTTGTAATTGAACGTGATTTGGCATGACTTGGGCTGAAAAAAAGACTTTTGTCACAACAAAGTCAGAACAAAGTATTTACCTTTGCGCTAAAATTAATTAATATCATTTTTATATAATTATCAATCAAATGGAAATAACGCACATTGATCATCTTGGCATAGCGGTAAAGAGTATAGATGCCTGCTTACCTTATTATGAAGGCGTACTTGGAGTTAAATGTTATAACATTGAAGTTGTTGAAGACCAAAAAGTAAAGACTGCTTTCTTTAAAGTAGGAGAAGTGAAAATTGAACTGCTTGAACCAACAAGCGAGGACAGCACAATAGCCAAGTTTATAGAAAAACGTGGTGAAGGGATTCATCATATAGCTTTTGCAACCCCATCAGTTGGTGATGCGCTCGAAGAAGTATCAGCAAAGGGAGTTCAACTGATCGACAAGGCTCCCAGAAGAGGAGCTGAAGGAATGGATATTGCCTTCCTGCATCCTAAATCCACTTGCGGCATCCTTACGGAACTGTGCATGGAAGGAAATAAATAATGTTACATTAAATAAATTATAGAAATGAGCAACCAGCTTGAAAAAGTAAAAGAGTTGATTTCCCTCCGCGAGAAAGCTCGGCTTGGAGGAGGTGAGAAACGTATCGAAGCGCAGCACAGCAAAGGAAAATATACTGCACGCGAACGTATCGCAATGTTGCTTGACGAAGGCAGCTTTGAAGAATTTGATATGTTTATGCAGCATCGCAGTGTCAACTTCGGTATTGATAAAACCAAATTCCTTGGTGACGGTGTTGTAACTGGGTACGGCACCATCATGGGCCGTCTTGTTTATGTTTATGCGCAGGATTTTACTGTCTTTGGAGGGGCTTTGTCAGAGACTTTAGCTCAAAAGATTTGCAAAGTCATGGACCAGGCAATGAAAATGGGCGCTCCGGTTATAGGCCTCAATGATTCGGGAGGCGCACGTATTCAGGAGGGAGTGAACGCTCTTGCGGGCTATGCGGAGATATTCCAGCGCAATATTCTCGCGTCGGGTGTTGTGCCTCAAATATCCGCAATCTTTGGTCCATGCGCAGGAGGTGCTGTTTATTCTCCGGCATTGACGGATTTCAACATCATGACCCGCGGAACAAGCTATATGTTCCTCACTGGCCCGAAGGTTGTCAAGTCTGTTACCGGCGAAGATGTTACACAGGAGGACTTAGGCGGAGCAAGCGTGCATACAACTAAATCTGGCGTGGCGCATTTTGCGGTTGATACCGAAGAAGACGGATTCACGCTTATAAGGAAGCTGCTAAGTTATTTGCCGCAGAATAATCTTGAAGAGGCGCCTGTTCTGGAATGTAAAGACCCTATTGACAGATTGGAGGATAGCTTGAATGAAATCATTCCGGACAGTACTTCGCAATCTTATGATATGTATGAAGTCATCGGCTTGATTGTAGATAACGGCGAGTTCCTTGAAGTGCACGCGGACTATGCGAAGAATATAATTGTCGGCTTTGCACGATTCAACGGGCAGGCGGTCGGCATTGTGGCGAATCAGCCCAAGATTATGGCGGGATGCCTGGACAGCAATGCGTCAAGGAAAGGTGGACGTTTTGTTCGCTTCTGCGATGCTTTCAATATTCCGATTGTTACATTGGTTGATGTTCCCGGCTTCCTCCCCGGCACAGGGCAGGAATACAACGGGGTTATTCTTCACGGAGCTAAATTACTTTATGCTTACGGTGAAGCTACTGTTCCCAAAGTAACCGTAACTCTTCGCAAATCTTACGGTGGCGCATATTGCGTGATGAGTTCCAAGCATTTGCGCGGCGACATGAATTATGCCTGGCCTACTGCCGAAATAGCTGTCATGGGACCTAGCGGTGCGGTTGAAGTAATCTTTTCAAAAGAAGTAGCTTCTGCTCCAGATCCTGCCAAAGCAGCCGCAGATAAAGAAGATGAGTATCGGAAGGCTTTTGCTAATCCATATAATGCAGCGCAATACGGATATATAGATGATGTAATCGAACCGCGTAATACTCGCTTCCGCATTATACGCGCTTTGCAGCAATTGCAAACCAAAAAGCTCGTCAATCCGCCCAAGAAACATGATAACCTGCCTCTATAATATATGAACAGGATTAGGATAATAACAGGAATAGCCGCATGTCTGGCTCTTATGCTTGTCCAAAGCGCACAGAAGGTTCAGGCACAGCGAACTACTTCCATGCGGATAAACGAAGCATTAGTCATCAACGAAGATAATTACGTGGATGACTACGGGCGGCGCGGCGGATGGGTCGAGCTGTACAATACTTCGGCCAATGTGGTGAATATCGCCGGATGCTTTCTTACGGATGACATAAACGAACCTAAGAAATATCCCATACCAAAAGGCGATGTGCTAACTAAAATCAGTCCCAGGCAACATATTCTTTTCTGGGCTGACAGCATGGCGTGGCATGGGACTTTCCATTTAAACTTCAGGTTCCAGCCGGACAAGTCGAACTTTATTGCTCTCTTCGATTCCGACGGGAAAACGTTGATTGATTCCGTCACTGTTCCGGCAGGACAAATCCCGGATGTCAGCTACGGACTGGAAGTAGATGGAGGCCTGAAATGGACATCCTTCGCCAAAGTAACTCCCAGCACGAATAATTTGACGTTGGACAAGAATGAAAAGATAGAAAACTTCAAGCAAAATGATGCTAAGGGAATCGGAATGACCCTCACAGCCATGGGCGTCGTCTTCCTCGGTCTCATCCTGCTCTATCTCATCTTTAAGTTTGTCGCTAATATGGCTATCCACCTTACCAAGTTGCGCTCAAAAAGAGCTGCCGGCGATGCTTCAACAGATTCAGGCGATATATCGGGAGAGGTCTTGGCTGCCATAAGCACGGCGCTTTATGAACTTAACGAGGATGTGCACGACATTGAACGTACTGTTCTCACCATCCAAAAGGTTCGTCGGACATATTCACCCTGGAGCTCCAAAATTTACAGCTTGCGTGAAATCCCAAGAAAATAACATCACAACATTTAATCAGCAATCAGCATGAAAAGTTTTAAATATACAATCAACGGCAATATATATAAAGTACATATCAATTCGGTAGTTGACGACATGGCCGAAGTTGAAGTTAACGGAACGCCATATAAAGTCAAAATGGAAAAGCCGGCAAAAAAACAAGTCGTAACAATCAAACGTCCGGCTCAAGCTCCGACAACTCCGAGCGGCTCGCCGGTCGTTGCTCGCCAGTCTGCCGCCGCCACGCCAGGCGCTCTGCGCTCACCGCTGCCAGGCATCATCCTTGAAGTGAAATGCCAGGTCGGCGCAACCGTGAAAAGAGGCCAGACGCTTTTCGTCCTCGAAGCAATGAAAATGGAAAACAGCATTAATGCCGATCGTGACGGAAATATCATTGAAATAAAAGTAAACAAAGGAGATTCCGTACTCGAAAACGCGGAACTCTGCGTAATCGGATAAACTATGCACGAAAAGTTCTTTTCCTTCCTGGGCGACAACCTTCAGCTCTTCCTGACCTACACGGGGCTATACAACGCAACGCCGGGGCACTTTATCATGATTGCCGTAGGTCTGTTATTCATATTCCTCGCCATCAAATATGAATTTGAGCCGATGCTTCTTATTCCCATCGGCTTCGGCATACTGATTGGAAACGTCCCCTTCAAGGATGCCGGTTTGCAAATAGGAATATACGAACAAGGCTCGGTACTTAACATCCTCTACCAGGGAGTTACCTCAGGATGGTACCCGCCGCTCATATTCCTTGGCATAGGCGCAATGACCGATTTCTCAGCCCTTATCTCCAACCCCAAACTGATGCTCATCGGAGCCGCCGCGCAGTTCGGCATCTTCGGGGCATACACAATCGCCCTGCTTAGCGGCTTCGAACCGAATCAAGCCGGAGCTATCGGTATCATTGGAGGCGCCGACGGCCCAACGGCCATCTTCCTTTCCTCCAAACTCGCTCCCGAACTTATGGGCGCTATCGCCATATCCGCATATTCCTACATGGCGCTCGTGCCGATTATCCAACCTCCTTTCATGAGGCTGTTCACGACAAAGAAAGAACGGCTTATCAGAATGAAGCCTCCACGTGTGGTTTCTTCGACGGAAAAGATTATTTTCCCAATCATCGGCTTGCTACTGACTTGCTTTCTTGTCCCTTCGGGATTGCCGCTGCTGGGAATGTTGTTCTTCGGAAACTTGCTGAAAGAAAGCGGTGTCACCCGCCGACTGGCCGAAACTGCACGCGGGCCGCTCATTGATACCATCACCATCCTGCTCGGTGTAACGGTGGGAGCTTCAACGCAAGCAACGCAATTTCTTACCTTCAACTCGATCAAGATATTCGGACTTGGAGCCATGTCATTCGTCATAGCGACTTCGGCGGGCGTCTTGTTCGTAAAATTCTTTAACCTGTTTCTAAAAAAAGGCAACAAAATCAATCCGCTTATCGGTAACGCAGGCGTTTCGGCAGTTCCTGATTCTGCTCGCATTTCACAGATTGTCGGACTGGAATACGACCCAGGCAACTACCTGCTTATGCACGCAATGGGGCCGAACGTGGCCGGAGTAATCGGTTCCGCCGTAGCAGCAGGAATACTGCTGGGCTTTCTTGTATAAATCATTTTAATTCACATATCGCAGAAGCGCGACCGGCTAGACAAAGTGCTGCCTGTCGTGCTTTTTTTTATGTAATTGCCGATTAGGTTGAAATCAAAACATTAACGATCACCCGACGTTTATTCCGACCTGTTGTTGCTGTCGGCGGACAGTAAAATTCTTATATAATATTCGCTTGATTGCTTAAATTCAAAGCTGGGGGACGATATGATAACCGCATTTTTTTATTTCCTGTTAATGCCAACCAGCTGTAAAATGCTTTCCCTCAAAAAAAACTCTTTGCTGGGCGTTTTTCTGCAAAGAAATATTCTTGTCTGCTAAACTTTTTAGTTTTCAGCTTTCCTCTCCGGAAGTGTCGGCACCAGCTCCGAAAGCGTCGGCACCGGTGCGGGAAGTGTCGGCACCGGTGCGGGAAGTGTCGGCACCGGTGCGGGAAGTGTCGGCACCGGTGCGGGAAGTGTCGGTGACATCTTTCGAG
>JAIRPK010000047.1 GCA_031257015.1 Tannerellaceae bacterium
TTTCCCTAAGGGGGAAATCTCCCCGAAAAAATTCTGAGCGAATCCCCGCAGGAGGAAAACGCCGTTGCAAAAATTTTGAGGCATTTCCCTAAGGGGGAAATCGTCTCGAAAAAATTCTGAGCGAATCCCCGCAGGAGGAAAACGCCGCCGCAAAAATTTTGAGGCAATTCCCTAAGGGGGAAAGCTCCCCGAAAAAATTCTGAGCGAATCCCCGCAGGAGGAAAACGCCGTTGCAAAAATTTTGAGCCATTTCCCTAAGGGGGAAATCGTCCCGAAAAAATTCTGAGCGAATCCCCGCAGGAGGAAAACGTCGCCGCAAAAATTTTGAACGATTTCCCTAAGAGGGAAATCGTACCGAAAAAATTCTGAGCGAATCCCCGCAGGAGGAAAACCTCCCGTAAATTTTTTGAGACATTCCCCTTTACGTGGGGCCTCAAAGAATCTTCCTGGTGATGCTTTTACAGCCATAAATAGCAGGCAGAAGTTAGAGAAGTTGGCACTCCCATTATTCCCCATCCCTCCCGCAACAGAAGCTTGCCGCACCCGTCCTGTCCATTCAGGAAGGGGTAGGGTAGGGGGGCGCATCCATGTCGGGCGGACGGCCGTCGGCTGTTGAACGCATGTAACACTGGTGCGATTCGGCTTCCCAATTAATTATATGGAAGAAATCGCGTACATTTGTTTAACTTTTAATTATATTATTTATGGCAATTTATTTGAACGATGTTTCTCGAACTTTTGGCGAATACCTCCTGATTCCGGGGTTGACGACCAAAATGTGTATCCCCTCCAATGTTTCGTTGCGCACCCCACTGGTTAAATACAAAATCGGGGAAGTATCGCCGGTGCGGTTGAATATTCCGTTTGTATCGGCGATTATGCAGTCGGTCTCCGGTCCGGAACTGGCTATTGAGTTGGCACGCAACGGTGGGATTTCGTTTATTTTCGGTTCCCAGTCGGTTGAAGCTCAGGCGGAGATGGTTCGCAAGGTAAAGAAGTTCAAGGCCGGCTTTGTAGTAAGCGATTCAAATCTTACTCCGGAAGATCGGCTTTCAGATGTTATCGCCCTGATTAAGCGGACTGGACATTCGACGATAGGGATTACGGACGACGGCACGGCGAACGGGCGTTTGCTGGGCTTGGTGACGAGCAAGGATTTCCGTCCGGAGAAGGATGACAACAGTATGAAGATCAAGTATTTCATGACTCCGTTTGATCGCCTGCATGTCGGTCGCCTTGGAATCAGCCTGACGGAGGCTAACCAGATTATATGGGAATATCGTCTGAACACACTTCCTATCATAGATGGTGAAGAGCACCTGGCATATTTTGTATTCCGTAAGGACTACGATAATCATCGCGCAAATCCGCATGAGCTTTCCGGCGGCGACAAGACGCTTCTCGTCGGCGCCGGGATTAATTCCCGCGATTATGAGGAGCGCGTTCCGGCGTTGATTGATGCTGGGGTCGATGTGCTTTGCATTGATTCGTCTGACGGTTATTCTGAATGGCAGAAGGATACGATTCAGTGGATTCGCGAGCGCTATGGCGACACGGTGTATGTCGGCGCCGGAAATGTTGTTGACAGCGAAGGCTTTGACTATTTGGTTCGCGCCGGCGCGGATTTCGTCAAGGTTGGGATTGGAGGCGGCTCCATCTGCATTACTCGCGAGCAAAAAGGCATAGGGCGAGGCCAGGCGACAGCCTTGATAGATGTAGCTCAGGCACGTGAAAGACATCTTCAGGAAACCGGCGTTTATATACCGATTTGCAGCGACGGCGGCATTGTTCATGATTATCACATGACGCTGGCATTGGCCATGGGCGCGGATTTTCTGATGATGGGGCGCTACTTTGCCCGCTTTGACGAATCGCCTACGAAAAAGTTGCGCATCGGGAATAACTACGTAAAGGAATACTGGGGCGAAGGTTCAAACAGAGCGCAGAACTGGCAGCGTTATGATTCCGGCGGCTCCGAGTCCCTCAAGTTTGAAGAAGGCGTTGACAGTTACGTCCCGTATGCCGGCAAGATGAAGGATAATTTGAACGCTACGCTCGGAAAGATAAAAGCGACAATGTGCAGTTGCGGAGCAGTCACGCTGGAGGAACTTCAGCGGCAGGCGAAAATCACGCTTGTATCTTCGACCAGCATCGTTGAGGGCGGAGCGCACGATGTTATATTGAAAGAGAAAACGTAAAACATAATATTATAATGAGTATCTGTCATGAGAGTATTTTTATTTTTTATTTCAGTTTTGTTTGCAGTTCCCGGCGTTATGGCTGAGCAGTCGCCGATACGCATTTCAACGGACGATATAGATCTAATCCTGTCCGTATCTTCGACTAACGGTCGGTTGTATCAGGCCTATTTGGGGCCGCGTTTGCTTAACGATGCCGACGTAGCGTCCATTGCCTCCCAGTCGAGCCTTTTGAAGGCCGAAGTTTATCCCGGTTCCGGCGCGGAGGACTATTATGAGCCGGCTCTGGCCGTAGCCCATAATGACGGGAACCTTACGAGCATCCTTACATACGTCTCCTCGGAGACGCGCAAGATTGATGACAATGTTGTCGAAACGAGCATCCGCCTCGCCGACAAAGTCTATCCGCTGGAAGTAACCCTTTATTATACATCCTTTGCCAGGGAGAACGTCATCAAGACCCGCAGCGAAATCCGTCACCGGGAGAAGAAGCCGGTGACGCTCCGTCGCTATGCCTCGTCAATGCTCTACTTCGAGAGCGCCTCCTACCATCTTGCCGAGTTCAGTGGCGACTGGGCGAAGGAGATGAGACGAAGCGTTCAGGAGTTGCAGTTCGGCAAGAAAATCCTGGAGACGAAATTAGGCTCTCGTTCAGCCATGCACGTATATCCCTTCTTCGAGCTAGGCTTTGGAGAAGCGCCGGGCGAGAACCGCGGGCAGGCGCTTTTGGGAACCATCGCTTGGACGGGCAACTTCCAGTTTACCTTTGAGGTCGATGATGCCGGCAAGCTCCGCCTCATCTCCTCCATCAATCCATACGCATCGGAGTATGAACTGAAGCCGGACGAAACATTTTCCACTCCCGACTTCATCTTCACTCTCAGCAACGCCGGGACTGGCCAGGCCAGCCGCAACCTCCACGATTGGGCGCGAGCGTATCAGTTGAAGGACGGGCAGGGCGACCGGCTCACGCTTTTGAACAACTGGGAGGCGACCGGCTTCCGCTTTGACGAAAACATTCTGGAGGGGCTAATGAAAGAGGCCGCCCAACTGGGCGTTGACATGTTCCTCCTCGACGACGGATGGTTCGGCAACAAATATCCGCGTGCAAATGACCGTGCAGGCTTGGGCGACTGGGACGTAACGCGCGAAAAGCTGCCCCACGGCATCCCGCACTTGGTCAAGTCAGCCGAGGCAGCAGGCGTGAAGTTCGGCATCTGGATAGAACCGGAGATGCTCAACCCTAAGAGCGAACTCAACGAGCAGCATCCCGATTGGGCTATACGCTTGCCGAACCGCGAGACTTATTATTTCCGCAACCAGCTGGTTCTGGATATGAGCAATCCGAAAGTTCAGGATTATGTTTTCGGTGTCGTAGATAAGATAATGCAGGAAAATCCCACGCTTGCCTACTTCAAATGGGACTGCAACAGCCCGATAACGAATATTTACTCGCCGTATCTGAAGGAGAAGCAGACGCAATTGTATATTAATCACGTCCGTGGCGTATATAATGTTTTCCAACGGGTGAAGGCGAAGTATCCCGAACTGCCGATGATGCTATGTTCCGGCGGCGGCGCCCGCTGCGATTATGAAGCGCTGAAGTATTTCACCGAGTTTTGGTGCAGCGACAATACCGACCCCGTAGAACGCATCTACATTCAGTGGGGTTACTCGCAATTCCTCCCCGTCAAGTCAATGGCCGCCCATGTAACAAGCTGGAACAAGCAGGCGAGCATTAAATTCCGCACCGATGTAGCCATGATGTGCAAATTAGGCTTTGACATAAGCCTAAAGGAACTGGACGAGAAAGAACTCGCCTACTGCCAGTTGGCCGTAGCCAGCTATAAGCGCCTGAAGTCGTTAATCTTCGACGGCGATTTCTACCGCCTGCTCTCTCCATACGAGAACAACCATGCGGCGGTCGCCCATGTTTCCAAGGATAAAAGCAAAGCCCTGCTGTTTGCCTACGACATTCATCCCCGCTATGCCGAAAAACTCCTGCCTGTAAAATTGCAGGGGCTGGACGCATCCCGTATGTATAAAGTAGAGGAAATCAACCTCGTTCCCGGCACTCATTCCCATCTTCGTGAAAACGGAAAGACATGCTCCGGCGACTATCTGATGAAGATAGGACTGAACGCCCTCAGTTCCTCTCAAACCACCAGCCGCGTGATAGAAATAACTGCACTGCCGGAAAGTGCGATCTCGCTCAAATAAAAGACGCCGGGAAAAACATAAAGGCCAGGGGCTTCCAGCTCTTGGCCTTTATGTTTTTGTAGGGTTTTCAGAGCGCGAAACATAGCGTTCCTCCATTAATTTCCCATTCGCTATCTTTTAATCCTTCCACTCGAAACTCTTTTGCGCAGCGTAGCCTGGTTTTTCCAAACCGCCGTCCGTTGGGCTGTAGCTTTTACCAGTTACAAAGACTTCGAGCGGTAAGAGTGTGTTTCTCTCTGACTTTTCCGACTCCATGTCGTTTGTTTCCCAGGCTGCAGTTTTTTGTAAACTAGGTTGCACCCCTGCCTCACAAAAAAGGCAAAGCCGGAGAAATTCACATCCCCCCGGCCTCTAAACACATACATCATATTTAATTAAGGAAAAAAATTCCTTTCTAAACAAGTATTTCTATGAAGCATCTATTTGTTT
>JAIRPK010000028.1 GCA_031257015.1 Tannerellaceae bacterium
TTTTTCCTTTACCGCAAACGCCGAATAATAGTCGGGCGTAAACGGCGTGTACGGCGGGGTCAGATGCGTGAAGACCTGCACCGGATAAATCGACTGTGCATGGGTTCCGACGGCGGCAAGCCATAAAAGGCAGACAATCGCGTAACGAAAATATATATTCATCGTCCTTTTCACGCTGCAAAGGTACGGCATTTGAATTTTTTGCGTGTGTTTTTTGTAAATTGTTCACGTGGTTTTTCACAATGCTATGAAGAGCCTCTTCATAACGTTATGAACGATCTCTTCACAGCGTTATGAAGAGTCTCTTCACAGCAAGTCAGTGTTGGACATTAAGTCAAAGCCATGCCAGCCATGAAACGGGCGTATAGAATAAGGGAAGTCAGGTATCCCGTATCAAACATGAAATACGATTCTGTTTTCAGGGCGATGGGCCTAACTTAATCTGAATACCGCAGGTATTAGCCGCCTATGAAGGCAACGACGAATCGGCGACAGAAATAGCTCGTCGGTATGGGGTTAATCAGGATACTGTAAAAAGTTGGGTTTATCGCAAGCGGACAATTGAATCATTTTATTCCGGGCAAAGCGTTAAATTAGCAGGAACAGAAACGAATCAAATGGTAAAAGAGAAGAAACTGTCGCCGGAAGCAATGGAATCCCGTATCAGGGAACTGGAGCACAGTTGGCAACGTAAAAGATGCGGTCTGAGAGTCTGCAAAAGATGATTGAGATTGCCGAGCGGGATTTAGAAATAGATGTCAGAAAAAAATCTGGAGCCAAACGGTCCATGAGATGAAACAGGAACATCCGTCGTACAGTATAGATGTTCTCTGTCGGCTGTTTGGCAAGAGTCGTCCTTTGGTAGTACCACCGACATTGTACCCATTGCCCCCGAAACGTCAAGCATGAATACGCACAAACATTTCTCTTCGTAATTTACTGCGGCTTCCGCCGAAAATCATTTTTTGCCATTTGCTCGGAAGGTAAACCGCTGCCGGGGCTACTTGCCTTCCGGCTCTAACAAGCGGTTGTCTGTTAATAGTTTATGCGGGGCTATCTCAAAGGCTTTGCGATAGGAGTATAGCGCTTGCGCAAAATGTTCCATGGCGTAGAAGATGTTCCCGCCAACGGCATATGCCTCGGCGTTAGTGTCGTCAATGTGTATGGCGTTGCGAATAGCGCTGAGGGCTTCCTGGTGGTCGCCGAGGGCGAAGTGGGCATTACCGAGGGCGACATAGGCGTCACTGTCCTGGGGATTGAGGGCGATGGCTTTTTGTGCGGTTTCGACGGCATGTTCATATTCGCCGGAATAGACGTAGGCGTTGGTGAGAATGGAGTAGGTGTCGGAGCTGTCGCCGTACAATTCGATGTACTTGCGGCAGTACTCTACTGTTTTCTCATAATTCCCAAGGTGCAGCCAGGCGTTTCCAATGATATTGTATATTTCTCTTGTGGATGTGTTGAGATTGAGCGCTAATTCCAGGGATTGCACGGCTTCGGCATATTTGTCACAGGCGGCGTAGGTCATTCCGAGGTAAAGGTATGCTTCGGCGTGATTATTGTCGAGGCTGATGGTTTTTTCCAGGTATTCAATGCCGCCGGAAAGGTTGCCTTTCTCGACATATATTTTCCCGATAAGGAAAAAGGCGTCTGTGGCGGCGGGTTTCTCGATAATATAGTTTTCGAGATACTTGATGGCCTCATCATATTCGTTTTGTTCGTAAAGGAGGGTGCCGAGGCAGTAGAGCGCTTCGTGATGCCGGGGGTTGAGGCTTACTACGCGCTTGAATATTTCTATGGCTGTTTTGAAATCGTCCTGGAGGGCGGAGATTTTTGCTTTGACAAATTCCGCCTCGGCATTGTCAATTGCTGCTAGCTGTTGCTTTACATCGCCGGCTGATGTGTTGATGTTGTGAAATTCATTTGTTGTGTCCATTTGATTCGGTCTGTTATTTTCATGTAAATAGCAAGTCGGGCAGGGGGCTGGGGGAAGCGATACCGACGTTTGTTTCCATATTAAGAGAAGAGTGATAATGAAGGGAACTGTTCCTATTCCCGTATATATTAACGTTGAAATAATATTTTCCATCTTTTAATCAATCGTTGTTATAGTCTGATTATTTTATTGGCCGCAAGATAATTATTTTTTTTATGGTTCAAAATGTTAAATGCGTACTTTTTGTCATGTCTGCCGGGCAATTGGGGGGTGAAGAAGGTCTGCTCGCCATATCCACAGGCTTCATGTTCATTGTTTTGGCTTTATCGGTGATGGCTTTTAATATTTCGGTAGAGATGTGATGGGAATAGTGAATATGTGCACCGGATTTGTGTGGCTGTAATGCGAAGGATGGCCTGGATTTGTCATTGTTCATTGGTTTCAGCTGGTATTTCGCCACATGGGTTAGTGGGAGGTCGTCACTAACGTTAGTGGGACGTCGTCACTAATGTTAGTGGGACATCGTCACCTGGGTTAGTGAGGTGTCGTCACTAACGTTAGTGGGACATCGTCACATGGGTTAGTGGGAGGTCATCACCTGGGTTAGTGCCGGTATTATTAATGAGATTGATTTACTTTGCAACAAAAAAACAAGGATGAGTGTAATTATATTAGGTATTGAATCTTCTTGCGACGACACTTCTGCTGCTGTTTTGCGCGATGATGTGCTGCTGTCTAACGTTATTGCCGGTCAGGCTGTGCATGAGGCTTACGGCGGGGTGGTTCCCGAACTGGCGTCTCGTGCGCATCAGCAGAATATTGTGCCGGTTGTGTCCGAGGCGCTTCGTCAGGCTGGGATTGGCGGTGGCGAGCTTGATGCTGTTGCTTTTACGCGCGGGCCTGGGCTGTTGGGGTCGCTGCTTGTGGGGGTGTCTTTTGCCAAGGGGCTGGCGCTGGCGCTGGGGGTGCCGCTGGTGGAGGTTAATCATTTGCAGGCGCATGTGTTGTCTCATTTCATTCGTCGGAAGGATGGGGGGGCGTCGGGAGTGGATGGGCGGCAGCCTGCATTTCCGTTCCTCTGCCTGCTGGCGTCGGGGGGGAACTCGCAGATTATCAGGGTTGACAGTCCTGTGGCGATGGATATTATCGGTCAGACGATAGATGATGCGGCGGGCGAGGCTTTTGACAAATGTGCGAAGGTGATGGGGCTGGGCTATCCTGGCGGGCCGGTGGTGAATCGACTTGCTGCGGGGGGGAATCCGCAGGCTTTTGCGTTCAGCAAGCCTCGCGTTCAGGGGTATGATTACAGCTTTAGCGGGTTGAAGACTTCTTTCCTGTATACGGTGCGCGATCGGGTGCGGCTGGAGCCTGACTTTGTTGCTGCGAACAGGGCTGATCTGTGTGCATCGCTTCAGGCTTGCATCGTTGATGTGCTGATGGAGAAGCTGTGCAGGGCGGCGGTGGATTTGAACATTCGCGAGGTGGCGCTTGCAGGTGGCGTATCGGCTAACAGCGCTCTTCGGGAGGCTCTTCGGGAGTGCGCCGGGAGGCATGGCTGGAATGTGTATATTCCGCCGTTGGCGTTTACGACGGACAATGCGGCGATGGTCGCCATGGCGGGGCGGGTTAAGTATTTACGGGGCGAGTTCTGCGGCATTGACGCCGTGCCGTTTGCCCGCACAACGATTTGAGGCGATGAAGGATTTTGTAAGAATATTAAGGCGCTTTGTTCCGCCTTACAGGAGGTATCTGGTGTGGAACGTTGTTTTTAACCTGCTGGCGGCGGTGTTGAACCTGTTTTCCTTTGTGCTGATTATACCTATATTGAATGTGCTGTTCAAGATGGATAATACGCAATATGAGTATATGGAGATACGCTGGGAGGTGCTTTCGGCTGATTTCTGGCATAGCGCATTCGGGTTGTTGAAGAATAACTTCTTTGCATGGATGAACGGGCTGATGAATACTCATGGAGGGAGCTTTACGCTTATTGCGCTCGGAGCTTTCCTTATCGGCATGACGTTCTTCAAGGCTGCGGCGACTTACTTTGCCTTTTATACGATGATACCCATTCGGACGGGCGTGGTGAGGGATATAAGGAACAGTATCAACAGGAAGATTACGCAGCTTTCGCTCGGCTTCTTCTCCGAGGAGCGCAAGGGGGATATTCTGGCGCGTGTCTCCGGAGACGTTAATGAGATAGAGAACTCAATAATGAGTTCGCTGGACATGCTGTTCAAGAATCCAATCCTCATAGCCATATACCTGGCAGGCATGATTATTATAAGCTGGCAATTGACATTGTTCGTACTTATCCTCCTCCCACTTGCCGGATATGTGATGGGACAGGTGGGGAAAACGTTGAAGCGCAAGTCGCTCGCCGGACAGGAGCTGTGGGGCGCACTTATGAGTCAGGTAGAGGAAACCCTTGGCGGCCTGCGCATAATAAAGGCGTTCAACGCCGAGGAGAAGATTCGGGCAAGGTTCGAGAAGAGCAACGAGGCTTTCCGCCGGCTGACCAACCGCATATATCGCCGCCAGCAGATGTCGCAACCGATGAGCGAGTTCCTCGGAACGGCCACTATTGCCATCGTCCTGTGGTACGGCGGCAACCTCATCCTCAGCAACAACAGCCCGATTGACGCGCCTACCTTTATCTACTACCTCGTCATCTTTTACAGCATAATCAATCCCGCAAAGGACTTGAGCAAGGCAGCCTACTCCATTCAGAAAGGCCTGGCCTCCATGATTCGCATCGACCGCATATTGACTGCCGAAGTAACCGTCCGCGATCCGGAACGCCCACAGCCCATTACCCTCGACCGGGAAATAGTATATAATAATGTGTGGTTCAAGTATCGCGACGAATGGATACTTAAAGGCATCGACCTCCATATCCCTAAAGGAAAGACCATCGCCCTGGTCGGGCAATCAGGGTCAGGCAAAAGCACGCTGGTCGATCTCCTCCCACGCTTCTACGACGTTACGGAAGGGAGCATCACCATCGACGGAACAGACATTAGGGATGCCCGAATATACGACCTCCGCGCCCTGATGGGCAACGTTAACCAGGAGGCCATCCTCTTCAACAACAGCTTCTACGACAATATCGCCTTCGGAGTAAGCAACGCTTCGCCCGAAGAGGTCGAACAGGCAGCCCGCATAGCCAACGCTCACGACTTCATCATTGCATCCGAAGACGGATACCTCACCAACATAGGCGACCGAGGCTGTAAACTCTCCGGCGGGCAACGACAACGAATCAGCATAGCCCGCGCTATCCTCAAGAACCCGCCTGCCCTAATCCTCGACGAGGCAACATCAGCCCTCGACGCTGAATCGGAGCGCCTCGTTCAGGAAGCCCTCGACAATTTGATGCGCAACCGGACTACCATCGTCATCGCTCATCGCCTGTCTACCATTAAGAACGCTGACGAGATATGCGTTCTGCACGAAGGGCGAATAGTTGAAAGAGGCAGGCACGAAGAACTGCTCGCGCTTAACGGCTTCTACAAGCGCCTCTGCGACATGCAAAGCTTCTAATTCTAAAAATAAATACATAATGAAAACCCTGTTTATACTGTTAATGACAATCGCAACGGTCAGCTGCACCATGCCGGCCATAAACCGCAATGGCGAACTCGCTTACCACTTCAACGAACCAGCCCGCATCTGGGAAGAAACGCTACCGTTGGGCAACGGGCGCATCGGCATGATGCCTGACGGTGGCATTGACCGCGAAACATTTGTGCTGAACGAAATATCCCTCTGGTCCGGCAGTCGGCAGGATGCGGACAACCCCTACGCCGGTCGCTACCTAAACTCTATACGATACCTGCTCTTCGCCGGAAGAAACGATGAGGCACAGGAACTCATGTACTCCACCTTCGTCTGTAAAGGCGAGGGCAGTGGTCATGGGGCAGGAGCCAACGTCCCCTATGGATGCTTCCAGCTACTCGGCAACCTCGTCATCGACTATGCCTACCGCCATGGAGATAACGATGCCGTTTCCGACTATCGGCGGGAGCTTAATATCTCAAACGCCATAGCCTCGGCATCCTTCAGGAAAGGAGGAGTTAAATATTCCCGCGAAGCCTTCACATCCTTTAAGGATGATATAGGCATTATCCACCTGACTGCTGATATAGACAATGCCCTCAACTTTGCCGTCAGCATGAACCGCCCTGAATGTTTCTACGTGAAAACCTTCGGCAAAGACCTCCTCATGCAGGGGCAACTAACCAGCGGCAACAACGGCAAGGGCATGAAATATGCAGCCGGCATACGGATCATACTCCCCAAAGGCGGAACCATACTTGCCTCAGACACCGCGCTCAACGTGCAGAATGCAACCGAAGCCATCATCCTCACCAGTATGGCTACCGATTATTTTGGTCGGAACGTCGAGACTGAAGTCCTCCGTCTCCTTGATGCCTCGCAGTCGCAGGACTTTCAATCATTAAAGAATGGACACATGGAGGCATATCATGAACTGTTCAACCGCGTCGAAATCAACCTTGGAGATGACAAAAAGGCTAACCTCCCCATCCCGCAACGATTAGAAGAGTTCCAATCAGAGGGCAACGACCCCGGCCTGGCAGCTCTATACTTTCAGTTCGGCCGCTATTTGCTGATCTCTTCAACGCGCCCCGGCGTTCTTCCGCCAAATCTCCAGGGATTATGGGCGAACAGCATACAGACGCCATGGAACGGCGACTACCACCTGAACATCAACCTGCAAATGAATCTCTGGCCTGCTGAGGTCTGCAACCTTTCCGAACTCCATCTGCCTATGATAGAGTGGACCAAGCGGCAGGTGAGCAGCGGCGAGCGAACAGCGCAAGTCTATTATAATGCTCGCGGATGGGTCACCCACATCCTCGGCAATCTATGGGAGTACACTGCTCCCGGCGAGCATCCCTCATGGGGGGCTACTAACACCTCCGCTGCATGGCTGTGCGAGCATATTTACAATCATTTCCTTTATAGCCGCGATACGACTTATCTTGCCGATGTATATCCCGTTATGCGCGGAGCCTCTCTCTTCTTCGTTGATATGCTTGTCGAAGATCCACGTAACCGATTCCTTGTGTCTGCTCCGACTTCATCACCGGAAAATGCCTTCGTCATGAACGGGAAACATGTTCATACATGTGCAGGCTCCACGATGGATAACCAGATAATCCGAGAGTTGTTTGCGAACACAATCGAGGCGGCAGGAATACTTGGTCTGGATGCGGACTTAAGGAATGAGCTGGCAACAATGCAATCCCGCCTTGCCCCGACCTCCGTTGGCCCTGATGGACGCATAATGGAATGGCTGGAACCATACGAGGAAGCTGAGCCGCATCATCGTCATGTCTCACATCTCTACGGCCTTTATCCAGGGAATGAAATCTCCGTCGAGAAAACTCCTGCCCTGGCCGAAGCAGCCCGCAAGACCCTCGAAGCGCGGGGAGACAAAAGTACAGGCTGGTCGATGGCGTGGAAGATCTGCTTTTGGGCCAGGCTCCACGACGGGAATCATGCCTTTAAGCTCTTTCGTGACCTGCTCGTTCCGGCTGTCAAATACGGCGAGCAGAAATATAACGGTGAAGGCGGAGGCACCGCCCCGAACCTCTTCTGCTCGCATCCCCCTTTTCAAATTGACGGTAATTTCGGAGCCGCGGCAGGCATAGCCGAAATGCTCCTGCAATCCGGTTCTGCCACAATAGAACTCCTCCCGGCGCTGCCTGACGCATGGAAGACCGGAAGCTTCACCGGACTTAAAGTCGTTGGTGGCGGAGAAGTTGCGTTGAAATGGAGCAACAAGCTCCCCGTGACCATGTCTCTAAAGGCAACCGCTCCATACTCCTACAAGATTAAATTACCGGCAAACTCGTCAGCTCTTAACATATCCATTAATCAAAAATCGGTATCTCTTCCTGTATATAGCGGACATCTCGTGGTTGATATGAAAAAGGGAGATGTGCTGGAATTAATCTTTTGATTAAGCTTACGCCACGGAGAATCCCACCAGGGAAGAGCAGGAATATCTCAAATCGGCTGTCGTCAAGAACAGAATATGCCGGTTGAAATAAAAGTCGGCATCTCCGTACACGAAGAAAACCATACATCGCCATTACACGGAACGAACATTGTTTATATTTGCGCTCATATAAATTAATGATTAAATGATGAAGAAATTATTCCTTTACTTTCTTTTAGTTGCAATCGCCGGGAGCATGACCGGATGCAACAGTAACAAGCTGGAGACGCTTCCGGCTGTTGAATTTCGCACAGTGTGCAATCCTGTTAACTTGAGCTATATGTTTCAGCCCACCAAGACGCAGGCTTATCGCGAGGGAGCAGACCCGACTATCGTCCTGTTTCGCGACGAGTACTATGCCTTTGTCTCTCATTCCGGCGGATACTTCCATTCAAAGGATATGATGAACTGGGAATTGATTGTGCCTAATGACGTCTTCCCCATAGGGGTGTTTGCGCCAACAACGGTGGTTATTGACGACGCTATTTACCTTGTGGCATCACAAGTGAAGCAGGTGGTGCGCTCGTCTGACCCCAAATCGGGACAATGGGAGGTTGTAAATCCTGATTTCAAGGTAATCATCAGTGACCCGGCAATGTTTCTCGACGATGACGGGCGACTGTACTACTACGCAGGGTGCAGCAACGTTGAACCAATACGCGGATACGAGCTTGACCCCAAGACTTTCGAGCCGATAAGCCCGGAGACGCCCTTCATTTATGGAAATCAGAAAATGTTCGGATGGGAGGAAAAAACCGATTACAATACGCCCAATGAAATAGTCGATCCGCACATTGAAGGGGCGTGGATGACGAAGCATGGAGGAAAATATTACCTGCAATATGCGTCGCCGGGAACAGAGCTGAAAAGTTATAACGATGGCGTATATGTCGCCGAACAACCGCTGGGGCCTTATACACTGGCGGAGCACAATCCATTCTCCTACAAACCGGAAGGATTCGTCTGCGGCGCGGGTCACAGCAGCACGTTTGAGGACAGGTACGGCAACTTCTGGCATATAACAACCGCCAGCATCTCTGTACGACACCCCTTTGAACGTCGGCTATCTCTGTTTCCGCTCTTTTTTGACAGCGACGGGGAAATGTTCGCCTGGACGGGCTTCGGCGACTATCCAATGATTATCCCGGACAGGAAGGTGAACACTCCGGAGGACTTCATGACTGGCTGGGCGCTGTTGTCATATCGCACGCCCGTGGAAGTATCCTCCGTACTGCCGCAGTACAGCCTAATGCTCGACGTCTATGGCGTCATGAAAAATCACGTGCAGAACAATGAGGCCGCCAACATCAACGACGAGGACATCCGGACCTGGTGGAGCGCCGCCACAGCATCGAAGGACGAATGGTTCAAGAACGATCTGACTGAAATATCAGATATTTATGCGCTCCAAATAAATTTTGCAGATGAAGGCTCCACGCTTCAGGGGCGTTCAGACAGCATTTTCTATCAATATACGGTTGAGGCTTCCGCTGACGGCTCCGCGTGGCAGATTATCGTTGATCGTTCAACAAACAAGAGCGACATGCCACATGATTATATTCAGCTTCCACAGCCGGTGAAGGCGCGGTACTTGCGAGTGAATAATATTTATTGCCCGTCAGGAACATTTTCAGTCTCCGACTTCCGCGTTTTCGGGAAGAGAAACATTCCGGCGCCTGCCGAGGTGCAAAATCTGTCCGTCGAGAGAGATGCCGACCCACGCACGGTACACTTGAAATGGGACGCTTCGCCGGAAGCCGTCGGCTATAACATCCGCTACGGAACGCGAAAGGATAAGCTATACCATAATTATATGGTGTATGGGAAAGGGAACTCTTCACCGGGCATCTCCATTCACAGTCTTCACGCGCAAAAG
Organism: Tannerellaceae bacterium; assembly: GCA_031257015.1. Taxonomy (GTDB): domain Bacteria; phylum Bacteroidota; class Bacteroidia; order Bacteroidales; family Tannerellaceae; genus DFXE01. The sequence continues at coordinate 9,841 of JAIRPK010000028.1, forward strand.
GAATATTTCTTCACCATTGATGCCTTTAATGAAGGAGGGACAACAAAGGGGACAAACATTGTGTCTACCATAAGTTCTCCTGATATGAAATAATGTGTAGCGGGCTTTCCGGAAGCAGAATTGTAAAGCCTTTACAACGAGATATGTTTCCGGCAGTTCAATCCTAAATATCGCCGTCTTTGCATTAAGGTTCCCACCTTAGCGGCAAAGGCGGCGATTCTGTAACATAATACCGAAATTTGTAACCTAAGTCTTTATGATAAAAAACTTCTTTCACAGAAAAAGGCAACAATCTTTCCGCACCAGCTCGCGAACCTCCGGAGCTAGCTCGCGAACCTCCAGAGCTAGCTCGCGAACTTCCAGAGCTAGCTCGCAAACTTCCGGAGCTAGCTCGCAAACCTCCAGAGCTAGCTCGCGAACCTCCAGAGCTAGCTCGCAAACCTCCAGAGCTAGCTCGCAAACCTCCAGAGCTAGCTCGCAAACTTCCAGAGCTAGCTCGCAAACTTCCAGAGCTAGCTCGCAAACCTTCGGCGCACGCGACAGAACCTTCGGCGCACGCGACAGAACCTTCGGCGCACGCGACGGAACCTTCGGCGCACGCGACAGAACCCTCGGCGCACGCGACAGAACCCTCGGCGCACGCGACGGAATCTTCGGCGCACGCGACGGACTCTTCGGCGCACGCGACGGAATCTTCGGCGCACGCGACGGAATCTTCGGCGCACGCGACGGAACCTTCGGCGCACGCGACAGAACCCTCGGCGCACGCGACGGAATCTTCGGCGCACGCGACGGAATCTTCGGCGCACGCGACGGAATCTTCGGCGCACGCGACGGAACCTTCGGCTGAGGATTTACGTAAAAAAATGACGGAAATCGCTTTCGCAATCAATGGTCTCCTCGAAGAGGCTAAAAAAAGTAATGCTCACAGAAAAAGAATAAAAATAAGGATGACCCGGCAGATTTAATTTGTGATAATGACAAGTCAAAAGATGCTCTATCCGGTAAGAATAATGATAATCGGGAATAAAAAAGATAAAAAATCAACTTGAAAAAAGGTAAATATCTGTACGGTTATTGCGTAGCTTTTCGTCTAAAAAACAAAAGCATATTCCGTCAATAATTATATATTTGCCCTTAAAAGAAAACACCATGAAAAAATACAGATTAATAATCGCACTGGCCGCCGGCGTTTACATTTTCCCAAGCGGCAATTCACAAAACATCACAAAAGCAGATTATCAACGGGCGGATTCCGTTATGAAACGTAATGAAAAAGTATATCACTCGTATGTCCGTCCCCACTGGATTGACAATACGCATGAGTTTTGGTACATAAATCACGAAAAGACGGGGAATGTCTATTATATTGTTAATGCCGATACGGGAAAAAAGAGAAAAGTAGAAAAACAACAGGACGAATCAACCATCCAGAGGCGATTGCCGCGAACGCATCGCGACACAACCAAAGTCATCTCGCCCGACAAGCAATGGGAAGCCTTTATTCGAGACAACAACCTATATGTACGGCCTGTCGGCGCTCCCGGAGAAATCATTTTCAGCTACGACGGAACAGCCCGCTCATATTACAGCTCCCAGATCGTTTGGTCGCCAGATTCACGCAAGCTTGCAACGCTGCGCATACACGACGTTGAAGAGCGCCGGATTCCTCTTTTACAATCCTCCCCGGATACACAGCTTCAACCCATCCTTCATTGGCGCGATTATGCAAAGCCCGGCGACCCCCTTCCCGTTCATCTTCCCGTCCTGTTCGATATGCAAACACGAAAACAGATTCCTCTGGCGACCCAGGCCTATAAAGAACAGTTCCAACTTTACATTTCCGGCTGGAGAAAGGACAGTCGAGCCTTCACATTTGAATATAATCAACGCGGCCACCAGCGGTATGTCGTCGGGGAAGTTGACGCAAACTCCGGGGCTATTAGACATATCGTCGATGAGCAATCCTCAACATTTATATATTATAACAACCTCCAGCGCATTGATCTCCAAGACGGACGTCAAATGCTCTGGCTCTCCGAACGTGACGGGTGGAAACATATCTACCATATAGACATGACCGACGGGCAGGAGATTCGACAAATTACGCGGGGAGAATGGGTAGTACGTTCTATCGAGCATGTTGACGAATCTGCCGCCCAGATTTACTTCTACGCATCAGGCATCAACCACGATGAAGATCCATATAACCGCCATCTATATCGCATCAATTTGGACGGAAGCGGCATGACCGACCTTACGCCAGGCAACGCAACGCACGAGGTTACATTTTCAAAAGACCGCAAATACTACACTGACGTATATTCCCGTCCCGATCTTCCCCCCGTTAGCCTCCTCCGACGCACTTCCGACGCTTCGCAAGTTGTTGAACTTGAACGCAGCGACATCAGTGAACTCCTTTCCGACGGCTATCAACCCATCGAAGTTTTCAGAGCCAAAGGGCGCGACAACCAGACAGACATCTGGGGAAATATTCATCGTCCGACGAACTTTGACAGCTCAAAAACTTACCCCGTAATCGAATTTATATACGCCGGGCCGCACGATTCTCATGTGGACAAGACCTTCAAGGCAGCCCATCACTTAGTTTCAAAGCTGGTCGAACTAGGCTTCATAGTCGTCTCTATCGACGGCATGGGAACAAGCAACCGTTCCAAAGCCTTTCACGACGTATGCTGGAAAAATATCAAAGACGCCGGCTTTCCTGACAGAAAACAGTGGATACGCGAAGCCGCACGGAAATACACATATATAGATACCACCCGTGTAGGCATCTACGGTTGGTCTGCAGGCGGACAGAACGCAATGGCAGCACTCTTATTCCACAACGAGTTTTACAAAGCAGCCGTATCATTCTGCGGATGCCACGACAATCGTATGGACAAAATATGGTGGAATGAGCAATGGATGGGCTATCCGACAGACAGCAGTTATATAGCCTCCTCCAACGTTGCCAATGCTTTCCGGCTCAAAGGCAGCCTTCTCTTAATCAACGGCGAACTTGATGACAATGTAGATCCGGCCTCTACGCTCCAGGTAATAAACGCCCTTGTCAAAGCCAATAAATCTTTCGAGCAACTATACCTTCCATCCCGCGGCCACAGCCTTGGCGGTCCTTATGAAATACATAAATTGCAAGACTTCTTTGTGCGTAAATTATGGATGCAGGAACCGCCTGAATGGGAATAATCCTCCCAAAATACTGCATTGCCTGAAAATGAAAGATGTTTATTATGCAACATAGTAAAATAAAAATTATCCACCCATATATTAACAATAAATTAAAACATTAAAAACAATGAAAAGAATAGTAATAACTTTGGTAACATGCCTGTTTTTAATTTCTCTTTCTGCCCAGGAATACCCTTTTTCGGTTACTAAAACCGGAAGCGGAAAACAGGCGCTTATCTTCATTCCCGGCTTCGCATGTTCAGGTGAAGTATGGTCGGAAACCATCAGTGAACTAAAAGAATATTACACCTGCTACGCATTAACAATGCCTGGATTTTCGGGAACAGAGCCGCAACCCAATCCAACATTTAATGACTGGAAAACGCAAATTGCGCAGTTCATAACAACTGAACAAATTCAATCTCCAATCCTCATAGGTCACAGCATGGGCGGCGGCTTGGCTCTCGCCATCGCATCCGAATATAGAGACATTCTCAAAAAGCTCATAATCGTTGATGCTCTGCCTTGTCTTATGGCCCTGACCAACCCAGGATTCAAGCATAATCCTAACAACGATTGCACGAATATCATTAACCGAATAACTGCCATGAATGATGAACAATTTATCCAAATGCAAAGAATAAGCGTAGCCACACTATGTACAGAAGCATCAAAACATGAGGAAATAATAAACTGGGGCTTAAAATCCGACAGACAAACTTATGCCCAAATATATTGCGATTACTCAAATACCGATTTGCGAGAGCAATTAAAAACCATCACAATCCCAACATTAATCCTGCTAGAGCCACAATTCAAACCCATAGAAAGCGTCATAAACGACCAATACAAAAATCTCCCATCTGCACAAATAAAATATGCCAACAAAGGCCTGCATTTCATCATGTTTGACGACAAAGAATGGTTCATTAACCAAGTGAAAAATTACCTGGGAAATCAATAATTTTCTAACACACAGAAAATAATATTATCTTTATCTATAAATAAAATAAATTCAAGTTAAAATGAAAAAGGCAACATTTATTCTACTCATATTGCTTGCTCCTCTAGCCGTCGCCGCCCAAGACATTGCAGGAACATGGCTTGGAACTCTGACCATCCCCAACACCTCCCTCCGTATAGTTTTCAATATCATCAGCACCGACACCACCCTGAGCGCAACAATGGACAGCCCCGATCAAAACGCTAAAGGTATCCCTGTAACCACAATTACATTTGAAAACCTCACCCTCAAACTCACCGTCGCTCCACTCGGCATAGAATACCAAGGCACCATGAATGCCGACGGTAACATCTCCGGCACATTCAAACAAAGCGGCCTCGCCATCCCATTAACTCTATCCAAAACTACGCCCACTCCTATCTCAAACACATTCAGTCGCCCACAAGAACCCCGTCGCCCCCTCCCATACAAAGAAGAAGAAGTCACAATTCATAACAACAAAGCCAATCTCAGCTTGGCCGGCACCCTCACCCTGCCGGCTAGGGAAGGGCCACACCCCGCTCTCATCCTAATCAGCGGCTCTGGAGCACAAAACCGCGACGAAGAAATATATGAACACAAACCCTTCATGATCATCGCCGACCACCTTACTCGCAATGGCATCGCTGTCCTCCGTTATGACGACCGCGGAACCGCTGGCTCAACAGGAAACTTCTCCAACGCCACAACCTTAGATCTTTCCTCCGATGCCGAAGCCGCCCTAAATTACCTTCAAACCCGCTCCGACATCGTCTCTGAAAAAATTGGTATCCTCGGTCACAGTGAAGGTGCTATAATCGCACCCATGATCGCCGCCCGCAACACCAATGTCGTCCACCTCATTCTCCTTGCTCCACCGGCCATACCTGGCAATCAACTCCTCCTCTGCCAATACGAAGCTATCTCCCGCGCCTCAGGCACAGACGACGAGCTTATTCAATGGAATCTTACCGAAAGTCGCAAAGCCTTCGACATAATCCTCCAACCTATCTCTGTCAAAACAATGCGGAAACAAGTAAGCAAACACATAAAACAGAATATGAAACACAACCCATTCGCAAGCCTCGTCAGCAAAGAAGCCCGCAACCTCCTCATCCAATACGAACTAGACCGCCTCCTCAACCCTTGGACAATATACTTCCTGCGCTACGACCCAGCCCCTGTCCTCTCAAAAGTCCAATGCCCCATCTTAGCTATCATCGGGAACAAAGATCTTCAAGTCCCATCAGATGCCAATACCCCGGCCTTATACCAAGCTATCAAAAACAACCCCGAAGCAACCATCAAAGAACTACCAAACCTCAATCACCTCCTCCAAGAATGTCAAACTGGACTTCCCTCCGAATATGCCTCCATCCAGCAAACCATATCTCCAAATGTCCTCAACGAAATAACCAACTGGATAAAAAACAATTGAGAATCAGCCACACAGCACTAATCCTCAATCACAAACACAATCTCCCAAAGCAGACAAACAAAAACAATATTCCACTAGTTAACGATAATAGCCCCATCCTTTTTAAGCCGTCCTGCACTCTCCAAATATTCCACAAACTGCCCCCACATTTGCTGCCAAGTCTCCCCAAGAACAACCGGATCAAGAATCGACACATTAATACTACCATCTACGACAGCCGACGATGATGACCCCGGCCTCACATCCGTCAAAAACAACCTCCCGTCGCCAACATACAACCCCATGTCAAAGAACCGATCCTCTACCTCCGGCCAATAAATCACCACTGTAAAAAGCCGTTTGTCATACAGATAAAAAGCTGCCCCCACATGCTTCTCCAGCGAGTCGCACACACTGTCAAACGATAAATCAATAAACTCAATCTCCCCTGTCTCCATGTCAAACGACAGTATATCCTCTACATCAAAAATTGCCACAGGCACATCTCCTCCCAATCCAATTCCCTCATCATTATCTCCCAAATGCGCCGGCCCGACAGTGCTCGTCCGTTCACACGAACAAACCACAAAAACTAATCCCAATAAAACCATACTAACTTTCATGATAAAAAAACATTAAATAATTATACATTAATAAAAAAAATAAAACTACAATAAAGAAGCCTTTTCACCCACAACAGTCAACTGTCCCCTACACTTCGGCTAAAAATAAAATCAAAAACATGTCACAAATATACCAAATAAATCCACAAATTCCCCACGAGCACACATTCCATAGCTCTCCATTTCCACAGACCACTACTCAACTCCTCTAACAATCAGCATATCATCCACCAATGCTGTATGGTTAGTTGCGGAAAGTGACGGCTACGCCGAGTTTGAGTAGCATGGGATTGAGAGGGTAATGCTGGAGGGAGAAATAGGCCGGTTCGCTAATGATGGCTGAAGATGCGTTGTAGAGCATGGCGAAGAATCGTGCTTGTTTAAGGTGGAAGTTGACGTAGGCATTGACAAGTGGATAATGTCCAACAGGAGTTTGGTCTTGGAGTATGAATTGTTGTGTTGCAGGCTCATAGTATGGTGCATAGTATCTGGTGTGATACCAGGCATTGACGCCTAGTTGAATTGTTAATACTCGTGCGAGTTTTGTATGTACATATATATTAGTGAAGGCAGCAAGTTGTGGAAGTGGGAGGATGTCCGGTTGGGAAGAGAGTTGGTATGTGATGGAGTTTTCCCATCCTAGCGCTCGATGGTAGAAGTTTTGTTGGATACGTGCGGTTAGTATTTGAATATGTCCGTTATGTTGTTCCGGCATGGCTTGCTGATTAAAGTAAATGTGATTTTGGAGATTTTCGGCCGATACGGTAACGGTAGTATTTGTATAGTCCCATTCTATTTGTCCTTCTGCTCGGAATTGTCTGGTTTTGCTGAGAGGACGTGTTGTGTTGTCCCACCAGAAATATCGTGAGTGGTGCATACGCTGGAAGAAGGGCGGAGTGACGTTCCGAATGTATCCGTTTGCACTGATAGCAGCTTGTTTTCCAAAGACGGGGAATGTTGTTCTAAGGCTGGCCGCGAGGCGAAACTCGCCTATGTCGCTGCCGGCCATGCAGAGTTCTCCATGTGCGTTGTAGGTGAGTATTGTTCCCTGTTGTTTGGACAGGTTAGCTCCTATATATGTGGAAAACTCGTTATGCGTTGCATTAGGGTCATAGTCGAGATTATCAGGCTGCGGGTTAGGGCCTGTTCCATTAGTTTCATCGTATATGAGGCCAGGAATGGTCGCCGGAAGTTTGAATTGTCGGTTTTCAATGCGTGCAAAGGCTGCCAGTCCGAATTTAGCCCAATCTTGAAATCCTTCACGGAGGGAGAGTGCTACTGTATTGGAGGCTTGCCATGATGATGCGGCATCATTGAGATTTTGGTCTATGCCGAAAATATTGGTTAATCTCTGGCGATTGGGATCGAAGGACGTGTTGGGGTCTGTTGGCCGCAGGTAAGCATTGTCGATATTTGGCGTGTTGTTATCGGTGGCGGTAAATCGCCGGAAGAAGTCTTCGTATGTAAATGTATGTATGATGCTTGATACAGGAATGAAGATTTCGGTTGTAGCTTGTTCCGCCGTATCTTTTGGTTCGATGGTACGGGTGAATCCAAGGTTGTATCGGTGTGCGAGGAAATATTGTTTGCCTCTTACTCTGTTCCAGACGTTAGTAAATCTGACGGGATATTCGGCTCTTGGCACTTGCTGGCGTCCGACGGCGAAGTCTTCTGGATTTGTGATGTATTTATCGTTTGCCAGGCCTCCGTTTTCGTAATTGACAAAGTTGAAGTTGTATATATGTGCGTTGAGTTCATATCTATCGGTACGGTAACTTCCGAAAAAGCGGTAATTAAGTAGCTTAGTACCGTTAGACTGGTATTGCCCCCTGCCATAGATGTAGTCCATTTCCGCACCGAGGTTGATTTTCTTTCCAATGTTCCAGGTTAGTATCCCTTTGAGGTCATCTTCTCGGCTGGTTCCGGCGCCAGCCTGGGAGTATGTAACATTGGTATAGGGGATTTTGCTGTCGTAGAATTTGGCATTAGTTGGTGTTGTTATGTAGTAGTCGTAAGGATCAGCATAAGTGAAGTCGCGTGCTTCCTTGCGGTCCGCGAATATTTTGGATTGGGCGGGCGAGCCGAGGTTTGAAAGGTAGCCGATGGCGAGTGATTGGGCTTCGACGAGGGTTGTAGCTCCGTAGTTCATCCGTTCGGTATCCATAGGCGCGATGTAAGGTTCGCCCAGGTCAGCCAGTCTATAAGCAATGATGGGTTTGGATTTGAGCATGGCGCTGTCAGGAATAAGCAGGCTGTCGGGGATTTCCTGCGGAGCGGAAGCGAGATTTGATGCAATACCTTTTCTTGAGAATCGGCTTGAGCCGTTTTTATCCTGTGCAGTGGCGGAGAAAGAGACGGATGCGAGGAAAATCAATATATATATGTATAGATTATGCTTCATGATGCGCTAATATTTATTGTTATTATTCATATTTCCGCAAAAGTATGAAAAAAAACAAGAAGCCTCGCCCAGACAGCGTCAGCAGCCATCGCCTGCCGTCTAATATTTGGACGTTGCCGTCAACTTATTAGACATACGCCTGCAGACGCCGTTTTATTAACTCACTGTAAATGCACGGCATAAGCCTTTGGCATACGATTTGCCCAATCTTCATGTACAATAATAAATTAATAATGAAAAAGATAGTTACACATATCATACTGCTAAGCTCAAGCGTCATCCCTGCCATCTCACTCCAGTCGCAGGAAGCAACCATGAGCATGGACGACTGCATACGATACGCCGTAGAGAACAGCCCCGGCGTCAGGCGAGCCGCATACACTTACGACACATACAAAAGCGAATACACGAACGCCGTCGGCGCCTTCTTCCCCAGCTTGACCGTCGGCGCCTCCGCACAGTATAACTTCGGTCGCGCCGTCGATCCGGAAACAAACACTTACATCAACACTACGACGTTCAACAATAACTATGAAAGCTCCGCCTCCCTACCAATCTTCCGCGGCGGCCAGCTCGTCAACCAGTGGCGCCTGGCAAAAAACAACCGCCAGATGGGGTTGAACGACATACAAAAAATTATGGACGACCTCTCCCTGAACACCATGGAAGCCTACGCCAACGCCGTCTATTACCAGGGAACCATCCGCTACGCCGCCGAGAAACTCGAAGAAAGCCGCCGCAACCTCCACAAAACACGGCGTCAAGAAGAACTCGGACTGAAAGGCCGGGCAGACCTCGCCCAAATCGAAGCCACCGTCGCCGCCGACGACTACCTCCTTGCACACCAGCAAAACCTCTGCAACGCAGCCATGCTCAAGCTAAAAGAATACATGAACTACCCCTACGACAGAGAACTCCTCATCGACACCGCCACGCCCGCCCCCGACTACGCCCCACACACCGAATCCGTCATCGAAATATTCAACTACGCCCAAGCCCACAACCCCACAGCCCGCCAAGCCGCCTACCAGACTAAAGCCGCACACATACGCCACCTCATGGCCAAAGGCAAAATGTTCCCCACCATCTCCCTCTCCGCCGGAATATACACCAGCTACTACGAAAACCTCATGGCAGCCGCTGACCCACTATCCTTCAACGCACAATTCAAAAACAACCGCGGAGAATACATCTCCCTCAACATCCGAATCCCCATCCTCGACGGAATGAACACCATAACCGACGTCCGCCGCGCACGCAACAACATGCGAATCGCCGTCGAACAGCAAAGCGAAGTCCTCCGCCAGCTGGAAACCGCCATCGAACAATCAATCCTCGACCGCAACAGCTACGCCAAGGAAAGCATACAAATGGAAAAAAAACTCGCCGCAGACGAAATCGCCTACCAACTCACACTCCGCAAATACGAAGAAGGCCTGACAGGCAACCTCGAACTCCAAAGCGCCTCCAACGCCCTCCTGGAATCCAAAGCAAGCCTCCTACAATGCCGACTGATGTATATACTTAAAGCACGCCAGGTAGAATACTACAAGGGAAAAAAAATAACAGAAAACTGAAAAAAGAAAATAAAGAAACAAAAGCCCAATCCCCCATTCACAATTAACAAAACGAATAAGCAACAAATAAAAAACAAGCAATATGGACATACAATTAGAAAAAAAGAAAGGCATACGCAAAAAACACCTCCCCTACATCGCCGGCAGCATCATTTTCGCAATCCTCCTCGGCTGGATCATATTCGGCGACCACACCGCCACACTGAAAATCGACGCACGCGCCATCAGCATCGGCACAGCCCGCCAAGACCTCTTCAACGACTTCGTCCGCGTCGACGGACAAGTACAACCCATCACAGTCGTCATGCTCAGCCCGGAAGAAGGAGGAATCGTCCAGGAAAAAGTCGTCGAAGAAGGAGCCCAAGTCAGACAAGGCGACATCATCATCCGACTCAGCAACTCAGCCCTCGACCTGCAAATCCTCACCGCCGAAGCCGAAATGGCCGAAAAACAAAACTTCCTCCGCAACACCCAGGTAACAATGGAACAAGACCGCCTCAACAACATGAACGAACGACTTCAGCTCGAACTCGAAACCACACGCAAGCAACGCGCCTTCAACCAGCAAACCCGCCTCTACAACGAAAACCTCATCCCGCGAGAAGACTACCTCCAAGCCCGCGAAGACTACGAACTCGCCATCCAAAAACACAGCCTCATCACCGAGCGCCTCCGGCAAGACTCCATCTACCGCACCATCCAGATAGACGTCATGGAAGACAACCTCGACAACATGCGCCGCAACGTCCTACTCATCCGCCAGCGCAAAGACAACCTCGACATACGCTCCAGAATCAGCGGCGAACTGGGCCGTCTCGACATTGTCCTCGGCCAAAACGTCAGCCCAGGCCAAACCATCGGCCAAATCAACGACCTCTCCGACTACAAAATCGAAGCACTCATCGACGAGCACTACATCGACCGCGTCCGAACCGGACTGAACGCCACATTCGAACGCCAGGGCGGCAACTTTGAACTGGCCGTCCGCAAAATCTATCCCGAAGTCCGCGACGGCAAGTTCCGCACAGACTTCATCTTCACAGGCGAACGTCCGGACAACATCCGCAGCGGCCAAACATACTACATCAACCTCCAGCTCGGCCAGCCATCCCAAAGCATCATCATCCCAAAAGGCACCTTCTTCCAAAGCACCGGCGGAAACTGGATATTCGTACTCGACCCCGACGGACGAAAAGCCACCCGACGCCACATCCGCATCGGTCGCCAAAACCCGCACCACTACGAAGTCCTCGAAGGCCTCAACGACGGCGAACAAGTAATAATCTCCGGCTACGAAAGCTATAAAGACAACCAAGTACTCATCCTCGAATAACCCCCAGCCGCCACAGTAAAAAACACCCGCACCACCATACAATAACCATATATAACTATATTTGCCACCGCAAAAACAACTAAAAATGAAAACCAAACATGTAAAACCCCAAACACACCCTCCGCCCACTCATCCACCCCAAACATAAAGCACGAAAAAAGAAAACAAACCAGAGAAATAATAAAAATGACAACCTCCCACTCCCAAAACAACCTTTCCCGGCCCGGTATTCCCCCCGCCCATTTCTCCATCCCCGCCTCCACAAAATTATTCGCATACGCCCCGCTTCTCAACAGCTCTTCTGAAAGCCAACGCACCATTTCTGAAAGCCAGCGCGCCATTTCCGGAAGTCAGCGCGCCATTTCCGGAAGTCAGCGCGCCATTTCTGAAAGCCAGCGCGCCATTTCCGGAAGTCAGCGCACCATTTCCGAAAGTCAGCGCGCCATTTCCGGAAGTCAGCGCACCATTTCCGAAAGTCAGCGCGCCATTTCCGAAAGTCAGCGCACCATTTCCGAAAGTCAGCGCACCATCAACAAAATACAGTGAATCATCGACGAAACATCGCATACTAACGCTGGAATAAGGCGCCTCACCACCGACACCTTCAATTAAGAAACATATCCAATACCCCATACTTATATATCAATTAAAAACATATTAAAAATGATGCACGGTAAGCACACTATCCCACAAGCAGAAGATGAAGCTATCCTCTGGGGCGAGAACTTTGTAAACAAGATAGAGCAACACGCAAATCACTATTTGGTCGAGCAGGCAGATTTGGATGATTTAAAAGCTTCGCTTAATATTTTCAAAAAACTTGTAGAGCGATCCAAAAGCCCTGAAAGTACCCACGTTATTGTGGTAGAGAAGAAAAAAGCACACAAGGATTTTGAGAAAAAAGCACACGCAATCATCCATTATCAACTTCACCATCCAGCTGTCACCAACGCTGATCGCGCCTCTCTTAACCTTCCCTCCCGCGACAGGACATACAACCACCTTCCCCCCATAGCCAGCTTTCCCATCGTAACCGCTTCCGGTCATACTTCACGTCATATCCGGCTGGATTTTCGCGACATGAACTCTGCCGGCAAAGCCCGTCCTTATGGCGTAAACGGCGCCGTCATAGCCTGCGAAGTCCTCGACCGTTTTCCTGAAACGCCTGGCAACCTCCCCCAAATCGCCCTGGCTACTCGCACGCCATACATACTCGAATTTTCCGAAACCCAGCGCGGTCAAACAGCCTATATCGCTCTCTGCTGGGAAGACGAACGCGGCCAGCGCGGTCCATGGAGCGACATCGTAAGCCAAATTATCCCCTAGCGCTCTGCATTTTATACATCTTCGACGGAAACAGTCGCACGGATTCTACGTTGCAGTGGACATCCTTGCTTTTGCCTGATGATTCTCTCTTTCAGGGAGCGTTCGGGACTTGCACTGTATGGCAGTTGCCAATATTGGGCGAACAAAAAAATAGAGACGTGATTGTTCACGCCTCTATACAGGTTTTGGCAAACTATGATAAGATGAAATATGGTTCTTTTCTGTGGGGGGAGGGCGGTGGCCGGCGGCTCTTGCGACTGTCGAGGTGGAAGCGGTTGTGCCTGGCGTTTATTGCTTCATTCTTTCAATCAGGCGCTTGAGCACAGTGGCGTCCGATTCGGCATCGGGGTCGGAAGGTGTTTCGTAATATCTTTTCAGGAAGTTTTCATTTCCGCTCCAGACGGTTGCTATTATACCTTGATAGTGTTCGCGCATCTGCGGCGTTGCGCTTTTGCGGAAGCTTAGCATGTCGTCCAGTTCCTGCATGGCGACGTTGGGTTTGTTCCATGGGCAGATGGCGACGTCGAATCCTTTCATGGCGAAGTAGACGGGTGTTTTCTCTGGTCGGTCGTAATGCCAATCGCAGATAAAGATGTCTTTAGGGATGAGGTCGATGGCCGGATGGGTGTCGTTTGTGCTTGCTTCCCATTCGCCGATGCCGGTTGTTTCGCCGTCGATGAGCCGGTCGCCCCATATCATAAGTCTTTTGTTGCGTTCGGCCAGATGATTGCGTAGCCGGATGGCTTCACCGGCAAAAAGTTCGGCTTTGTTGTGTCCGCTGCATCGCGGGCAATGCGAATCGCCGATGTAGAAGACTTCGTCCATTCCGGCGTGGAAGTAATCGCTCTCGAAAACATCGGTGATTTCGTCGATTAATGCGAAGACAATCTTGTGAAGGTCGGGATGCAGCGGGCAGTAGCTTTTGCAATAAAGTCCGTCGTCGTTAGGCCATCCAGTATAGTTTTCGGTTTTGACATGCGGAGTTTCGTCAAATTCAGGATATTGACTAAGCAACATTCCTGTGCGGTTAGCCCATGATTGATGTCCGAGGAGATTGATCTGCGGTGCGAGAGCAATTTTATGTTTCTTGCAGAGGCTGACGATTTTCTTTACATCTGCGTCGGTCAATGGATTAGTGGCGCTCAGTTCCGGATGAGATTTATACTTGTAATTCCAGTCTACGCGCAGGATGATGAGGTTAAATCCGGCCGGGGCGAGTTCATTTTCGACAAATCGCAGGAAATTGTCCAGTCCGTCCGGTGCAGGCGCTGCAATAGCGAGGCCGCGTATTGGCAGTTCATTCCCGACTTTTGGAGTTTGTGCAGCGATGTCGGGGGTATTGTTAGAAATACAAGAGATTAAGAGGAAAAGTGCGGCGAAAGTAGCCGGCTTGAAAGGCATAAATTTGATTATTTTCATGATAGACTTGATTTTAATTTCCGACAAAATTAATGAATCTTCTTATTTTTGCATCAGTAAAAAATAATCAAACTAAATGTATAAAGAATTAATCAGGCTGGTAATAGCCATGACGGTGAATCCGGGCAAGACATGGCAATCCTTGTTGGCAAAAAATGAACGTGGCGATGAATATCTTATTCGTGTTGTATATCCTCTTATCGGGTTAACTACTTTGGCTGCGTTCGCTGGAGTTTTCTTCACGGAGAAAAGTTTCAGCTGGGAGTTAGCGTTGAAGTCGGCTATCCGAATGCTGGTGGCATTGTTTGGCGGTTTCCATTTGTCTGCTTTTTTGACGAACGAGCTGTGTAAGAGAGCGTTTGACCGTCCGGATGATATACAACTTTGCCGCCGTTTCACGGGGTATGCTTCGATGGTTATGTATGCGCTGAATATAGCGTTAAGCGTTCTTCCGGAATCCGATTTCTTTTATCTTCGTTTTTTTCTGCTGTACATTATATATATAGTATGGGAAGGGGCGCAGTCGTATATGGATATACATGACGAGTTAATCTCAGGGATGTCCGCCAGAGTTTTGTTTACGCTGGCTGTATCCACATTAATAATATTAGTCCCGACGGTTGTCAAGGGCGCTCTCTTCCTATTGATGCCGGGTCTTAGAATCTAATCAATATGAAATCAAGTAGCGACATACAAATCAAGAACAAGAAAGCGACGTTCAACTATGAGCTTCTGGACACTTTCACGGCGGGGATAGTTCTGACAGGAACGGAGATTAAATCTCTTCGTCTGGGGAAAGCCGGTCTGGTTGATACCTATTGTCTGGTTATTAACGGGGAGCTATGGGTGAAGAATATGCACATCGCGGAATACTTCTATGGGACGTACAATAATCATAACGCCCGTCGTGACAGGAAGCTTCTCCTCACTCGCAAGGAACTCAAGAAGCTGGATACGGCCTCGAAGAACAGTGGATTCACGATCGTCCCTCTTCGCGTTTTCATCAATGAAAAAGGCTTGGCAAAGATGGTTCTAGCTATTGCGAAAGGAAAGAAGGAATATGATAAGCGTGCCGCATTGCGTAGTCGTGATGACAAGCGGGAGATTGACCGGGCTTTCAAGCGCTGATGCTGGCTGTTCTGAACCGTATATGGAGATGTGTTCTACTCGCCCTTCCAAAGTCTGGGCGAACCTGCATCTGGTTGCTTAAAATCATTTTGCCGATATCTTTTATTGTCCGCCTTTTGGACTATTCCGGCGTTCTTGGAGTAATATCTACGCATGTTGAGCCGGTGTTTGCCATACTTGGATTGCCGGGTGAGACAGCGATTGTATTCCTTACGAGCATATTCAGTCCTTTATATGCGCCGATTGCTCTAATTTCGTCGATGACGCTTGGCGTACGTGAAGCGACTATTCTGTCAATAATGTGCCTTGTTTCCCATAATCTTATTATAGAATCGTCCGTTCAAGCTAAGACTGGCTCTAATTTTTGGATGATGATAACGCTACGCTTGCTGTCGAGTCTTTTTATTGCCTTCATTCTGAACATTGTTATGCCTCACGGCGATTGTGCTATTGTCGGAACGGGTGTCGGAACAGAGTTGGACGCCGAGCTTGGCGACATTCTTCTCAGTTGGATTACTGGCTCGACGAACGTCATTATCACAATTATTGTCATTGTGACATCCCTGATGATCCTTCATTATATATTAGAAGAATTTAGACTGATGCGTGGAATATCCTCTGTCCTTTCTCCGTTAATGAAACTTTTCGGTTTGTCTGGCGACAGCGCCTTTCTCTGGCTGGTTGGCAACCTTGTAGGCCTTGCTTACGGTGGTGCAATCATGGTCGAACAGGTGGAGCAGAAGAAACTCACGTTAAAAGATGGCAACTTGTTAAACTATCATTTGGCCATTAGTCATTCCTTATTGGAAGACACTCTAATCTTTGTTGCCATCGGGATTCCCGCCCTGTGGATAATCAGTTCCCGCTTGTTGTTTGCCGCCATAGTCGTTTGGTGTCGGCGCTTGATTAAACATCGTAGGCGCGAAGACTCATGCCTGCCCATTCTCTAAAGGCAGATATATCTGGGAACTGAAAAATGAGAATATTCCATAAAAAAGTTAGAGGTATTTAAATGATCGGCGGATAAAAAAACAACCCAAGAGGTAAAATATTGCGTATATGAAAACTATTCATTTATTTTGCATCAAACAAAAACAATCAAATAACAAATAAAAAACATTCAGCCTATAGCATACATTACTCGAAAAAAATAATTAAAGAAAATAGTAAAGTAATGAAATCATTAAAAACAATGACCGACGAAGAATTGGTCGTATTATATGCTGAAGGTAAGAATACAGCTTTTGATGAGTTGTTGAATCGTTATAAAGGTTGTATTTACTCTTACATTTATTTTATAGTGCACAATAAAGATCTTGCAGAAGACATCTTTCAAGAAACTTTCGTGAAAGTGATCGTTACAATTAAGCAAGGGCGCTACATAGAAAATGGCAAGTTCAAAGCTTGGATAACACGTATAGCTCATAATCTTATCATTGACCACTTTCGCCAGGAACGTAGCGAGAATACGATTTCCAATAATGAAACGGAAGTTGATTTATTTAACAATATTAAATTGTGCGACGGAACGATCGAAGACCAGCTTGTTCGTCGGCAAGTATTATCAGATGTGCGAAAATTAATAGAGCATTTGCCTGCCAGTCAGCGCGAAGTATTGGAAATGCGCTATTACCAGGATTTAAGTTTCAAAGAAATAGCCGAGATTACAGGTGTCAGTATTAATACCGCTCTGGGACGGATGAGATACGCCATTTTGAACATGCGCCGCATGGCAGCAGAGAATCAAATGGAGCTGTCTTTGGCATAAAAAAAATCTGCTTTAATTGCATCTGTGCAAAATAATTAACATAGTGCAACGTTTATTTCATAAACAAATAAACAAATTGCCTATGAAAAATAATTACCCTCAATGTATGGATGACATGCTAAAAAGGAACAAAAAGTCAAAGTTTCAAAAGCCAGCTCCCTGCAAACAGACTTTGATGTTTCTCCGCCAATTTGCTGGCGTATATCATGCTGAACCGGAAATGTCCGGTAAACTTTGCAGTTTTATAATAAACTGATATGGGACACAAGGTAGCACCATCACTTCTTGCTGCAAATTTTCTCAATTTGCAGCAAGAAGTTGAAATGATAAATCGCAGTGAGGCTGATTGGCTGCACTTGGACATCATGGATGGAGTATTCGTGCCCAACATATCCTTTGGTTTTTCTGTTTTGGAAGCCATAAAGCCAATATTGACAAAACCCATGGACGTCCATCTAATGATTGTCGAACCCCATAAGTTTATTCGCGAAGTAGCTTGCGCCGGTGCCTATATAATGAATATACATTACGAAGCTTCTATCCATTTGCACCGCACAGTCTCCGCAATTAAGGAGGCAGGAATGAAAGCCGGCGTAACGCTCAATCCGCATACTCCCATCAATGTACTGGATGATATAATTAAAGATATGGACATGGTATTACTAATGTCTGTCAATCCAGGATTTGGGGGGCAAAAATTCATCGAACAGTCAGTAGAAAAAACTTCACGTCTAAAAGACTTGATAACCAGAAAAAATGCCGACACGCTCATCGAAATCGACGGAGGCGTAAACAAAAATACCGCACAGAAACTCCTATCCGCCGGAGCCGACATACTCGTTGCAGGTAATTATATCTTCAAATCTCCAAATCCAACTCAAACCATCAAAGACCTAAAAGATTTATAAATCCAAATCAACCCGATTCCTTAGCTATATATCGTCTTATAAACCAAAAACCTTACGACCAAATGACAAAAGAATTTCTCAAACGTCCCTTTTCTCGCCCTCTATTGCTGTGGAGCTGCGGCATACTGATTCAAACTTATTTTCACCCTGGCCTATTCTCTTACTTGTTGATGCTACCACCGTTATTGCACTTGGCGATCTCATTTGCCATATCGAAAAAGCAAGAAAAAGAACCCAGCAACAGGTCGCGCTGGACATGGGGCGCCGTATTTTCATGTATATTCCTCTTCACAGCAATACAAACAACCGCTTTACATGAAACATTAGACCACACTAAAGCTGCTACCTCACAAATAGAAGAATGGGCACAACGCGCTCGCCGGAAATTAACCGCACCAATTGACAAACTTAATCTCCCGGAAAAACATAAATCCGTTCTTGCAACCATAACCGTGGGCGAAAAGAGAAATATGTCGAGAGACGTTAAGCGACAATTCTCCGCCGTCGGCTTAGCCCATATTTTATCAGTTAGCGGCTTCCATGTAGCAATCATAGGTAGTTTCGCATCCCTGCTGCTATCGCCCTTGAAAAGAAATAGGGCATGGAAATGGGTTACACTTGTTATTACATTGAGTATCGTCTGGACTTTTGCCGCAATTACCGGTCTCGCTCCGCCCTCTGTTCGCGCTGCATTTATGCTATCCCTTTACCTTATTGGACAACATATCAGCCGCACATCCGAAAAATACAATACACTTTTCGCATCGGCTTTTTGCATGTTAGCATATAATCCTTTCTTTTTATTCGACATCGGCTTCCAGTTAAGTTATATCTCCGTAGCCTCCATAATCTATTTTTACCCTCGATTTCGCGACTTGATAAAATTGCGTAATCCACTGCTCATTGCACCATGGAACGCCATTTGCATTTCTTTGGCGGCTCAAATAGGGACAACCATCCTGTGCATGTACTATTTCGGACAATTTTCCTCCGTATTTCTCTTTAGCAATTTGCCGATAACATTCATTGCAAGCTTGCTTGTTCCCGTCACCATAATATTGATGTTTTTACCGGACGGTTTTCTCTTTTACAACATCGTGCAAAAAATTGTCGAGGCTCTATGCCAAAGCATGATGTGGATAGTGGAAACATTCAGTCGTGTACCTGGAGCAACTATTAACTTTCGCTTTAATTTTACAACCACGTTGCTATCATATTTCATCTTAATACTCTGCTGCATACTATATAGTAAAATCTGTAAACCGATAAACGTAAAACAGCAGGATGAAAATTAATTTCACGATAACAAAAATGATGATTCCTGCATTTTTATCGCTTACAGTTTCAATCATGCCCGGTTTTTCTGATACGAAAATCTGAATCATATAAAAAATGACAAGTTCTGTTATTTCACTTGCCGGTTAAGGATAAATAGTGTAATTCCAGGTTCCCCAAACGCGGGAATTTTATATGAAACAAGAATCGCAAGCGAATCGAAAAAAGAAATTCCCAACATCAAAATCCGGATTATTTTCGAGAAATTGTATACTGCTACTGAAAGTGTCGTTGCGTTATTTCCGGAAGCCAATCGAGATGCTTATAAGGTTAATTGAAGAAAGACAGGAATTGCTTTCTGTTTGCCGAATGTATATCTTTAATATATCTTTGTAATAATATAATTTAAGAGTGGATAAATAATTTTTTGTTTAGTGATGGAAATCGAATCGAATGGAGGTTTTGGCGTTATTAAACCGGTGAGACGCATCATAAATATGTTAATAAATTAATTTAAATATATATTAAATATGAAGAATGTAATGAGACAAAACGTCGTTAATTTTCTATTAAAGTTCCATCGGAAGAATAATTCTCTTGCTTACAAAGTCTTTTCTTTAATTGCCGGCGCTGTTTTTTTTCTTGCTATCCTTCCCGGAATGTTTATCTTTCCAGGTTTATTTCTGAAGGAATACCTCCCGATTAATGTGGGGGACATTATCGAATATACTGTTGCCGTTATTGGGATTGTGACCGGATTATTCTACCTGATATGGTCAACATTGACGCAGTGGAGAATCGGTAATGGAACACCGGCTCCTAATGCGCCGACGGAACGTTTAATTATCGTCGGGCCGTATAAATATTGCCGAAATCCGATTGAGTTTGGAGCAATGCTTTATTATCTTGGAGTAGGGGTATTGGCCGGTGGAATAATTGTGGGAATTACTTGCTGCATATTGGGTTTTATTGTCGGAAGTGCATATCATAAATTTATTGAGGAGAAGGAATTAGAGGCCAGGTTTGGAGAAGAATACCGGAAATATAAACAGATTACGCCGTTTGTTTTTCCTTTTTTGAAAGTGAATAATGATTCTCCCGACAAGTTATAAGCTGCATTAATCAAGAAGGTTTTTCCCGTAATTGAGGGGGCAATACCGGCCTGAATATTTTTGAATAATTAGCTGGAGCTTGTTTTAATTCCGCTGCAATAAAAAGCAGGTTTTGCGATGTGCGGCAGAACAGCGTGCATGGGGGGAATCGCTCCTTATGCGGGAGGACATGCGTGCTGAAAATTGGGGGCGGGGAATGGGAGGCCGGCAGCGGCACAGGCAGCGGAGGGCTGCACATGTGTTGTTGTGCGGGCATTTTAGAATATGTATTCGGCGGCCAGGATAGCCCAGGTGCCTGGTTGGGGGATGTTGCCCAGATCGAAGTAGGAGGTGTTGTAAATGTTGGTGATGTTGAGGGAAAGGTTGACGGCGGGCAGGCGGTAATTGAGGGTGAGGTCGAGGGTTGTGAAGGGGGGGTAGGGGAGATCGGCTATTTTGACGAGATCCTCATATTTCTCATAACTCCCCATGCGTTTTTGGTATTTGAAATGCCAGCGGGCTGTGAATTTTTTATAGATGGGGTGAGCTATTTGTGCAGTGAGCTTGTCGCGCAGGCGGGTGAGGGCGTAGGCCGAGATCATGCCGTGGGTATCGGCGGTCTGGTTCAGATGGGCATAGTTTATGGTGAGGCGGACGTTGGAGATGGGGCGGCAGGAAAGGCTCAATTCGAGGCCGCTGCTGCGGATGGAGGTGTGGTTCCATGATGCCCATTTTGCGTCCTGGGGGGTGGTTTTTACCCAGTCGATTATATCGGCGCTGCGGAGGTGGAAGGCGGTGGCGGAGGCCGCTATGTTGCCGGAGGAGTAATGGATGCCGGCGTCGAAGGACTCGGAGGTTTCGGGGCGTAGTTGGGTGTTGCCGTCGTGTGTGGCAGTGGTGTAGTAGAGATCCGTGAAGGTGGGGAGGCGGGTGGATTTGCTCCATGACGCGGAGAGTTTTATGGGGTCGATGGGGCGGTAGGAGAGGGCGGCAGTGGGGTAGAGCTTGTATGCGCCGGAGGTCATGCTTGTGTGATATAGCATGGCGCCGGCGGACAGTGTCCAGCGGCGAAGGGCCAGGGTGTGTTCGAGGGCGGCGGAGGCGTTGGAGCGCTTGTCATACCGAGTGTAATGGCCTTGCGGAGCGATCATGGGCTTGCCGAGGACGTTGCTGTGGATCGTTTCGCGCCGGTATTCGAGGGCGAGGGCGGTGTTGCCGATGATGCTTTTTCGACTTAGGACAAGGTTGGCTCCGAGGGCGTCGTTACGGTGGTGGTTGCGTCCTGCTTCGCGGCCTTTGGTTAGTTCAAAGCGGTCGTGGTGGCGCGTCCAATAGATGATGGGGACGACTTTGAACGTGTGGAGGGGAATTTCGGCCTTGAGGGTGGCGAGGAGGGCGGAGGTGCGCTCGTACTGGTCGGGGAAGCGGGGGGAATAGAAGGCGTTGGCGCCGTATTCCTTGGCGTTGAAGCCGAGCTGGAGGTCGAGCTTGCCGCCTTTGGGCAGTTGGAGCCGGGTTTGGCTGAGGGCGTTGCCGATGCCGTAGTCGGTGTTGTGGATGTAACCGTCGGAGCGGTCGTAGCCGAGGGAGAGGGTGTGGGTCAGGGCGCCGGTGCGCTGCGAACCGCGTATCTCGCCGCCGGCAAGGCCGTACATGCCGCCTTTGGCTTTTATGTACAGGGGGCGATTGGTTGTTTTGTCGGTGATTATGTTGATGGCGCCGGTGAATGTGCCTGCTCCGCAGGTTAATGCGGCTGGGCCGTGGATGATTTCTATGCGCTCGATGTCGGAGAGGTTGATGGGGATGTCGAAGTTGTAGTGCCCGGTATGGGCGTTGGTGATGTTGATTCCGTTAAGGATTATGGCGTTTTGGTCAAATGTGCCGCCGCGGATGGAGATGTCGGCTTGGACGCCGTGATTGCCTCGTTGGACAACATCGACGTTCGCGGCCTCGATCAATGCGTCCTGGATACTTTGCGCAGGCGACTGGCTGATTTGCTCGCGGCTGATGACGGTGACGAGGCGGGCGGTTTGGTTGACGGGGAGTTCGATGCGGGAGGCAGTTACGGTGATTTCCTCCAGCTCATGTTCATGGTCGGCTACGGCTTGGCGGGCGGGGATTTCCTGGCCTTTGGCGCTGGGGATGATCATGGCTGTGAGGACGCTGCCGACGACGACGCCGATGTTGATTGTTTTGTGGAGACTGTTGAATACGGAGTAGGCCTTTCGGGCGAATTGCTTGAAGCGAATGGGACTGTTAACGGCTAATGGCGAATGGCTCATTGCTGCTTTTTTTGATTTGGTGTTGTTAAACTTTTTGTTCATGTGTTTTGAAAATTTTAATTATTATAATTGTGTATTTGGGGATGCGGGAATGATATTTGTCAGGCGTTTTTGTAATGAGGGGGTGCATTTGGGGGAATGATTTAATGTGCCTGTTTCTAAATTTTTGGTTAGCATGTCAATAATTGGGCTGTTTCTTCTCCGGATATGTTTGTGGACATTCCGACGGGAATATTAACCGGTTTGGTCGGGGAAATAACCGTTTTGTTTAAATATGCTTTTCCAATTGCTGTCATTGTAAATAATGTTTTTATTAACAAAGATATGTTTTTTTATTGAGAATTTGGGAAATAAAATTGTGGATTTCCCTTTCGGGATGCGCATTTTGACATTTAGCTCGTGATTTTAAACATTCCCGATGCCGGTTTATGATTATCCGATGTTGTTTTCAACATTTGAGATGTTGGTTTTTACATTGGCGATGTTGCCTTCAACATGGCTGATGTCGGCTTCAACATTGGCGATGTTGGGTTTTGCATGGCGAATGTTGGCTTCAACATATTCAATGTTGGGCTTTACATTGATGATGTTGCGCTAGATTTTGTGAATGTTGCCTTCGGCATGGCTGATGTTGGGGGCAACATTGGTGATGTTGTTGCCGGTATTTGTGATGTTGCCTTCAACATTGTTGATGTTGGTTTAAACATATCCGATGTTGGGCTTTACATTGCGGATGTGGGCTTTCATGCTGTGGATGTTGTCCGGTGTTTGGGGGATGCGGGAATCAACATGGGGGGTGTTGATTCCTGCTTTGTGGATGGGGGGCGCCGCTTGGGCTTTTGTGGATAGGGTCGGGGGGAGGGGGAACGGTGTTTTCCCTGTTCTGTTGCTGATGTTTTTGATGGTGGGGATGACGGTGGGCGGTTAGTCTTTTCCTTCGGGCGAGGCTATACGGTATGTATTTTTGGTGGAGGTGTATGCGGCGAATATGCCTATTCCGTTGGTGACATTTGTATATACCTGGACGGGTTCGGAGATGAGATTGCCGAAATCGCCGGGGTTTTGGGCGGCTCCGAGGGATTTGAAGTAGAGGTAGCAGTCTTTTGTGATGTGTTGAAGCTCTACGATGAGGTCGTAGGTGGAGCTTCCGAAAGAATCTGATTCTGCCAGCAGGGTCATGTAGTTCCAGTGGAGGTTGATGGTGTGCTCTTTGCCGTTGATGATTTCGTCGCTGAAGACTTTGTAGCGGTTTTTGTCGGTTTCTTCAAGTATTTCGTCTTCTTTAGTGCCGAAGACGATGTCGCTGGAGCCGAATTGTATATTTGAGTGGGTGATTGTTCCATTGGAATTTGTTCTTCGGAGGGTGAGGAGGAGGCGATAGTAGTCGGTGGTTTGCACGGGGTCAATGAAGCTCAGGTTCATGTTTTCGCATTTGAAGTTTATTTGGGCGGGGATTGTGGAGAAGTTGTATATGAAGGTGTCGATGAGGATGCTGAGCGAATCATGAGTGGGGAGGAGGAGGGGCGGGGCGGGGATGTCGGTGGTTGATTCGATGTCGGCCATGCCTGTGGGGAAGGTGGCGAGGATGTTCAGGCGGGTGTTGGAGGCTGGGCGGTAGTCGGTTGAGTAATATCCGTTGCCGGTGTGTGCGAGGGGGATGGTTTGGCCGGCTTCGTTACGGAGGTGGACGGTTGCGTCGGTGATGGGTTTGAATGGTTCATCGACGGCGGGGTAGAGGAAGAAGCGGCTTTCGGTCAGGCGGATGCCGACTGTTTCGCCGCTGCTGAGGAAGGCGTTAAGGACGGGTTTGGGGGAGGATTCGGAGCCGTTGAACTCGATGTCTTTTTCGCAGGATATGACGGCGAAAATGAGGGCTATTGCGGGGAGAATGTGAAGGATGGTTTGGGGTATGGCGGTTGTGTATATTGTTTTGTTCATTTTCTTATTCATTTATATTGTTTTGTTTTTGGGTTAGAAGCTTAATGTATAGCTTATTGAGGGAATGATGGGGAAGAGGGTGGATTGTCGCAGGTGGATGCTGCTTTTGCGAACGGAGCTGCCGTCGGGGCCGGGGATGTATTCCCAGTCTTCCTGGGGGTAGATGAGGAAGGGGTTCATGTGGTTGTAGGTGTTATAGATGCTTATGCTCCAGGTTCGGAGGCCGAGGCGGGTTTGTTTGTGGAAGTTGGCGCCGAGGTCGAGGCGGTGGTAGTTGGGGTAGCGGTAGTTGTTTCTGCTTTCGATGTAGTCGATGCTGCTCTGGGTGTGTTCGGAACCGGGAATGTCGGGGATTTCCATCTTGTGCATGGGGAGGGTTCCGCTGTTGCCGGTGCTGAAGACCCATGTTGCGGTGAGGTCTATTTTTTTGCTGAAGCGGTGGGTGGCGACGATGTTGATGTCGTGGCGGCGGTCGTATTTGGCGGGGAATGTGCGTCCGAAGTTCAGCTCTTCGCCGCGGCGGTCAAAGAGACGGTCGGATTTGGACCATGTATAGCCGATCCAGCCGGTGGTTTTGCCGATGGTCTTTTGGGCCATGAGTTCTATGCCGTATGCCCAGCCGCGTCCCATGGCAACTTTGTCTTCCCAGCCGGTGGCGGAGCCGAGGAAGGAGGCGCCTTCTTTGTATTCGATGAGGTTGTTCATCGTTTTGTAATATATCTCGGCGGAGAGGTCAACGAGGTTGTTGAGGTTGTAGAAGATGCCGGTGGAGAGCTGGTGGGATTGCATCGGGGTGATTCTTTTTGTGACGGGAACCCACAAGTCTGTCGGCAGGCTGACGGTGTTATTGGACAGGAGGTGTATGTACTGGCTCATGTAGCCGTAGGCGGCTTTTACGGAGAGTTCGTCTGCCAGAAGGGCGCGGAGGCTCAGGCGGGGTTGGAGGGAGCCATAGTATTTGTCCTGCACGAAAAAGGTTGAGTAGCGCAGGCCGAGGTTGGCTTTGATGTTTCTGCCGAGGTTGATGTTGTCCTCGGCGTAGAGGGCGAGTTCGCTGGCGCTGATGTTTTTGTCGCCGATGACTGTTTCGGAGCCTTCTTCGTTGGAGGTGAATATGCCGGGGCGGAAGGTGTGGTCGATGTAGTCGGCTCCGAATTTGATTTCGTTGTCGGGGTTGAGGGAGTAGTCGAAGTCGAGCTTGGCGGAGTAGTCGTGGATGCCGGATTTGTAGGACATGGAGTTTATGTCGGCCTTGCTGCCGGAGGAATTGTTGAGGTTCATGTCGAACCGGTAGCGGGTGTATGTTGCTGTGGCGTTCATGAAGAGTTTGTTGTTGATGATGTGGTTCCAGCGGCCGACGGCGAGCATGTTTCCCCAGTTCCAGCCGAGCTTTTCGATGCTGCCCCAGTCGCTTGAGCTGGCGTAGATGACATCGTCGCCCATGTAGAAGCTGGCGTAGAGGCGGTCTTTGTCGGATATGCGGTGGGAGAGTTTCCCGCTCAGGTCGTAGAAGTAATAGCCGGCGGTGTTGTTTGAGCTGCTCACAAAGGGTTTCATCAGTATGTCGAAGTATGTTCGTCTGGCGGAGATGCTGAAGGTTGTTTTTTCGCTGCCGAGCGGGCCTTCGACGTTTAGCCTGGAGGAAATCAGGCCGATGCTTACGTTTCCGTGTATTTTTTTATTGTTTCCGTCGTTCATGCGGACGTCGAGAACGGAGGATAGCCTGCTTCCGAACCTGGCGGGAAATCCGCCCTTGTAGAGGGTGACGCTTTTGATTGCATCGTTGTTGAAGACGGAAAAGAAGCCGCCCAGATGGTTGATGTTATAGACGGGGACTCCGTCGAGGAGAAAGAGATTTTCGTCCGGCCCGCCGCCGCGCACGTAGAAGCCTGTGAATCCTTCGGTTCCGGACTGGACGCCGGGCAGGAGCTGGAGGGCTTTTATCAAATCGTTCTCGCCAAGGATTGAGGGGATGGCCTTTATTTGGGCTATGGGCACCTCGACGGCTCCGATCTGGACGCTTTGGACGCCGGTGTTGGCGCGATTGGCCGTGACGGTTACTTCTTGCAGGACGTTGTTTTGCTTCATCCGTATGTTTATCGTCGTATCGTGGCTTAGCTTCAGGTTAAGCGTCTGTGCCTCGTAGCCGGCGTATGAATATTGAACGGTTATGGAGCCGGGGGGCAGCGTCAGGGAGTAGAATCCGAAGGCATTGCCGGCGGCGCCTTTTTTGCTGTTTATCTCGAAAACGGTGGAGGCAACGAGGCTTTCGCCTGTTTCGGCATCGGTCATGTAACCGCTGATTGTGTGTGTTTGAGCGCGTATGGAGGCGGGGAATGCGACCAGGGCGAATGTTAATAACTGGATTGTAATTAGTCTGAGAGCGTTTGTTTGAATCTTCATCTTTTAGTTTTTATTATTTATTGTGTAATATTCCTGGATTGCCGGTTTTTTCAAACCGCCTTCAATATTGAGGACTGCCGCCTTTGCGGTTCCTTTTACTGCTACTTTAATGTAATGTGCGGGGGCAGGAATTGGCGGCAGATGATTCGGAATATTTTCAATAACCCTGGTAAAGCTTTGAAAAGGAATATTCCGGTTATTTCATATTTAGCCTGAAATGGATTCGGGAGGGATGTGGCGATGCGAGACAAGGCGCAGGCCGACGAAGGTTAATAAACCATTGAGAATGAGCATTTCGTAGCTGAAGGTGTATCCGGCAAGGCGCTGGACGGCATGGCTGATGGCGAAGCATATTATGGGGGAGGCGATACATATACAGGGGACGTATTTTTCTTTTGGCGTGAATTTGGTAAATAAACTGAATGTGAAGAGGCCGAGTAGTGGGCCGTAGGTGTAGGAAGCGATGAGGTAGATGGCATCAATGACGCTACGGTTGTTGGCTGCGCGGAAAGCGAGGATGATGAAGGCGAAGAGAACGGCGATGAGGATGTGGGCCTTGCGGCGGAGGCGGTTGGCGTCTTTGGCAGGGCGCTGTTGGATGTGGAGAAGGTCGATGCAGAAGGTGGTTGTGAGGGCTGTGAGGGCGGAATCGGCGCTGCTGAATGCGGCGGCAACGATGCCGATGGCAAAGAAGATGACAATGGGTTGGCCGAGGGCGCCTGTGGCGCAGAGTTGGGGCATGATTTCGTCGCCGGCGGCAGGGAGGGGTATGTTGTTGCGCTGGGCGAGGAGGAGCATGGCGGCGCCGAGGGTGAGAAAGAGGAAGTTGATGGGGGTGAAGAGGAAGCCGTAGGTGTACATGTTGCGTTGGGCTTCGCGCAGGTTGCGGCAGGAGAGGTTTTTCTGCATCATGTCCTGGTCGAGGCCGGTCATGACAATGGTGATGAAGATGCCGCTAAAGAATTGTTTGGCGAAGTGTTGTGTACTGTGCCAGTCGGCGAACTCGAAGATGTGGAAGTGGGGGCTGGCGGCGATGTCGTGGGCGAGGGTGGGGAGGTCGATGCCGAGTGTTTGTTTTATTTTCCATGTAATGATGGTGAGCATGGAGATGAAGCAGAGGCATTGGAGCATATCTGTCCAGACGATTGTTTTTATGCCGCCGCGGTTGGTGTAGAGCCAGACAAGGCCTACGCTGGCGGCGACGGTGATGGGGAATGGGATGTTCCATGCGTCAAAAATGTAGGTTTGGAGGATGATGGCGACCAGGTAGAAGCGTGCTGCGGCGCCGATGATTTTGGACAGGAGGAAGAAGATGGCGGCAGTTTGGTAGCCGCGCTTGCCGATGCGGGGGGCGAGGCATGTGTAGATGGAGGTTAGCTGAAGTTTGTAGTAGAGGGGCAGGAGTATTTTGGCGATTATGATGTAACCGACGAAGAAGCCGAGTACAGTTTGCATGTAGGTCATGTCAATGGTGCGTACCATGCCGGGGACGGAGACGAAGGTGACGCCAGAGAGGGAGGTGCCAATCATGGCGATGGAGACGATGTACCATGGGGATTTGCGGTTGCCGAGGAAGAAGGCGTCGTTGGCGGATGTTTTCTTTCCGGCGGTAAGATGGGAGATGATGAGGAGGATAGCGAAGTAGACGAGGATGATAATGAGGATTAGGGTGCTGTTCATGGTTGTGTGGTTTGGGGGAGGCGGCTGGGGATGGCCGCCTGTGATGGTGTGTATTTATTGAAGGTGAGTTGCGAGTTGTCTGGGGAGATAGAAGGTGTTGTTTTTGTCAACGTATATGATGACACTTGGGAGGGCGATGTCTGGGTTGGCGACTTTGCCGTTGGTGTGGCGTACGATGCTGGTATTTGGGGTGATGAGGAGTTGCTGTTTCTTTTTGCCTTTGACGACGAGGAGTGGGGGGGCGTCGGGGCGCTGGATGATTTCGTACTTGTGGTTTTTGAAGACTTCGGTATGGGGGGCGAATTGTTGTGATGTGAGTTCGTCGAGGTTGTTTCGTTCCAGACCAAAGAGAGCACAGAGGTAGGCGTTGAGTTCTATGTTGGTGTTCATGCCGACAGGGAGGGTTTGCTGTGGATGATAAACAGCGAGGAAGACGTCTTCGCCGGTGTGTCCGCTGGTGGTGAAGCCGATGCATGTTTTTGAGGTCATCCATTTGCTTACCCATCCGGAGAGAGAGGAGGTTGAGTAAAGGGCGTTTTGGTCGTTGATGGAGCGTTGAGCTTCCGGGATGGGGCTGCTTTTGTATCCTTTGTGGTTGTGGAGTGATTTGAGTTCGGCCTCTGTTGGTTCGTAGCCGGTGTTATTACGGAGTATGTTTATGGCTTCGGTAGC
This sequence comes from Tannerellaceae bacterium, assembly GCA_031257015.1. Taxonomy (GTDB): domain Bacteria; phylum Bacteroidota; class Bacteroidia; order Bacteroidales; family Tannerellaceae; genus DFXE01. The sequence continues at coordinate 39,256 of JAIRPK010000028.1, forward strand.
GGGATTTGAGTTTAGCAAAGAGGCGATTTTCTCGGCGGTAGCTTTGAATTGAGAGAGGGGAGCGAAGAGTTGTGCTTTGGTAAGTTTGTCGTAGCCTTTGCAGTGTTCTACGCCAAGGCTTATGCCGCTGTTGCCGTGGTCGGGGAGAATTATTACGGCTGTTTCGCCATTTTTGCGTGCAAACTCAATGGCTGCTCCGCAGGCGCGATCGAAGGCGAGAAATTCGGTGGCGATTGCGATGGGGTCGTTACTGTGCGCTGCCCAGTCAACTTTGCTGCCTTCGACCATGAGAAAGAATCCGTTTGTGTTTTGTGAGAGACGTGCGATAGCTTGTTGAGTCATTTCTTCGATGGATGGCTGTTCGTCAGGATTGCGGTTGATGTCGTAGTCCATGTCGCGTTTTCCGTATAAAGCCCATAGCTTGTTGTTGGTGTCGGCTCTCATGCCTTTGATGTCATTCTTATAAATTGAGTAGCCGCTGGTTTTGAGGTGGGCTTCATGGTCGGATGTAAGGATGTCTGTTCCGCCGCCTATTACTACGCTAAGCTTGTTGTGAACCATTTGTGGTGCGATCCATTCGTATTTGTTGCGATCATAGCTATGAGCGGAGCAGTCGGCGGGAGTAGCGTGAGGAAACTCGCAGGTGAAGACCAGGCCGGCGGCTTTGTCGTGAAGGATACGGGCGGCTTCGAGTACAGTGGCGAGGGGTTGGTAAGCGCGATCGGGGTCGGTGGGATAGATGTCGTTCTCCGGATCGCTGGGGGGATAAGTGGAGACGTAGCCTGTGCGGCTAGGATAGCCTGTCATATAGCAAGAGGTAGTTGGGGCAGAGTCGCCGATGGGGGCGTTGGAGGAGTGTGTACGTACGGTTCCGCATATATAAGGGTCAATGTTTAGTTTTGGTTTGTCGGGGTCAGTGTACCATTGTAGCCAGCGAGCAATGGATACGGCGGCGAGAGAAGTTCCGTCTGGAATCATGAGGATGACGTTTTTTACCGGCTTTACATCTTTTTTTTCAATACTATTTGCGGGTTGGAGGAGGAGGATTGGGAGGAGGGATAGGATTAATGCTCGTTTCATAACTGTTCTTTTGTATTATAGATTATTATTTATTGTTTGCATATATCTTGGATAAGGAGGCCGGCGAGCATGAAGCCGAAAATGGCGGTTGTATGTGCAAGCGTGCCGTTGATTTGGGCTTTCATGCTGCACCATTCGTGGTTGACGAGAGTGGGGTCACCGGGACCTGCGAGAGCTTTGGGACAAAGACATTTCGCTGTTCCGCAGGAGGTATTGTGTCCTTTGTTGGGGAGGACTTCGTCGCTATAAACGCAGAGGAAGTTTTTTGCAGGCAATTCGGTTTTCTTTAATCTGCGACGGAGGGCGGCGGCAAGTGGGCAACCTTTGACGTTCCAGAACTTGGCGACTTGTATTCTTGTAGCGTCCATCTTTAGGGCGGCGCCCATGGAGGAGAAGAGGGTGGCGGGCGTTTGTGTTGCTCTTTGGATGAGGAGGGCTTTATTTTCAAGACTGTCTATGGCGTCGAGAATGTAGTTGTATTCGCCAAGGTTGAAGGCATCGGCGGTGTCTTTGCCATATATCATTTGAAGGGCGGTGATTTGGGCGTTGGGGTTTATTTCTAAGAGGCGATGTTTGAGCGCTTCTACTTTGACTTGTCCTACTGTGCCGGTGGTTGCCATTAACTGTCGGTTGATATTGGTGACACAGATGCGATCTGAATCGACAAGGGAGAGGCGCTTAATGCCTGAACGGATGAGACTCTCCGCGCACCAGCTGCCTACACCTCCTACGCCGAAGAGTATTACTTGCGCTTGGGATATTCGTTGCATATTGTCTTCGCCGAGAAGGAGTTCTGTTCTTTGGAATAATCCTTTTTCTAATCTCATTACGTCTAGTTCTATTGTATGCAAAGGTAACAAAAAACCCCCGATTCCCATCGGAGGCTTTCTCTCTCTTTTTATAAAAACTGCTATTTGAAAAAATTTGTGTGAAATATACGTGTTAAGGAAATGGGTTTTATTAATTTCTTTATGGTACCGGGTATTTTATTAAATCCCTAACCGTATCTCTTGTTGAAATAATTAATGTATCTGCCTCAATGGTTCCGTTGTAGAGAAGTTTCTGCAATGAAATTATATATGAAGGCGTATCTATACCACTGTTCAACCGGAATGTCTTTTTGTCTGCGCTGAGAATTATTTTGCTTGTTGACGCAGTCGCGGTATCCTTGATTAAATAATCATAGAGATATTCGCTGTTTACAAGTATCGGCCTGCTGTAAATCGGCGATAAAGAGGTCCCTGTGTCTATTTTAAAATAAAAATAGTGCGGCCTGCTATCCGTTGTAGGTTCAGCCGGGCCTTTTCCCAAGGTTTGAACCATTGGGGCAATGAGGCCATGTGGCCCATACGTAGAGCGTATTGTATATCCTTCGCTTGAACGGGTCGTGTCGGAAAGGAGATAGAAGAATGGGCGGCCTTGGCGGACAAGGAGGGGATCGAATCCTCGGCGTATTTGCATGAAGGAATAATATACTGTGTCACGGTAGGCTGCTTTTGTCAGAACTCCGGTTGTCTTATATATTCCTGGATCCAACTCAAAGAGTTCATGATCCTGCGGTCTGGAATCTTGCAGATGGAGGGGGCCGGTCAGTGCACTGCTGCTGCGATAAACTACTACCAGTTTGTCTTTTAAATCACGATTGGGGATGGAGTCGCCTGTTGCGGTGACATCTGTAATCTGTTTGAGGCCTCCCAGAGCTTGCCATAATGAATTGACCTGCACCGAATTGACCGTCCAGAAGTTGAAGGCCAAGCTGTCTAACTGCCTGATGTCGCCTGTATTTGCATCCAAGTATCCATAGCCCATGAAAGTAATGGATAAAGAAGAAGCGGCATTGATTGGCAGAGGAATGGAGTCGTAAACGATTTTGGGAGGATTGAAGTTTACTGTATCTACCTTCGGGATGAACAATAGCTTGTATGTGCTTCTATCCAGAACGTAAGGAAGTGTGGAAGCGGGGATGTTGGTTCTTACCTCCATGTAAGAGGAATCTACGGGGTTCCACTCGTGAAGTACCCAGAAGCCGTCGGGACTGATCTTGGGCGATGGAGCTGAATCACCAGCGGGGCCTGGCTGACCGGGGTCGCCTTGACTGCCTTTACCGGGAACTGCCAGGTGGGTGGTCGCTTGCCATTTACCTTCAGTGTCCGTGTACCACCAAACCAGGACGTCGGGATTGTTTATTGCGTCAACAGGCATGATCTTCCAGCTTGTTCCGGGATCGCCTTTTGCCCCATCTTTTCCGTTTACTATGTCAAATACGCTATTATCGTCAAATATGATGCGAAAACCGCCTGCAATGGTGGTTATGGAAGTTATGAATCGCTTTCCTTCTATTTTTTTCTTCAAATCGTCAACCGAGCTTTTCAGCTCTGCTATATTCTTATCTATATCGTCCAACTCTGGCCCGTAACATGATAACATGAGACTGAGCAGCAGAAAGACGAACAGCATAATGCGTTCTTTAAATAACCGTGTATCCATGTTTTATTTTCTCCAAAATTAGTTCTGTATCCATTGTGTCTATATGATTTTTGTATTATTTATCAGGGCAAAGGTACATGCCTTTTTCGGCTTGCATGTCTTTTCGCAAATGAGTTATCAACAGTTTTATCAATATGTTGTTGATAACTTTCAAGGTAATGAACAAAGACTGTTGTTGTTCCCTGATTTATTGCATGTTATATAAGTCAACGAGTTGTTGAAAAGATGTTTATATCTTGCTTAAATCTTAGTTTGAAACTCATTTTCCGTGAACAATCGTTGCTTTTTTTTAAATAAGGCATGGGTTAATTAAAATCATTAAAGCATGTAGCGCAATACAGGTGTTGAGGATGCGCCTGGATAATATTATTGCCTGAGGCGCTTCCTGTCTTTTTCTATTCGCATGTGTTTGCGCTACATGTAACATGCTACGACATGAACAAGGAGACTTTTTTTTCGCATTGTGGAGAGTGGGATGCTATTATATTGACATGTTTTCGCCGGCTATCCATGTAATTGGCATTATATATATACAAATTGCCCAAATTGCTATTGCACGAGCTTTTGCATCGTTGCAAATCGTTCATGTTCAAAACATGAGGCTTTTGCATCATTGCAAATCGTTCATGTTCAAAACATGAGGCTTTTGCATCATTGCAAATCGTTCATGTTCAAAACATGGAGCTTTTGCATCGTTGCAAATTGCTCCTGTTCAAAACATGGAGCTTTTGCATCGTTGCAAATTGCTCCTGTTCAAAACATGGGGCTTTTGCATCGTTACAAATCGTTCATGTTCAAAACATGGAGCTTTTGCATTGTTACAAATCGTTCATGTTGAAAACATGGGGCTTTTGCATCGTTACAAGCAGGATTGTCATGGGAAAACTGGGCTTTCGCCGGCGTATAAATGCTCCGGGCGGCGGATGAGAGGCGCTAATGGCGTTTTGTGTACTTTGTGTTATCTTTGCCCGCGTAAACAGGCTAATTACATGACATTACGCTTGCTCTGCACCTTTTCAACAAGCATGAAATAATTCAATATGAAGCTGAAACTGATTTATCCAAAGTGGGAAAAATTGCCCGGACAGACTACTTTTAATCTTCCGCCTCATGGGCCGGTTGCTTTTGCTGCTGCCTTGCCTGAGTATGTGGATGTTTCGTTTACGGACGAAAATGTAGAAGCGATTGATTTTGATGACGAGTGCGATCTTGTCGCCATTTCAATGATGCTTAGCACGCAGGTGAAACGCGGCTGGGAGATTGCCGATTGCTTTCGATGCCGGGGGAAGAAGGTTATTTTCGGTGGGATTGCTGTTATGTTGCACGCGGAAGATACTCTGGCTCATGCCGATTCGGTTTTCCTCGGAGAGGCCGAGGGGCGGATGGAGGAGGTTTTGAATGACTTCAGCCGCGGAGAGTTAAAACATCTTTATAATTATATGATGAGGCCGCCGGACATCGCTCTTGTCGGGGTGGCTCGGAGGGATTTGTATAAGAAAGAGCTTTATAATCACAAGGGGGTGCAGATGGTTGATTTGTTCCATGCTTCGAGGGGATGCAGGTTCAGTTGTTACCCATGCGCTGTGACATATCTCGGCGGACGGGCGTTCAGACCCAGACCGATGGATAAGGTCATTGAGGAGCTTTCAACGATTGATAATAACAGGCTTTTCATTGTGGATAACTCCCTGGCTCAAAACAAAGAGTGGGAGAAGGAACTTTTTCGCGCCATGGAGCCATTCAAAAAGAAATGGATAAGTCATACGATTGAAGATGACCCGGAGATTCTCAACCTTGCGGCGCGTGCGGGATGCTGGTATGTGTATCAGGCTGTTTATGATACGTCTGATTATATTAAGGAGCGCATCAAACGTTATCACGACCATGGGCTTGGGGTTGAGGGAACGGTTCTTCTCGGTCTTGATAATCAGACGGAGGATGATATAAAGCGACTGATTGATTTCCTGCTTGAGGTTGACCTCGACTTGGCGGAGTTTACTGTCCTCACTCCATTTCCGCAGACGAAAGCATATAATGACATGCTTCGGCAGGGACGTATTTTTGATTTCGACTGGAATCATTACAATGCCGGCCAGGTTGTCTTTACGCCCAGGAACATGAGTGCCGACCGGCTTCAGGAACTTTATGAGTCTGCATGGACGACGTTCTACGGTGATGAATCGCAGGAGGCTAAGATGTTCCGACTTTTCTGCAACGTGGTGATGAGGGAAATGAATGAAGGTACTTATCGGCCAAGGAACAGGGAGTTGATCAATAAATCATTCGGCATGGATGTCGTCCGGAAAATTGTTTGACGTAACATTATTTATTATGGAAGCATTATCAGACTACTACGATGAAATATTCGATTTTAAAGGCCAATGGGATATGCCCAGCCGTTGCGGACTTAGAATAATAGACCGACCGACTGGACGCAAAACGATAATCGTAACCGAATTGTATCTCGACAATCCCGGCTCTTCCGTAACCAGCGCCGGACGTTCGCTTGCCAGGCAGATATGCGAGGCAAAGGGTATTGACTTGAATGATGCGATATATATAGAATGTAATCCGGATATGAACTCGAAACTGTCGTTCTACGACGAAGAGTATTTTGAAGTAAGGTTTAACGGGCCGGCACCGGAGTATCGACGGCTCGACAAAGATGAACTTCAAGAATTGTTTCAACAGTAACATAATGAACATGAGAAATCCACGGTTTGACGACCTGCGTCCATATTATGATGAAGAAATCCATGAAGCCATGGGCAGAATAGCCGACAGCGAAATGTTCCCGATTCTCTCTTCATTCGTTTATCCTAATCGAGATATGAAGGAGATAAAAGACATGATTAGAGGATATACAAGCATAGAGCAATTCCAGCTTCAGGTGATGAAGGCGGCGAATGAACAGATTGTCGCTCGAAGTATAAGGAAGCTCTCTCATGGAGGTATCGAAAAGCTGGACAGGGAGAAGCGTTATCTTTTTGTTTCAAACCATCGCGACATTATGCTTGATGCTACTCTCCTGCAATATATACTGCATCTTTCCGGCCATCGGACATCAGAGATTTCATTCGGCAGCAACTTAATGCGTCCGCAACTTGTTGTTGACATCGGCAAATCCAATAAAATGTATAAAATCATTCGAGAGAGTGGAAGCATGAAAGATTTCTACGCCAACTCACTCCATCTCTCCGAATATATCAGCCATGCTATCCTGGAGAAAAAAGAATCTGTATGGATCGCTCAAGGTAATGGGCGAACGAAGAATGGCATAGACGTTACCGAGCCGGGAATAATCAAAATGTTTTATCTCTGTGATTCCTCTGACCCTGTCCGGGCACTTGTCCGGCTAAACATCGTTCCGGTGTCGGTTTCATACCAATGGGAAACGTGCGATGCTTTTAAAGCCCTGGAACTTTATCGCACGCAGCGCGATGGTGTGTATGTCAAGCAGCGGGACGAGGATATTAACAGCATCCTCACAGGCATAAACCAGTATAAAGGCGATGTGCATATTCATTTCGGTGCACCCATATCAGAGGATGATCTTGAGCCATTCAATGGTTTGCCCGGCAATGCGTTTAATAAACAGGTGGCTGCATTGATGACTAACAGAATTAATGCAAACTATCGCTTGTCGTGCAACAATTTCATAGCGTCAGACCTGCTCAACAATTCCAATCTCTACGGTGAGCATTATTCAGATGAGGAGAAATGCGCCTTCCTTGACCACTATCATCGCGCTACGTCAATAGAGGTTGAGGATATGGAGGCGCTTCGCAAAATATTTCTGGGGATTTATGCCAATCCTTTGCGTGGAAGGATGTTCGGAAACGAAGATTTTAAACTATAATGCATTACGGAGGAAATTGATCCAGTTTCTGCCGGCTATGTTTTCTATATCTGCCCGGCTATATCCGCGTCTCTCCAAGATGGGGAATATCTTTTGAATATCGGCTATTGTCTTAATATCATACGGGCATTGCTCCGTGCCGAAAGCGCCGTCAAGGTCGCTGCCTATGGCTACATGCCTGGTATTGCCGGAAAGGTGACAGATGTGGTCAATGTTGTCTGCCATAATTTCAAGGCTGCAGTTCATTGCTTTGGGCGTTGACTGTCCGCGTATCCAGTCCGGCACCATCATCCATGCGTCGAGGGCTATGCCGATGACGGCCTGATGGGCTATGAGCTGTTTAATCATATCGTCGCTGAACTGTCGGTTGTGGTTCACGAATACGCGGCAGTTGTTATGGCTAGCCCATATCGGGCCGGAATAGATTTCCAGTGCATGGTAAAAGGCGTCGTCATTCAGATGTGTTACATCGAGAATCATATTCATCTCTTCCATCTTTTTTAACAGCGCCAGGCCGTCATTGTTCAGGCGACCGGACGAATCTGTTCCGTTCGCATAGCGTCCGCGACCGTAATGAGCCGGGCCTACGGCGCGAAGCCCGTACTCTCTGGCGCGTTCGAGATGGGAGAGGGTGATGATTGAATCGGCTCCTTCGAGGCTTAAAATGTAACCAACAGGCTTTGGAGCGGCAGCTTCGCTGTTATTAGCCGGGGCGGCCGTCCACTGCTCTATGTGGGTGTCGAGTTCGTCGCGGTTGGTAATCATTACCAGCTGGCCATCTTCCTCCATTGCTTTATACCATGCGAGCTGCCCCTGTGTTTGTGCCCATGCCTGTTCCGGAGAATGCCATCCGGGCAAGGCGCTATCGGGCGCAACGTAGCGAGCAATCTGGGTGGCGACAACGAGGCCAATGTTTCCTTTTCGCAATTCGTCGAAGGATACGGTTGCATGGCCGCGGTCGGGCTTGTCGGTCAGGCCTTCTTCGCGGCGGTTAATTTCATGAATCGGCTGGCGGAGGTCGCGATTCCATTCGAGGGCATTCATGCTTAAATCCAAATGGGCATCGACGATGAAGGGTTTTTCCATTTCGGATTAGATATTAATGTATCTGTCTCGTGCTATTACTCTCCATGTCGTTGCAAGTTCGTGATTGCGTACGACATAAATGGTTTCATACAGGGCGACTGTCGGGCATATATGTTCCGGGAAAGCATAAACAATCATGCCAATGCCGAAGCGATTGGCATCGTCAACTTCAAGCACCATGTGCTCCTCGTTCTGCGAGATGGGGACGGCTTTGTTTACAGCGCGAATATAGGCTCGCGGCATGGGCATCTCGGACGCTATCGACTTGTATCCCAAATCTATGCAAACGTGGTGGTCGTCCAGTATTGAAACAACGCGGCACAGCACAACAGCGGCACAGGCAAACGGCAAGTCGGGATAGCTTAGACGGTAGCCGCAATCCCAAAAGACGAATGTGCCGGGGCTACATTCTATATTATGATCGCGCCTACGAATGTGTATCGGGAATGTCGGCGAACCGCCTATAACCTTCGTAAGCGGATAGTCAAGAATTTCTTCTACCGCATTGGAGGCAGCAGTCAGCTTGGAGTAAGCAACATCGGCAGCAGCCTGCCTGGCGGCAGGGTCAGATTCGTGAATATGCCCGTCATATCCATGCACTCCACGGACACGCAAATAGGGCAAATCCTTAATTATGTCCGCCAAATCCCATGCGCGGCTTGGCACGACGCCAGAGCGGTTCATCCCCAGATTTACGTCTATGTAAACATTCGCCTTAAAGGAGGAGTTGGCAAAGCAGGTGTTGAGGATATGCGCGTTCATCTTGCTGTCAATCAGGCAAGCAAAGCGGCTCTGAGGATACGCCAGCACCAGATGAAGATAACGCTCTATCTTTGGACCCACAGGCTGATAGGCAAGCAGAATATCCCGCGCTCCGGCTATCGCCAGCATCTCGGCTTCGGCTATGGTCGCGCATTTGAACTTCGTTACACCCTCGGCAATAAGCATCTCGCATACTTCAAGCGTCTTGTGCGTCTTCACGTGAGGGCGAAGACGATCAACGTCGCCATCAGCTATCCTCAAGGCTTCCCGAATATTGTTGCGAAGGATGTCTTCGTAAACAACAAGCGCAGGCGAATCAACAGTTCCGCTGTTTGCAAAATCAAGCTCAAGCATATTCCTCAAGCTCAAACATGGCTTCTATCTCGACAGGTATATTGTCCGGCAATCCTCCTACGCCGACGGCGCTGCGAGTCCCAACGCCGTTGTCAGCCCCCCATACGGATGCAAACAGCTCGCTGCAGCCGTTGATAATCCAGGGATGGCGGGCAAAGTCAGAAGTACAGTTAACCATGCCGAAGACCTTTATTACCCGGCGAATACTGTTCAAACTGCCAAGCGAAGACTTCACCGTTGACAGCATCGTCAAACCAACCTGAAGAGCAGCCGCCTTGCCTGCTTCCATGTCCAGATCCGAACCGATGCGCCCGATTATCAGCGTGCCGTCTGAACGGACAGGGCCATGGCCGGAAAGATACAGATACTTTCCGTCAACAATCATGCACGGCTTGTAAACACCCAACGGCTTAGGGGCTGGAGGTAGGAGCAAGCCTAATTTATCAAACTCTTTCTCTGCGTTGTACATATTTCAGAATCTATTTTATGTTATTTATTCATATTGTTTATCTCTCCCGGAAGACGCTATTGTCCTTGTTACACAGCGATCTGAATATTTTAAATATTTACCTGCAAATATAAGATTATTTATATAAAAGAGCCTTCGCCATGATCCACGCTCAACCACTCACTTTGACAACATGACGGACGACGGATGCCGGATGCGCAGAGCAAAGCAGACAAGGCCTCCAACAACGGCTTCAAAAAAACTGACGCACCGCATCGCAAAGCCTTAATCCACGACGTCGGAAAAAAACGAAACCGCAGCCTGAACGCACAGACATTATTGCATGACGGCGACGAACGCCTGTTGACATATCTCCGATACTGATGCTTGAAAAATCAAACACCGTTGCTTAATCTTTCAAACAACGCTGCTTGAAAAATCAAACACTGCTGCTTAATAAATCAAACACCGTTGCTTGAAAAATCAAGCAACGCTGCCGAATAATTCAAACAACGCTGCTTGATTTTTACGACAACAATGTTTAATCCACACAGATATTTGTACAGAATTATCCGCATCCAATCCTTGCGCCGGAGGACAAAGCCGCTAACCGAACGCAATTCAGCATACTCAAAAAAACGAACACGGAAAACTGAAAACTTTATTCGTATCTTTGTCCGGTACCGCTTCGGTACTTAATAAAATATATGAACGTAACAGCTTCATGAAGCCATTTTTGAAAAATAACAACAAAAGGGACGTATCTGATTCTACGCCGGCGGACAGGAATATCCGGCGAAGGCCAGGAAGGACGATGCCAGGGGCGGAAAGGCCGCAAACCGCCGGGAAACATTTGCGGAAAGCACACATTAACTAATATATATGGATACGAAGGATGCTAATGCAGCAAGGGAGGCTCGCGAAAAAGCGCTGACGGACATTTCCGAAATCAGCGACCAGAATCTGCTGGCGATTATCGCCGTCGAAGCGCCAAACGACTGGGCCAGGGCAGCCGCTGTTGACAAGCTGCAATTCGCCCTCTATCAGGATTTGCTGGTAAATATTGTGATTACGGATACAGACGCGGACGTCCGAATGGCAGCCCTTTTGAAGTTCCGACCAGACCAGCACGAGGATCTGTTTGTACATTTAGCCCTGTTCGACAGGGCAGATACGATTCGCAAGGCGGCTGTTGAGAGAATTAATCACAAAAAGTATCAAGAACTTCTGGCGATGATTGCCATTAGGGACAAAAGCGAGCTGGTACGGCAAGCGGCATGTATATACCTGACGGACATGTACAAGTGGACGGAAGTTGTAATCGAGGCGCTTTATGCAGATGTCAGGCTTGCCGCCGTTAACAGGCTGGATGCAGAGAAAAACGCGCACCTGCTGGTAACAGTTTCAATAAAAGACACGGACAGAGCTGTGCGCAAGGCGGCAATCGAAAAGCTCAACGTCGAAAAATTCCAGTACCTTTTTTCAGGCCTTTCAGACGATGAGGATACGGAAATTCGCAGAGCAGCAACAATAAGACTCATACCGGCAGAGCATCAGGAACGACTTGCGATGCTGGCCAAAATTGATGACGACGAAATGGTTCGGCAATATGCAATAGAAAAACTCGACAGCACCCAACACCAGCTTCTTCTAGCAAGAATTTCCAGAGACGACAGAAGCGCCGGCATCCGCGCAATGGCCTTGAACAGACTCATCGCCGAAGACCATCAAGCCCTAATCGCATACATAGCCCATGTGGACACTAATGCGTACGTCCGCATGTGCGCAGTCGAAAAACTTCCGCCCGACAGCAATCAGCCCTTCCTTGCGCGGATTGCACTGAAAGACAAAAGCATCAGGGTTCGCATCACAGCTATCTGCAGGCTTAACGCCGACAGCTACAAGAATCTACTGACCGCCATTGCAACAACCGTAGAAGAAGATACGGACATTCGACTGGCTGCATTTTCAAGACTAAACAATATGGAAACAAAGCTAGCCATCGTCAACTCCTGCTGCGAACGCTACAAGGAAAACGCAGACCTGCTCTGGGACATATACACCAAAGAAGGCGAGGGCGAAATCCGCAAGCTTATTGACAGCACCAACATAGAATGATAAAAAATACGGCAGAAGCACCCGCCGAGAATCAAATACTTTCTTATCTTTGTTCCATGACCTGTTCAATCGTTAAACATAAATATCAAACCTTTTATTAAACTGTTTTTGGAAAAACAATAATAAGGACGAAAAAAAATTAACGCCGACAGCAACAATGAATCTCCACAAGAACCATTCACAGCTGCACGAGGAATAAAAACAGGCCCTCACAGCCTGCAAAAAACCAGGGCACGGCAATGCCCCGAAGCATAACGCAGACTCCGCAACCACCACCAGAATAAGCCGCCCCGGCAATACGCACGGGCAGCATCGCCGAGAAACGTCTTAGACCGAAAATAAATTATTTAACAAAATAAATATTTGCAATAGAATGGAACATCAAACCCCCGCTTGGAGAAGCGAAGACAGTATTGAAGCCGTAAAGGCAGTCGAGGAGATCAGCGACACAGAATTGCTGGCGCAAATAGCCGCAGAAGCGCCGACGAAAGAATCGCGCCTGGCGGCAATAAAAAAGATGAAGCCGACAGAGAGCCAAGCCCTGCTCGCCGGCGTAGCAGAATCAACCGAAGAAGACAGCGAGTATGAACCCGGCGCACTCGAAGCAGTGAAGAAAATTTCCGACCAAACTTTGCTGGCGCGTGTAGCTAAGGATGCCCACTCCGAATGCGTCCGCAAGGCCGCAATAAAAAAACTCATCCCCGAACAGCACCAGCCCCTGCTTGCAGAACTGGCAGAAGCAGGCGAACAATATTACGACCTTGATGCACTTGAAGCGGTAAAGAAGCTGACCGACCAAACCCTGCTGGCAAACGTCGCTGTTAAAGCCGAATCGCCGGATGTCAGAGAGGCGGCAGTTGAGAAACTCATCCCCGAACAGCACCGGGCGCTGCTGCAGGAAATCATGGAAGAGGATGATGACGAATATGTTCGCGATGCAGCCTCGGCCAAATTGAATGAACTGGATTAAAAGCCATGGATTCATATAAAAGAACCGAATATGTGCTTACTTGTTGACAAATGTGAAGACGATTTAGAACATCCTTCGATAAAAAATAATGCCAATGCAGGAGAAGGGGATGCCAGCCGTATTCACACAGTAATGCCGAGGATGGAATTTATCCCGGCCTTGCTGGCAGCCCTTGTGCATAACGGTGAGATGCACATCCGGTACAGTCGCGAAATATGCCGGAATAAAATCGCAAATCCAGATGAACACTCACAGGCCTGCAAAGCACTCAAGCCCGTGACGAACCGGAGAAAGCATCCCCGCAAACGTCCGCCCATGCAGCAAAGTATCCTCCTCCGCCAGGAAACAGGACAACAATTCCGGAAAACAGAACCATGCCAAAGAGGATAGCCGGCAAAAACGAACGTTTGGAGGTCCGCAATCTTACTGCCGACAATCCGGGCGAATCAATATAAGGCGATGAATGTATTTTAGATGTCTATCCCGAACAGTTCCGGCATGATGACAGACAGTCTCTATAATTAATGTATAAACTAAACAATACTAATATGAAATGCTTATTCATCATACAGGGCGAAGGGCGGGGACATATAACTCAAGCCATTAGTTTATTGAACATCCTGAAAAGAAACGGTCACGAAGTTGTAGAAACGCTTATCGGCAAAGGTAAATCCAGGGAAGTCCCCGCCTTCGTTTACGAAAAACTCGGCGCTAACTGCCGAATCTACGATGCTCCATGCTTTATTTTCAAGAAAAACCAGAAGCATGTCAACTTCATTAAAACATTCCTCTTCAACACAACGCCCAAGCGACTGCAGAAATACAACAAAAGCATCGAGTTAATCAAAAACAGAATCGACAAGTGCAAGCCGGATGTCATCGTCAATTTCTACGAAGTATTAAGCGGATTGGCTCATCTTCGCTTTAATATTAAGATTCCATTCGTCAATATCGGCCATCAATATCTTGCTCGACATCATTCATACTTACATGCAAGGGGAGAAGAACAGAGCCTGATGATCTTCCGCCTGCATACGCTGATGTGCAACATTGATGCTACAAAGACACTGGCGCTGTCCTTCTATCCCATGAAGGAGGATTTGTCACATCGCATAACGGTCGTCCCTCCATTGCTCCGGAATGAGGCGCTGGAACTCGTGCCGGAACAAGGCGACTTCATTCTCGGATATATGGTAAACCCCGGCTATGAAAAGGAAATTATCGAATGGCACGAGTTGCATCCGGACGTCAAGCTCCGAATCTTCTGGGACAAGAAGAACGCGCCGAAGGTTCATACCATCGACGAAACGTTGACGTTCTATACGCTGGACGATGAACTGTTTGTAAAATACATGGCATCATGCAAAGGCTACATCTCCACCGCCGGATTTGAATCCATCTGCGAAGCTATATATCTAGGGAAACCGGTTATGGTAATCCCTACGCATATAGAACAGCAAATTAATGCCCGCGACGCTTCATCAACAGAATATGTAATAACAGGCGACAGCTTCGACATCAGCAGGCTGATATACTTTATGGAAAATTACAGCGCGGATAACAAACCGTTCAAGGATTGGGTGAATAAAGCGGAGGACATCTTCATTGAGCATATTGCATCACTCAATTCCCGATAAGCCATTCGCCGGAACACACGCTGAAAGAAGACAATTAGAAGGAGAACCGGAAAGCAACGCGAAAGCCGCTTTTCTTGATATTCGGATGGTCTAGATAAGTGAGACGGCGATAGTAGTCGACGCGGAGAACCTTGAAGATGTTTTCCAGACCCAGGCTGACCTCCATGTATGGAATGTTGGGGTTAAGGCCGGTGGAGTTGGCGGGGAAGAGAAAAAGGTCGGTATTGCCGGGAGCGGAAGGGTTGTTCTTCTCCGTCAGGCGACCGTATATGCCGTTGAAAGATATGATTTCGCGGAATTTAAGGTAGCGGACGAGGGGGATGCGGTTAAGTATCCAGCCTTTGAGGTAGTATGTGGCGTTGAAATTGACGTATTCGTCGGTGAAAAATTCCATGGCACGCATCATGTGGAACGCTTCGGGCTGAATTGAGATAGATTGGTTGGTGTTGGGCATGACGAGGAGAGGAAAGGGAACCTTGTCCCATACTTTGCCGGCCTTGACAAGGGCGTCGATATGGCCGAAAGCAGAGAGCCAGATGCGCTTCTCGGCGCTGAACTCTGTGTGGTTATAGGCGTAGTCGCCGCCAAGTATGTCCTTGAAGCCCAAACGGTGGGATAGCTTGATTATGGGGGCGTCCTTGGCCATGTTGAAGAAAGATTCCTTGCCTTTGCGACCGCCGTAGTCTCGCTCGTTGTAGGCATAGCGCAGTTGAACGCCCAGTTCGCTGGAGGTGATGCTACGGATGCGCTGAGTGCCAGTGGGGGAAAGGATTTTATATTCGAGAGTTCCGGCCGCTTCTTCGTTCTGGTTGCGTATCCAACTTTTAACGGACAGACCGGAGAGGTAGTCCTTGTCGTACTGGAGAAGGGTGCGGCGGACGTAGTTCATCTTAGTTACAGGCTCGCCGACTTTGAAGGCTACAAACATATTGTCCTTGCTGGTGAAGAGAAAGTCCTGGCCGGGGGTATAGACGTCGTACTCTTGCGTGAGCGAGAGCTTGTTGACGGGAAACTCGCCTTCGTGGTATTTCTTGGGGTCAAAGCTGTATGTAAGGCGGGCGTTGTATTTGAACTTGCGGTCGTCCATTCCGTAGGCAAAGTAGCCGGTACCGAAGATACGGGGCGAAAGGTTGGCGGTTGTCATTCCGCCTGCACGGATGCGCCATCCTTCGAGCTGGTTGGCACTGAAAATGGTGTTCATCGGGCCGACGTCAAAGTAATTCTCTTCCTTGTTCGGGCCTGTGGGGACGTAACCGGTGATAAGAATCTCGGCGGTCTTGATTATGACGTTGAAGATGGGGACTTTGCGGATTTCCTTAACGAGATCATCAAGAACGTTTTCTTTTTGCTTGAGGGGAATATGCCGGTTGTTAACCCAAAAGGTATCAGTGCGTTCGTCGGCTTCGCGCAATACGTGCATGGATCCGGACAGGGCGAAAACAGAGTCGCGCATGGGTATGTCGAAATCGTATTTATTATATGTGCGAAGCTGGTGAGCGTATATGTGCTGCGAGGCCATCCCGAAGTTCACGTATGTATTCTCCGTGTTAAGTACCCAGGCGCTGTCGGGAGTTTGAGATTGCTTAAAGGTCTGTTCGATGCGGAGGTTGTCAACGAAGTTCAGGTTGATGTTGCGAGGAATGTCGAGCCGAACTTTGCGTATTGAGTATTTGCCATCAGTAGAGATGTATAACCGCCCGGTGAATCCGTAGCCCTGGCTGTTCACGGGAACAAAGGCCAAGTCGGTGCAGCGGGCGCCGTCAACGTTGACCGTATCCATTATATAATAATGATAGTATGAAACGGCCAGGATGGAGGATAGCGGGCTGACGAAGCGGTTGGACAGGAAGTTGATGTTATTGTCGAATATGTTTATCTCCTGAAAAAACTCTTCGAGGTTGGAGGTTATGCCGCCTTCGTCAATCGTTTCGTCAAGGCCTTGCTGACGTTTTCCCTTGACTATGGTTTTCCGGGTCTTGGGTTCCTTGCGGTAGAATATGTCGGAGATGTTTTCACGAACGGAGATGGTGAGTATCGGCTTGCCGTTAAATTCGGACGTGTCCATGTAGTTCTTGATGAACTTTAATTTCTGCATGAAGCCGTTTTTGTCGAAGTTGGGATTAAAATCATCAAGGGCAAGGGAAAGCTTTTCGTAAACTTCAACCTTATATTCGTCAAGAGATTCGATGCGGTTATCGTTTTTATGTTCAATTACGGCGCGGATAAGATCGACGGCGGGATTGTTGCGCCGTGAATAGCGTTCGCGGGTCGGGCGAACGACAACTTCGGACAAGTCAATGGCGGTGGACTTCATGCGTATGTCAAGGTTCTCGTTTCGACGACCGGCCTGAAGGATTACTGTTTTGCGGTCGTATCCAAGGAAGGATATAACGATAGTGGCAATTCCCTTATCGTTACGAATGGAAAAACGACCGTTCTCGTCCGTCATTGCTCCGACGAGGGAGTTCTCAAACAAAACTGATGCGTATGGTATGGGTTCGTTGGTCAGGGAATCCATGACTATGCCGGAGGCTGTTGTTATGTTTTGGTTTTGAGACCTGGCCGGCAAGATTGTTATTGTAAATAACAGGAAAGATATATAGTACAGTAAATGTTTCTTCATTTCAATTATTTAGTTCTGCAAAGGTAGGTCTTACCACTTGAATTTGAAAATACGACTTGTTAATAACACTTAATAGAGTAACAC
Organism: Tannerellaceae bacterium; assembly: GCA_031257015.1. Classification (GTDB taxonomy): domain Bacteria; phylum Bacteroidota; class Bacteroidia; order Bacteroidales; family Tannerellaceae; genus DFXE01. The sequence continues at coordinate 56,764 of JAIRPK010000028.1, forward strand.
GGCTTGCCACAAACGAAGATTTAACATGGGCTTTCCGCTATCTGCCGGCGCTCGCCAATGAATCAGCCAATGTTTTTGCAACTATGCAAATGCCTCATGTTTTGAGCAGGAACGTTTTGCATCGTTGCAAATGCCTCATGTTTTGAACAGGAACGTTTTGCATCGTTGCAAATGCCTCATGTTTTGAACAGGGACGTTTTGCATCGTTGCAAATGCTCCATGTTTTGAACAGGAACGTTTTGCATCGTTGCAAATGCTTCATGTTTTGAACAGGAACGTTTTGCATCGTTGCAAATGCTTCATGTTTTGAACAGGAACGTTTTGCATCGTTGCAAATGCCTCATGTTTTGAACAGGAGCGTTTTGCATCGTTGCAAATGCTTCATGTTTTGAACAGGAACGTTTTGCAACTATGTAAATGCTCAAACCGGAAGGTGCTGAAGTCTTTGTGATATATTAAACAGAGCAAAAATTGGGCGGCATTTTATGATGTTGTCATGAAAGGCAAGGCGCTTTTAACGGGGGACAATCGCAGGCCTGAATAATGTTCGATGTTCAGAAGTTTATATTGTCGGTTTATTAAAAAAAGTTCGCCTTTGCGGGTGCTTGCCTGGAAAATGCTTGTTTAACGATGTAAACGCTGTTTTTTGGCACAACCGAACGTTAGAAAAAACAGTTTTTTTAGAACTTATCTCTATTTTTAAGAGGTTTTCTGAAAAATTTGCATTTAATTTGCCTCTAGAATATATCAATGTGTAACTTATAAAGTTTAATTTATGATTTGGAAACAAATGACTTTAGGGCTGGCCAGGGCGAAAACGCTTGCAGCCCTAAAAAAATGGGTGGTTATGTTAGCCTTTCTTGCACCAATTACTTGTAATGCGGTTTATGTGAAAGCCGAAATAACACAGCAGCAGAGAAAAATAACAGGAAAAGTTCTTTCTAAAGAAGACAATGAGACTATTATCGGCGCCAGCGTTCAGATAGAAGGCACCAATATCGGAACGGCGACCGACATCAACGGTGAGTTTACAATCCCTAACGTGCCGGCGGACGCAAGGCAGTTGAGGGTTTCGTATGTAGGTATGAAGGCGCAGCTGGTTGCCATTGCGCCGAATGTAACTGTTCATCTGGAAAGCGATGCTCAACTTATGGACGAGGTGATTGTTGTTGCCTACGGTGCGGCCAAGAAAGGCTCGTTCACAGGTGCGGCAAGCTCAATCAAAGTTGAGCAGTTTGAGGAAAGACCGATGACGAACGTCACCTCAGCCCTGCTCGGAACAACTCCGGGCGTGCAGGTTTCTACCGCGGCCGGCCAGCCGGGATCGGAATCGAGTATTTACATCCGCGGTATTGGCTCCGTCTCGGCAAGCAATACGCCTTTGATTGTACTTAACGGTATGCCTTACGACAATGCTATCAGCAGCATTAATCCCAATGACATCGAAAGCATGACGGTATTGAAAGATGCCTCGTCGGCAGCGTTGTACGGCGCTCGTGGCGGTAACGGCGTCATCCTTATCAACACGAAGTCGGGAAATAAGGATAAAACGACCGTCAACGTGAAAATCAATCAGGGTGTCACCAGCAGACAGTCCGCCGATTATCAGACGCTAGGCGTAGCGGACTATCTTATGGTATATTGGGAGAGCTGGCGCAACAAGAATATCACTGCCGGAATGGAGCCTGCTCTGGCGGGACAGACGGCGGCAAAGAATCTTATCTCGGACGATTTGGGCTACAATCCTTTTAATGTGGCAAACGACCAGGTTGTCGATGCTAACGGAAAGCTTAATCCGAACGCCCAATTCATGTGGGGCGACGATACGGACTGGACAAAGGCTATCCAGCAGATGGGAAACCGCACGGATGCCAGCATGAACATTAGTGGCGGCAACACAAAGTCGGATTATTACATGTCTGTCGGTTATCTGACAGAAGAAGGTTACATCGTCGGCTCAAAGTTTGACCGTTATACAATGAACACGAACGTTAATTCGCAGATAACATCATTCCTTAAAGTAGGGGGAACGCTGTCCGGCAACATAAGCAATTCCGTTGGCGAGCAAAACGAGGCTTCGGGCGGCAACAGCAATCCTTTCCGCTTTTCAAGATACATCGGACCTATATATCCGATTCACGTACATCATCCGGTAACTAAAGAATATATACGTAATGCTAACGGCGGCCTGGTCTATGACTTCGGAAACAGCCTGACGACTTCCGACGGAGTGACCACTCCTTCCCGTCCGTATATCGGAGGAAACAATCCTGTCGTTGAATTGCAAAATCTGTATAACGGATATAAGAGGAATACACTGAATGCAAAAGCGTATGCGGAGATTCGCTTCCTGGACGGATTTAAGCTGACATTGAACGGGGCGGTCGGAGCCAATTCCTATCTTTCTTCTTCCGCAAGCATTGTTTATCCGGAACTCGGAAACTCAGGCAGCGCATCGAAGACGAACAGCTTCACGACAACCTGGACATACAACCAGCTTCTGTCATACTCCAAAAATATTAACAAGCATCACTTCGATGCCTTGCTAGGGCATGAAAGCTATGATTATGAGTATAACAATCTTAGCGGTTCGATGCAAGACCAGAATATTAATGACGACAACTATGAGTTCGGCAACTATGCCACTCCCGGACGCCCCAATTCCTATACAAACACTTACAGGACGGAAGGTTATCTTGCACGCTTCAATTATGACTTCGACGATCGTTACTTCCTGTCTGCATCGGTTCGTCGCGATGGTTCAAGTCGCTTCCATAAAGACTCTCGCTGGGGAACATTCTACTCCGTAGGAGCCGGTTGGCGCATAGACGAGGAAAAGTTCATGAAGAGTTTGACCTTCGTCGATATGTTAAAGCTTCGCCTGTCTTACGGCGAGGTCGGAAATGATGAAATCGGTACATATTACGCATGGCAATCGCTTTATGCTCAAGCTCCGAACGGACTGGAAGGCGGTTATCTCCGTCATGCCGTATTGAACAATCGTTCGCTTCAATGGGAAGTATCGCACAGTTCCGATGCGGCGCTTGAGTTTGAATTGTTCAAGAGCCGCCTGTCCGGTTCGATAGAACTTTTCAACCGGCAGTCGAGCAACCTGCTGTTCAGCATACCACAATCTCCCTCCACCGGCTTGAGTTCTTCATACCGTAACGCCGGTAATATGTATAATCGTGGCGTTGAAATAGACCTTCACGGGAAAGTATTCCAACGCAAAGACTTGTCTGTTAATCTTGGCGTAAACGCAACGTTCCTGAAAAACGAGATCACATATCTCCCCGTCGAACCTTACATAGACGGAACCAAGCGTGTTGAAGAAGGACATTCCCGCTATGAGTTCTATCTCCGCCAATGGGCTGGCGTTGATCCTGCAACAGGAAACAGCATATACGTCCCGGATGAAGAGACAATGGAAATATGGAATGATCCTAACGCCACTCAAGCTGCAAAAGACGCATTGAAAATAGTGACGGTTGACGGCAAAACTTATACAACCTTAGTAGCGAAAGCGCTCCGCGACTGGTCGGGTGTTGCCACTCCAAGCGTGTCCGGCGGTATAACGGCAGGAGTTAGCTATAAAGGAATATCTCTAAACCTTCTGTTCAATTATCAATTAGGCGGCAAATATTATGATGCCGGCTATGCCGATTTGATGGCTGGCCCTTCCGGTTCTGCCCTTCCCGGTTCTAATCGCCATGTTGACATTCTTAATCGCTGGCAAAAGCCGGGTGACGTTACTGACGTTCCCCGCATCGAAGACTTTGGCGATACAAATATGAATGCAGGAACATCCACACGCTGGCTGGTCAGCTCCGACATGCTGGAACTGGCTAACGTTACCTTGAACTACGATATTCCCAAGTCTTTGCTCAAACCGATTAGCGTGCAAGGCTTGCGCGTGTATGCTTCAGCCGACAACTTGCTGCTGTTTACCGCACGTCAGGGAATTTATCCGCGCCGAGCCATATTCTCCGGTTATAACTCCAATCCGGATGTTTATCTGCCTGCAAGAGTGCTCACGCTTGGTTTGAATCTTACATTTTAAATAATAACAAATCTCTTATGAAACAGAAATTCTTATATATAATAATGTTGCTCGTCGTTCTGATGAGCGGCTGCCAGGATGACTTCCTTGAAACAAAGTCAACTAGCCAGGTTAACGAAGATGCCATATTCACCAACACTCAAACAGCGATGCTCGCGGTGAACGGTTTGCATAAACTGATGTGGATAGGCAATGCGCAATCCACATTGCAGGATGGTTCCAATTCCGCTTTTTACGGAGGATACGACATGCTGATGATTTGGTATGAAATGCTTGGAGACGATCTCATCTTCACATATCATAATGCACAGTTCTATTTGCAGGCCGCATGGACGGGACACCGTAACATCACTGCCGGCTCGCAGGCGCATTTCTATCGTCTCTTACAGTATTTCGTTGCCAACAGCAACATGATTCTGGAAAAGGTTGATGATATTCCAGGCACAGAGAGCGAAAAGGATAACCTCAAGGGACAGGCACATTTCTATCGCGCCTTTGGCTACTACACCATGGTGCAAATGTATGCCGAACGCTACCGTCGGGGTGAAAACAATTCACAGCTCGGTATAGTCCTTCGTAATGATGCTTCACTCGAACCACGCGCCCGTGCAACGGTTGAAGAAGTTTACAAGCAAATAAATGCCGACGCCGACGAGGCAATCCGTTTGTTGTCGGAAACAGGCGAGAAACGTCCTAACAAGTCACACATAGACCAGCATATCGCTCGCGGCTTGAAAGCACGCATTCTTCTCACACAAGGCAAATGGCAGGAAGCTGCCGAAATGGCGAAATTAGTGGTAGAGAAATCGGGAGCGCAATTGCAGGACGATACATATACTACTACCGAAAATCGCTTCAGCGACAATGCCAACAAGGAATGGCTCTGGGGATCCAACGCAACTCTTACGCCGTATGTACAATTGACCCATTTCCATGGTTACATGTCCAACGAAATCGTATCCTACAATCAAAACAGTCCAAGAGCAATAAACAGCTTACTCTACAAGAAAATCAGCGATACTGATGTGCGCAAGGGAGTATGGTTTCCGCAAGGTGGAGTTAAAAGCGTAACGCCGCGTCCGATAGTCCCTCCGCATACAAACTCCAAGTACGCCAA
>JAIRPK010000036.1 GCA_031257015.1 Tannerellaceae bacterium
ACGAGATGCTCCGAGCGTTTCACAAGACGCTCCGAGCGTTTCACGAGACACTCCGAGCGTTTCACAAGATGCTCCGAGCGTTTCACGAGACACTCCGAACGTTTCACGAGATGCTCTGAAGGTTTCACGAGACGCTCGGAGCGTTTCACGAGATGCTCTGAAGGTTTCACGAGACGCTCGGAGCGTTTCGATAGCTGTATGGAGATCTCGCTTGAAGCTCGAAGCTTTTTTGAAATAGAAAATGCAGCTCACTCTTTTTATTTTTTGCCACACAAGCTGTCAAAAGCACTATTCACGGACGACTATACTCGTTGTGACAGTCGCTGCGTCTGCCGGAGGAGAGATGTTTCAGGAACTTAAAGCCGGACATAAGTAACAAGCAGCGTCCGACTAACAATGGATACCGCCGCCAAACAAAAAATGAGCCTCGCACAAGTGTATCACACAAGTGCGAGGCCATTCCTCAAAATTCCTGTTTCCTTAATTATCGCCTAAACTTATAGGCAACTCCGATTGATAGCCATCCGAAATTCGACGCATTGCTCCCGGAGGCGATTTTGTATTTAAGCTCTGCATTAGCCGAAATCTTGTCAGTAAAGGCATACTCTATGCCTCCGCCCAGCGCGGCGCTCGGCCAGACGGACAGGTCTCTGTCTAATATAGCTGTCGTTGACCACGACAGAAGACCGACACCAACAATGGGATAAACCACAGCCTTTTCGTCCAGTTTGAAAAGATAATGCGCATAAACCGCGATGTCCATATACGCATTTTTGTTCTTTGGGAAAAGAAACGTCGTTACGCCCTCTCCCCTTATAACATCGGAAAGATAATACTGAAACTTTGGTGCCAGTCCGGAAAAAGAATTATCCGAATTAAATGCCAGAGTGTAATTCAATCCGGCAGCCATAGTTCCTTTTTGCGCTTTTGCCGTCCAGCTTCCTATTGCGAACAGAACGACCATAAAAATCACGATTCGTTTAACTAATTTATTCATTATAATATTTTTTTGAAATGTTTGACAGTAGACAAATATATATATATTTCCGGATATACTCAAGACAGTATTCGGTAGCGATTCAGACCGTCTATTCGCTCCGAATTGGGAGCATGGAATTAACGCGGAGGCAGGATGACGCATGAAAAATATATTCAAGAATTGTGTTATGATTATGGTATTATTAAGAATAGTGGCAGAAACTGTTCTTTCTTTTTAATCAAATGGCAATTATGTGTGAAGTGTAACTTTAGAACAGGTTTATTCTGTTTTTATCCCATAGGAAGATAATTACCTTCGATTATAAAAACTCCAAGAAAACGAAATCAGACGAGGCAAATAAAGCCACATTTATTAAAATATTGTACTCTAAAACGCTATGTTATTTGGACACTTAGATTCGGACAATATCCGTATTTTCGGATTAGCCAAATTAAAAAACTGGAAATTAGCGACCAACAAAAAAGACACTTTACAACTTTGTGCTTTCCTGCTTAACGAAGAAACTGAAATTGACAGAGCCGTATGCACGATGCTGTTGAAAATGCGGAAGACTGGAGAAATCATATTTTTTTGAGTGCTCAAGGACGAAAAGAGATTCGGGCTTCAGCATATCGTTGTTTAGTACGAGGGCAGGGATGTCCGGCAATTCTTTCAACGTATAAGGCGGGTCGGCAAAGATGAAGTCGAACTTGCGTCCGCCAGGTTTGCGCATGAATCGGAACGCATCGCCGCAAATGATATTTAGCTTGTCGGTTTTAAGAGTCCTGGCGACTTTGGCGATAAAGGCAGTGTGCATTCGCTCGCTTTCAATGGCGGTGACGGTGCATCCTCTCGAGAGAAGTTCAAAGGAGATACTGCCTGTGCCGGCAAACAAATCCAAGGCAACAGCGCCGTCGAAGTCAATTATATTGGAAAGCACATTGAACAAATTTTCTTTGGCAAAATCAGTAGTCGGTCTAGCATTGAAGGCAGGCGGGATGCTAAATCTCCTCTTCCCGTATATTCCGCTGATTATTCGCATACTGACATAAGGATTAGGTCGATGGGCGCATACAGGATTTCCCCTCCCAGAAAATAAGCTTTGGCAGGAAGTTCAATTCGATCGATATGTTTTATGTATGTATGAAGAGCGTGGATGACGCGATTGGTTGCGGACAAGTCGCCGTAAATGGAGCAATAGTCGTAAAGCTGGTCCAGTCCAATTTGTTTCCATACATATAATATATAATAAAGGAGGTCATTGGGTTGCTCGTAAGCAAATGAGTTGGCAAAGAGAAAGTCATTGCCTTCAAAGCAGCAGATATCGACCAGCGAATGATGCACTACGGCATAAAGATGTTTATGATTCTCTCCTCTGCATTGTTTTTTGAGCATGATTATTTGCGAGGTGAGATGGTGGATGTAAACAGGGTTTGTTAGAGTGCGAGAACAAAATTCGTAAACATCCTCGTCGATAGCGAAGACGAGTTCTGCTTTTTCTTCCTCCAGTTTGTTCGTCAAGCATCGGCGCCCCGGCGAATGAACGTTATATCGCAAAAGTTCTACATTCCGCTTTTCATTCGCATATTCGTTCGGCACAAGCGTATATTGCGGCGAAACGCAGAGTATGCGGGAGCGATTGTAAGCCCAAATCAGGCTATCGTTGCTAAAGAAGAGTTCTTTAAGCGAATTAATATACGGGACACTCCTATCAAATTCTACGTCTCGAAAAAAGAAGCTTTGCGCTTCAGCTGGATTATATGCAGAAAAAGAAAATCCACCCGGCCACAACCGGATGGACATTATATATTTTTCCGAATTATTGACATTTAATGTGTCGGGGACACTGATCGTCATGTAGATCTTACTTTTCGCTTTATAGATTTTCCCAGTTTCCTGCATTATTATTAATTTCCGTCAACGAGCCGACGCGCAATCCTGGGTATTTTTTTAGCGTGTTGGCTACGGCATTCAGATTAATAATCAATTGCCTGTTTAGCCCTCTAAGATAGTCGTCGTACAAGATTGCCGCTTCAAATACTTTCACGGTATATCCTGAACCGGAAATCAGCGTAGCTGTATCCATTGCGAAGGTCATAGGAGAACCATCCTCATTGGTAAGATTAGGCACAAACTTTAATTCATCGGGATTAAATTCCGGACCGAATAAAGTATCTTTAGCTGTAACCCAGAACGTATCACGCCTGATAATGCCTTTTTTTACAGCTTCTTGTTCCGTCATCCCGGCCTCAAGCTGCTCATCAGTCAAAGTGCCTTCTTTTGTCAGAAAAGGAAGCTTTTCATTATTAAGAAACTTTGCCAGTTGTTCGAAAGTTGCGGCATGTTCCTTATGCACATTCTTGTATTCAATTTGCGCTTTGCGGATGTCAATCAAGCGAGCCGTGATTGCCGCCTCGCGGATCTTTCTTTCTTTATTAAAGTGAATGGGAACCAGCAGACTCGCGTAGCACATATATGCGAGCAAAATGACTGCTGCTAAAAGTAAAACTCTTACAATAACTTTCATGGTGTATAATGATTTTTAAATTATTTCGTTCGGCAAATTTAGAAAAGAATCTCTAATATGCTATCTTTATCGCAAAAAAAACAGACATATGACAAATATTGCCTTTAGTCAACTAATATTACAAAATTTCCCTTATGAACCAACAGACAACCAAGCAGCAACCATTAGACATTTATCCGAATTTCTTCTCCATGGTGAGCCTGATTCAATCTTCTTAATAAAAGGTTACGCAGGAACGGGAAAAACATCGCTTGTCGGTGCCCTTGTCAAGACTCTCTCCAGTCTGCACGCTCCTACCGTATTGCTCGCACCAACCGGTCGCGCTGCAAAAGTTTTCTCTCTATACGCGGGGAAAAGCGCTTTCACTATACACCGAAAAATCTACCGCCAAAAAGCTTTCAATAACGAACCCGCAGACTTCCTTCTTGCCGAAAACAAACTCAAGAACACAATCTTCATCGTTGACGAAGCCTCGATGATTGCAAACAGTGCAACAGATTCCATAATATTCGGCTCAGGGCGCCTACTGGACGACCTTGTTAAATATGTTTACGCAGGAGAAAATTGTAGGCTAATCATCATGGGCGACGAAGCACAGCTTCCACCAGTGCAGTTGCTCGAAAGTCCCGCCCTCCAGCGAGACAATCTCGCTGGATACAACCTCAAAGTCGAAACAACCGAACTAACCCAAATCATTCGCCAAAAAAAAGATTCAGCAATACTATATAACGCCACGCTCCTGCGAAACGCCTTACGTAAAGGTAATGTAGCCGCCTACCCACAACTAAACCTCAACATTGGAACAGACATCGCCCGAATCTCCGGAGCCGACATCCTCGAAGAACTCTCAAACGCATACGCCCGCGACGGAATCGACCAAACAATGACAATTGTCAGAACCAACAAACGAGCCAACCAATACAACAATGCTATCAGAAGCCGAGTCTTCTTCCACGAAGAAGAACTCTCATCAGGAGACCGCCTCATGATAACACGCAACAATTACACGCAAGCAACCGACAATCCGGAAACAGACTTCTTCGCTAACGGAGAAATCATACACGTAGTCAAAGTAAAAAAAACAATCAACCTCTACGGATTTCGATTCGCTGACGTAATCGTCCGCTTTGACGACTACGACTTTGAAACCGACATCCGGATCCTCCTCGATACCCTTCAAGCAGAAACTCCCACCCTGTCCAAAGAACTGAACGATAAACTATTCTACTCCGTCATGGAAGACTACGCAGACATCACACGGAAAGCAGAACGCATAAAAAAAATAAAAGCAGACCTCAACTACAACGCCGTACAAGTCAAATATGCCTACGCAATCACCTGCCACAAAGCACAGGGCGGCCAATGGATGAACATATTCCTCGACCCCGGCTACCTTACCGAAACAATGATGGGCGAAGACTTCTACCGATGGCTCTACACTGCCTTCACTCGCGCCGCCAAACGCCTTTGGCTCATAAATATCTCCACTGAATTTGTAAAAGAGTCGGAAGCAAAAAACTAAACACTGCTACTCCACATTGAATAACTAACAGGACGCCGCACCAACATCGCACTAATCACAAATACATGCTAGCCTACTGAAAATCATATAGAAACAACCAAGCTCTACGCCATGCAATCTTAAATCCAGAACTGGAAACAAAAACACCAATGCTCCCTATATTTACACGCCATCCCCAGAAGAATCCTTTTTTTCATTAACAAAAAACGACAGCAAGACGTTCTCGCGCAACCGGTAAGTCTTCCTGTAGCTTGCAGGAAAACATTTCACCACCGTGGTACGTTTGACGTGTTTCTATTTTGGAATGATTCATGAACAGAAATGATTTGTATGATTCTATCAGCAAGAATAGTTTTTTTTATAGATTTATTTTATTCCACTGTACAATTTGGAAGCAATTGTTTTGGTCATGAAAAAGTTTAGTTTCTGATTACAAAATTCTTTAAACTCTTATATTTGCCAAGAAAATAAAACAAATTGCATATATTTTTTCTTTAATGTTTATTTAAATTAATCTCACAATCTTATGATATTAAAAGAACAATTTTTCTATTTGCAACCGGCTTCTTTTCTGCTTCAGTATCTTGCACGACGGAAACAAAAATGACAGGAATTGAAATGGATACGTGAACCGAAACAAATAATGAAATCGTTGTCGAGGATAATAAAGATGAAATTCATTAGGTTCTTAACACTTTTCAAAACTATTATAAAAAGGTGGGGGCTGTCCTCAGGAGCTGTTTATTTCAGATTGGAATACTTGGAAAGCGGATAAAGTATGAACGCTCTCTTCGCCTTATACGAAAATTTCTGAATGCGGGATATCTTGAAAATTGGAAATATAACAACACGTACAGTGGAACGCTACAAGGAGGAATCATTAGTCCGATATTGGCTAATATCTACCTCGACAAGTTCGACAAGGGAAAAAGAAGAAAAGAAAATCCTATTGCAAAACAACTCGGACATTGTAAGGCTTAGTTGGTGTCGAATCTCAAAAATGTAAAAGACGCGACAGAAAGAAAACGACTGAATGAACAAATTAGAGAAATTGTAAAGAAACGTCTGGAATATCCAGCTGGAGATGAAATGGATAGCAGTATAAAACGTCTGAAATATGTAAGGTATGCAGATGACTTTCTAATTAGCGTTATCGGAAGTAAAGAAGACATCGAAAATTATATGTGTGATGTACTGAAACTGGAACTGTCGGAAGAAAAAACTCTGATAACAAACGCACAGAAATCAGCTAAATTTCTTGGATATGACATATTTGTACGTAAATCTAATGATACACACAGGGATAAAAACGGACACCTTGTAAGAAGCTATGACCATAAGATTGTACTCTATGTTACTACCGAAGTAATGCAGAATAAACACTTTGCCTATGATGCAATGAAAATTGTAAAAAGGCACGGCAAAGAAGTTTAGAAGCCAAAGGGCGTAACTACATGAGAAATCTGGATGATTTAGAAATCATTAGTCAATACAATTCTGAAATCATGGGTTTCTACAATTACTACTCTATTGCGAATAATAGTTGTGTTATTGACTCTTTTTATAACATCATGGAATACAGCATGTATAAAACATATGCAGGCAAATATCGTACTTCCAAGAAAAAGATAATAGCGAAATACAAGAAAAATGGTGTTTTTGCTATTCCTTACAAAAATAAAAGAGGTTATACTTTCTACCGTGAATTTTACGACAAGGGTTTCAAATGTAAGGAAGTGCCTGATGTGAACTTAAATGACAGGCTTCCCAATACGATTGCTATTACGGGTGGAAGAAACGGACTTATAACAAGGCTACAAGCCAGAGTGAGTGAATTATGTGGTTCAACCGATGAACTCGAAATGCACCATGTCCGTAAACTCAAAAACCTAAAAGGCAAATCAGATTGGGAAGTTAAAATGATTGCTCGTAAACGTAAAACTTTAGCAGTATGTATAAAATGTCATCACAAAATATACGCAGGCAGCATAGACTGAATGAATTGATGGAGAGCCGTATACATGGAGACATGTACGTACGGTTCGGAGGCGAGTGCTTGGAAATCTATCACCATGAAAAGTGGCAAGGCACCGGGTGCTTAGCCTATGGGCAGATAGCATCTGCTAAAATACCGCTGTACAGAATGATAAGCCCGCAATTATACTGGGTGATGACAGGCGATGATTTCTCGCTTGACATTAAAATCCCGACGAGCCGAAAATTCTTTGCGTGGAAAATAATCCCGACCGTCAAAATATTTATTCGGCAGCGTTGGGATTGTATAATTCGAGAATTGTGAAACTGATAAACAAGAAAGGAGTGCGACACGAAGCCTCATAAATAACTGTTTGGTTAACTGCTGCAAGAGAGCAGCAATTTGACTAAACCTGTTGTGTCGCCAACAGTAGCCTATGGACAGGTGCACTAATAGTAATATGTACTGTTTATGTATAAATGGAACTACCTCGTTTCATACGAAAGTGGGCAGACTTCTGCATAAGGTAATTCTTTACAAGAAACGGTAAGAACTTTTAAAGTGGAAAAGCAAATGAACGACATTAAAAAATCGTGTGTTCAACTGACCGTACATCAAGCAAATGGGATAGTATAAACCGGCTCAAATGCGAAACTGCGGTTAAAAAGCGACAAGCACGTATTGTAGATGCACAAATTTTCTATAAAGTATGGCGATGGTCACAAAGAAGACATCCGCAAAAAGGTAAATATTGGATAGCTAACAAATATTTTCATGCGGTGAAAGGTAGAGCTGGACATTTGCAGTCAAATTGTAAAGTGAGGATGGAGAAAAGTTCCACTCATTAAAAAGACTAACAAGTACAAAGATTGTTCGGCATATTAAAATCCGTAGTGAAGCAAACCCATATGATACCGATTGGACGGACTACTTTTAAAAGCATTGGATAAGAAAGATGTTCAATAACTTTAATAACCAACAGAAAATCCGCCAACAATGGGAAAAACAAATGAGATGTTGTCCTATATGTGGTAAACTCATAACAAAAGAAACACCTTTTAAAATCATAGCATTGCCTGTGAAAGATAAAAAGGTCAGAATTTTGGTACATAACAATTGCAGCCGAATCACTAACAGAAATAATTGGAGTTTACTATGAGCCGGTTTTATAAAATAAACTTAGAATTGCTTGAGCCGTATGATGCGAAAGTATCATGTACGGTTCTTAGAGGGAAAGCTCCCTTACGGGAACCGACCTACTCGACTAGTTAAAGAGTTCGGTCATTATTGACGAGTTCCCGACCATTTATTTTCGTGGGCTTGCCGATCTGATAGCAACCGCCCGAAGCAATAAAGTGGCTGTTTGTCTGAGATTTCAGGACTTTTCGCAATTAAAGCGTGATTACGGCGACAAGGAAGTTGTCGTAGTAATGAACACAGTCGGCAATATTTTTTTCGGTCAGGTGGTTGGCAAATCGGCTAAAAATCTGTCGGAAGGTTTCGGAAAGTTTTTGCGGAAACGACAAAGTATGACAATTAACCGGCAGGATAAATCCACCTCAATTTCCACGCAGTTGGACAGCCTTATTCCGGCAAGCAAAATCAGCAACCTCACACAGGGCATGTTTGTCGGTACAGGTATCGGATAATTTTGAAGAGCGCATTGAGCAAAAGATTTTCCACGCCTAAATTGTGGTAGATAATGCTATCGTAGCCACTGAAACCAAAACCTACCGGAAAATTCCCGATATTCTGGATTTCCGCGATAGGGATGGCAATGATGTCATGCAGGCGGAAATCGAACAGAACTACAATCAAAACAGATGTAAAACAGGTTGTGGCAGATGAGTTACAACGCATATCGGAAGATGAGAATTTGCAGAACCTGATAAAAAATGATGAATAAAGGTTGCTGTTAAATTCTGAATATAGGGCAAACGCATATTAATTCATTAGGATTTTAAATAAATAATCATTATTCCAGCCTGTGTAAGTCTTTTGCCCTTGACGCTTATCTTGCGGAATTGCTTGTGCTTAACCAAATTAAAAGCGATTCTATTGAGCAGAGAAAAGTTTTGGCGGCATAGCCCTAACCCGTAAACTGCTTAACATTTCATGCAGTCTATGGACAATACGCATAATGACATTGTCGAGACAACAAGGCTGTTATATTGCGTGAATTTGGTGATAGTCAAATCAGACTGGAGGCCAGCCTGAGAAGTTAAGGAAAATACAATCAGAAAAAGAGATACTAAAGGTATCTTTCTTCTTTATTCACTAAATTCACCTGACAAGACTATTGGTGCTAAATTATTGTCCAGTCCCAATGCATATAGAGACGCATCATTTTCCGATACCGCAAAAGCATAAACAAGTTTATCCACCCGGTATATTTTTGCCAAGTTCCCGTTCCAGTCAAATATATGTATTTCCGATTTGTTTTTATTTTGTTTAAAATCCTCTATCGTTGAATTTTGATAAAGCAGATAAAAATAACGATCAGTGCAATATGAAAATGTATATTGCAAGTACGGATTTTCAAATTTTACGTTTAGTGGATTCTCAATATGATAGGTATTGACATGTTGATTTCTAAACTTAATTCTTTTTGTATTAAAGTTTATTACATCAACAATATCAATCACAGGATAATATTTATAGGCAACAACAAGCTGCTCTTTTGTCGGTTTGATATTGTAAAAAGCATCATAAACAGCTGTATTCAAACAAAAATCAGATACGTTTTTATTATGTTCATCCGGATAATTATTTATTTGTCTAAGCAAATTCAATTTATTATTGTAAATGTAATATTGGTGTTCAGCAGTTGTATTGGCAATAATGAGCGTATCGTTTATTGGAAAAAAATAATTACTCATATAAAACAGTTTATCTTTTAAGATCGTCTTATTTTCAATTGAGAGATTATCATCGCTTTTTATCTCCTTTAATGGTATTTCAGTATATTTTTCATTTACAGCAAGAACAATAAATGTATCCTTTATTTTCGTGAATGTTGGATTTATATATTCATTCGGGCCATTACCAACCAAACCGAATTTCGCAATGAATTTCCCTGTATTAGTATAAAACCGCAAAAAACCATCGTCTATATAACCTTTATCATATAATATTAAGATTGAGTCATGCGTCCATATCCGCCTTGGCGCCATTAAAAAACTATCCATTTCAATTTTATTTAACAGCATTTCCTGTTTGGGAAAAGAGGCTATATCAGCATAAATAATTATTTGAGAGGCCTCTTTTGTTTTATTACAGCCATTTAGAATTAAACAGAATATCGGCAAAAGAGTATTTGCTATAATTAATAAAGTATATTTTTTCATCATAATATCTTTTTTATGGATTGTCAAAAAAGAATAAACATATAATTATATCTATATATTTATTCTTTTCGATAATGTTGAGTAAACTTAACAAGTCGTATATTGAGGTTGAGTTCCTCTAACCCATATACAATCGCCACATCTCCTGAAGTTTTTGCTGTCTTCATACCAATTGTCATTATACTCATAAGCGGCAGTTCCACAACCTCCACTGCTGCCACCACTTTCTTGCGCCAACGCTTCCACATTAGCCAATCCTACGTCCGACAGGACAACTTTACTTTTGTTTTGCTGGAAATTCCATCCAGCGAGGGCAGCGACTATTACTACTGCGCCTGACAAAAAAAACTTTTTCATTTTAAATTTAAGTTTAATTATTAATAATAATTTCATCTCCCTCTCGACTTCCGGATGCATCTTTTATAGAAGCCGTTTGTTCGACTCGACGACAAAGATAATAGCATAATAGTCCGGAAAAATCGGACTTTCCAATTTTATTTCCTTTAACCATGAAAAATATCATTCTTCTTGCCTTCAACTAACACATGAATGTCTATGAATAGTCTAAAGTCATTCATATAATAATATGTCTTCTTGTGCGAATCATACTTTATCTTTGCACCAATAATTTTAAATTCATCCAACAAGACTTGTAGTTGGCTTTTTCCTATATGGAGTTTTTTTGCAAACTCTCTTGGCGTACCGGTTGTTTCGGAATAGATTAATTTATGAGCATTAATCAAGCGATTTGTATATTTTCCCCACTGCATAATATAATAATTCAGTTGGCTAGCTCATACAATCACGCAAAAAGCGTGAAACTTCTCTATCTCTTTGCTTGTCCAGCGAATGGAGATGCCCGACGCTTTGCCGATACCGCCTCCCGACTGCGTTACGATAAGTCCGGCCGTGCGTCCGGCCAACACATCAGTTATGTTCGCAACCGGAGCGGTAGACATCTTGTTGGCATCAACAGTCGATACGGACGTAATCAGGTTTCGCCTAGAATTAGTTCCATACCCAACCACCACAACTTTCCCAAGCTGCTCTGCATCTTCCCGTATCACAATCTTCAACTCGCTTTGATTTCCAACCGCAACTTCCTGCGTCCTGAAACCGATGCAGGATACTGTGAGCGTAGCCCCCGAAGAAGCATTGATGGAGAGTCTGCCGTCTATGTCGGTGATTGTTCCGCTTCCCGTTGCTCTTTTTACGACAATGTTTGCGCCGATAACCGGATCGCCCTTGTCGTCCTTTACGGTTCCGGCGACTCGCCTCTGCTGCTGCACTGCAAGCAATCCGCCGTCGTCCGCATACATCATACCGAACGAAAGACAGGCGAGCAAAGCTCCGCAACCTATCTTCCGCAACATACTTCTCCACGCCGACCGCTTATTCTTCGTCGGCGAAGGAGATTCGATAAAACTTCTGTTTTCAAACATTAGCTTACAATTTAAATGGATTATTTAATTATTGTGCGGAAGATCCTCTCCCGCCGTTTCTCAAAAAGATCACGGGGCATTAAAACACAGTAGAGACACCCAACATGGACGTCTCTACACATTTCGCGCATGAGCGCACGACTAATAAAATTGGGGAAATATCTACACGGTGCGGTCTCTCTAAGAGAAATAAGGTAGCCTCCCAATATTTATAGCTAAAAATATTCAGAAGCGGAAAGACGGAGCGATAATCAAATATGTTGTTGAAGAGGTACTTCATCCTAATCTTAGATTTAATCTTACGCTGACAAAGGAATAACAAATATTAGAGAAAACAAAACTGTTAATGTTGATTTCACGCTATTTGGCGCAATCCAGCCGGAAATTGCCTGCCCGATAATTCGTATTTCCGGATATGTTCGGAAGGTCAATGAAGATGCTCCGAGTATCGACAGACATTCTCGGAGAATCGACCGAGATGTTCTGAATTATTGCTGTCCGCTAAAGCCTGATAGTGCTAATTCTGCATGGCTCTGCCGCTGATTTAAAGCAGTCGAGCCTTTCACTTTTAATTTCCAAGCCCCCCTCAGTCGAACAGCGATGGTTCTTTTTGTGCAGGCACGTCTGCTTCAAGTAACTTTTCCCAGTCTTTTTCGGGATGATTGCAGAAACTGTAAAAGTCTACGTAGTACATGAGGGTGATTCTGAGCATGGAGTCAAGACCGGAGAAGCTCCACGGGCGAATTAACCCGCGCTGTATGACCTTTAACAGCAGGTTGGCAATGAGTGTTACCCATATCTGTATTTTGATGGCGTTGGCGCTTTCGCCGTAAAAATATTTCAGGGGAAAGTTCTGCTTAATTTGCTTGAAGAGCAGCTCAATCTCCCAGCGTTGCCGGTAAATAGCGACGATTTCTGCCGGGTCTGAATCCATGTCATTGATCAACAGTGAGATGAATTTGTGTTTTTTTCGTCCACATGCGTTACAATGCGGGCATTATGTATGATTGTCTGACCATCTTTGATTTCCTTGGTAAATATCACCTGTGGAACACGCACTTCCATTAGCCCTTCGGGAGTCTGATACATGAGGTCTTCCAAAATACTGTACTTCAGGTTTTTCTTCAATCTTGTCCTCCTCTTTTTTTAACAAAAAAAATGAGGAGTTTCTTCATTAAGATATGCTTCATATCTTTGGGCTTGCACACCAAAAGAAACTCCTCATGGCAAATATCACTCTTTTACGCTTAACAGGATGCCAAGCCTTTGGAAATGAGGAACTGGAAGGATGGAGATTTTTATTTTGGACAGCATTTACTTTTACCGGACAGCAATATTTTTTTTCATAGTCGACGACTATACGTGCTTCTAGTCGTCGACTATACGTCCGTATATTAGCCTGCTATAAAAAAATATTGCTGTCCGCAAAACTTACCGCATGTCTGCAGAGCTGATTTCAGGCGGTGCAGTCTTTCTTTTTCCTGACTTCGTCATCGTGTCACCCGGAAATTTTCATTAAATAATTTAGCTATACGCTGGTGTCCTGGCATGAGCATTGTCTTGCTCAGCGTCGCCTTGTTTATCCCCAATCGCTCATTAGAAATCCGCCATACGGTTGTCATTAACCCAATACGCGGACTTTTGGGAATAAGTTCCTATTGACCGATTGGGGTTAAATGTCAGAGGGAACGCCTTCGTTGGCGTGTATGACGGTGTGAACCTTGATTCCGCCCTTTTTCTTCCCTGACTTTGGGTGACGCCCGATGCCTTTGAAGATGATATTGGAGAATAGCGATATGGTAGTCGAGTCGATGATTTGAAGCCTTTTCATCCATTTGGGAGTCTTGCCGCTTCGGCTGTCCGGGCAAAGAAGATGGCGGTTGCGGGCGTACAAGTCGCGGTATATGGCCTCGAATACCGCTTCCGGGCGACGCTTGTTGGCATCAGCCAATGTGCTGCGACGAGGCATCGTGTCAATGCCGATGTGACATAGCTTCCTCGCCTCCATCAGCATGGAAGCCTCTATCTCACGGAGGGAATCAAAACGTCTTATCACTGCATAGAGCATCGAAACAAGATGGTTCCGCGTTGAAACTCTTCACATAACGCTCTCCGCCCTTTTCGTGGCTGATTCTAAGAATTTTTGACCTGTTGAGCAAATTTATTATCTGACGATAAAGCAGCTGTCCGCTAAAATGATTACTTTTACCCATGAGTTACTATGTTTGGTTTTCAGCTGCAAAGTAACCTGAAAGGGCTGACCCTACAAATGGATGTCAGCCCTTTTTATGTGTGCCGCGCATGGCAAATAACTTGGGGGGGCAAGTCCCAAAACCACGGGGGGAGATAGTGACCAACCGTTAGCTGAAGGCAAGGGTGTCCACCGCGAGGGGAATCTGAAAGAAGTCGCAGGCAAAATCCCGGTCTGAGGAACACGAACATCATATAAGGCTTATGCAGCATGGACGAGTTTGCATAGCAAAACAAAGTCCTAAAGCTATCTGGATGCTGTGGAGTAAATGATGCAGATATATGGGATGAAAGTTATAGTCTTACCGCGGGAGGTCTCACAAACGTGTGGAAGTTTTTTTCAGAGACACGGAGTAAAGCTTGTCGTGAGAAGTCAGTCGAGGGCATAGTACCGAATCACGAGTTGATGTGGAAAGGTCTGAACCTTATTGTAAATGAGAAGTAAATGAATGTTATCCGATGAAAGGAAGAATGCAGAAAATATCAACGAAGAGTGATAACTGGCTTGAGAAGAACAGGACGGCTCCGAAGGCTATCATGGAGTGCAGACTTTTATGGGGATAACTGAAAACAACCTCATGGAAGTACAACTAACGAAAGACTCGCTACTGGAACAAATTCTCTCTCCTGCCAATCTGAACAAAACCTGTAAACAGGTAATGTCCAATAAAGGGAGCGGTGGTGTTGACGGAATGCAAACGGATGAATTACGCACTTGGTTACCAAGTAATAAAGAGTGCATTCAATAGGCAAATATCAGCCTAATCCTGCTCGTCGGTTAGAGATACCTGAAGATGGTGGAAAGAAACGCCTTTTAGGGATTCCTACAGAGTAGTAGATCGTCTTATACAACAATCTATTTCACAGGTGCTTTCGCCTGTTTACGAACGTGAGTTTAGCGACCAGAGCTATGGCTTCCGTCCCCATCGCAGTTGCCATGACGCCCTTCGTCGTGCCCAATCGAATGTTAATGCCGGTTACAAGTATGCAGTTGACCTGGATTTGGAGAAATTCTTCGATACGGTCAACCACAGCCGATTAATAGAGTTGCTGTCCAAACGGATAAAGGATGGTCGTGTAATCTCATTAATTCACAAATATTTATTGGCGGGATTACAGATTGGTTTGCATTTTGAAGAGACACGTTCCGGAGTACCACAGGGTTCACCCCTTAGTCCGCTATTGAGCAATATTATGCTCAATGTGCTGGATAAGGAGTTGGAACTTCGTGGTCATCCATTTGTCCGTTATGCGGACGACTGTATGATATTCTGCAAAAGCAAACGGGCTGCCGGACGAACGAAACAGAGTATAATCCGCTATATGGAGGATGTGCTCTATCTTCGGGTCAATGAAGAAAAGACGTCAGTCGGCTACGTGCGCGGGATGAAGTTTTCAGGTTACAGTTTTTACGTTACATTGAGTGAATGTCGGTTAAGCGTCCATCCTAAAAGTTTTGCCAGGTTCAAATCCGGTCTCAAAGAGTTAACCGGTCGCAGCAACGGTATGGGATACGAACGACGCAAGACCGTGCTTCGCCGGTTCATCACCGGTTGGCTTGAATACTTCAGGTTAGCTGACATGAAGAATAAGCTGCAGGGACTGGACGAATGGTACCGGCGTCGACTTCGTATGTGTATTTGGAAAAGCTGGAAGAAAGTGAGGACTCGTTTTAATAATCTGTGCAAGTGCGGGATCGAGAAGGATAAAGCTTGGGAATGGGCAAATACCCGTAAGGGTTATTGGCACACTTCCAAAACAGTCCAATACTCTCCCGCGCTTTGCATAATGCCAACTTAAGGCGATCCCACTACCCATTTCTCATGGATTGTTATAGCAAAATTGTATCGTAAGTAAGGAACCGCCTTGGTACCGAACGGTATGCCAGGTGGTGTGAGAGGACGAAACGGGGAATAATCCCGTTTCTCCTACTCGATTTTTATCTGAAAAGTTTTACCGGACAGCAATAATTCCAAAAAGACAGTTCGCTTACTGAAAAAGATTGTGGAACAACCGAATACGGCTTTGTTTTTTAGGGACGGGGTTAGGGGTATTCGGCAAGTTTTCCGGCTGTTTTTTCGTATATTGAAACCGAAACGACAAAAGAGCTATCGTTTTCGTCTATCCCCAGCGATAAATCACGGTTTATCGCTTGCAGAATCTCAACAAATCCATTTGACTGATTGCAGTAAAAGCCTTTGATTTTCCCGACAATATCAAAGCAGTCGCCGCTGAAAGCATCGTTGCCGAAGTCTTTCAATTTATAACTTTGGCTTCTAAGGTCGTAATAGATATTACAGGAGGCTTTCCGGTCTTCATACAGCGGATTGAGGAAATTGCGGCCGATCCGCCACTGCCCCGGAATGTCTTGTCCTGAAATAGCTTTACAAAAAAGCATAAAAAATAAGGTCAGGCGAGAAAAGAAATTTTACACAGAAGAGTTTAAAGAGCAGGTATTAACTACATACTTTAACAGCGAAGAATCGGTATCCAGTATAGCCGCACGTTTTCATGTAAACCACGATACTGTCGGCAGTTAGGTTTATCAGAAGAAAAATGGTTCTGTTTCCCCAAAAGCGTTAAATTTGTGCCGACAGATACGGATTAAATGGAAAAGTCAAGTTTATCACTGGAAGCGATGTCCTCACGTATTATTGAACTGGAGAAGCAGTTAGAAGCAGAAAAGATGCGAAGTTACTGTTTAGATAGGATGATAGATATTGCGGAGCGTGAATTGAAATCGACATCAGAAAAAAATCTGCTGCCAGACAGTCCATGAGGTAAGACAGACGCTCCATCTTATAGGATGGATGTCTCTGTCGGCTGTTTGGCAAGAGCCGTCAGGCTTATTATGAACGCTCGCATTATATTGCGACAAAAAGAATGGAAGAAGATGTTATATTGTCGCTGGTTAGAGCAGCCAGAAAGGCTTTACCACGTATGGGAAGTCGTAAACTGTTGATACCTTACGTTCTGAAAATGCGTTAGCGGCCTTGAAAATGGCATTAAAAAGCGTCAAAGGCAAGCAGCCGGAACTCATTCATCACTCCGATCGCGGCTCTCAATACTGTTACGGCGAGTATGTTGAAACGCTTGTCAAAAACAAAATACGTATCTGCATGACTGAAAGCGGCGCCCCTCTCGAAAATGCGATAGCAGAACGCATTAACGGTATTTTGAAATCCGAGTGGCTTTACGTTTGCAAGCCGGATTCATGGAAAAATATGGTTGGCTGTGTCGGCAGGGTCATAGATTTGTACAATAATCAGATACCGCATCAAAGTATCAGCTATCTTGTGCCGGAATAGGTGCATCAAACAGGACAGAAGACAAAAAAAAATGGAAAACTTATTATCGGCTTCATCAGGGGAACTCCGCTACGGCTACGCCTTCGCTCCGCTCCCCTGATGAAACACAAGTCTCAAAATGTAACAGAAACTAAAAAGATAATGATTGATTTAGAATTTATCCTTACGATTTGTAAATCGTAAAGCAATAACAGGACTAATACAAAAATGTCAAGTTACAGCAGGATATATTGCATCCTTTAACGCCTTGACAGGCGAAATAAAATTCTAGAAAACAAACTATGCTGATATTAATTGCTCGCTTAGCAACGAAAAACTGCATTCCCAATATAAGCAATTTATTTTTATGTTAATACTACAGAAATTCAGATTGAAGACATGAAGCAGATTTATTCCGAAAGTTTTCCCTGTCTTAATATCTTCGACCTTAGCACCCCTTTGCTACATGCAGATACATTCTCGACGCGCATGCAAAATCCTTCTGCCGTACTTCCAAACGTGACGGTAAGGCATTGATGCCGGAGTTAAACAACTTGGTATTTGAGTCTGGCACTCTTGGCATTTATTTGCCGGCCGACTATCAAGCTTATTGATGCAAACAGCAGCGAAGAGGCTCTACGCATTCGCAACAACAATGCGCTAAAATGGAAAAAAGTCAGGGTGATTTATCATATTCCTGCGTAAAGAAATGGAGTTGATTGAATGAATCTGTTTTTATGTATAAATAAAAAGAATATATGAAAACAAAAGCATATATCACGAACCGGATCTCTGTTTGTTTTCTCCTTCTGCGCTTCCGAAAACAAATTAAGTCCTTAGGAAAAATCAAGAGAAAATTCGAACTGGATTGGCTGTAATATCCACAAGGTTGGGCGACGATATTAAATCGTTTAATAGTTCGATCTAAGAGTTAATCTTTAACAGGCAAATAGAGAGGTTATCCGCAACTCGTCTGGTAGAGTAGATATTTAATTATTATCTGAACGATGAGATTATTTTTCAGTCCGCCTTGTTTGCAAGCGATACAATATTCAGCATTGCCGACGACCCGGCAGGTCAGTTGCATATGATGGATTTCGGTTCTGTATATAATGATTTGGTTTTATCCTGCATAATGAGCCTGACTAATCTGATAAGCTATATTTATATGACGGCTACACAGCTGTTGGAAATTTGGACGAAATAGTTCGCGAGTATGGACGGAAAACAAAAGAGTAAAATACACTGAAGTGACAAGACAGATGTGGACGTTTCAATAACTTCTTTCACAGAGAGGGGCGTTAATCAAACAACCGAAATTTTAATTGTACCTAATGAAGCTGAACATATAAAGGAACAAGCAACCAAGCCTATTAAAAATCTCCAACGCTCCAATGCGAAAAGCGTTGGGGCTTTTACTTTAAATACGGGGACGAATAGTAATAGACTTCTTCGGAAGGCTCGCTTTCAATATGATAGCGATTGGATGCTGTGACACAGAAGGTATAACCGTACTCTTCATTACTGCCGCCGGGAAAGTGGACTTCATGCAGCTTGAGGCCTGTTGCCAGGAGACAAGCGGGATTGTTGGTATCGACAAAATCGGAGGCAGCTCCGTAGAAGTTGAAAGTAATGTCGGCATCCGCATCTTCAGGCATTTCCCAGGAGACATATATAGTATCTTCTTTACGTATTACTTTAAGATCGATTGGGCGTGGAGGCGGAGTATCATTTACCCATGTTAGAGGAGGAAGGAGGGCGGGGTATTTGAAATAGTTGTTTTGTAGGCTGTCACAGATGCCCTTGTGGTTACGGAAAATTTGGGCACCGCGGAAGAAAGATACGCCGTCAGCCCTGAGCCTGCGAATGTAGTCAATTTGCCGAAGTACTTCCACGACCGGCCAATTCTCTTCGGGCATTGTGCGGTAAAGACCGAGACCGGCAACGACGTAGCGGTCATGTTTGTTCAACATCCAATTGTTTACGAAGGGGTAAAAGAAAAGGTCGCGATAGTAGAGCATGGGGACAATGAAATCGTGGATTTCTTTCTTTAACCACAGCTGGGCGTTCTGATAAACGGAGAGGCCTGTTTGTCCTGCACTGGGGACGATTTTCAGCGGGGCATATTTACCCAGTGGGGCGCAGCTCACCTGTACCCATGGTTTGACACTTTTTATCCAGTAGTATATGCGTTCGACCATGCGGGTGATATTCTCCTGTCTCCATTCGCGGAGGTTTTTGTTGTTCCCGTAGCGGGCGTAGGTTTTTGCGTCAGGAAATTCAGTCGGATGGTCGGGGTATCGGATATAGTCGAAATGAATGCCGTCAATATCATAATTTTCAACGAGTTCTTTGACAAGAGAGAGAATGTAGTCGGATGTGCCGGGAAGGCCGGGGTCCATATACCACTCACCTTTATAAAGCTTACATAGGTCAGGACGGCGCGTTACTGCTGTGCTGCCTCCGCTTCGCCTAACATAGTCAGCCGTTCCAAGTGGGTAGGTGACAAACCATGCGTGACATTCGAGACCACGCTTGTGACATTCGTCTATGGCGAAAGCTAAGGGATCATATCCTGGATTTACTCCTGTCCGTCCTGAGACGAACCGACTCATCGGCTCGATGAGAGAAGGGTAGATGAGGTCGCCTCTAAGGCGTACTTGAAGGAAGACAGTATTAAAGTTTGCGCTTTTAAGGATGTCTAGTTGTTCGCATAGCTCTTTTTTTTGTGCTCTGCGAGCCGATTCGGTTGAAGCTGTTTTGGTAGGCCAGTCCATTCCAAAGATGGATGTTATCCAGACGGCACGCACTTCCTTTAACGGAGAATCGGCAGCGCAGAGCGGCAATGGTATTATTAAGAAGATAGATATGAGATACCTCATCCGGTACACGCTTATTTGCTTAGCAAATATCGGTCAGCGTCCAAGGCAGCTCTACATCCTGATGCGGCAGCGGTAATGGCTTGCTGGTAATGCGGATCTGCAACATCGCCTGCAGCGAATACGCCTGGAATTGCTGTTTGTGATGTGCCGGGGAGAGTTTTGATATAGCCGCTGTCGTCTGTTTTTAACCATTCTCTGAAGATGCCGGAGTTTGGGGTATGCCCGATGGCGAGGAAAAATCCGTCGATGGCTATGTTTACTACTTCTTCTTCAGGCTGGCCCTGGTATTTAACAAGGCGAGCTCCTTCTACTCCTTTTTCTCCGAAAAGGCCAAGCGTGTTATGATCAAAAAGGACTTCTATTTTCGGATGATGAAAAACACGGTCTTGTATGACCATCGAAGCTCTCAGACAGCTTTTGCGAACAATAAGGTAAACCTTCGAGGCAAGGGATGCAAGGTACAGAGCCTCTTCGCAAGCTGTATTCCCGCCGCCGACAACAGCTACGCTCTTGTTTCGATAGAAAAAGCCGTCACATGTGGCACATGCAGATACGCCCATGCCGGCATATTTTTGTTCGTCAGGCAGGCCAAGATATTTAGCTGAAGCGCCAGTGGCGATGATTAATGTTTCTGCTTCCAATTCTTTTTCGCCGTCAATGGTGATGAGGAAAGGAGGGGATGAAAGATTGACGGATGTGACGATGCCGGGACGAATGTCAGCCCCAAGGCGCACAGCCTGCTTACGGAGGTCTTCCATCAACTCAATGCCGGTCACGGGCGAAGGATAGCCGGGAAAGTTCTCTACTTCCGAGGTAGTGGTTAATTGTCCTCCGGGTTGTATTCCTTCGTAGAGGACGGGAAAGAGGTTGGAGCGAGTGGCGTAAATAGCGGCGGTGATGCCTGCTGGGCCGGAGCCTATGATTAGGCAGCGGACTTTTTCGTTTGATGATTCATTCATAAACTTGTGTTTTATTAATATTGTTTTAACGTAAGTCTATTGTTTCGACACCGGGATAATTCGATTGACGAAATGTGAAGTAATCGTCCGGTCGATTGACGCCGGTTCGGATATTGCTTATTTGTATTACACTGCGATTGCCGTTCTTCATTTCCAGTTGGATGTGTATGGGGAGACTGGATGTTTTTTCTATCTGGAGGGTAATCTTTGTTATATCGCTTTTATTCTTGGGCTGGAGTTCGACGTTTTGAATGCTCTTTCCATTCGCTCCGGTTGCTTCGCCTGTATAGCGGGATACATATCCCATGCGATAGTCGCGGAGAAGGATGGCGGGGTTGGTAAGCTGAAGATCTTCGCCAGCGGGCGAACTGATGTTTACTTCATTAGCCGGCTCGACATAAACCCATTGAGTCTTGCCGTCATACCATGTTTTTATGTCGGAGGCAACAAGGGTGAATTTGTCGCCTTTCATGTCTATTGTGCCTTCCGAACTGTCGGTTGTCGTGCCTGTTGGTGAAATGGCACGCATAGAAAAGGAAGCTGAGATACCGTTGGAGTTCCTGTATGCCGATGCTGCGCGTTCAAGAATATCGGCTGCGTTCTGTGACAGGGCGGAGAATGTTGACAGGAGTAATGATATTATTATATGTATCGCTTTCATATTCGTCTTTCTTAATGTTTATAATAAGTTATTTATTGAAGGATTTATTTCAGACTCTTTAATATGTGTTCCAGACTAACTTCGTCCTGAATAAGTAATTGGCGAGGTTTGCTTCCATCGGCGGAGCCTACTATGCCGACTGCTTCGATTTGGTCCATCAGACGACCGGCACGGTTATACCCTATTGAGAACTTGCGCTGGATGAATGAGACGGAACCTTGTTGCTCAAGGACTATCGCACGCGCGACTTCGTCGAAGAGAGGATCGCGACTGCCCAAATCAATGGAGGAGCTGTCGCTGCTTCCTATGCTTCCTCCTTCGGGCAAATATTCAGGAAGGACGAAAGCGGTTGAATAACCGGTCTGCTTGCCGATATACTCAGAGATTTGTTCGACTTCAGGAGTATCGACAAAGGCACATTGGACACGAATCACATCGCTTCCCTGTGAAAACAGCATGTCGCCGCGACCGATTAGGCGGTTGGCTCCGGGTTGGTCGAGTATCGTGCGTGAATCTATCATTGACGATACGCGGAAGGCCATGCGGGCAGGGAAGTTGGCCTTTATCGTACCTGTGATGATATTGGTCGACGGGCGTTGAGTGGCTATCACCATATGGAGGCCGACGGCGCGAGCCTTTTGGGCTATACGAGCTATGGGGAGTTCGATCTCTTTTCCGGATGTCATGATAAGATCTCCAAACTCGTCAATGATGACGACTATGTATGGCATGTAACGATGGCCTTTCAATGGGCTTAGACGGCGATGGATGAACTTGTCATTATACGATTTTACGTCACGGACATGCGCCTGCATCAATAAATCGTAACGGTCGTCCATCTCTTTGCAGAGGGAGTTAAGCGTTTGTATAACTTTCGTTGGATCGGTGATGATGGCTTTGTCGCTTTCGGGGAGCTTGGCCAGGTAATGACGCTCTATTTTGTCGTATATGTTAAACTCGACCATTTTGGGATCTACTAAAACAAACTTCAGTTCGGAAGGGTGCTTCTTGTAAAGCATCGACGTGATAATTGCATTAAGCCCGACAGATTTACCCTGTCCCGTGGCTCCGGCTACTAGAAGGTGGGGCATCTTGCAGAGATCGAACATGAAGATCTCGTTTGTTATTGTCTTACCCAAAGCGATGGGGAGGTCGTATTTGCAGTCCATGAACTTCTTTGAGGCTATGACAGACTGCATCGAAACTATCTGTGGATCTTTATTGGGCACTTCGATACCAATCGTCCCTTTGCCAGGCATGGGCGCGATGATGCGGATTCCTAATGCTTCAAGGTTGAGGGCAATATCGTCTTCTAGATTTTTTATTTTGGAAATCCTGACACCGGCGTCCGGAACAACTTCGTAAAGAGTTATGGTCGGGCCGACAGTAGCTTTGATTGAGGCTATGCTGATGCCGAAGTTTTCCAGTGTTTGCTTGATGCGGCGTTGGTTGGCAATCTGTTCGTCGAAATCAACCTGCCGCTCGCCTGATTCATATTTCTGCAAAAGGTCGAGCGTCGGGCTTCGGAAGGCGGACAAATCCAGACGGGGGTCATAGTCTTCCATGTCGGCAGGAAATTCATCATCGCCTTCCTCTAATGTTCTGTCTGACAGTTCCTGTCGTCCGTCCCGGAGGGCAGACGGCGTGGTGCTCTGGTTATACTCTTCCTCTTCCGGGGCAACGGTTATTTGGAACTGCGAGTCCGACGGGCGTGACGGCGCTGGAACTATGGGAGGAGAAACAGCTATCGGGGTAGTCGGTGCGGCAGACGGTCGCTCTTCTTCTTCCTCTTCCTCATCATATTCTTCTTCCTTTTCCTTACGCCTGAAGGAGATGGACGGAAGCTTTAACCAGTTAAATGTGAATATTGTATATAATAAAGGCATGGTACGAGAATTGGAAACGACGGCTATGCTCAAGAATAATCCGACTATGACCAATATCGTGCCGGGAGCGCCGATATTGACGGTTAACCATTCGGCAAGCTTAATCCCGTGCTCTCCTCCCCAATATATAAATGTGTCAGGCCAGGAGAAGAAAAAACCGAAAAACAGAGATCCCCATATCAATGTGGAAATGCTGAACAGGAAACGCTTTATTAACGAAATCCCTTTGCATTTCATCAACTTCGCTCCGGCAGAGCCGGTAAAGAAAAGCAACAGGAGAGACGAAACGCCGAACCAGCGATTGACAAGTACATTGGCCATATACGCGCCTCGTATCCCAGTCCAGTTACGGATGTTGACCTTGTTGGCTATTAATGTTTTCAGTGAAATATTTTCGATTTGGCTCTGATCTGCCGCGCCGGTGAAAAAGAAAGATATGATGGCTAAACCTACGTATATGGTGAAAATGGAAAGCACCAGTCCCATTATAAAATGCGTGCGTTCATTGCGAATAATCATTCCCAGGGTGTTATCCCATCCATCTTTACCAGCGCGTCTTGATTGTTTTTTTGCCATTCTTTTTTTTGTTAACGTCGCAAAGATAACATATTAGGGGCATTTCTGAAAATAGGCTTTGGAGAGGCTTGCGGCATAGACATTTTATCGCAAAACAACGCCATGAATAAGCAATTACGATACATTAAACCTTCGCGCCGGTCAGTTTTCAATGTTTCCGGATGCACAGTTCCAAGACATGAATGTGTGAAGTTTTTTGCGAGACACTCCGAGCGTTTCAAGAGACGCTCGGAACGTTTCAAGAGACACTCCGAGCGTTTCAAGAGACGCTCCGAACGTTTCAAGAGACACTCCGAACGTTTCAAGAGACACTCCGAGCGTTTCAAGAGACGCTCCGAACGTTTCAAGAGACACTCCGAGCGTTTCAAGAGACGCTCCGAGCATTTCAAGAGACACTCCGAACGTTTCAAGAGACGCTCCGAGCGTTTCAAGAGACACTCCGAGCGTTTCAAGAGACGCTCCGAGCATTTCAAGAGACACTCCGAGCGTTTCAAGAGACGCTCCGAGCATTTCAAGAGACGCTCCGAGCGTTTCAAGAGGCGCTCCGAACGTTTCAAGAGACGCTCCGAGTGTTTCAAGAGACGCTCGGAACGTCAGCGGAAACCATTGTTTGCAGTCAACTATAAAGTTGGACGCTGACAAGTAAAAATGAAAAACTCTATATTTGCATGTATGAGAAACAAAGTTTACATTACTAGTATATCCAAATATATGCCTAACGCCCCAGTCTCCAATGACGATATGGAAGCCTGTCTGGGCACAATCAACGGAACAAATTCAAAAGCCAAATTGCTGACGCTGCGCAACAACGGCATCACTCAGCGCTATTACGCCCTCGACAAGGAAGGCAACGTTACTCACACGAACGTACAGCTCGCTGCCGAAGCCGTCCGCAGAGTCTGTAACAGATACGTAGGCATCAATGACATTGAACTCATCGCCGCAGGCACATCCAGCCCGGAGATGCTACTTCCTTCTCATGGCGTAATGATTCACGGCGAAGTCGGCGGGAAAAATGCCGAAGTTGTTTCATTTACCGGCTCATGCTGCACCGGCATCCAGGCATTGAAATACGGCTGGATGTCACTCCGTATGCGAGACAAGAACAATGCCGTATGCGTAGCTTCAGAGAGATTGTCGGCCTGGATGCGCAATAAATACTTTGAAGGCGAAGCGGAAATCCTTATGCAATTGGAAAAGAAACCCATGCTGGCCTTTGAGAAAGAGTTCCTGCGCTGGATGCTGTCCGACGGAGCCTCCGCCGTTCTTCTGCAATCTTATCCGGCAGAAAACCAACTTTCGCTATGCGTCGATTGGGTGGAACTATGCTCCTTTGCCAATATAACGAAGACCTGCATGTATGCCGGAGCAGAGAAAAACGCAGCCGGCGATCTTGACGGATGGACTTCGTTTGCCGAAAAAGAATGGCTCGAACGTTCAATATTCTCCGTCAAGCAGGACACGCGCCTTCTTGGAGAGAACATCATCACTCTTGGAGGTCGATTCCTGAAGGAAGTGATCGAGCGTCGTCGAATAATATGGAATAATATAGACTGGTTTCTCCCACATCTGTCCTCCATGTATTTCAAAAGCAAGATAGAAGAGGAACTCCAATCGCTCGGATTGCCCATACCGGAAGAAAAATGGTTCATCAATCTCCCGACGGTCGGTAATGTTGCCTCCGCCTCCATGTTCCTGATGCTCGAAGAGCTGTTCTATTCAGGGAGATTGAAGCGCGGAGATAAAATACTCTGCATGGTGCCTGAAAGTGCACGTTTCTCATTTGGATTTTGCTTGTTGACGGTTTATTAAAAATCAATGTTAAGATGAAGAAAGACGAAGTTCCACAGGACGACATGTATCTTGGCACAACAAATTGCCGCGACATATATTATGCAGTCGACGAAGACGGAAATTACTGCGAAGTCCCCAGCGTCGGATGGTCAGTCAAGAACGACGCCCTCTCACTCACTTGGGAATCCATTTCGGAGCAGGCCGAGGTTATTCGCAATGAAGTCATGGAAGGGCTGAAAAGCCCCCTCGCCTATCACATGGAGATGAATCTTATGACTCCAGCCCTCCTGTCTTCCTGCACAGGCATATCAAAGCGTGTCATTCGCACTCACATGACTCCCGAAGGATTTTCACAAGCTGACCGCGACACATTAAATATATATGCCGTGACAATGAACATCACATTAGACGAATTATTAAAAGTTTAACCCGTGAAGATAGATTTCAGACACAGGCAAGCTGCTCATTGCGAGAGTGGCGTCACATCCAACATCCTTCGCTACTACGGTATGGAGCTAAGCGAACCGTTAATTCTGGGTATAGGAGCCGGGCTGTTCTTTTCATACATGCCTTTCATCCGTCTGCACGACATGCCGGTCTTTTCCTTCCGTCCGCTTCCCGGTCAGATATTCTCCCGCGTAATGCGGCGTTTGAAGATAAAAGTTAAAGAGCGCCGCTTCCTGAACAAGGACAAATCAATGAAAGCTCTCGACGATTTACTGGCAAAAGGCATTCCAGTCGGAAACATTGTCGGCGTCTTTCATCTCCCTTACTTCCCAAGGGAATACCGCTTCCACTTCAACGCCCACAATCTATGCGTAATCGGCAAGGATGAAAACCGGACATACACCGTCAGCGACCCCGTCTCTACTGTCCTCAACGAACTCTCATACGACGAACTCAAGCGCGTGCGCTTCGCAAAAGGAACATGGCCACCATTCGGCAAAATGTACTGGGTGACATCCATAACGAACGCCTCCACAGACATACGCTCCGCCATCATCAGCGGAATAAAGCTCAACTGTCGCCGTATGCTGGACATTCCCATCCCTTTCTTCGGCGTCAAAGGCATAGCCAAGCTCGCCCGAAGCATGACCAAATGGGAAGAAAAATACGGTTCAAGGAAAGCAGCCCTCTGTCTTGCACAACTTATCCGAATGTTGGAAGAGATCGGCACAGGCGGAGCCGGCTTCCGCTACATGTACGCCGCCTTCCTCCAGGAAGCTGCCAACATTCTCGACAAGCCGCTCCTGCGAGACTGTTCAAAAAACATGACTTCCATCGGCGACTTATGGAGAGAGTTCGCATACGAAGCCGCCCGCAAATTCAAACAAAGAGGTAACGACGTATTGTCCTACAATCAACTGTCGGACATGTTAATGCGAATCGCCGACGAAGAAAAAAACTTCTTTACAGGCTTGAGAAAACAAATATAAATGCCGGCAATTGAAATAAAGAGTCTCGGCAAAACCTACAAAGGAAACAATCGCCCTGCAATAGCCGACCTCTCGCTAAGCATCGACGAAGGAGAAATCTTCGGCCTTCTTGGCCCCAACGGGGCAGGCAAGACAACCCTCATCCACATCCTTTGCTGCATACAAACATTCGACTTCGGAGAAGTCTCCATCCTTGGTCTTCACCTTCCACGTCGAATCATGGACATCAAGCCCCTCATAGGAGTAGCTCCGCAGGACATAGCTCTCTACCCAACACTCACTGCCATGGAAAATCTACGAGTTATCGGCGGCATTTTCGGCATGAAACGTAAAGCTGTCGAAGAACGTGCCACCGAACTCCTCGATCGTTTCGGACTGGCCGCAAATAAAAACCGCCGCATTGACACATATTCCGGCGGCATGAAACGTCGCGTCAACTTAATCGCTGCTCTCATGCACCGCCCCCGGATTATCTTCCTCGACGAGCCGACTGTCGGCATCGACGTCCAGTCCAAGATTATGATTCTCGACAGTCTCAAAGACATCAACCGTGACGGATGCACAATCATTTATACATCCCACTACATGGAAGAAGCTGAAAACCTCTGCACCCGCGTCGGCATAATCGACGAAGGCCATATTCTACAATCCGGCCACCCATGCGACCTTGTGCGCAGCTCCGGATGCGCCTCGCTAGAAAACCTCTACTTGCAATTAACAGGTAAAACTCTTCGCGATGATACGTAAACTGTTCTCATTGATATATAAAGACATCCTGCTGCTACTCCGTGACAAGGCCGGACTCAGCATGATGTTCATCATGCCCATGCTTCTTGTCGTCCTAATGACAAAGCTTCAAGACAGCACGTTCAACTCAATCAACGAAACGCAAATTCCACTCGCACTCCTCAATCTCGACACCGATTCACTCGGTAATGCCATCGAGCGACAGCTCTCCTCCTCCGGCATCTTCTCTATCACCCGCAGCGCATCCACATCCGACGACGCCAGTGAAAAACTTAAAGCCTCCGTAGCCCGCGGCGACAGGATGGTCGGAATCATAATCCCCGCAAAAGCAACCGAAAACATTCGCAACAACATCCGCCGCTACGTCTCCACGGCCTTCAACGGAACAGTAGCCTCGCCTGTAACCCCCGACACTGTACACATTGAAATATACATAGACCCCGTCGTCAAAACCTCTTTCCGCAGCACCCTGATGAGCGCCCTGCGAGAGCAGGCAGCCAGGACGGAAAGCGAGTTCCTTTCCCAAGCCATCGTCGCCGAGGTCAACCGCTACTTCCCAATATCCATTTCAGGCATCAACATATCCCCCAGCCTTGTCAGCTTCAGCGAACAGTACGCCCTCCCCACAAAAGACGCCGTCATCCCCAATTCGACACAGCACAACATCCCTGCATGGAGCCTCTTCGCCGTCTTCTTCATCTCCATCTCCCTGTCCGGCAACATCATCAAAGAGCGAGAAGACGGAAGCTACCTCCGCCTCCTCACCATGCCCTGTCCGGAAGTCCTCTACATGCTCTCCAAAGCCACCGTTTACATGCTCGTCTGCCTGTTGCAATACGCCGTCATCTTCCTCATGGGAGTCTTCCTCCTCCCCAGCCTCGGCCTTCCCGCCTTCGCCCTCCAGGGCGCCCTGCCACTCTCACTCGTCATGGCAGTCAGTTCAGCCTCCGCCGCGATAAGCTACGGCATAGCCATCGGCAAGCTCGCCGGCACTCACCAGCAAGCAGCCATTTTCGCTTCCATCTCCACCGTCATCATGGCAGCCCTTGGCGGCATCTGGATTCCCGTTTTCGTCATGCCCCCACTCATGAAATACGCCGCCGCCCTGTCGCCGCTCAACTGGGGGATTGAAGGATTCTACGACATCTTCATCCGCGGCGGCAACCTTCTCTCCATACTTCCCGAATGTGCAGCCTCGTTCATATTCTCCGCGCTGTGCATCATCGCCGCACCCCTCCTCCACCGCAGAAAAAAACACCGCACCCGCTAACCCGCACCACTCCAGGCCACAAAACAAGCCCGGAGCAGTTTTTAGCCGGCTATCGGCTTCAAATAACACCTTCCTCACATGTCTAAAGATGTAGCGAACATCTTTAAAGACGTAACGAACACCTTTAAAGACGTGGCGAACATCTTTAAAGACGTGGCGAACATGTCCGGACATCTTCCGAGCGCTAAACTGGAAATTACGATGTTCGCCTTAAAAAAAGAAATATTCTTCGTCTGCTTATCCTCAACTCTGGCATTGAGAGATACGTGGAACGGAGGATTGAGGGGTGTCTCTGCATGTGGTTAGGCCGCAGTGGTGGTCAAAACACATAGAGGCATGATTTCTTTTCGTATCTTTACACGTTTAATTTTAGATAAGAATAAAAAGATGGGAAAGAAAAGAGGTTTTTATAATATGGATTCAAATGAAGAAATTGAAGAGGGCATGAGCGTTATTATGCCTATCGTTACAGATTGTGACATAGATGAAGACTTCTCGGAAGGGATCGACAAGATGGGTGAGAAAATACCTATTCTCCCGCTACGCAATATGGTGCTATTCCCAGGTGTGGCACTGCCGGTGACGATTAGTCGTGCCAAGTCTTTGCGCCTAATTCATGATGCTATCAAGAAGAAGGAATTGATCGGAGTAGTGGCACAGAAGGATAAGGAAACGGAAGACCCTGGGCCGGATGATTTGCATACGACAGGCGTCGTGGCAGAAGTTATGCGTCTGCTGGAAATGCCGGATGGCAGCACGACTGTTATCCTGCAAGGGAAGAAGCGTTTTGAGCTGCACAGGCTGTATAAGACGTTACCTTACCTGAATGGGGAAATTTCGTTATTGGAGGACTCCATGCCGACGAATAACGACAGGGAATTTGAAGCACTAATACTGACGATTAAGGATTTGACGATTAAGATGCTAAGCGTTGTGGCTGAGCCGCCGCGCGACCTTGTGTCCTCGATTAAGAATAACAAGAATGTGATGTATCTCGTTAATTTCTCGTGCACCAACCTGCCGACAGGCTCGGCGGAGAAGCAGGAACTACTTCTTATTTCCAATCTCAAAGACCGCGCTTATCGTCTTCTGTTTATCCTTAATCGCGAATATCAATTGCTGGAACTGAAAAATTCAATTCAAATGAAAACGCATGAGGACATCAATCAGCAGCAGCGAGAATATTTTCTCCAGCAACAAATAAAGACGATTCAAGAAGAACTCGGCGGCAATATCAACGAACTTGAAATAAAAGAGTTGCGCGGAAAGGCTGCTGAAAAGAAATGGGGGAAAAATGTGATGGACATTTTCGACAAGGAAATTCGCAAACTGGAAAGGTTGCATCCGCAGTCGCCCGATTTCTCCATGCAGACGCAGTATGTGCAGACAATTGTTAATCTCCCGTGGGGAGAATACAGCACGGATGATTTCAATCTGAAACGCGCTCAACGCATTCTGGACAAGGAACATTTCGGTCTGGAAAAAGTCAAGGAGCGCATTATTGAGCATCTTGCAGTTCTGAAACTCAAAGCGGACATGAAATCGCCCATAATCTGTCTTTATGGTCCTCCGGGAGTGGGGAAAACATCGCTGGGCAAGTCGATTGCCGAAGCGTTGAACCGCAAGTATATCCGAATGTCGCTAGGCGGTTTGCATGACGAGGCTGAAATACGCGGACATCGGCGCACTTACATTGGTGCCATGTGCGGGCGTATTCTCCAGAATATTCAGAAGGCCGGAACGTCCAATCCGGTGTTTATCCTTGATGAAATAGATAAGGTGACGAACGATTTTAAGGGAGATCCAGCCTCCGCTTTGCTCGAAGTTCTTGATCCGGAGCAAAACGGCGCTTTTCATGATAATTATCTGGATATTGATTATGATTTAAGTAAGGTTCTGTTCATTGCCACAGCTAATAATATTAATAATATATCTCAACCTTTGCTTGACCGCATGGAGCTGATTGAAGTCAGCGGTTATATCCTTGAAGAAAAAGTCCAAATAGCTACGCGCCATCTTATTCCCAAACAGATGGAGATGCACGGGCTGCCTAAAGGCGAAGTGAAATTCCACAAGGATGCCGTGCCGGAAATCATTAATTCTTACACTCGTGAAAGCGGCGTTCGTGAACTGGAGAAAAAGATAGCCAAGATTATGCGCAAACTTGCACGAAAGAAAGCTTCGGACGAAATATTCCCCGATGTCATCAAAGTAGCCAACTTGCGCGAGTATTTGGGGATAATCGAATATTCACGCGATAAGTATCAGGGGAATGAATATGCCGGCGTTGTTACAGGATTGGCTTGGACAGCTGTCGGCGGCGAAATTCTATTTGTTGAATCCAGTTTGAGCAAAGGAAAGAATGTGAAGCTGACCATTACGGGGAATTTGGGCGAGGTTATGAAAGAATCAGCTATCCTATCTCTTGAATATATTCATTCTCACGCCTCCTTCTTTAATATCAGCGAAGATATGTTCGAGAATTGGAACGTTCATTTGCATGTGCCTGAAGGTGCAATTCCTAAAGACGGGCCAAGTGCAGGTATAACAATGGTAACGTCATTGGTATCAGCTTTCACACAACGGAAAGTGAAACGCAATATAGCCATGACAGGAGAAATAACCCTGCGAGGGAAAGTTCTTCCAGTTGGGGGGATAAAAGAAAAAATTCTTGCGGCGAAACGTGCAGGGATTAAAGAAATTATTCTGTGTAAGGATAACGAGCGGGATATAAATGAAATTAATGCGGATTATCTAAAGGGATTGTTTTTTCATTTTGTAGAAGATATTCGCGAGGTTGTAGAATTGGCCTTGTTAAAAGAGAAAGTGGATAACCCGTTGTTTTAAGGGTTATCCACTTTCTCTGTTTGTTTGTTTTCTTCTTCCTTTTCATTGGGAGAGAAGTCGGTAATTCCGAATTCAATCAACACATTATACCATAAAATAAGTTTTCGTATATCGCTTGGATATACGCGGTCGCGATCAAAATTCGGGAGGACTTCTTCCAGATATGCACGAAGGGTGTCATTATTTGCAGAGGACAAGTCAATGGCACATTTCTCGCTGTTCTCCTTCTCCTTCATGCTGGTTAGTACAACATGCAGGGGAATTTCTTCTTCGATTGTGTACATAGCAATGTCGCTCAACGAAACTACTTTTTCACGGTTGTAGATCGGCAGGCGCTTCTTGTCAGCGGTGAGCGATTCTACAATAAGCATGGTTTTAGTTTGAGAGATATGTTTGTACAATCCTCCTCGCCCTGAAACGGATAGAATTTTTTTCAGCATTAGGATCTTCTTTCTTTGATTCTGGCTTTCTTTCCAGTGAGTTTGCGTAAATAGTACAACTTGGCTCGGCGCACTTTTCCGTATTTGTTTACCTTGATTTCTTCAATGAATGGGGAATCAAGGGGAAAAATACGCTCTACGCCAATATTGTCCGACATTTTGCGAACGGTGAAACGTTTTTTGTCTTGGTGACCACATATACGGATAACGACGCCTCTGTATTGCTGGATGCGCTCTTTATTTCCTTCTTTGATACGATATGAAACAGTTATCGTATCGCCACTTCTGAATTGAGGATGCTCTTTTGAGGTTGAAAATGCTGCTTCAGCAATTTTAATTAAATCCATTTGTTTCTTAAATCTTTTAATTATGAATAATAAAACTTGGTTTTGCAATGTTGCGGATAGCTTGGTTCCGCCAGAGATTGCTTGTAAACGAGGGCAAAGAAACGAAATCTTTCATTCTCCTGCAAATCAACTTCCCCTTTTCTAGTACCGGAGCGTTGAAAATCTTGCTTGATAACCATGCTCTTCGTTGAGCTTTTTTTTGTTCTTTTCGTCTTGCATTTTCGGACAGGAACGGATAATGGGAAAACATTATTGCTTTCTGCGTCTGTATTCGCCCAGAAGGGAAGATACTTGTGTTTGAATGAAAAGCCAGACTACCGGAATTAGAATTGTGAATAATATGATGCCAAGAGCAGCATATATTTTGCGGGGAGCTACCGGCTTCTTTTTAACGAAGGCGGCGTCGATGATTTTTCCTCGTTCGCTCGCCAAGCCGCTCTCCAAGGCGGTCTCTTCTCTTTTCTGGAGAAGAATCAGATATATGCCCTGCGCTATTTCCTGACGACGCTTCAGCTCGATGTAGCTACGCTCTTTGCCGGGGTAGCTCTTCATGGTATTGAAGAGGATTTTCTCCTTGGCTTTCATGTCGGAGATGGATTGGCGCGTGGCTTTCTCCAGGTTTTCGATCGAGAGATAGACGCTTTCGCGCAATCGATCGGATTGAAGTGTCAGGCTGGGAACAAGCGGGTTGTTTTCGTTTGAATTTTGAATGATGCGGGCACGCTCAATCAACATCTGATTATAGAGTTGTATGGGGCTACTTTTGTCTCCCTCCTGACTCATCAGGCCGGGCATGGGGCTATATTGGTTGGCCGGGTCTTTGACAAAGTCACTCATCAGGCGAATCAAGTGGGCTTGGGTTTCCAGCTCAACTATTTTCGTCTGTATTTCGGCCAACTGGGCGACATAGAACTGGACGTCGTGCTCTACGTCAGTAAGCGAGTTGATGTTCTTAAAGTCGGCTATTTCTATCTCTATCACCTGGAGGTCAAGGGTGAGGGAGTCGATGCGTGCATCGAGATAGGCGAGAGTCTTGCTGTTCAGTTCTTTCATGTAGGCTGTCGTCTCGCGGTTGTAGTAGCTGATAAGTTTGTTGATTGTATTGACGGCTCGGTTGCGTTCGTAGTCTGTGCAGCTGAGTTCGATGATGTTGGAGTTTTTTGAATATACTTCGATAGTAAATTCTTTCTCCATCTCTTCGGCTTTCCATCCCGCGGGTTTGTAGAGGATGTCCATATCTTCAATGGGGAGGTGTTTCACGCCATAGTCGAGGATGAAATTTCCTTCGGGGAGGGGGAGGACAGCCGGAAGAGATGCGAAGGTGAAGCTGTTCTCGTCTCTGCTGCGCGATTTGGTTTTGATGTGTATGCTTCCGTCATTGAGGCGGACGATGAATTTTACTTCCTCAGAGAGTTTCTCACGAGTGAGGGAGTCGGCGGCTGTCAATTTTATTGGAGTATTGTCGTAAAGGCGGTAGAAGGAGCGGGGACGGGTATATTCTACGTTTATGCCAAGGTCGAGGGCTACTTTTTTCATCAGGGCGTTTGAGGTCAGGAGGTTCAGCTCGTCGTCAACATTCAGAGTTCCACTTACGCCGCCACCAAGACCGAAGGAACGGAGCAAACCGGCAGCTTCGCCCAGGCCGGCGCCGACGGCTCCGATGCCTTTGTCTTCTTGAAGCTGTATCCGAGCCATAACTTCGTAGGTGCGGGGATAAAAAACGACGTAGAGAATACCGGCGGCGAGAGTGAATAAAAAGGCGCCCAGGAAGAGACGCCAGTGTGACATGTAATTAATGAGTATGGTCTTTAACCCGATATATTCAGTGTCCTTCTGTTCCATGGTTGCTTATTGTTTCTTTAAATTGTTGTACAGGGATATGCCGATGGCGCTAACGGTCGATATGCAGGTGACGGCGGCCGAGAAGATGGAGACGGTCAACGATTCGCCGGCGCTGTACAATGCACTGCGTTTCTTTGCTCTGTTAGGTTCGACATAGACGAGATCGTTCTGCCTTAAATAATAGAAAGGGGAGGTGAATACCGCCGGGTCGGTGATGTCAACCCTGCCATATTCCTTAATGCCGTTATTGTCGCGAACGACCAGAATGTTCGTGCGGCTGCCGTTAATTGTCAGGTCGCCGACCTGGCCGAGGGCTTCAAGGATGGTGATGCGTTCGTTATAGACGGGCAGAGTGCCGGGATAGAGAACGTCACCCATGACCGTTACTTTGTAGTTCTCTATCTTAACATGAACAATGGCGTCAGGGACATATTTCCTGACTTCTGCCTGGAGTTTGTTCTCGAAATCTTGCTTCGACTGTCCGGCTGCATGGTAGCGACCGATTACGGGGAAAGTAATGTCACCGTCGCTATTCACCGGATAACTCGTCAATTGCTGTGTTGTCGTAAGTGTCGGCACTGACAGCTGTGATGCGGATGTGGAAACTGAGAAAGATGTGTTTGGAATTGTTCGTTGAGGGGCGGAATAAGAATAAAGAGGCGGGTTAAAGGGGGTTACCACATCCGGCGACGAGGAGCTGACCGTAATTGAGAGCATATCGTCAGGGCATATTTGCGATGTATAGTTCTGGGACATCCGAGCTTTTTGCTCATCTGTCAGCTCATCTATCTTCTGGAAATAGGTGATGTTCTTCGGCGTTGCACAGGACATTATAAATAACAGCATGAAAAGCCCGGATGCCGGCGTTAATTTTATTTTCATATCTATAATTATTGGTAAAAATTCATGATTAATAACGGTTGTTGCATTTATATA
Organism: Tannerellaceae bacterium; assembly: GCA_031257015.1. GTDB lineage: Bacteria > Bacteroidota > Bacteroidia > Bacteroidales > Tannerellaceae > DFXE01. Next base: position 35,953 of record JAIRPK010000036.1, read on the forward strand.
TTGCAAAGTGCGCCCATTTTGCCTTTGCGAACGGTCTGTAAGCTTAAAAGCATGTCGCGCGATATTCGGAGAATCAACGGTGATGTTCAGAGTGTCTCGTGAGACGTTCGGAGCGTCTCGTGAAACGCTCGGAGCGTCAAACATGACTTTCAAAACATAAACCGAGACCTTCTGAATATCTCCGAATTATACTTGGACTTGGAATATCAAACTTGCTTGCTTATCCCTGATTCAGATTATTAATGCACGGATGGTTATTTCCCGCAAATAGGCTTGTCCTGAAACGAACGTAGCGAATTTGTGGTCTGTGGTTTAATGCGATTTATTACGGGATTTACCTCCTTATATGATAAAGGCAGAGCGCTGAATAGCCGCTTTAGGCGGTTAATAAAGTAAGCGTCTGCCGTGTAGATTTCCGGTTCGGGTTATGTTTTAGTAACTGGCAATCGTTTGTAAAGCGCAAAGGCATACAATAAACCACCGGCTACCTTTTGTAAGGAGGAACGCTCTATAAAGACAATAAGTCGTCGTTTTCATCTTTCGTTAAATCAACACTATCGTCGCCCAAGTCCTTGTCAAAGTATTGTTTGCGCAAGGGGTTGGCCGTAGCTTTGCGATAGGCGATGCGGTTGCGGTAGATGTCTATCGCCGTATATATTGAGCGACGGAAGGCATCGTCGGAGGCCTGGTTCAAACCGGCTATGTCGTAGGCAGCGCCATGCGCGGGAGCGGTATGAACGCAGGGGAGACCGGCAGTGCAGTGAACGCCGCCGGTTTCGTACAGCACCTTGCAAGCGCCGGCTATCTGGTCGTAGAACATGGCCATGGTACAGTCGAACTGCTTATACATGCGAGAGCCGAAGAAACTGTCCGCAGGATATGGACCGAAAATGATTATGCCCTGCTCGCTCACTTCATTCATGGCAGGAATGATGATGCTCTCCTCCTCCATTTCCGAATGTCCGGCGCCGGCTCTGGGATTGAGTGAGAGGATGGCTATGCGTGGCTTAACGATAGCGAAATCTTCCTTGAGAGTTCTGTTGAGAAGGAGGAGTTTCTCGACCAGTGATGATTTGGTGACGGACTGAACAACCTGCGAGAGGGGAATGTTCTCGGTTAACAAAGCGAAGCGAACTGTGTCATCATATAGCAGCATTGAGAGCGCCCCTCCTTTCTCCACCTTCAGCGTTCTTTCCAAATACGATGACAGGACGGGATAGAATTTGCTCAAGATTATCCGGTTGCTGACCGGCAGAGTAATAATTGCGTCCAAGTTTCCACGCTTGTAGTCCGTGACGGCAGCGTTCAGCGATTGCATTGCTGCCTCACCTGATATTTGCGTCGGGCGGGACAGCTCGACCTTCACCTCGTCATTCGCGCAGTTGATGATGTTTATTCGTCCGGAGGCGACATCCTCTGCCCGACTTATTGAACTCATGTTTATAGCGGGGAGTTCAAGGGCTTTCCTGTGATAGGCTGCAATCTTTGATGAGCCGTATATAATAGGAGTGCAGAGTTCAACGATTCGTGCATCGGAGAATGTCTTCAGCAGCAGTTCGTAACTTATGCCGTTGATGTCGCCATGCGTGAATCCGATCTTTATCATTTGTTCGTCCATGTTTATATGATTTTATTTTTATTCAGTATCTGCTCCGAGAGCGTTTGGATAAGGGGCTACCAGGGGAGCCTCAAACTCGCCGGGGAGGCGTAAGGTGTAAAGCACTGCTTCCAGACGGCGGATGTAGTTGCGTTTCTTCGTGCCGGGAGCATAAACGAATCCTTCGGCTACTACTACACGGTTATTAGCTTCATCAAGACGGACGATACTAACGAACGGCCCGCCCATCATGTCGCCAACCATCTTCCATAACCCGCGCAAGACTCCACTGTACTTGCCGCGAAGCGCTATGGCCTCATATTCCGGGGCGATTAGCCTTTCCGTAGTCATGTATGAATCCATCCTGCCGCCCGGAACATTGATGGCAGCTATCGAATCGCGTTTCGCAGTCAGATATTCAGCTGTGAATGTGTTCACGTCCGTGTAGGGAAAGGTATATACGATTATGTCAGAGCGTGCCGACTTTCCGTCATCCGAAATCCAGAAGAAATCCTTGCCGGAGGTTGTTGCTTTCATCTCGTAAGGAATGTTGAGAGCAACGTTGAGATGTTGCCTGAGACTGTCCATGACCGCCAGGTTTGTTCCCTCCTCCAGCAAGAGCGTCGCCCGGTTCATCTCTATCTCCGAGAAGAAGCGCGAAATACGGGTCTTGTGCTTGCCGAAGAACTCCAGGATACTCTCCCGGTCGGGCGCGTTCATGGTCAATACTACCTGGCCTTTCGCCCACCTGTCTTTCTCGTATGATAAGCCGACCTGCGTGTACATGCTTCCGTTAATATTTACTACGAAGATGTTTCGCACGTTCTGAAGCAGGGTTCCGAAATGTCCCGGTTCACCATACATAATCTTGAATGCCGGTTCAGACTGTGGCAGCATGGCGATGTCAGATTCCAAATCGCTCTTAATGGCCTCGCCGACCTCGCCCTGCCAGTTTTCCTTATCGACTGAAACTACAATTTCGTAGGGAGTTCCTGTTGCTTTCGTATGAAAAGGGGAGGAGCTGCACCCCATGCTTATAACCGATATGATTATAGAGCTAATGATGAGAAGATTTAATTGTTCTTTCATATTAATATATTTATTTGAATGCCAAATATAGACTATGTTTCGTGACGGGACAAATAAAAAAAATGAAGAACGTCGCGCCATGCAGAAAACATTAAAAACACTCTCGCGAACGTTACAAAAACACCTTCCGATTGTCCTTATTATAGATATATGGAAAAGAAAATATTCATACAGGAGATTTTGCCGCTCCGCCCGCGGTTGCTGGCCTACGCCGAGAGCTTGATGGACAATCGGGACGATGCGGAAGACATAGCGCAGGAGGTTCTTCTGAAGCTATGGTCAATGAAAGAGGAGTTAAGCGTATACAACAGTGTCCTGGCGCTGTCGCTGAAAATAACGAAGAACCTGTGCCTGAACGCCCTCAAGTATCGTGCAGACAGGCATGTTGATATGGAAACGCTCAAAGAGAAAACCGATGAATCAACCCTTTCTCCCTACTCTATCCTTGAACAAAAGGACAACCTTCAGCAGGTCAATCAGATCATTGAACGCCTCTCCGGTCTCCAGCAGGCAGTGTTGAAGATGAAGCACGTCGAAGGCCTGGAGATAGACGAAATAGCCCTCATAACAGGCAGCACGCTCGAAGCCGTGCGTATGAACCTGTCAAGAGCCAGAAAAAGAGTAAAAACATTATTCTATAAAATAACGAAATGAATACAGATTATAATAGAATAGAAAAACTTGCAGAACGATTTTTCGACGGCCTGACAAGCAATGCCGAAGAAGAAGAACTCTACACATTCTTCCGCAAGGAAGACATTCCGGCATCGTTGGAACCCTACCGCAAGCTCTTTAACTATATCGAGAACGAACTGCCGGTCGCACTCGCTGCCCAGCCACGTACATCAGGCCCCCGAAGACGCTTGATGCTGTGGACAAGCATCGCCGCATCGTTAATCCTGGCCGCCGGCGCCACGATTTTGCTCCACCGGCATACGGACAATCCGTTTGAAGGCAGTTACATCATCCGCAAAGGAGTGCGCATCACCGACCCGAAAGTCATACGTTCAGAACTTGAAGCGACACTTCTGCAAGCCGAACTTCAGTGCGAAGAGCTGGAATCACTCCGCTCCCAAGCCTTTGAACCATACGAGGACTTCATCCGGCAGATTCCCGATGAATATACACAGGAGATAGTACGTGATTTTTTAACCGGGAACTTCTAACAAATGCTTTTTCTTCACTGCGCTCCTTCGACGAAATGCTCGTTTGCCAGCGTGAACCATGCTTTCGTCAATGTTGCCGGCTGCGAAAAAATAGAGTTTCAAGAAGCTACCAATATCTAAATAATAAGATTGTTTAATTTAATTGAGATTAGTATTATGAAAGCGATTACAATTATTGTTTTTCTTGCGGTTGGCAGCCTATTTGCCGACTTGGTCGCCCAGGAGCATATCCTGTCCTTTATAAAGAAATGCGAAAGCATCGAATCTGTTGAAATGGACGCCATCAGAAATCCCAAAGAGAACAATGTCACACTGCTGGCAATCAGATTTTCAGACAATGATGACCTCCTTAACGAACTTCTCGCCGCCTTCAAAGCCGACGAGCCAAATGCAAACGAAATTATTGAGCGCAAGGTTGACGGAAAGATGATGCCCTCGATGATAACATTTGACGAGGTTTGCTTTTCTGTTAAAATCGCGAAGGAAACAAAAACCGTCTCTCTCACACAGATGAACGGCGACAAAATAAAAAGCAAAATCGCAGCCGAACGCCGTAAGCACATCCATTGAGAGCCAGGCATCCGGAGTTCCTTATTAACCGGAGTTCATGATAAACAGGCCGACGCTCCTTCTGATTTTGAAACCTGCGATGCTGCAAAAGCCACAGTCAGTTCTCCGGAAGGCAATTTTGACACTCCGAGAGTCACCGTTGATTCTCGGAGTATCACGCTTGACACTCTGAGAGTCACCGTCGATTCTCGGAGTATCACGCTTGATTCTCTGAGAGTCTCCGTTGATTCTCCGAGTATCACGCTTGATTCTCTGAGAGTATATGGTCGATTCTCTGAGAATCACGCTTGACACTCTGAGAGTCTCCGTTGATTCTCGGAGTATCACCGTTGATTCTCTGAGAGTATATGGTCGATTCTCTGAGAATCACGCTTGACACTCTGAGAGTCACCGTTGATTCTCGGAGTATCACGCTTGATTCTCTGAGAGTATATGGTCGATTCTCTGAGAATCACGCTTGACTCTCCGAGAGTCACCGTTGATTCTCCGAGAGTGTCGGGTGATTCTCCGAGTATCACCCGACACTCTCGGAACTTAAAAAAGGAAATAGAATTATTCCAGCGGACTGCAATAGATTAAACTGTAAGGATAAACAGAGTGTTTAACATTGTATATGACTAAAACTGGGATGAGTTTTATGTCGCAATTCAGGCTCGCCGATTTCCGCCGGCCTTATTGCAATATGATTCTGAAGCGCGTCAAGCCATCGTCGCCGGTGCGCAGGGAGAAGGAGTATCCATGCCTTTCAAGCGTTTCGCGGACGAAGATTAGCCCCAGTCCCTGTCCGTGCGGCTTGGTGGAGAAGAAGGGGGTGAAGAGTTTCCCCTCTGTTTCCCTGTCAATGCCGTGGCCATTGTCGATTATTTCTATACATGCAGGCCTGCCCTCGGTGCATATCCATATTTCCCCGTTGTTTCCGATGGCTTCGGCGGAGTTCTTTACGATATTGACGAGGACTTGCTGAAAAAGCAGAGCATCGGTGCGGACGGGCAGAGGTTCGTTGGCGAGCTGCATGTTGATTCGGATGTTTCTGCTGGCGCAGGCGGTTTCCATGAATTGCCTGCAGTCGTTGGCCAGGCGGTTAAGGTCGTCATTATGCAACTGTGGTTCCGGTATTCGGACGACGTCGGCGAAGGCGGAGATAAATTTGTTCATTCCGTAGCATCGTTCGATGGCCATATTGAGGGCATCTCCGGCATCTTTATCCTTTTCGTGGATGTCGGCGGCAATAGTGTCGAGTGTAGAGGCCAGTGCGGCGGTTGTATTGTTTACCTCGTGGGCAATCATGCGTATAACCTTTTCGTATGCTTTTGCTTCGGCACGCCTTACTTCCTCGGTTAGCAGTTCCAGCAAATAGAACGAGCGATAGAAACCCTTGTCGGCGAAGGCGGAGTGGACACATTTATATATATGCGCATTTCCGAGGCGGAAGGTTGCAGCTGTTCCTGGTTTGGTTGCAGATATTTCTGGAATGACAGGGTGATGAATCTCGTCGATGCGAAGACCTTCGACTCTGTCTGTCGCCCGTAGGCCTAGAAGTTGTTTTGCAGCCGGATTAACCGAAACAATTCTCCCGTCGAAATCGAGGACGATTACGCCCAGAGGCGAGGCATTGATGAGGAGATCAAGGAAATGGTTTTGTTCACGAAGGCGCAGGCGTTCGTTTTTCAATTGCTCCATCATTCGATTAAAGATATTGATGATGCGGTCAGCCTCGGCCTGTCCGACGTTCCTTAGCCTTGAGCTGAAATCCTGTTCCCGAAGCAAGTCCATGCCGCAGGAGATTATGCGCATCGGCTTAATAGCCCGTTTGAAGAAGATGATGAGGCTAAGGATTTGCAGAACGGCCAGTCCTTCTACCATGTATATAATGTATGCAGATGAGAAGTCTCTGCATATTCCCCCAACAAAGGCTGCGAGAAAAAGGATGAGAATAATTATTTGCAGTCTGAAGCCGGCATTTGTGCTCATGGGCGTATGCCGTGCTTTTCCATTCTTCGATAGAGTGCTGCGCGGCTTATCCCCAATGCTGCAGCGGCTTTTGAGAGATTTCCGGCATGTTGTCTGACAGCCATTGCGATGGAATGTTTCTCCTGCTCGTCCAAGGTGAGCCTTGCAGACGTTTTTCCGGTTTCATGCGCGGATTCAGATGTAAGGCGAGCGAAGTCGTCGGCCTCCGGCTGTGCTTTTCCGGATACGAGCACGGTGCGTTCCACAAGATTCTTAAGTTCCCGCACATTTCCCGGCCATGGCTGCGACCTTAGAAAAGAACGCGCCGAAGCAGTCAGCCGTGCTTCAGCCAATCCGTTAACTCGACATTGTTCGGCAAGGAAGCGTTCAGAGAGGAGTTCGATGTCCTCCGGCCTTTCTCTCAGTGGAGGAAGATGAATGCCGATAAGATTTATTCGGTAAAAGAGGTCTTCCCTGAAGGTTCGTTCAGCGATCATATCCTTCAGCGGTCTGTTGGTTGCGCTAACTATTCTTGCCTCAGCCTGCCTGGATCGGCTGTCACCCAAAGGCTCGAATGTCCGATCTTGAAGGACACGCAAAAGTTTCACCTGACAGGCTAGGTCAAGCTCTCCTATTTCGTCAAGAAAGACAGTTCCCTTGCCGGCAGCTTCGAACCGCCCTGTTCTATCGGCGAAGGCATCGGTGAAAGCTCCCTTTCTGTGTCCGAACATTTCGCTTTCAAACAAATTGTGCGAGAGTCCGCCAAGATTGACTTTAACGAAAGGCTCGGCGGCTCGCGGGCTATTGATATGGATCGCCTCGGCAATCAGTTCTTTCCCTGTGCCGCTTTCGCCGGTAATAAGCACGGCTGCATCGGTATGTGCGACCTTGGCTACGAGAGCGAGGGCGTTCATGAGGGCATCGCTGCATCCGATTATTTTGTCGAAGTTGCATTTCGTAGCCTCGCGTTTGAATGGTGTAGCAGCGGCTTTGCTTCGGCTGTTCAGTTCCAGGGCTGTGCGAATGGAGGCAATCAGAGCTGCATTATTCCAAGGCTTGGCGATGAAATCAAAAGCCCCTGCTCTCATTCCCTCGACAGCCAAAGCGATTGATGCCCATGCAGTGATGAGAATTACCGGGATTTCCGGTCGTGTCGCCCTGGTTCTCCGGAGCATCCTTAGCCCTTCTTCGCCACTTGTTGTAAGGCTGAAGTTCATGTCCATAAGTATGAGTTGCAGTTCCGGCGAGGCTAGCTTTGCAACAGCTTTATCCGTTCCATCCACGGCTTGTGTTTCAAACCCCGCACGCTTTAAAAGGAGAGTGAGTGAGGAGCGCACGGCAGCATCGTCATCAACAATAAGAATCATGCCGGGCTGGATGGATGTTAATGTTCATGCGTTGTTAATGGCGAGGAGTTCCTCAATGATGTAGCGGCTGTTGCTAAGTCTTGGAACTTTATGCTGCCCGCCGAGGCGCCCCTGCCGTTTGAGCCAGTCATAGAAGACGCCTTCACGGGCGACAGTTATTTTAAGCGGCAGCAGGGCCATGTTTTTGTGCCTTTTGGCCTCATAGTCTGAATTAAGAGCCTGAAGATGCTTGTCAAGCAGTGTGGCATATTCGCTTACGGATGGTGGAAGGTCTTCAAATTCAATTAGCCATTCATGCAGCCCTTGCGCCTTGTCTAGCATGAAGAGCGGAGCAGCAGTGTATTCCTTCACCTTGGCGCCCGTGTCTCGCCCTGCAAGGCTGATGGCGTTATCGGCATTATCGACCATGAGTTCTTCACCGAAAGCATTTATGAAATGCTTCGTTCTGCCGGTGATAACAATCTTGTGCGGATTGAGAGAAGTGAAGCGGACTGTGTCGCCAATAACGTATCTCCACAATCCTCCGACGGTTGTGATAACCATCGCATAGTTCGTATCCTTTTCGACCTCTGCCAGCTGCAATGCAGATGGATTGTCTTCCGACAAACGGTTCAAGGGGATAAATTCGTAGAAAATACCATAATCCGGCATTAGCATCATGCTCTGATCATTCGGATCGTCCTGAATACTGAAGAATCCCTCTGAAGCATTGTATGTTTCCATGTAGTGCATCTTGTCGGAGGGAATAAGCGTTTTATACAAATCACGGTAAGGACTGAAGTTTATTCCCCCATGGAAGAAGACTTCCAGATTAGGCCAGACTTCGGTTAAGTATTCCTTCCCCGTTTTCTTCAGCATGGCCTTGATGAGGATAAGCATCCAGGAGGGGACGCCGGAAAGACTGTTGACATTCATTCTGCAACACCCCTGAACGATAGCGTCAATCTTGCGCTCCCATTCGTCCATTAGCACAATCTTCTTTTTCGGCACGCGCAGGAGATTAAGGACCGGATTAAGATGCTGTATTAACACAGCCGACAAGTCGCCGCAATGCGCTCGATGATTCAAGGGTGACGGACTATGACTTCCTCCGAGAATGAGACCCTTTCCTTCAAAGAACCGGCTTTTCGGGTTGTTCCGAAGATAAAGCGAGACGCAGTCTATTGCTCCTTTGTATTGCGCCTGCCGTATTTCCCTTGTCATGGGGAGAAATTTGCTTTTATCGCTGGTTGTTCCGCTGGACTTTGCGAACCATTTCACTTCCGAGGGCCATAGCGTATTCCGTTCGCCGTTAATCATTCGTGTCACATAAGGCCGAATATCGTCATAGACTTGCAGAGGCAGGCGTTCCGAGAAGCCGGAATATGAACGGATGCTTTTAAAATCGTACATCCGCCCCCATTCCGTACGCTCCGCCATACGCAGGAGCTTCTTTAGCTGAATATCCTGAATTTCATCTGCCCTTCCTGCAAAGCTTTCTATTTCTCTCTGACGGCGGACAAACGCTTGCTGTATGCACTTTGTTAAAACGTTCATAATTGCGTAATGATGAATTGCTGCAAAGGTATTAATAATTGTATAACACGAATTTCAGTTCATGTATAAGCAAACGGGCAACCCCATCAGCCCGTTTATCATCATTCCTGACGAATATACTCATGCCCGGATTTCAGCAATCGGAATGAACATCTTGTACGACATTGTCTTTATACGGTTTCCCTCATGATTTCCCGGCCTTTTAAAATTCAAACCGTATTCCTGATTTGCCGTTAATTATAAAACTGTTGTTCCGGCCAAACTTATGGTTATAGATTTTATATGCCGGATTTTTTGTCGTTCCATCTGCCAGTTGTACTGTAAATTCCGGTCCAAGCACAATGCCCCAATGTTTTGACAAATTGTATCCCAATAATAAATCGCCATTAAAATATTGCCTGTTTCCTCCCCATATTTTTGAGACATAATTCAATTCCGGATTCACAAAGAATTTTTTGCGAACTGATATTTTAGAGCCTATTCCAAAACCAAGGGCAGAATATGCCGGAGCATCTTCGTCATAACTTACAGTCAGTGATGTGTAAAACTTTTCCACCCCTGTTTTGAATGAAAAATTAATAATTGAAATCCCCGCCGTACTTAATTCAACAGCATGATAGCCTCCATTTTTCATATACGAGATTATACCAACCGGAAGGCCGCTCTCCAGAGTATCGCAGAAGTTGAAAAAACCAATTTGAGAGCCGGACAGTTTCCGAAGCGCTATATTTGAAAAACCAACCTGCACTCCCCTCATATCACCTTTAACATTATTGGTAAACCCCAACTGCAAACTTTTCAAATCACCGTCATTATAATTCACAAAACCTATTTGAGGCAATGCCTGATTATTCATGGAAATATTTGCAAAACCAATTAAAGGAAAGCGAAATTCGTCGAAAATAACATTTGCAATAACCATGTATAAATTCGGATCCCCATCTCCGTCGCCCCCATCGGCAAAACTTAAATTTGCAGATAATAACGGCAAAAAGACCAGCAGAATGATTTTGTTTTTAATGCCGTTTAACGTTATTGACAATCCGTGAGAAATCTTTGATGTATGCACCCTGCCCGCAATGCCGCTGCCTGCTTGAGAACGGCCTGTTCCTGTAATGCTTTTAAACTCATTCATGTATGCTGCGTTTTAATATTTGAGCCGTAAAGATGCGTATTTTCCCGGAATACGCACCGGAAAACCTCTGCCGAATTAAATTCAGCCCCCCATCCTCCCGGAACATCATCAGACATGTGACGAACACCTTTAAAGACGTAACTCACATGTCAAAAGACGTGGCGAACATCTTTAAAGACGTAACTTACATGTCAAAAGACGTAGCGAACATCTTTAAAGACGTAACTCACGTCTCAAAAGACGTAGCGAACACCTTTAAAGACGTAACTTACAGGTCAAAAGACGTGACGAACATCTTTAAAGACGTAACTTACATGTCAAAAGACGTGGCGAACATCTTTAAAGACGTAACTTACATGTCAAAAGACGTGGCGAACGTCTTTAAAGACGTAACTTACATGTCAAAAGACGTGACGAACATCTCTGGACATGTGAAGAAGGAGTCTGGAGATTTTGCAGGAATCAAACGATATGCTCGGAGCCAATTAGAACAAGCAGGCAGCATGTCTCGAAACATGACGTTTTGACATGAAGATGCGCCAAAAAGAGATAGAGCGAATAATAAACCATGGAGTTACTAATCGTTAGCCTCTTGAAGCGAACGCTTGCTATTCATAATGAAGACGATAGATTTATTTCAGGCAAAGGATGGGACGCGAACTAAATTTTATTCTATCTTTGCTTCCCTGTTAAAGCATCGATAATGGCAAAAAAGAGAACCAAGAATAGACAGAACGAAAACGCTCGCAAGAAGAAAGAAGCAGCGCAACACCGTAATGATTATATACAAAGATTGAAGGCTATTTGTGACCTGATCCATCCCGACTTGTACGGAACACTTACGCCGATTCAGATAGACGCTATTTACTTCCTCCGTGGAGCAGCCGTGAAAGTGGTCGCCGACGGTAAAGTGTCAAAAGAGGTGATGTTGTTCGCCAACGAATATTCACGCATCATGCAAAAGTGCCAAACCATCAAACTCACAAAGGCAGGAACGACTGTCAACCTTGGTGATTACCATTATATAGTCTCTCCCCTGGAGTGGATGATTCGCCCCGATGCCCCTTATGAGCCGGAAGTAAGGCCCAACCCGGATATATGGACTCCATTTCGCTGGTATCGGGAGTTCATTGACGGACGTGAAAGGCGCTTCACCGAGTATATAACAAGGATGAGGGAGCTTCAGCTGCCGATTTCAATGTTTATGAGTGACCTTCGCAATACTATTTACAGCGCTGAATATACAGACAGTTCCGAGAAGGTTAAGCGCCATGCGGCAGACGGTCGGATGATGCACTTTATCCAAATAAGGCCGTTAAAACCGGAACGAAAGAAGATCATTCTCTCTGACGGTGCAGTACGCTCGGCAGTGAGGCTGACGATCGTCGTGACGCTCAACTTCAATTCTCAGGAGTTCATGCCGATAGAAATGCCTTCTTCTTATTTAGGTAAAAAGGGCCCTCAGGCAGAGAAGATGCTGCCGGTTTATATTACGAACCATGCTCTGAATCGTATAGAGGAGAGGCTCGGTTGCAACAGTCCCGGTTATACACAGTTCGAGGTGTTTCAGAACTTGTATGAGTGCAATGAAAAACGGCGGAAGATTATTCGTGGAGTAAAGGGGCGGTTGCTGGTAGAATACCAGCTGTATGGGCAGACAGCGGGTTATATGGTCGTAAGCGTTCTGAAAACAGTCATCCTTGTTCATACCTTTCTGCTGGTAACAAACAATTCGACTCCTGAAGGAGCCATGCTGCACGAACAGCTGGGCTTCGGAAAGCTTGACAAGGAGTATTTGGGCATCGATCGTCTGGCGACGTTTGTTCATTCGGACATTTTCAAGTATGACGATACCCGCCAGCTGTTTGCCAATGCCGGATGTCAGCCACTGATCAATCTTAGCAGAAGATTGCAGAATGACATTCTTTGGACGCGCGAAGGCGAAACCTTCAAGCTGGCATCTCGTATGCGCGATTACTTGAAAACCGATTCCGACCAATACGCAGACATCTATGCAGACATCTATGCAGACATGGAGCCTGAGGAAGTCATTCCGCCGGCAGAAGACGAGGATGAACATGATTCCGGTGCAGAGAACGAGATGTTAAAATTATCGACTGAAGAAGAGACCGAATCTAAACTGGACTCATGAGAACAGGAAGGCAGGAAAGACGAATTAATTATTTTTTACATATAATAAACTAAACAAATAAGCATGAAAATTGTATTTATAGGCGCAGGAAACTTGGCCACCAGCATGTCAATAGAGATGCAGCGGGCGGGAATGACTATCGTTGAGGTTTACAGCCGCACTGCGGAACATGCCGAATCGCTGGCAAAGAAGCTGAATTGTAAGGGGACAAGCTCTCTGGAGGATATTCAGGCTGATGCCGACTTGTACATCTTCGCTCTGAAGGATTCTGTCTTGCAGGAAGTAATTCCGCAAATGAAACCGAACACCGGCCTGTGGGTACATACGGCCGGAAGTATGCCGGCAAGCGTATTCGAGGGACATGCTGCACGATACGGCGTCTTTTATCCCTTGCAGACTTTTACTAAGAACAGAAAAGTGCACCTTGAAGGGACACCTATTTTCGTCGAAGTAAACAATCCCGGAGATATGAAAATGTTAAAGAAGGTTGCCATCGCACTGTCTGGCAATGCGCAGGAGATTGACTACTCGAAACGGATATATCTGCATCTGGCGGCAGTCTTTGCCTGTAACTTCACTAACCACATGTATGCCATCGCTGCCGACATCCTTGCCGAGCAAGGTTTGTCATACGAAGTCCTCCTTCCGCTCATAGCCGAAACCGCCGACAAAATAAGAGACCTGCAACCGTCGAAAGCGCAGACCGGTCCGGCAATGAGATTCGATAAGGACGTAATGGACAAACAGCTCTCCCTTCTGAGTGAAGCTAACCGTCAGGCGCTCTATAAACTGATCAGCCAGAGTATTTACAGTGAAACAATTAAATAATCAGGACAAACAATGATAAATTACGATTTGACACGAATTAAAGCTTTCCTCTTTGATGTGGACGGCGTCCTCTCCTATGTAACCATGCCGCTTGGCACGAACGGAGAACCGACACGGTCGGTGAACGTCAGGGACGGATATGCCATGCAATTGGCTGTAAAGAAGGGGCTGATAGTTGGAATTATATCGGGGGCAGTTTCCGAATCTCTACGAGTCCGCTTCTCGCACTTGGGTATCAAAGAAGAACATCTCTATATGGGGAGCAGATATAAGAACATAGAGTATAATGACTTTAAGCTAAAGACAGGCTTGGCGGACGAAGAGATACTGTATGCCGGCGATGACATCCCCGACCAAAAAGTAATGGCGATTGTTGGCCTGCCAGTAGCTCCGGCTGACGCTGCTCCGGAAATCAAGGCTATCGCCAAGTATATTTCCTTCCAGAGCGGGGGCGAAGGCGTTGCACGCGACGTTATTGAACAAACCATGAAAGCGCAGAATCTCTGGATGGATGACGCCGCCTTCGGCTGGTAAACAAGATGCTGGACAATCTTAATAAGTATAATATAATCCTGGGTTCCAACTCCCCGCGGAGGAAGGAACTGCTCAAAGGCTTAAATCTTTCTTTTACGGTAAAAACCATTGACGGCATTAATGAATCTTATCCTCCGTCTATCCCCATTCAAGATATACCTTTATATATAGCGAAAAAGAAAGCCGCAGCTTATCTCCCTCTACTCGATAACGAGCTACTCATTACCGCCGACACCATCGTGCGAATCAACGACAGTATACTTGGCAAGCCGGCAGATCGCAGTGATGCCATACGTATGTTAAAGATGCTGGCAGGCAATACGCATGAGGTGCTCACAGGTGTCTGCATCATCACCAACAAGCAGGAGAGAACATTCTCCGTCTCCTCTAATGTGAAATTCGCACAGCTCTCAGCTAACGATATTGAGTTTTATGTCGATAACTACAAGCCTTTTGACAAGGCGGGAGCTTACGGAATACAGGAGTGGATAGGCTTCGTTGCAGTCGAGGCAATCGAAGGCTCGTTCTACAACGTCATGGGCCTGCCGGTACAAAAAGTTTACAGGGAACTGTCAAGGTTTTGAAACGAATGAAGGATATGACTATCGACGTTTGTTTCTCCCCACTTCTCTATACCGCTTATCATGACCCTGAACAGATCGTTGTCGTTACGGATATATTTCGCGCAACGACTTCGATCGTAACAGCTTTCGGCAACGGTGCAAAAAGCATTATCCCCGTTGCTACCGTAGATGAAGCCAGAGCATACAAGGAGAATGGATGGCTCGTTGGAGCAGAGCGGAACGTTAAGCGTTGCGACTTCGCCGACTTCGGAAACTCGCCTTTCGACTATACAGCTGACGCCGTCGCCGGTAAAGACATTGTGTTTACAACGACTAACGGAACAAAAGCCATTGCCGCCGCCAGACATGCGTTTCGCCTCGTCGTCGGGGCTTTCATAAATCTGGAGGAAGTCGCGGCCTGTTGCATGAACTACCGGCGGAATGTACTGATTTTGGCATCCGCCTGGGAAGACAAGGTGAACGTCGAGGATACGCTCTTTGGAGGCGCCTTAACAGCCGAGCTGGTTAAACATTCCTTCCACCCGGCAACCGATGCCGCCCGCATAGCTCTTGAACTCTGGGAGGCGCACCGGGATAACCTCCGCCAATATATTGAGAAGACCGATCACTATGCTCGCCTGCTCGCTAACGGACTGGAGGACGCTGTGCCCTACTGCCTGACGCTGAATACTGTCGGGGTTGTGCCGGAATTGAGTATGGACGGGTTGAGACTGGCGAGATGGGGAGGCAGGTGATTGGCCTTATTGAGCTGTATTATTTCCGTTATACTTTCTGTCGGACAAACAATTCTCTTTAGTTATCTTATCATCATTACTTACATTAATAATATGAACAAGTTTTATTTTAGATTTTAATCAGTTACTCCTAACTATCTAAGGAATAATCACTTTGCAGAATATTTGAGAATGGAAAGTAACGATTTGGCAACCGTGCATATTTCAGCGTTTTGCGGTGCAATACTGTCAAATAACTCTCGGCTGCAAAGGTAGTAATTTCTTTGGGATTCCATGCGTATATTTTTCCTTTTTTTATCTGATAAACACCTCTCTTATGGAAAGAATGAATAAGGCAAGGCTTTTACCGGAAATACGCTTTCGAGGTACGAGAAAGGAAGATTTCCGGTAAAATTCATTTCAGCCTTGACGTTTTATTCTTGGAATATATATTTGTGTTCAGATAAATAAAGGATTATATAAAATTAATTCATTGAAAAATGACACAGAAGGTTATCAGGTATCGTCTATTTATTAAATACTTAAAATCGGGAAATTATAAAATCAATCCCCAATCTTACACCAAAGAATGTAAAATTAGGGATTGATATTTTCAAAAGACTTAAAACCGTAATTTTATTCCTACATTCATCACAAAACCGTCCAACGGCGCGTAAATGTCTTTGAAAACAGGGTTTGTTATCGAACCTGTGTAGATATTTCCAAAGCGTGTTTGCCGCGTGTCCGTAAAATTTTCAAAGTTGGAAAAGATGGAAAACTGTTCCCAAATCCGTTCAACCATTGCGCCGAATACCCAGTAGGCTTTCCCCGTTGTACCGTCGTTCAACGATTGACGACTGTTGTAATACGCTTCCAGCCCCACTCGCCATTTTTCTTCTACTTCGTACATCAAAACTGCATTGATACGGTGTTTCGGCGTTAACGGATTTTGATAACGTTTGTCGTTTTCTTTAACAACGGCATCGGTAAAGGTATAGCCTACATAGAGTTTGAAATCTTCGTAGCCGACTTTTACATTGGTTTCTGCGCCTTTTGTATCGGTATGCCCGTCGATATTTTGAAATTGATGGTTGCTGTCGCTCAATGGAATCAGCATCAAGGGATTGTTCAAATAGGTGTAGAAAAACAATTGATTGACGCTGAAAGTGATTTTGTCGGCAATCAAGGTGCGGTAATTGATATCTGCATTAACACCGAAACTGCGTTCCAATTGGTTGACTTCGTTGTTTATCGGCAATACGTTTTTATATTGTATCCGTTCGCTTTCTTCGGTAAAAATGGTTGGCGTTTTGTAGCCCAATCCGCCGCCAATGCGGGAAGTCCATTTTTGATTCAGCTTGAACAGCGCCGACAAGCGAGGCAAGAGCGCAAAGCCGTAATCAACTACATAATCGCCGCGCAATCCGCTTTCGAGACTAAACCAGTCGGTTATTTTGGAAAGGTTTTGCAAGAAAACGCCGCCTGTCAACTGGTCGTAATTGCGGGACGCAATATTTCCAGTTATTTGGTTTTCTTTAAAATTATCCGTCCATAGATTTGCGCCGCTAACCCATTCTGTATTTTCGCCTGCATACGAATAATTTATTTCGCTGAATGTGCCGTTTTGAACGCCGTCGAAAATATAATCGGGTATGGTTATCGTGCGTCCGAAATGACTGTAACTGTTGCGAAGGTTCATTTTTGATTTGTCCGAAAAACGATGTTCCAACGAAAATTGAACGCTGATACGCTTTGTTTTATTTCGTTCAAAATAAACCTGTTCATTGTCTTTTTTTTCTTTCAGGTACAGCATATCGCCACCCAAACGGTTTTCAAAGGTAGTGTTCACACCAAAATCTGCTTTTGTTTTTTCGTTGAAATAAACAAACAAGCGAGGATTAACCGTATATCGTTCCACCTTCGGAATTGCGCTCAAGCCAATGTCGGCAGGGTCGTATGGCGTGTTGCTGTTGCGCGAGGCAAACAGTGTTACACCGATTTTATTGAATTTCTGGGAATAAAATCCGCTAATGTCCAATCCCAGAGCCGAAGTCCCGTTCATGAGAAAATTCAATTCGCGATTTTCGGTCGGCGTTTTGGAAATGAGGTTTACCAATCCCGCTATTGCGCCGCCGCCGTAGAGGGTTGAGGAAGAGCCTTTCACTATTTCCACTTGTTTAAGGTCAAGCGGCGGAATCTGGAGTAACCCCAATCCGCTTGCTGCCCCGGAATACAACGGAAGACCGTCTTTGAGGATTTGCGTATATCGACCGTCCAAACCTTGTATGCGAATGGAAGCGTTCGCCGAAATAGGCGAGGTCTGTTGCGTTTGAATACCGGTGCTTTCGCTCAGCAACATGCGAATATCGCCGGGCTTCATATTCGCTTTTTCGTCCAGTTCCTCCACGCCTATAAATTCCAGACGGGTAGGAATATTTTGAATCGTTCGTGTACTTCGGGTGGAACTAATGACAACTTCTTCGAGTTCGGCGGTTTCGCTTTCTAAAAATATACGTATCGTATCGCTATTTGAAAGTGGGAATACAAATTTTTGTTGCTGCGATATGTAACCCAAATATGAGAACTCAATGGTTTGCTCGCCGTCGGAAATATTTTGGATTATAATTACTCCGTTTACATCTGCTGTATATCCGTTTGCCGTACCTTTTACGACTACAGTTGCACCAATTAATACCTCTTGGGTATCGGCGTCTTTAATTGTTGCCCTGAATGTATTTTGGGCAAGTAAAGCGTTGCACGAAAACAGTGCAACGAATAAAAACATGTATGATTTCATTTTATTTTTTGCTTAATTTGGTGAATACTCAAATTACGTCGAGAAGAATAAATATCTCGACAGTTAAATTCTTCGATAAATAATTAAGCAAATTTTGGCGGCTGCCAAATACCGTCAAGGAAAATATCTGTATAAATATGTAGTTCGTACATGTTTATTTCGGCAGATAGTTCTTGTGGATGGGTTTCTGTATAGACAATATCTGTTGTTACAAAGCCGACACAAGTATTACAAAGTGAAAATGGCGAACAGCAATCGGCACAATCGTGCTGTTCGGTTTGACATTCGTTATCTCCCACGCTGCAAGTATCGGAACAAAACGAAACTGAAAGCGCTAAAACATAAAGGGATAATATGACTGCAAAAATTTTCATGCTGCGAAACTCGACGCAAAGATAACACTTTTGGGTGTAAACCACAATCCGTTTTGGTAAAATGGTATTTGCTAAAATCTAATCCCCCTGTCTTTTCGCGGCTCCTGCCTTACCCTAATTCCTATACCTTGTTGAAGTTCCCTGTACTTCTGCCTGAACCAATCCAAAATATTCGTTCCATTCAGATTTAAGCGCAATCTATTCGGGTTGTCCTGCTCTTTTTCGATTTTCAGATTTATGTTTTCTGCCGTGAATTTTTGATTGTGTTCAGGTGAAAAGAAAGAAAAGGATCTAGCAGTGAGTGTTTTGCCTTCAAACAGCGATTTTATGCTTTCAATGGCAAGCCCAATCTTTTTGCAAAGTCCGGCTATACGAAGCTGTTCCTTCATCATCGGGAACAATTCGTGTATGAGGCTTAATTCTTCCTGTGCCTTGTATGGCTCATAATCCTGTTTTGCCTTTTGCAGTCTGGCTTCGACGGTTGTCAATTCCTCTTTCCTGTTCCGTACATGCCTGTCCATATCAAGAAACTTTTCCCTTGCCTCGTCCTTGCGGTCATACAAGTCCCTTGTTTTATCATAAACTTCCTGCTGTTCTTCTTTCAGTGCAACAATATCTTCCTTCAGGCTTTCGTTTTCAAGGTACAGTTCCCTGTAATACTGCTGCGTGGTAGTATGCCTCGCTTCTGAGCCGTCAATGCCCCGGTTTAATCCGTATTTATTCATCGCTTCTGCGTAGCTGTCCTGATAGTATTTCAACTTGTTGCGATTCATCACGTCATCGACGCACAGGCGGGCAGCGTTGGGGTTCTTCTTTTTGTATTTCTTTTTGCCGTCTTCCTGCTTTGCGGTCTTGGCTTTCCGCCGTTCGCATGTTACAACCGGGACAATGGTAGCGTGGATATGGGGCGTTTTCTCGTCCATGTGAAGGACTGCCGAGACAAGGTTTTCTTTCCCGAAAGTCCGTTTGAGCCAGTCGATATTATCTTTACACCAGTTGTTAAGTTGTCCGGCTTCCTCGATGCGCTGCATGTTTCCGGGGCTTCCCGACAGCATGACGCGGATTGCACGGACTTGGTTGTGGCTAACCTTGCGGGTAATGCCTGCCGTATCTATCCGGTGTTGAATCGCTTCCGTGCGGCTGTTCACACCATCGGGTGGGGCAATGAGTTCCCTGTTCAGGTGCGTGCGGGTTTTATCCGCATTTTTCGGGTCTATTGTCCGCTCAATGTGGGCGGACATGGCAGCGTCGTTGCCCGACGCCTTATCTAAATGAAGTACTGCGTAACCCATATTCTTATCTGTTTGTACTGTTAAAAATTAGCTTGAAAATTTATTATTGGCTTCTTTTGGGGAAGCCTCCGGGGGGATTCCAAAGGGGGAACGCCTTTGGCTTATTGGGACTTTTTTAGTGTAGATTTATCGGAGCGTTAAGAAAAAGTCCTAATAAGCTACGTCATTTTTCAAAATGACCTTCGGCGCAGTTGCGGTTATATTCCTTTTGCCTTTCTTTTTTCTTTGGAGAATACAGCGAACACAGTGCAGACTGACTGTACTGTGTTCGCTGTATCTTTTTTCTTTTTTCACCGGCATACTGTATTAGATAGCCTCACAAATGCTCTTTTCCATATTCCCGATTTTTTGCGATAGCGTTTCCATATCCTGACTGATTTTCTGGTTGGTTATCTTCGCATAAATTTGGGTCGTCTTAATATTCGTATGTCCCAGTATCCGGCTCACCGTTTCAATCGGCATACCCTGTGATAAAAAAATAAGGGTCGCCGCCGTATGGCGTGCAACATGGTAGGTTAATCTGGTCTTTATTCCGCATTGTACGCCTATCTTTTTCAGCTTGCCGTTACAACTGCTGTTGCTTGGCATGGGGAATACGCGGTTATCCCTCGCCATACCCCGATACTTTTCTATTATACGTTTGGGAACTTCCAAAAGCCTGATATTGGAGTTTGTATTGGTCTTCTGCCGGTGGGTGATAATCCACAGGTTGCCGTCAAAGAAGGTTTGAAGATGGTCGTAAGTGAGATTCCTTACATCCGCATACGCTAAACCGGTGAACACCGAAAAAACAAAGAGGTCGCGCACAAGCTCGTATGTTTTGTTTTTCATTGGGGCGTCCATCAGGGATTGGAGTTCCTCTTGGGACAAATAGCCTCTATCTACGTTTTCAGGACTGTTAATATAGCCTGCGAAAGGATTAAAGGGTAACAGGCCTGCGTTCCTTGCAATGGATATGATATGCTTCAACACAATCATATATCCCCATACGGTATTGGTTCGACAGCCTTTTTCTTTTCGCAAATAATACTCAAAATCGTTGATAAAACTAAGGCTTAGTT
>JAIRPK010000057.1 GCA_031257015.1 Tannerellaceae bacterium
AAATCGCCGAAGCGCTTGTCGAACGTGGCAATAAGGTCGTTGTTCATACTCCAGTTCTGCCAGTGCGCCTCGCTGTATCCTCCGACCGACTTAACCCAGTTGCGGCTTCCGTTGGTGCCTATTGGATTGCGCTTCACTTCACGATTGCCGTACACGTCTATACCGCTTCTTAGCATTAGCTTGAGAGAGGGCAGTATCTGATAGTTGACGGAGAACATGCCGTTGAATTTGTTTTCGTCCAATGTCTTGAGACATTCGTTGGCGCTCATCCATGGGTTGTCGTAATAATTATCGTAATGCCAGCTCTGTTTTTCGTGAGGTATCACCCAGTAGTCCTTGTAATCGGCAAGACGATATTCGGGGCCTGTCCACATTAATATATTATAAAGGTAGCCCTGCTCGCTAATTCCACCGCCTACGATATTGGGAGAAGTGCGCTTGTTGAATCCCATTGAAGTCTCGATTGTCACCTTGTCTCCGAGTTTCATATCTCCGGACAATGTGTAGTTAAAGCGTTGATACTTCTGGTTCGGGTATTGCGCCTTATTATAAAGGTAAGAGAGCGACGAGCGAATACCGCCGTTTTCTCCGCGCTGGGATACGCTGGCGGTTGTACTACTGATCATGCTGAATTGAAGGAAGTCCTGCAAATTGTTCTTGCCCTTCGACGTCAGCTCCATCCAACGCCATTCCTTGTTTATTGGATCCCATTGCTCGTAAATCTTGCCGATGTCGAGCTTGTCGCCCCATACGTAGTCGATATGGTTGTACTTGCCGTCCTGACCGGAGCTGTAAGACGTTTGGTTCTTCGGCATGGTAAGCTCGCCGGCGTAGAACATATTGCTGGTGTTAACGTCGAGCGTGAAGCCTTTCTTGTCGGCTCCTTTCTTGGTCGTGACCATGATAGCTCCACTACCTCCACGGGATCCGTATAGAGCGGATGCCGTCGCGCCTTTCAGTACGTTGATGTCAAGAATATCATCCTGATTAAGGTCACGCAGATTCATGTTCCCGTAAGGCACGCCGTCGATAACGAGCAATGCGTTGTCGTTACCGCGCAGGTAAACCTTCGGATCTTCGAGGAACTCGGTAGAGTTGTTGACCTGCAACCCGGAGATACGTCCAGTCAAGCTCGTTGTAAGATTGGCGCCCTTCACCTTTGTCAGCGTCTCTCCGCCCACCTTCTGTGTGGAATAAGCCAATGCCTTTTCCGATCGCTTCATACCGAGAGCGGTGACGACCACTTCCTCCACCATCCTGGAGCTTTCCACTAAGGTGACGGTAATGTCCGTCCGGTTGCCTACTGCTATCTCCTGAACGGCATAACCGATATAGGAAATTACCAGAGTCGCCCCCGACGATACATTAATGGAGAATTTGCCGTCCATATCGGTTATCGTACCAGAACCGACCTGCCCTTTCACTACGATATTGGCTCCGATTACCGGCTCGCCCTTCTCGTCAAGTACCATACCGGCAACCCTCCTCTGCTGCTGTTGCACAACAGGAGCGTTACCTTCGTCGGCATACGCTAGATTAAGCGAAAGCATGGCGACGACGATGCCGCACATCACTTTCCGCAATACACTTCTTCGCGCCGCGTATCTGTTCTTAGTCGGCGGAAGACATTGAAAAAGAATTTTAATATTCATATTAATTAGAATTATAGATTATACATTGTCTGCAAGAGGATGTTATTCTTCCTGCAGACGTTTAGAAAATCCAAATATGGTGACTGTAATTACTGTGGATAATCTTATTACAGAGAGAAACGAAGTGATTCATATTGCTCAACATTCGTATCCCGCTGCATACGTCATCCATTCCCTCTGTGGAATATTTCGGACGACCTTCGCGCGTGAGCGCGTGAATAATAAAAAAATCGAAACTACCAGCGACGGTAGTAAAGAACTGTGTGTGTGTGTGTGTGGGAGTGGTTGAGGGGAGTAGCTTGGCTTTCAAACGATTACGAACAAAAAAATTGGGGAGCACGTCCCACAGGCGGACTTTAATGATTTTTTGGGATATGGCTGTCATACTTGTCTCAGATTTAATTTATAAACGCAAAGGAAATGTATAACTCTGAGGAATACAAATACAATATCGACATTCGTATGCACAATATCGACGGTACTATTGTGATAATGCTGACATAATTTTATTTCAAAAATCCGCTAGTATCCGGAACAAGCCCCGCCTAATCCATTTCCACGGAATATGAGTTTGTAGCATCCCGCATATCCAGAACAATTTTCCTGTCATGACGTGGTAGAATACAAAATAACTGTTATTCGCCCCATCAATATAATATTGGGAGTTTTTATCGCCTTTGTAATTAGGCAGCACTAATTTGATTTCTATTAACCGACTACAAACAGAATGCATTTATCTGTTTTTGCACACCGCAGTAACCTAGTACAAAGGGTCGCACCAGACTGCATTTGATTTTTAATTTAATATTCGTTTCTAGAGATTTAAAACAGGTTGCTACCAAAATATCTGCTTGCCGTTTTCATAAGTGAAAGGACGTTCTTCCTTTCCGCGAGTATGATTGTGAAGAAGAAAAAGAGCGCCGGACGGACAGTTTTCATACGCTAAAACATAGCTGTCATCGCCTGTTTTTTGTCCGAGAGAGTTCCATTGGCCGTTGTCCCAATAAAAGAGTTCGTAGAGATCGCCGGGGCGGATGTTGTTGTCGTCGTTGCGGGGGATATAACGTATACGGTCGATTCTTTGCTGTTTGCCGAAATCCATGCCGACCCAGATGTCGCTATCGGAAGCAACACTGAAATATGTCAAAACATCTCCGTCAAATACAACTTCTTTTGTTAAGTCCGATCTGTTATCAATAGATCCTTCTGTTCCGATTATGCGGCCAGAGAGTTTGTGATAATTGCTGTCATGTTTTGTATAAAATTCAAGTTCTGCAACATTGCCATACGTATCTTTTCCCACAATATATCTAATATAGCGATACTGATATTTCACATGGATATCTACCGTATTGAAGACTAAATCAGGATTGGCAGTTATGACATAAATATTTTCACAATCGCTGAAATCGAGTTTATTTGCGGCCTGAAAACGAGCATTAACCATTCTGTCTTTGTATTGTGCAATATTGTTTGAATGATATTTCCGTATCAGCCGAAGTGTTTCCCGCTTGTCGAAACGAGGATGCAGGACAGTCGATTTTCCTGTAGAGTCAAGCATAATGGGATCGCCCGCGAATGTCAATGAACTACCCGTGTAAAAAGCCGGCATATATACATTGCTTCGTCCCATATCAGTGAATGTTGCCGTGTTTCGCTTTAATTCGCCCCAGTGTATAGGCATCCAGTCAGAATTGTTAAAAACGCAAAGCAGGGGAATTTTTGCGATAGCAGATTGCGGTACGCTAACAGAAATTGCAATATCACTTGCCGGAACATATTCGGATGTAACATCTTTTATGTTTTTCTGCTGCATAAATCCCGGCAATGGACTGCCAGCATACTTTGCGGCAGGACAGTTTGGCTGTATGGAGTATAGTTGACGGAAGATTTTGGGACAATTAAATTTTCGGGTTATTTCCCATTTCCGCGTTATCTCGTCAAATCCCTGAAACGGATAATGACGGTCGCTGGCGCAAAGCGTGTTCCACGAATGGGGACGTGAATATGTATTCCACTGCGGGGTGAAGTCGCGAGCTACAGGAATTTGAAGCGAACGCATGGCATAGCAGGTGCGCTTTACATATTCATCGCATGCAGCCGAGCGAATATTATCAAGCATTAACGGAGGATAGTTGGGTAATCCTCCAAGAAAATACGCCCTCATTTGAAAAGAATCAATCATGCCACGGTTTAGGCTGTCGCAAATATCGCGAAGGGTTAAATTTACAGCATCTGCATCCTGTATTCGTTCCTGAAGCAACGGCGCATAACGGTTTTGATAGTGTTCAATCCAAAATTCACGTTTTTCATTCCCGCAAGCATAAGGTAGGATATATTCGCAAAAAGTCTGAAAGTTGACACGATTTTTCCATAACGAATAATTCCTGTTCTTGAATGAAAAATCAATATGATGTATCAAATAAGCGGCTGACAAAGTTTGTATATCCGGAAAAATTGTAGGAATAGCTGTGGGTGTAATCTTTTTTATTGAATCAAATATATAGTTTATTTCTTTATATTTCAATCCGCTATTATTCAATGAATCCATTATAAAATAAAGATCTTCATAGCCCTCTTCTTTATAGTAATGAATAGGCATGTTCTCTATCAAAAATACAGCGGCACGGTATTTCAAACTGTCACCAGGATTAGCGGAATAATGATTCAGAACTTTTTCTAATTCAATTCGGTTGTCGCCGGCAAGGATTAATGCCTGTTCCAATTGAGATTGTCTATTGCAGCTTGCAATCGAAATAAAAATCAAAATAACATAAAACGTTCGATTCATATAGTTTCTTATTGAAGGATTTCTTTCACTTGTTCTCGCATTTCTCTAATGGCAGTTGATTGAACTTTCGGCTCTTTTGTTAATACAATTTTAGCCGTCTCCTTGGCTTTTGTACTGTCGCCTGTTTCCATATATAAAAGAGTTAGTAAATAGTAGGGATAAATGCGATTAGGAACGATATGTGCAGCTATTCGGAAACATTGTTCGGCTTCCGAGTATTGTTTCATGCCCTGATGGTTTTTACCCATTATATTATATACCATGGGATCACCGCTTAGACGAATG
Organism: Tannerellaceae bacterium; assembly: GCA_031257015.1. Taxonomy (GTDB): domain Bacteria; phylum Bacteroidota; class Bacteroidia; order Bacteroidales; family Tannerellaceae; genus DFXE01. Next base: position 4,729 of record JAIRPK010000057.1, read on the forward strand.
GCTTTTCTTAATGTCTGATTACTTGATTCATATTGTTCCGTTTTTGACAGGCATTGGGCATATTCAAACAGAAACTTTATTTGGTCAGACAATTGAGGATAGAGTTGCGCATATTCTTTAACTGCATTATTATAAGAGCCAGAATGATATAAGTCGCTCGCATTATGCCATTGTTTGTACGATTGATATGTTGGATAACGATTATACAGGCAGACAAATACTATTATTGTAAATACGACTTGCGGTATGAATAAGCGTATTTTAATTGCCTTGGCCGACGCGTCTAAATGTATTAATGCAAGTAGAAATACCAATACAATTAAAAACGGTAATACACTGAACGGATATGACATTGAAGCTGCAATCAATAATGCAATTAATGAAGATAACGCCGCCGTTTGTTTTCGCTTTACTCCAATATAAATACTATATCCTATTACAGAAATAAAAATAAGAAAAGTAATTATTCCATGCTCAATACAGATTTGCAGATATTCATTAAAGGCATATTCGGGACTGTCGGCAACATGCTGTTCAAGTTCTGAACCATTCGTTGTTTTAAAATACTTTGCCTGTTCGTTTACATAGGTGCCTGAAAAGTTTCCAATGCCAACTCCTAATGGATTATGAAGAATTGTTTGTATGGATATTTTCCAGATAAATGCTCGACCATCTGCAGAATCTTTCTTGAGAAAATATATTCCCAGGCAACCGATTAAGAACAATATGATTAAGCAGGAAAGAAAAAAAAT
>JAIRPK010000058.1 GCA_031257015.1 Tannerellaceae bacterium
ATTTTTTTTCTTTCCTGCTTAATCATATTGTTCTTAATCGGTTGCCTGGGAATATATTTTCTCAAGAAAGATTCTGCAGATGGTCGAGCATTTATCTGGAAAATATCCATACAAACAATCCTTCATAATCCATTAGGAGTTGGTATTGGAAACTTTTCAGGCACCAATGTAAACGAACAGGCAAAGTATTTTAAAACAACGAATGGATCAGAACTTGAACAGCATGTTGCCGACAGTCCCGAATATGCCTTTAATGAATATTTGCAAATCTGTATTGAGCATGGTATAATTCCTTTTCTTATTTTTATTTCTGTTATAGGATATAGTATTTATATTGGAGTAAAGCGAAAACAAACGGCGGCGTTATCTTCATTGATTGCATTATTGATTGCGGCTCTAATGTCATATCTGTTCAGTGTATTACCGTTTTTAATTGTATTAGTATTTCTGCTTGCATTAATACATTTAGATGCGTCGGCCAAGGCAATTAAAATACGCTTATTCATGCCGCAAGTCGTATTTACAATAATAGTATTTGCCTGTCTGTATAATCGTTATCCAACATATCAATCGTACAAACAATGGCATAATGCGAGCTACTCATATCATTCTGGCTCTTATAATAATGCAGTTAAAGAATATGCGCAACTCTATCCTCAATTGTCTGACCAAATAAAGTTTCTGTTTGAATATGCTCAATGTCTGTCAAAAACAGAACAATATGAATCAAGTAATCAGATATTAAGAAAAGCCATTAGTCTAAGCGGCGATCCCATGCTATATAATATAATGGGTAAAAACCATCAGGGCATGAAACAATATTCGGAAGCGGAACAATGTTTCCGAAAAGCTGCACATATCGTTCCTAATCGCATTTATCCCTACTATTTACTAACTCTTTTATATATTGAAACAGGCGACAGTACAAAAGCAAAAGAGACGGCTAAAATCGTATTAACAAAAGAGCCTAAAGTCAAATCAACTGCCGTAAGAGAAATGCGAGAGAAAGTAAAAGAAATCCTTTAAATCAATATATATGAATCAAATCACCTGCGTTGTTACAATTACAATACTATTTATTGCCTGCAATCGCCATCCTTCACAATTAGAACAAGCGCTAACTCTTGCCGGCGACAATCGCCCTGAATTGGAAAAAGTTTTATCGCATTATTCCGTGAATCCGGAAGACAGTTTAAAATACAAAGCCGCAGTGTTTTTAATTGAGAACATGGCTGGGCATAATTCAGTAGTTTTACATGATATATCTGAAACCATCTCGGATATTAAGCAATTGGCTATCAGAATTAAGCGGGAGCAGCCTAAAATATCCGAATACAGGGCATCAACAATTGCGCTGGACTCTATGCGAAAAATACGCGGCCAAAATCTGAATTTCCACATCAGCAAACAACGTGATGTGGAACAAATCAAGGCGAATTATTTGATAGCTGATATTGATTTAGCCTTCCACATTCGTGATGAAATACCATGGGGGCGACAGGTTGCTTTCAAGGATTTCTGCGAACTAATTTTGCCTTATCGAATATCGAACGAAGGCATCAAAAGCTGGCGACAAACATACTATGACAGATTCAGACATATTGCAGATTCACTGCCGCCAAATCCAACACCAGTGCAAGCGTGCAGGGTGCTTTATGATGAATTGCAAAAAGAAATATGGTATCACGTCGATGCACTGGGACTACCATTTTCATTAGACGCTCAAACGCTACTTGATTATCATTTCGGCTCGTGTCGCGAGAAAACTGAATTTACTCTTTTTGCCATGCGTGCACTCTGTATTCCCGGCAGCATCGACATGTTTATTCAGACACCTGATAAAATGTATCCATATCATTTCTGGAATCAGATGAAAGATAGCAGCGGTCGTCCAATAGAATTTCTCCTCTGGGACAACTTGCCGCCAGAAGAAGGACGGCGCGACACAACGCGAAAGAAAGGCATTATATACCGACTGAACTATGTCGCATGGAGCAAGGCCTTATCTTTGAGGGTAAAAACGACAACAGAGAATATTCCCGAAAGACTCCAAAATATACATATCGCCGATGTTTCAGCAGAATACCGTCCCGGTTCAATGATAAAAATAACTGCAAACAAAAAGAAATCTGACATTCTGTACCTTTGCCTTTTTAATAATCAAAAATGGATACCGGTTGTCTATTCGGAAATCAAGCATTCAAAAGCACTCTTCTATGGTCTTGAAGCAAATATAGCGTATCTACCTACCTATTATATTGACCGAACAGTCATTCCTGCCCAAGCTCCGTTTCTGTTGGAAGCCGACAATCGCATCCGCTATCTGTTACCTGATACGGTATGTCGGCAGCAGCTAGCTCTCGAAAGAAAACATCCGTTTCCTTCAAGGTTAAACTTCATGCGACGGCTTATCGTCGGCGGCAGGCTTGAAGGCGCAAACAGTGCAGACTTTCACAACGCCGATATATTACACACTATTACTGATGCCAACGATTTTAAGCGAACAACCATAAATTGTGCGGACACTAGCAAGAAATACCGTTACGCCCGTTACCTGTCTGCCAACGGCGGCAAATGCAACATCGCGGAATTGCAGTTTTCGGGGCGTGACGGAGCAAAATTAGACGGTCGCATTATCGGAACAAAAGAATCGCACGCAACGCCGACCAACAACTTGACAGCGGTATTTGACAATGATCCGCTCACCTTTTACGAATCTCTTAAGCCTTCCTGCTCATGGGTAGGACTGGACTTTGGTTGCCCTCAACAGATAGAGCATATAGTGTTTCAATTTCGCAGCGACGACAACAACATCCGCCCCGGCGATTTCTACGAACTCTTTTATTGGGACAACGGCCAATGGAACTCTCTCGGACAAAAAACAGGCGATGACAGCTATGTTTTAGCGTATAAAAACTGTCCGTCCGGCGCTCTTTTTCTTCTTCACAATCATACTCGCGGAAAGGAAGAACGTCCTTTCACTTATGAAAACGGCAAGCAGATTTTTTGGTAAAAACTCGGCTTTTTACAATGTTCACCTACTGTAACCAAATTTTATTTTGAAGAAGAAAACTTAGTCGGCGTTATTGAAATTTCAATCGCCGGCTTTACCATTTTGTGGATTTTAGATATCCCCAGACTAAATATTAGCGACTGGCAATCCGTGATGAATGCTCAATAATGTTAAACAGCAATGAAGTACCTAATGTAGCAAGCTTAAAGATGATTTGTAAACTAAACACATTGGACAGGTAAACATTACAACATGCTACAGCGATTACGCAATAGCTTTTCCTGCGTGTCTGGCTTGGTTCCGAAACTCGGTTGCGCTTTGTCCGGTCATGCTTTTGAAGAATCTGGAGAAAGCCGAATGATCTTCAAAGCCCAAGCTCAAGGCTATTTCCTTGGATGATTTAGATGTATAATAAAGCAAGCGTTCGGCCTCGGCAATGATACGATTGTGAATTATTTTAATTGGTGAAGGCTGCTTATAATAAGCGAGAACGGAAGCAAGTGTTTGTACTGATTTATTTAACATATCGGCATATTCCTGTACTTGTTTCTTTTCCCTGAAATATTCATCAACCAGAGTAAAAAATCGACGCATTATTTCAAATCGAGCGCAATTTTGCGGACGGACGCCAAGTTTTGTGCGTGCCATTCGGCAACAAAGAATAATTGCCCGTTTAAGTATAAGCCTTAACATCTCATCTTGCATCGAATCGCGCATGGAAATTTCTTCTGCAAAGACATCTTTGAGCCTCCGCAACTTAAACGCATCCTCCTCCGAAGGAATTTGGAAGCACACAATATTTAAAGATCCGTTAAAGAGTAAGCCATTACAAAGCACTTCATCATCATGATCAATAATATGATAAAACCGGCTGTTAAACATCAAAGCCCCGTAAACGCCCTCAATCTTGCCTACATCTACATGATGCAAATAAGAAAGGGAGACGACTTCGCCGCCTTTAAAAATAAACCGTTCATGATTGATGATCAATTCAATTGAACCTTCCTCAACCCAAATAATCTTATACAAGGATTTATCACGCAGCAAAGCGACCTCTTCCTGCAAACAATCGCAAAGTATCATTTTGCTTTTCATCTTGTTATTTTCATAAACATATTTCATATTACATACATTTTATTTGGCAATAAAAGTAGCGTTTTATTTTGTTTTCACAAAATAGTTTATTGTATATTTGCGCAAATAAAGAAAATACAACACTAAAATTTCCGCATGGACATACTATTCAAGGCTATTGAAACTACTGATAAGGAGATTATCACATCTTTCACCTTCAGCAGCCCATTTCAAAATTGCGACTTCTCATTTGCCAACATCTGCAGTTGGAGCTTTTTGTATAAAAGCGAGTACGCCGTCGTTGACGGTTTTCTTCTAATTCGTTTTCATGTTCAAGATGGCGACGGGCGATTAGTATATATGTGCCCCCTTGGAGATGGCGACATTGTTCGCCCGGTAAACCTGCTCGAAGAAGATTCTCTCAAGCATGGACACCCGCTTCGCCTGCTTGGTATTAGTCCTGAAGCCAAAGCCAGACTGGAAGAAAGTTTCCCCGATGGATTCCGTTACATTCCCGAACGAAATTATTTCGATTATATATATCTAAGAGAGGATTTGATAAATCTTAGCGGAAAAAAATATCAGCCAAAGCGTAATCACATCAATCATTTTAAGAAACTTTACAAATATGACTACAAACCTATAACTCCTGACCTTGTTAACGAATGTCTAAAACTGGAATGTAAATGGTATAAGGCGAATCATACAGATGAGGATGAGGAGAAACTAAGTTATGAACGCCGCTCTATGACATTTGCCCTCCAACACGCCTCCGAGCTTGGGCTTTTAGGTGGAGCGATTTGTGTTGAAGGGCAAATTGTGGCTTTCTCCTTCGGGGCGCCCATCAATGCTAATACTTTTGGCGTGCATGTCGAAAAAGCGGACATCAGCTACGCGGGCGCATACAATATAATCAACAATGAATTTGTTCGGCGGATTCCGGAAGAATACCGCTTCATCAATCGTGAAGAGGACCTCGGAATAAGCGGCCTCCGTCAGGCCAAACTATCTTATCAACCGGTCATACTTCTTGAGAAAAACACTGCGATTAAAAAGCTTCCTTCCGGAAAATAAATCTTAAATCTGCGAATACGCCAGGGGCGAAAGCAGCACGACTTTATTGTCCGTCGCCGTATTGGCATATTCCGGCAGAGAGCGCATATGTTGCCATTCAGGGTGGGAGCCGAAGTCTTTCCAGGCCTGGTCTCTTGTTGCCTGATCCTTATGCCAGGTCAGATAGATGAGAGACGGCATTCGCGGGCCGGCAAACACTTCGCCGTAGCAGACAGAGTTTATCCCCGTCTTGTGGAACGTTTCTATCTCGCCGGAGTTGAACATTTTAATCTTGCGCTGATTGGCTTCCTCGTTTGGACTTTTATAATTCCTCCATTCGAGGATTGTCCGGCTTTTGTCCGGCATAATCAGCTTGGGGATTTTGTCAAATGCCTCGCAGAGAAATGATGAAAACTCTGCATATATAGGCGTGCTTGCGCTGGCATCGTAAAACGGTTGTGCATCCTTGCGAAATATCGCATCTTTCCAGATGGTCGTCTTTACCTTGTAATAAGTCATAATGTTCGGATAGACAAACAGGAAATAGCGCTGGGGCGCTTCCGAGGCCTGCAGGGGAGCGAACGCTCCGACTTTCACTTTTTGACGGTTGTAAGCCGGAATTAACGTATCGGCGTAGAAGGCGTCCAGCTCATTGCCTTCTGTTTTCAAGTTGAAAAGCCGCCATTCATAGATTTCTTTTGCTACGGGGGCAGGCGCTGCATTGAGCGCACTGAGTTCATTGCACATGGGCAGGGCTGCAAGCAGTCCTGCTGATTTCATAAAATTTCTTCGCTTCATATTGGATTTAATTAAAAAATTTGTCCCAAACTTACGGATAAAAAACAGATTATCCGACAGGGCGGCACATACGAAAAATGGGCGATTCCTCACGAACCGCCCATTTGAAAAACCATTAATTAAATTTATTAGTTTAAAAAATTCTCTGTTTGTTTATTCTGATACTACTTCAAAGGGAACCTCCACTACAACTTCCTTGTGCAGCTTGATGGTGGCCTTGTAGGAGCCGACTTCTTTCACCGGGTCCTTTAAGTAGATTATTTTACGCTCGATTTCATATCCAAGCTTCGAGAGGGCGTCTGCAATCTGGATGTTGGAGACGGAGCCGAATATCGTGCCCGTAGAGCTTGTCTTTGCGCCTATTGTCAGGGAGACGTTGGCCAGAGAGGCGGCTATCGTTTCGGCGTCGCCCTTAATCTTGGCTATTTTGTGCGCACGCTGTTTCAAGGTCTCCTCCAGATTTTTTTTGGCCTTTTCCGTGGCTATCACCGCTTTTTTCTGGGGGATAAGGTAATTGCGACCGTAGCCGTCTCTTACATTGACGATTTCGTCCTTATAACCCAGGTTGGGCACATCTTCTATCAATATTAGTTGCATGTTCAATCCTCCTTATTATAGTTATTTCATCAAGTCGGTCAGGTAAGGAAGCAAGGCGAGATGCCTGGCTCGTTTTACTGCCTGCGCTACCTTGCGCTGGAATTTGAGCGAAGTGCCGGTTATGCGTCTGGGCAGCAAGCGGCCCTGCTCGTTAAGGAATTTTTTGAGAAACTCCGGGTCTTTATAGTCAATGTACTTGATGCCGCTTTTCTTGAAACGGCAGTATTTTTTCCGGGTCTTGTCAACCGCCATCGGCGTCAAATATCTAATGTCTGTTTGCAATGCCATAATTTTATGCCTCCTGTCCGGCTTCCTTGGCCGCTTTTAAGTTTCTTCTCTTGATTGAATATTCGTAAGCGTGCTTGTCCTGGCGGAAGGTCAGGAAACGTATTACGCGCTCGTCGCGACGGATGTTGACTTCCAGTTTGGCTATTGTTTCAGGCTTGGCCTGAAATTCAAGAAGGATGTAGAATCCGGTTGTTTTCTTGTTTATGGGGTAGGCCAGCTTGCGTAATCCCCAGTATTCCTCGTTGACAATTTCACCTCCCTCTTCTTTTAGAAGGGCGGTAAATTTATCTACCGTTTCCTTCATCTGGGTCTCAGACAAAACGGGAGTTAAAATGAAAACGGTTTCGTAATTATTCATAAATCTCTTTTAATTTATTTTTTAATATAATTTTAATTTGCCCGCAAAGGTAATCGCTTTTTGCGGATTCGCAAGCCTTCGGGACGGATTATCGAAAAAAAATATGCCTCTCGCAACTCTGCCTTGCCATTGGTTATCGTGACTGTGCTGTTCTGCTTAATGTTCGGGTTATCCACAAATGTGCCGGGGTGTTTTCGCCGGTTTTCAGCAAGCTTTCCCGACATGTTGTGGGAGTTTCCCGACATGTCGGGAGGCTTTGCCGACATGTCGGGAGACTTGGCCAACATGTCGGGAAACCTTGCCGACATGTCGGGAGACTTTACCAACATGTCGGGAAGCCTTGCCGACATGTCGGGAAACTTGGCCAACATGTTGGGAAGCGCTACCAACATGTCGGGAAAATCTCCTGGGGGATTTGAATAGTCCGCCGGGGGATTTGCCGGGCTTTCCGACATGTTTGAAAAAATCACCGGGAGGTTGGGCTATTTTCACAGCATGGCTTATGGGTTAACCGGGATATTTGAATAGTAATTTGGAAAATTTATAAGTGCTGTCAATATGTTGAAAAATTTTATTTATATGCTTATGAATATGTTCAACGAATTAAAGGGTATTTGAAACAAATTAATTTGTTTTTTAAGCATATTAATCGCCTGGGTTAAAGGGTCGGTTTTTTCTTCGGAAATGTGTCTGGATTTTATTTATATGTTATGAAATATGTTTAACTATTTTTAAAAATCTTCAATCTGCCGGAAATGTGCTGAAAACAGGTCGGGAGGTGGTTTTGACATTATTTAAGAATTTCCTGATTTTTTTAGGATTTTTATAGATATATGGTTGAATAGCTCAGAAAAATCATGTAACTCCGCCGGGATTTTTGGAAACATGGCTTATATATATGAAAATCTCCCGGAAAAGTATGGAAATCCACCTGCCTGATCGGTGGCTTCGCTAGCGTGGAGGGGGCTGGGGGTGGCCTGCCGGGGAACGCGAAAAAGCCTATATTTACTGCATAAAAACGATAGCGTTATGAGTACAGAAACTTATTTTACGGAAGATGAGGCGGCGCTGTTCGCCTCCAGGTATCGCGCCCTAGCCCGCGTATTGATGCCGGTTATTCCAAAGCAGGAATTGAAAACCCTCCACCGGATGCTTGCAGAGGCCGCCGGCCAGGATTGTTTCAACAGGGACAGGAATAGCATTAACGGCTTGTTGAGGAACCTGGAGACGGCCTTGATTGCTGCCGGAGAGATGGGGCTGAAGCGTGGGGCGGTGATTGCGTCGCTGCTTTACCGTCCGGTGCTGAAGAAGTTTTATACGACGAAGGCGATTGCCAAGGCGTTCGATGATGACGCCGCGCAGCTGGTGGCTCGCTTGCTGAAAACTTCAGAACTCTACGCGCACAATACGGCGGTGGATTCGGAAAATTTCCATCATCTGCTGTTTTCTTTTGCCGAGGATGTGCGCGTCATCCTGCTGATGATTGCCGACAGGCTTTACATGATGAGAATCGGGAAGCGCCTCGTGAATGATGACGACCGCAAGCGACTGGCGCACGAGGCGGCCTATCTTTATGCTCCTCTTGCCCATCGGCTTGGACTTTATGCCATTAAGGGGGAGATGGAGGATTTGTCGCTTAAATATACCGAGCCGGAGACCTTCGCCTTCATCAAGGAGAAGCTGCACGAGACGAAGCGTTCGCGCGATGCCTACATCTTTGACTTCATCATGCCGCTGAAGGACAAGCTCCTCGCCGAGGGCTTCCGCTTCGACATCAAGGGGCGTACAAAATCCATTCATTCCATATACAACAAGCTCAAGAAGCAGAACATTGAGTTCGAGAACATATATGATCTTTTCGCGATTCGCATTATCCTTGACGTTGAAGGGGATATTGAGAAGGAGAGGGAGGAATGTTGGCGTGTCTTTTCATTCGTCGTGAACATGTATCAGCCTAACCCAAAGCGGTTGAAAGACTGGATCTCCATTCCGAAAAGCAACGGCTACGAGAGTTTGCATACAACCGTCATGGGCAAGGACAACCGCTGGGTTGAGGTACAGATTCGCACCAGGCGGATGGACGTCGTCGCCGAGCGCGGACTGGCTGCACACTGGAAATACAAGGGAGGGAAGGAGGACGCCGGCCTGGACGAGGTGCTGGCCAACGTTCGCCTTGCGCTGGAATCGAAGGACAGCGACCCGTTCGACCTGATGAAGAATTTCAAGATGAATCTTTACAGCGACGAGATATATGTTTTCACGCCAAAGGGCACGCTGCTAAAGTTGCCGAAAGGCGCGACAGTGCTGGATTTCGCCTTCGCCGTGCATACGGCGGTCGGCTGCAAGTGCGTATCGGCCAAAGTCAATGACCGCAACGTACCCATCCGCCACGTGCTGAACAACGGCGATACGGTGGAGGTGCTGACCCTGCCCACGCAGACGCCCAAGCCGGGATGGCTGGCCTTCGTATCAACGTCAAAGGCTCGCATCAAAATCAAGCAGGCTCTGCGCGAGGAGGCGGCCAAAAACGCCGAGTTTGCAAAGGAACTCCTCCAGCGGCGATTCAAAAACAGGAAGATAGAGACGAACGAGGCTTTGTTGATGCGATATATAAAGAAGAAGGGATACAAAACCGTCACGGACTTTTACATGGACATCGCCAACGAGAAGCTTGACACCAATCAGGCAATTGACGAATACCTGGAGATGGAACGTAAGGAAAAGGAATCAAGCGACGTGCAGGAGCCGATCAGCGCGGAGAACTTCATTGCCAATCCTCCAGCCCCGGAAGCAGGCAGCGCACAGCAGGACACGCTCGTTATCGACAAGAATCTTACAGGCATAGACTATAAGCTGGCCAAATGCTGCAACCCCATCTTCGGAGACGAGATATTTGCCTTCGTCTCAACTCAGGGAATAAAGATTCATCGCAAGAAATGTCCGAACGAAAGCGAGATGCGTGCCCGCTTCGGCTACCGAATCGTCGAAGCCCGATGGAGCGGAAAGGGAGCCAACGATTATGTGGTTACACTCAACATCACCGGAAGGGACGACATCGGGATCGTGACGAACATCACCTCGGTGATAGGAAAGGAAAAGGGCGTGGCGCTGCGTAACCTCAATATAGATTCCAGCGCCGGCATATTTTATGGCACCTTTGGGATATTTGTTAAGGATACCGGCGTATTGGCAAACCTCATCGGGAAGATAAAGACGGTCAAGGGCGTAACCTCCGTTGTCCGCGGCTCGGAGGGATGAGGCAACGGAAAGTCCGGGAAAAATCAATACCTGTCCCCAGTTAGTCCCCAAACGTCCAATAACGATTAAAATCCTACCTTTGTCGCAATAAGTTTTAAATAAAAAAGATATATGAAGAAGCAAATCATTTTAGTTATTACAGCCCTCTTACTCATTACGAGTTGTGGGAACGTTCCCTTGACAGGGCGCAAGCAAGTCCTGCTGGTATCCGACAGTGAAGTCCTGACCGCCAGCCTCACACAGTACAGCGATTTTATGAAGACAGCAACCGTATCCGCCGACAAGGCAAAGACGGACATGGTTGTCCGCGTAGGCAAGAAAATCGCCGCAGCGACCGAAAGCTACCTCAAATCGAACGGCATGGAGGCGGAGATACAGAACTTCGCCTGGGAGTTTAACCTTGTTAAGAGTGCAGACGTGAACGCCTTCTGTATGCCTGGCGGCAAAATCGTTGTTTACGAAGGAATACTCCCGTATGCCTCGACGGACGAGATGCTGGCCGTCGTCCTCGGCCACGAAGTTGCCCATGCCGTCGCGAAACATTCCAACGAACGTATGAGCCAGCAAGTCATCGCCCAGCTGGGGGAAAGCGCCGTGAGTGCAGCCGTGAGCAAACGCTCATCGACCGTACAGGCCGTCGCCGGGACGGTCTATGGCTTAGGGGCGGAATACGGCGTGATGCTCCCTTTTTCCCGCAAGCACGAGTATGAAGCTGACCACATGGGGTTAATCTTCATGGCCATGGCGGGATATAACCCTCAAGTTGCAACCACGTTCTGGACAAAGATGTCGGAGGGCAAAAGCAGCAGTGTCCCGGAGTTTATGAGCACTCACCCGAATGACGCCAACCGCATAGCCGAGCTGAACAAGTACATGCCCGATGCTCTGAAATACTATAAGAAATAACATTCTGCATCCTTTCCCCCTGCAATCTTCCAAACCGTCACAGTCATGAGATTTGAATTAACGTCGCCCTTCAAGCCGACGGGAGACCAGCCTGATGCAATAGCCGCCCTGACGGCGGGAGTGAACTCAGGCATCCCTTACCAGACGCTGTTAGGCGTCACCGGTTCGGGCAAGACCTTTACTATTGCAAACGTCATCCAAAACATACAGAAGCCGACGTTAATACTCAGTCACAACAAGACTTTGGCAGCTCAGTTGTATGGCGAGTTCAAAGCTTTCTTTCCCAAGAATGCCATTGAATACTTTGTCTCCTATTATGATTATTATCAGCCGGAAGCCTATATCCCCACTACGGATACCTACATCGAAAAGGACCTGGAGATAAATGAGGAGATAGATAAACTCCGGCTGCGTGCTACGGCGTCCTTGCTATCCGGTCGCAAGGACGTCGTAGTTGTTTCTTCCGTCTCGTGTCTGTATGGCATGGCTGACCCACGCGCCTTCAGCGAACAGGTTGTCCATGTCGAGAAAGGCATGAAACTCAGCCGCCACATATTGCTTCGCCGTCTGGTCGATGCCCTTTACGTCAATAACAAGGAAGAGTTCAAGAGCGGCAGCTTCCGTGTGAAGGGCGACACGGTTGACGTCTTCCCAGCCATTGAATCCTACGACGGTGTTGCGTACAGGATTGAATATTGGGGTGAGGAGATAGAGCGCATCTCGTCTTTCTCTCCCACGACCGGGATGAGCATCGGTGAACAGGATGAGTTAAACGTCTATCCCGCGAATATATTCGTCACCACACAGGCGCAAATCCACCAAGCCGTGAGCAAGATAGATGTTGACCTTGGCACTCAGGTGGAATACTTTAAATCCATTGGCAAGAACTCTGAGGCCAAAAGACTCTATGAGCGTGTCACCTTCGACGTTGAGATGATTCGTGAAGTCGGCTTCTGTTCCGGCATTGAGAACTACTCTCGCTATCTTGACGGTCGTAAGGCCGGCGACCGCCCCTATTGCTTGCTGGACTATTTCCCGAAAGATTTCCTTCTTGTTGTTGACGAAAGTCATGCAACCATTCCGCAGGTACGTGCCATGAATGGGGCTGACCGCTCGCGCAAGCAAAACCTGATTGAATATGGCTTTCGTCTGCCTGCCGCCATGGACAATCGTCCGCTGACCTTCCTCGAATTTGAATCTCTCACCCCCTTAGCCATATATATAAGTGCTACTCCTGCCGAATACGAAATCGATAAAAGTGAAGGCATAGTAGTTGATCAAGTAATCCGTCCTACCGGCCTCCTCGATCCCTCGATCGACATCCGCCCCACTCACAACCAAATAGACGACCTCATGGAAGAGATTCAGAAACATGCCGAAGCCAATGAGCGCATTCTTGTTACGACGTTAACCAAGCGCATGGCTGAAGAGTTATCGGAGTATCTCCTTCGCATGGGTGTCCGTTGCACTTACATCCATAGCGATGTCGGCACTTTAGATCGCATCAAGATTATGGACGAGTTGCGGACAGGCGTGCATGATGTCATCATCGGAGTAAACCTCCTTCGCGAAGGCCTTGACCTCCCTGAAGTCGCACTCGTCGCAATCCTGGATGCTGACAAGGAAGGCTTTCTCCGTTCACATCGATCATTAACCCAAACGGCAGGTCGTGCAGCCCGTAACGTCAATGGGCACGTCATCTTTTATGCCGACAGTATTACCGAAAGTATGCAACTGACAATCAACGAGACGAATCGTCGTCGCGAAAAACAATTGGCCTACAATCTCGCCAACGGCATAACTCCCCAACAAGCCATCAAGGCTGGTAGTTCTATCCTGACCGAGCGTAAGGAGAAGCAAGCAGACTACGCATACTCCGAACCAACCACAAGCATGGCTGCCGATCCCATAATCCAATACATGAGCTACTCCCAATTAGAGAAAGCCATTGAGCATACCAAGCAGCTTATGCACGAAGCTGCTCGTAAACTGGACTTCTTAGAAGCGGCTCAATATCGAGACGAGTTGTTCAAACTCCAGGAACAGTTAAAATCCAACCCCAAATCTAAATAAGCGGAATGTTTTCTGTTCCCCAACCTCGCCAGGAATATTTTTTCAACAATAAAGCTTCGCTTTGATGAAAATCAATATAAATAATATTGAAGCGGAGAGGCAATATATTTCTAATATTAATTGGATTGTTTAACATATAAAAATTATTAATGATTATGTTTTATAGGCTTCAGCATCGTTTCGGAGACGCATTTCGCCGAGAGGAAAGAGATAATACGCTATCTTTGTGATTGTAAAAAATAGAAGAAAAGAATGACGATAACACCCAAATTATTAACCATAAAGCAAGCCAGTGAATGGGCAACAAATTACATTGGGAAAAATGTAACGACATCAAATATTGCGTATCTGATACAATACGGCTTGGTACGTAAAATTGGAGAAAACGGAAATACACAGGTTCTGCAGGAAGAGCTGGAGGAGTATTATGACAGGTATTTTACAACAAATGAAAGTAAAATAAAAACAGAAATCATTCTTGGCGACTGTAAGGATGAACTGAAAAATATTGCCGACAATTCGGTAGATTTAATTGTTACTTCGCCACCATACGCCGACCAGAGAAAAAAAACTTATGGTGGTATTACACCCGAAAGATATGTTGAATGGTTCTTGCCTATTTCAAAAGAATTGCTGCGAGTATTAAAGCCGGCAGGTACATTCATTTTAAATATTAAGGAAAAAGTTGTCGATGGAGAACGTTCCACTTATGTAATGGAATTGATTTTGGAAATGCGGCAACAGGGCTGGTTATGGACTGAAGAATTTATCTGGCACAAAAAAAACTGTTATCCCGGAAAATGGGCCAACCGCTTTAGAGATGCTTGGGAGCGACTTTTACAATTCAATAAATCCAGAAAATTTAATATGTATCAGGATGCAGTGAAGATTCCTATCGGCGACTGGGCAAACGGACGATTGAAAAATCTGAGCGAAACGGATAAAATTAGAGATAATGCGAAAAACGGGAGCGGCTTTGGCAAGAACATCTCGAACTGGATTGGAAAAGAAACTGTTTACCCGACAAATGTAGTGCACTTGTCAACCGAATGTAACAACAAAAATCATAGCGCAGCATTTCCCGATTCCTTGCCAGAATGGTTTATTAAACTTTTTACGCAGGAAAATGATACTGTTTTAGATCCTTTCGCCGGTTCGGGAACAACATTAAAAGTCGCCAAAAGAATGTATCGAAATTCCGTAGGTATCGAAATACTTCCTGAATATGTTGAATTGATAAAAGCAATTACTAAAGAAGAACAATTAAATATATTCTAATCATGAACGAACTGAGAATATCGGATGTGACAAAATATGTGGAAGACAATATTGGCGTTTTCCACGAAAAGCGCATAAGGAGTTTGGATACTTTGAAATTGTCCGATGTCTTGAAACGAAAGAATCCATATCTTTTTAAGGCTAAATTTACAGAAACAGCGGAGCAAATTGTTCGTGGAATCGTCGATGCTCACATTTCGTCTAATGAGGAAACTATTTTTGGCGACTGGCTCGAAGGCTTGGCTATTTTTATCAATCAAAAAGTTTATGGAGGTTGGAAATCCGGCATTACCGGAATTGATTTGGAATTTGACAAAGACGGCACGAGATACATTGTAACAATTAAGTCAAGTAAAAACTGGGGAAACAGTAGCCAGGTTGTAAAACTTATTTCTGATTTTAAAACAGCAAAGAAAACTCTACGCACAAGCAACTCCAAACTTCAAGTTATTGCGGTAAATGGTTGTTGTTACAGCAGCGATAATAATCCTGACAAAGGTGATTATTTTAAATACTGCGGCCAGGAGTTCTGGACATTTATTTCAGGAAACGAAAACTTGTATCTGGAAATAATAGAGCCTTTAGGGCATAAGGCAAAAGAACGAAATGAAGATTTTCAGAATCTCTACTGCCAAATGATAAACAAATTCACAAAGCAGTTCCTGAATGAATTTTGTTTTGACAACGGTACGATTGACTGGAAAAAACTGGTAGCCTTTAATTCCGGAAAGAAACTAAAATAAATATACATTTAAATCCCTCCCACCATGAAAAACCACATCATCCTCCTCTTCCTCCTCCTCTCTTTCCCCGTCTCTGCCCAGCTTTCCGAATCCCTCTTCCTCTCTCCTCCCGATGACGTACGCCCAAGAGTGTTCTGGTGGTGGCTAGAAGGGAATATCTCAAAGGAAGGAATACTTTTCGATTTGAGCGAAATGAAAAAAACAGGCATTCGAGGAGCTATCGTATTCGATGCCGGCTCTTCCGGATATTATTCAGGCGGCAAAGTAACGTACCATAACTCTGTCCTGCGCACTTCGCCGGGGCCGGGATTTATGTCGAACGAATGGCGGGAACTTTTTCAGTATGCCTGTCATGTTGCGGACAGCCTGGAATTGGAATTGAGCATGAACATAACAAGCGGATGGAATGACGGAGGGCCTTGGATCTCTCCCGAACTCGCCGCAAAGAAACTAGTATGGAGCGAAATCCACGTCGATGGCGCACAACATCTTTCCATAAATCTCCCATTGCCCGACAAACTGCTGAAAATGCCTGACGGATCTGTCTTCTTCCGTCCCGTGGCCACTATTGCTCTTAAACTAACCGACGGAAGCGATTCCGTAAAGCCGCTGGAAAATATCGCAATCAAAGCCGTCCATTCCATAAACATTCCAAAAACTTCCGCAGGCATCGGATTCGATTGGGATGTCTTCCTGAAAGATGAACCGCCTGTCGAAAATGATTGCCATGCCCTGCTAAACGATGTCGTGGATATTTCCGATAATGTCGATGCGGACGGAAACCTCCTCTGGAATGTTCCGCAGGGAAAATATCTCATCCTACGCTTCGGATATACCGGCACGGGAATTACCGTATCGACGCATAGCCCAGGCGCAGGCGGACTTGCGTCGACTATATGAGCAGAGAGGCTTTACAATTGCAATATGACCGTACCGCAGGCGTTATAATTGATGACTTGAAGAAATCCCGGACTTCCGCAAGGGCGCTGAAGTATTTGCACGACGATAGCTGGGAACTCGGAGCGGCAAACTGGACTGACGGAATGGAAAATCTCTTCTTACACATTAATAAATATGACATCCGGCCGTTTCTTCCCGTTATCGCCGG
>JAIRPK010000019.1 GCA_031257015.1 Tannerellaceae bacterium
TCCGGCGCACGCGACGAGACTTCCGGCGCACGCGACGAGACTTCCGGCGCACGCGACGAGACTTCCGGCGCACGCGACGGTATTTTATTTTAGTACGGAGGAGTGATTTCCCGTGTGGCGACTTGGGCCGAGCTTAGGTTTGACGGCGGCTGTCGAGGCGCTAACTGTTGGGCAGCAGGCGTTGTATCAGCTCGGAGGCACGCTCGGAGATGAGGGTGTTAAGTTCGTCCCGCAGGAGAGAAAATTCGTGGCGCGAGTATCGGCGGAGGATTCGGCCTTCGCTGAGATAGTGGATGCAGTCGCAGCTGTCGGCGAGGGTTTCGTATATATGCGAGGTTATGATGATGGTCTTGCCGTTGCCGGCGGAGCGGAGGTGGTTGAGGATCATCGTCAGCAGGCGGACGCCTTCCAGGTCGAGGCCGTTGAAGGGTTCGTCGAGCAGAATTATGGGCTTGCCGGTTTTGATGACGGCCATGAGGGCTAGTTTTTTGCGCATCCCTGTGGAGTAGTTTTCTGTGATGTCGTCGAGTGGAAGCGAGAAAAGTTGCTGCCATCCTGACTGGTCGAACGGTGCGCCCGGCGGAGCGGTGAAGAGTTGGAGATATTCATGTCCGGTCATTTGCGGGTAGAAGTAGTTGTCCATTTCCAGATATGCGATGTCGGCCCGTCGCAGTGGCGAGCCGTTGAAGGTTATTCGTCCTTCGTTTATGGGGATGAACCGGTAGATGGCGTTGAGGAGTGTGGTTTTACCGGCTCCGTTGAGACCGACCAGGCCGTGTATGCCAGGTTCGAGAGAGAGGAAGAGGTCTTTGAGGACGTAGCTGCTGCTGTTGCCGTATCGGATGCGTATGTTATCGATCGTAAGCATTGAGGTATTGTTCCAGATTTTTGATTGCGGGGTTGCAGTACCGTATGATTAGTATGACGGTTATGGGGGAGAGGGGGAGCGCCAACATTCCCAGTATGGAGAGTGCGACTGAGAATCTGCCGGCTTCCAGCGATTTGCTGGGCTGGTAGCAGGCGTATTTGACCAGTATGTAGAGGGCGATGTTGAGCGTTGCGGCGAATATGAATATGCAGGGCAGCCATGCTGTTTGCGGGTGTATTAATGCTGCTGTCAGGCATACTGGTGCGAGGGCTATGAAATAGAACCGGAGATTAATGGCGAGTTTATGCCTGATAAACCGGCGTGCTCCATGCTCTTGGCAGCAGAGTATGCTAAGCGGCTCTCCTGTCCGGAAGAAATCCAGCGGGAGGCATATCATTAGCCACAGGAAGAAGATGGAGAGGTATGGTTCGAGAAAAGCCAGCGTCCATGCAAGGAAGTAAAGCAGCAGCATCCAAATGCCATATCGGCGAAAACCGGAGCGCGTTTCGTACAGTTCGCAGGGAATGGCTCGCGGGACGGGTATTTTGAGTGTTTTTGTGCTGAGTTGTTTTAAGAGTCCGGTTGCGATGCAGGCGGCGAGCATCGACATGGAGGCGAACATGAAGCCTTTCCATGCTGAGACTGCCCATATCGGCGATGTTATCATGGCATAATCGACGGAGAAGGTTAGCCATGGGCGCGGGGCGATGATATGGATGAACCGGTAGTCCTTCCGCCGGAGGTGTATGGCGAGGATGATTAGCCAGAAGATGGCCGCTTCGAGCAAAGCTGTCCCGTTGCTGTCCGTTACTGCAAGCAGCGATGACAGTCCGATGCCGACGCCGGCGATGACAGCCAGCTTGTATGCCCATGGTATATCTTTGAAGACAGCGTAAAGTTGCGCCAGTCGGAAGCGGAGGAAGAGGATTTCGCTTAATGGGTTAGGGGTGGCTTTCAATGTGTTTATTTGAGATTTTGTTCACTGCACCGTCTCTATTTATATGTTCCAAACAGTCAGGAAGGATAATATTATTGTTTGACATTTTCGTTTTTCCAATGGGAGCAAAGATATAAATGTTTTGTAATTCAGCATGGGTGAGCGATTATCCCAAAAGGATTATTAATCGTAAATATTTATTGGTGGAATTGGTGTTTTGCGGCAGCATTGCGCTATTTTGGCGTGCAGCCTGATTGCATGTAGCGAGATTCTTTTTAACTTTGCACTGCATAAAAATTATGATATGAAAGGTAATTATTATTCAAGAAGATTGTTCGATGTGCTGGAATATAGCAAGGAGGAAGCGGCAAGGCTGCAAAACGCCAGTGTTTTTCCGGAGCATCTTTTATTAGGTATCATTCGCGACGGCAGTGGCATGGCTGTACAGGTTTTGTATGAGCTGGATGTAAATCCGAAAAAGCTGAAGATGGAGATAGAGGATCATCTGCGTGCTGCCCATAAAGCTGATAATATGGTTGAGCTTCAAAATGTGTCTATGGAACAGTCTGCTGACAAGGCTTTGAAAATAAGTGTTCTGGAAGCCCGCAACTGCAAGAGTAAAGAAACGGATACGGAGCATCTTATGCTGGCGATATTGAAGGATGGTGGCAGCATTGCCTCTCAGGTTCTGAAGAAAAAAGGTGTTAGCTATCGTATTTTCCATAATAAATTAACGGCGTTGCAGGATTTGTTTCCTCCGAAGGCCGGGGCAAGCGAAATGGATGAAGCGGACGAAATCAGAAGCGGCTATACGGACGATGAGGATGACGACGACGATCTGTTCTCGTCTAAAAAAGACCCGTCCAAGCCTGGACAGTCCGGAGGAGCGTCACAGCCAAAATCGCCGAATGATACACCTGTTCTGGATAATTTCGGTACGGATTTGACCCGTATAGCTTCGGAAAACCGTCTTGACCCGATTGTTGGCCGAGAGAAAGAAATTGAAAGGCTGGCGCAGATACTAAGCCGGAGGAAAAAGAATAATCCGGTGCTGATTGGCGAACCGGGAGTGGGGAAGTCGGCTATAGTCGAAGGCCTTGCGATGAGGATAATCCAGAAAAGAGTGTCAAGGATTTTGTTTGACAAGCGGCTTATCAGTCTTGACATGACGTCTGTCGTTGCTGGGACGAAGTACCGTGGCCAATTTGAGGAGCGTATTAAGGCTATATTGAATGAACTTCAAAAGAATCCTCAGATAATATTGTTTATTGATGAAATACATACGATTGTTGGGGCAGGAGCCGCCTCCGGCTCAATGGATGCGGAAAATATTTTGAAGCCTGCTCTATCAAGAGGCGAATTGCAATGTATCGGTGCCACAACGCTGGATGAATATAGGCGTAGCATCGAAAAGGATGGAGCGCTGGAAAGGCGTTTCCAAAAAGTCATAGTCGATCCAACCAGCGTTGCAGAGACGTTACAAATTCTTCATAATATAAAGCCATGCTATGAGGAGCATCATCATGTTACTTATACAGATGAGGCATTGAAGGCTTGCGTTATGCTGACTGAAAGATACGTAAGTGAGCGCAAATTTCCTGATAAGGCAATTGACGCTTTGGACGAGGCCGGTTCACGAGTGCATATCTCCAATATCATCGTTCCTAAAAGTATTGAGGACCTGGAGGAGAAAATAGAGGCGACAAAGGCAGAAAAGCTAGTAGCAGTCAAGTCGCAAAACTTTGAACTGGCTGCCAGCTTCCGCGATAAGGAACGTGCATTGTCTCTGTCTCTGGACGAAGCAAAAAAACGTTGGGAACAGGATTTGCAGGATCATCGGGAGATTGTCGATGATGAGAAGGTGGCAGAAGTAGTTGCGATGATGTCTGGAGTGCCTGTTCAGCGTATTGCAACGAGTGAGAATGCAAAACTTTTGAACATGGATGTAGCTTTGCGTGATAAGGTTGTAGGGCAGGACGAAGCTGTTTCCAAAATAGTGAAAGCTATCCGTAGGAATCGTGTCGGGCTTAAAGACCCAAACAAGCCTATCGGAACGTTCATGTTTCTTGGTCCTACTGGAGTTGGGAAGACCCATCTTGCCAAGGTTCTGGCAGAATTTTTGTTTGATTCCGCCGATGCTCTCATCCGCATTGACATGAGCGAATACTTAGAGAAACATTCCGTATCAAGACTTATCGGAGCACCTCCTGGATATATCGGTTATGACGACGGCGGGCAGCTGACGGAGAAGGTAAGACGTAAACCTTATTCGGTTGTCTTGCTTGATGAAATAGAAAAGGCGCATCCTGATGTATTTAATCTGCTGCTTCAGGTGCTAGACGAAGGACGACTGACGGATAGCTTCGGCAGAAAAATCGACTTTAAAAATACATTGCTAATCCTGACGTCAAATATCGGTACGCGCCAACTGAAAGATTTCGGTCATGGTGTCGGTTTCAATACAAGAATGAATCAGGAAGTAGATAAAGACGTGGCACACGGAATAATCCAAAAGGCCTTGAACAAGTCCTTTGCGCCGGAGTTTGTAAACAGAATTGATGATATAATCATGTTTGAACAACTGAGTAAGGAATCTATCCGTAAGATTATTGAACTTGAACTGAAAGGCTTGTACGGCAGAATGGAGAAACTGGAGTTTACCATGGAACTAACTGACGAGGCTAAAGATTTCCTTGCAACCAAAGGATACGACGTCCAGTTCGGCGCACGTCCTCTGAAACGGGCTATTCAAAAATATATCGAAGACGAAATAGCGGAACAAATTATCAAATCGACCGTTTCAGCAGGCGATACTATTTTAATCGGATATAATAAGGATGAACAAAAATTATTAATAGAAAAGAAATAAATAATATGTCTAAGCAAGGTAATATAGGGGTAACGAGTGAGAATATATTCCCTATCATTAAAAAGTTTTTGTATAGTGATCATGAAATTTTCCTGCGGGAAATAGTCTCTAATGCGGTTGATGCCACACAGAAACTTAAAACACTCGCTTCTGTGGGTGAATTTAAGGGCGAACTTGGCGAACAGGTTATCCATATCACGCTGGATGAAAAAGCTGGCACGATTGTAGTGTCCGACAATGGATTGGGGATGACAGCAGAGGAAATAGATAAGTACATCAACCAAATTGCTTTTTCTGGAGCTGAAGAATTTGTTGAGAAATACAAGAATGATTCCGCATCTATTATAGGTCATTTCGGTTTGGGGTTCTACTCTACATTTATGGTGTCGAAGAAAGTTGAAATCGTAACGCGTTCATACAAGGAAGGTGCTGTGCCTATGCGTTGGAGTTGCGAAGGCAATCCGGAATACAAATTAGAGGAAACAACACGCAACCATATAGGAACGGATATCATCCTGCATATTGATGATGAGAACAAGGATTTTCTCGATAAAGATAAAATTAGCGGCCTGCTAAAGAAATATTGTCGTTTTCTTCCGGTTCCCATCGTATTCGGAAAAAGGCAGGAATGGAAGAATGGGAAATATGTGGATACCGACGAAGATAATATTGTTAATGAGACAAAACCGGCATGGACACGCAAGCCAGCAGAATTGACTGACGAAGATTATAAAAAATTCTATCGCGATCTTTATCCTATGTCCGAGGAACCTTTATTCTGGATTCATCTTAATGTTGACTATCCGTTTAATTTGACAGGTATATTATATTTCCCGCGTGTTAAGAACAACTTGGAATTGAACCGGAATAAAATTCAGCTGTATTCCAATCAAGTGTTTGTTACAGATTCTGTTGAAGGGATTGTGCCAGAGTTCCTCACCTTGCTGCATGGCGTCCTTGACTCGCCGGATATTCCGCTTAATGTTTCGCGTTCTTATTTGCAGAGTGACCAGAATGTGAAGAAAATTTCTGGCCATATCACTAAAAAGGTGGCTGACCGATTGGAAGATATTTTCAAAAACGACCGACCGCAATTTGAAGAAAAATGGGATAGTCTTAAACTCTTTATTCAATATGGCATGCTAAGCGATGAGAAGTTTTATGACAGAGCAGCTAAATTTGCACTATTAAAAGATATTGACGGAACGAATTTTACCTTTGAGGAGTATAAAAAACTCATCAAGGACAGCCAAACCGACAAGGACAATCAACTTATATATATATATTCAAGCAGTACGGAGGACCAATACAGTTACATCCAAAATGCAAAAGATAAGGGGTATAGCGTCCTCTTGATGGATGGGCAATTGGATGTGCATGTCATTGGGCATTTGGAACAGAAATTTGAAAACACTCGCTTTGTCAGAGTGGATAGCGACACGATTGATAATATCATTCGCAAGGGTGACAATGGTAAAGTAGATTTAAGTGAAGAACAACGGACGGCTCTTCAAGGAATTTTCAAAAGCCAAATGCCGAAATTGGAGAAGATGGAGTTTAACGTCGCTTTTGAAGCATTGGGCGAAAACACCAATCCTGTACTGCTTACGCAGAGCGAATATATGCGACGCATGAGGGAAATGTCGGCTATGCAGCCAGGGATGTCTTTCTATGGAGAAATGCCTGATAGCTTCAATGTTACGCTGAATATAAACCATCCGCTAGTTAAGAAAGTCTTGGCAGATGAGGAAGCTGCCTGTGCCGAACATCTTTCTCCTGTCTTAGCGGACATAAAAGGTTGGGAAGCGCGTCAATCCGATCTTTACGACAAACAGGACAAGAAAAAAAGCGAAGATGTAGCTGATGCCGAAAAAGAAGACTTAGAAAACACCAACAAAAAACTTGAAGAATTGCGTAATCAACGCGACCAAATTCTTTCTGATTTCGCATCCAACAACAAGCTTGTACATGAGCTGATCGACTTGGCTTTGTTAAGCAACGGATTGCTTAAAGGTGAAGCATTGAGCCGTTTCATTAAGCGCAGTATTCAAATGATTGGATAATGAAATATATTGAAACTCATATCCCCGACGTCCGGATTATTGAACCTGAAATATTCCATGACTGTCGGGGATATTTTTTTGAAACTTACAGAATGGACGAACTGAACCAGAGCATAGGGCACATGGTGAACTTTATTCAGGAGAATGAATCGTGCTCGTCTAAAGGTGTCCTCCGAGGATTGCATTTCCAACTGAATCCCTATTCGCAGGCTAAGCTTGTCCGAGTTATAAAAGGAACAGTTTTGGACGTGGTTGTCGATTTACGCAAATGCTCCCATTCCTTTGGACAGCATGTCGCCGTCGAACTTTCGGAGGAAAACAAACGGCAACTATTCATTCCCAGAGGTTTTGCCCACGGCTTCCATGTACTGAGCGATGAAGTCGTCTTTACATACAAAGTCGACAACTCTTACCGCCCGGATGCCGAGCGCTGTATTAGATACAACGATCCTGATCTTAACATTGATTGGAAAATCCCTTGCGGGAGCACACCCATTCTCTCCGCTAAAGACATGAATGCGCCTCTGCTCGCAGAAAGCAATTCCGATTTATATTTATAATCATATCTGTCCGCTTAACCTAAAACAAGGCTCAGTCTGTTCCAAGCGATTTGCAATCCTGGCGCTGCATCAAATCCTCAAAAGCAAGTCCCCGTGCCTCCCTTTGGAACCACTCTCACATGTACACAATAATTCATAAACACATTTATCTAATGAAAAATCTCTTTCTGACCCTCTTTATCTTCCTCCTTTCCCCCGTCGCCGTCATGGCTCAAAGCGTTAAGATTACGCACGGCCCATACCTGCAAAACTTGGGCGAACGCGATGTTACGATCGTTTGGACAACAGACAAAAACGCCGTATCATGGGTCGAAGTTGCACCCGACGATAATACACATTTCTATCTCACAGAGCGACCTAAATTCTTCGCCTCTAAAAACGGAATCAAACTGGAAAGCACTGTACATGCCGTTAAACTGAAAGGTCTTTCGCCTGCAACAAAATATCGTTACAGAGTCTTTTCGCAAGAAATTACCGAACGCAACGAGAATCACATATCTTACGGCAACGTGGCGTCAACATCAGCTTATCGTCCGTTCTCCTTCGTCACGCTCGACATAAATAAGCCGGCAGTCTCTTTCACAATGGTGAACGACATTCATGGACGGAGCGCCGTACTCGAACAACTACTGTCGCAGACCGACCCGACAAATAACGATATGGTTTTCTTCAACGGCGACATGGTCTCATCACTCATCGACGAGGACGACCTGTTCAATGGATTCATGGATGCCAGCGTAAAATCCTTCGCAGCCAATGTCCCAATGTATTACGCCAGAGGGAACCACGAAACGAGAGGAATATTCGCCACGCATTTCCAGGACTACTTCTCTCCTCTGAACTCCGAACTTTATTACATCGTCCGCCAAGGCCCAATATGCTTTGTCGTTCTTGACAGCGGTGAAGACAAGCCGGATAGCGACATCGAGTACAGCGGCATTACCGTCTATGACGACTATCGCACGCAAGAAGCCGAATGGCTGAAAGATGCCCTCAAAAGCGATATTTATACCAGCGCAACATTCAAAGTCGTCATCTGCCACATGCCTCCTGAAAATGAATGGCACGGGGAATCGGAAGTACTGAAAAAGTTCGTCCCACTGCTGAACAGCGCCAGCGTAGACGTAATGCTTTGCGGACATGTGCACCAGCATATCAAAAGGAAGGCTGACGACAAGGTGCACTTCCCAGTCCTCATCAACTCCAACAACGCCGTGGTCAAAGGGACAGTTACAGGCAAAACACTTAATCTAGACGTGCTCGACAGCAACGGCAAAAAAACAGACCAGCTAATCATTTCTCACTAATTAAATCATCTCATTACCTAATTATTATGAACGTATATCTAGTCACAGGCGGCGCCGGCTTCATTGGCGCCAATTTCGTCAAACTGTTACTGACAAAATACAGGGACATAAAAGTAGTCATCCTCGACGCCCTTACATACGCCGGAAATATCAAAACTGTTGAGGACGACATCCGAGACGAAAGATGCGACTTTGTCCACGGCGATATATGCAACCGCGAACTCGTCAAAAGCCTGTTCGAAAAGCACAACTTTAACTTCGTCGTAAACTTTGCCGCCGAAAGCCATGTAGACCGCAGCATCGACAACCCCCAGCTCTTCCTCATCACCAACATCCTCGGCACACAAAACCTCCTCGACGCAGCCAGACACGCATGGACAACAGGCAAAGACAACGACGGATACCCACAATGGCTAAACGGAGTAAGATTCCACCAAGTCTCCACCGACGAAGTCTATGGCAGCCTCGAATCCGACAACAGCTTCTTTGAAGAAACAACACCAATCGACCCAAGAAGCCCGTACAGCGCCTCAAAAGCCTCCGCGGACATGTTCGTCAACGCATACGCGGAAACATACAAAATGCCAGTCTCAATCACCAGATGCTCAAACAACTACGGCCCCTACCACTTCCCCGAAAAACTGATACCACTCGTCATAAAAAACATCCTCGAAGGCAAACAACTGCCAGTTTACGGACAAGGAGCCAACATCCGCGACTGGCTATACGTCGAAGACCACTGCAAGGCCATCGACACCGTCATCCACCACGGGCGCCGCGGCGAAGTCTATAACATCGGCGGAAACAACGAAATGAAAAACATAGACATCGTAAAACTCATCATCCGAACCATTCGCAACATCATGGAAGAAAAGCCAGCCTGCCGCGCAACACTAAAGAAGAAAATTTACAGTGACGACGGACAACTGCTCATAGACTGGATAAACGATGACCTCATCACCTTCGTGCAAGACCGCCTCGGCCACGACCTCCGATATGCCATCAACCCAGATAAAATCTACAAAGAACTCGGATGGAAACCGGAAACCTCCTTCAACGAAGGAATACAAAAAACCGTACAATGGTTCCTTGACAACCAGGAATGGGTTGAAGCGGTATCGGAAAAATAAACATCAGTAATACCAATTGCGTGGGGGCGACAAGATTATCGTCCCCACGTCTTTTTTGCGGAACTTCCGCGCAGCACGATTCCTTCAACCTTGGCAGCAGAGCAGCTCGACGCTGAAGCACATCCCCCCACCATCAGTTTCTCACTGAAAACATCGAAGGAGATAAATCAGCTCGCCCGACCAAACCACCATCATTACACCACAATTAATATTCCAACAAATCCTAGAGAGACATCATCACTAACACTAGTGAGACACCATCACCAGAGTTAGTGAGACACCATCACTAACACTAGTGAGACATTTCACCAACGCCAGCATCGCTCTTGAACCATTGGAGACATGTTGATTATGACTAATTCAATTGCCGCACCATTTTTAACATATCTAATGCCCGCCAGCTGGAATACATGGCATAACAGGCCGGCGATTATGTTGAATTTGTCGAATTGCGGGAAAGATTCTGCTCGCCCAGCCTGCAGCCCGCGACCAGGCAACCGTCAACTTGCAACGAAATCAGAAAGGCAGAGAACGGATAACTGGAAACAGATAGCTATCTTTGCAGGAACAAACAATGAACATTATTATATATACTAATTATTTAAAAGAATATCATCATGAAAGATTATCGCTCGATATTTTCTCTCATCCTTATTTGTTTAACAAGCATGAACACTGCAGCGCAAGCCCAAGGCTCCGGCGAAACCGGCGGATATAAACTGGTGTGGGAAGACAACTTCGACGCAGCGGCGCTGGACCGCGACATTTGGCACGTCGAAGTCAACGGCAACGGCGGAGGCAACCAGGAACTGCAATACTACCGGGCTGAAAACGTCAGTGTCGGCGCCGAACCGTTGAGCGGCAAAAAATGCCTCATACTCACAGCCCGCAATGAAGTCTTCAACGGAAAACCGGCAACATCCGGACGAGTAAACACCAAATGCAATGTGAATATATTGCATGGCAAGATAGAGGCGAGCATCCGCCTGCCACGGACGGCAAACGGCCTGTGGCCTGCCTTCTGGATGCTGGGCAGCGACGGCGAATGGCCAATGTGCGGCGAGATAGACATAATGGAAATGGGCGCCCGCGAAGGCATCAGCAATGGGACACAAGAGAAGTACTTCAGCGGAGCATGTCACTGGGGAGAGGTCGACAACGGCGGGCATCCGAACTATGCCATAGCGACAACGAACGGTAGCAGCCTTCAGGATGATTTCCACCTCTGGACGCTGGTCTGGGACACGGACTATATTAAAATGTATCTCGACCTGGACAAGAACCCCAATGCAGAGCCATATTACATAATGGACATAAGTTTAGCCTGGGCAATGAACCATCCATCACGGTATTTGCACCAGCCATCATACATACTGTTCAACCTCGCCGTCGGCGGCAACTTCCCACAGATATGGGACATAAAAGGCGTGACGGCACTAAACAATTCAAACAATTATGAAGCTAAGATGTACGTGGATTTCATCAAAGTATATCAAAAAGGTACAAGCGACGAAATGCTGGCCATCACCCCCAAGAACCATCCATGCCCGAACACCAGCGCCGAACCAGCCGAACCAGCCTCCACCTACACCCTCCGCCCCAACCCGGCATATACGGAGATAACCATCCTGGGGCCATCGCAGCCAGAGGTCATCACCATATACGACTATGCCGGGAAGAAAGTAAAAACATTCGCCGGCACGAACACCTGCGACATATCAGATTTATCCATCGGCAACTACCTGTTGCAGCTCGAAACCGGAAAGCAGAAGCATACCCTGCGCCTGCTCAAGAAATAGTACACATAATATATATAATGAGTCGCTACTTCAGCGTCATTCAATATAATGGCAAAAACTACTGCGGATGGCAGAGGCAGCCGAACGCCATGAGCGTTCAGCAAAAGCTGGAGGAGGCCTTCTCCACCCTCCTTCGCCTCCCCGTCAGCCTCACAGGAGCAGGAAGGACAGATGCCGGCGTTCATGCCACGCATATGGTTGCCCACTTCGACACCGATGCCATTCCTGACACCAAGCAGCTGACCACCAAGATTAACAGCTTCCTTCCGCCGGACATATCCGTTAGCCACATTTTCGAGGTAGCCACTTCTGCACATGCGCGATTCAGCGCCATATCACGCAAATATCACTACTTCGTCATAACCGGGAAGTCTCCCTTTCACTATCCATACGCCTGGCGCCTGTACACCGAGCCGGACTACTCCGCCATGAACGAAGCCAGCCGCCACCTGCTCGAATACACAGACTTTACAAGCTTCAGCAAGCTTCACACAGACGTAAAGAACAACAACTGCCACATACACTCAGCCTCATGGACCCCTCTATCCCCCGACGGCATGTGGCGTTTTGAGATACAGGCAGACCGCTTCCTTCGCAACATGGTTCGCGCCATTGTCGGCACTCTCATTGACGTCGGTCGCGGCAAGCTTTCCGTAGAGGGATTTCGCCGTATCATTGAGGCAAAAGACCGTGCCAAGGCAAGCACATCCGCACCGGCACATGGACTGTTTCTGGTCAATGTCGACTATGGCCAGGGGCAGTTAGAACCGTTGACAACAGGCAGCATAACGCAGTAAAGCATTAAATAAAAAACCGAAAAACATTCATATATGAAACGAATATCAATAACCATAACAGCATTAGCCCTGAGTGCCGCCATAGCAGCGCAAGACATGAAAACCCTCTTCACCAATATGCCCGACGCATATATTCCCCAGCTCGAAATCGCATGGCGCAAGGATTTGATTGACTTGTTCCAGTCCGGGAAGGAAGCACGCCTGAAGAACACAATGAACGGATACTCCCAGCTGTGGAATCTTACAGATGATTATATCCGCGTGCAAACAACAGAACGTTCATCGATCGAAATAAAGCTCCTTCCACTCGTCAACAACACATATATTATATGTATGGTCTCCACCGTCGAAGGCCCCGCCCCCGACAGTCGCCTGCAATTCTACACAACCGACTGGCAGCCGCTCGACGCTCGCCAAATGTTCACTCCCATAGATGCCGACTACTTCATAAAAGATGATGTTGACAGGGAAAGCGCCGCCTTCAAGGATGCCCAAGCCCTGCTTGATATGGATTTAATAAAATACAGCCTAAGCCCCGACAACACCAACCTGACCGCCACTTACGCCACAACCCTCTACCTCTCCCCCACCGAACGCGCCAAAGTCTCCCCCTTCCTCAAGGACGTCCCCAAGACCTGTACCTGGGAGAAAGCGTTCTTCAGCAAGTAGCGAAAACGCATAAAAAAAGCGATGCGACCGTTCCGGAAGGATAGTCGCATCGCTGCTGTTTTTTCTTAACTGTCGTACTTATTCCATCACTTTTGTAAGAACATATTTATCGGCAAGTTCGCCGGCAATCATGTTCCCCTCCATATCCAGCTGGAACAATCTATACTCGCCCACTTTGTATTTAGTCGGCATGACGCCTTCGCGAATACCGCCAAGCGTAATATTGCTGCCCTCATCGTCCCATTGGAAACTGCCTTCAAAAACCTCCGGCGCCCCATCTTTACCGATGTATGTCATTGACATTTTATAGGTAAGGTCGGTGTTCAAAGTAATGCTGGTTTCAATGCCTTCACAGTCAGCACAGGGAATTACACCCGTATAAACGCCCTCCCATTCGATGCTGTTTTGTGAATTGTCAGCCATGTGGGTGATTTCAACAGTCGTATCCTCTGACTGCTCGGTTTTTGGTTTGGATTTGCATGACTGGAAAGCCAAAAGAAAGCTTGTAGCGCTTAGTAAGAAAATAATCTTTTTCATCTTGTTTTTTGTTTGTTATTATTATTAAAGTTATTTGGTAAAAACATCGCAAATGTAGCTATTTTATGCTTAGCTTTGCCGATACAAAAAACTATTTGAGACCATTGTAAGTAAATATTAAAAATCCTAATGAATCATGAAATCAACAGCAGAAAAAACAAAATCAGTACCGCGAAAAATGATTGCTTTAGCAACCCTCATCCTCATTTTTTCAACAATGACCGCCGCCGCGCAACAAGCCACCAACGGATTTTTTACCTCCTACGGCGACATCGGCAGCCCAAAGCTGAACGGCAGCTTTAATTACAACCCTTCAACGCGCATCTACACGCTGACAGGCGCAGGCGAAAACATGTGGCTCAAAAGCGATGAGTTCTTCATGGCATGGAAACAAGTCAGCGGCGACTTCAGCATCTCCGCCAAAGTAGCCTTCGACGGAAAAGGCGTCAACGCGCACCGAAAAATAGGACTTATCATCCGGGAATCACTCGCAGCCGACGCAAAATATGCCGACGCAGCCGTGCACGGGGACGGCCTCATCTCCCTCCAATATCGCGACGCAACAGGCGGGGAAACAAGAGAAGCCGTTGCCGAAATCAAAAAGGCAAACTTCATCACCCTCGAACGCTCCGGGCGGAAAATAACCATGAAAGCCGGTAACGGAAGCTTTACTAAAACCCCAGCCTCATCCGTCGAACTTGACATTCCCGCAGAATGTTACGTCGGAATCTTTATCTGCTCGCACGAAGCGGAAGTCGTCGAAAAAGCCTTCTTCTCCGAACTCCAGTTCCAGCCGCTCAACCAGCGAACACAAACTAAAGTGACAAGCATCCTCGAAATCTTCGATACAGCCACAGGAAAGCGCACCGTCGTCCGGGAGTTCCCCTTCCTTGTCGAAGCCCCGAACTGGACGCCGGACGGTAAATGGCTAGTATATAACAGCGGCGGCAAACTTTACAAAATTTCACCTGCCACTCCTGGCGAGCCGCAACTCATCAATACCGATTTTGCCGTTCGATGCAATAATGACCATGTCATTACCGCCGACGGCAAGTTTATAGCCATCAGTAACAGTCCCGCAGAAGGCGGTGGCTCGCGTGTTTATACACTTCCGTTCGCCGGAGGGATTCCTCGCCTAATCACGCCAGTCGGGCCGAGCTACCTGCATGGCGTCAGCCCCGACAACAAGTTTCTTGCTTATTGCGCAGAACGAAAAGGCAACTTCGACATCTACACAATCACCTTCAACGGCGGTGAAGAAACGCGCCTCACCACGGCAGACGACCTCGACGACGGCCCTGAATACTCCCCGGACGGCAAATACATCTGGTTCAATTCAGTTCGCTCAGGCCTGATGCAAGTATGGCGAATGAAGGCCGACGGTTCGGAGCAGACGCAGATGACTTTCGACGAAACGCTTAACTCCTGGTTCCCGCACATCTCCCCCAATGGCAGCCAAATCGTCTATATCGCCTATAACAAGGGCGACCTGAAGCCGAACGAACATCTGGCCAATAAAAATGTTGAACTTCGCCTCATGCCGGCTGCCGGTGGAGAGGCTCGCACGCTAGTCAAGCTCTTCGGAGGCCAGGGAACCATCAACGTAAACTCATGGGCGCCGGACAGCAAGCGTTTTGCATTTGTCAGTTACCGATTGGAGAATTGAATAAGGCGAAAAAAGCGTGGGGGCAATACTTTTGTTAAAAACTCTCAGCCTCTCCATCATTCCAGCATGATTAATGTAAAGACCGGTAGTGGGATTTGCTATTAAAAAACAATCAGATCTGTCTATCCATTTCAATTTATTATTCAGACAAATCCTTCTCGACAATAGCCGGAAGGATTTGTTGCTTTATATACTCTCTGCCGTTAACCCCTGTGCTGTAATCTTATGACATAAATAAAATATAACTAACAGGCTATTTCAATATCGTGACAGCCAACTCATTTTTTATTGTTTAATATCTAGTTTTTTAAGAATAAATTTTAATATATTCATTTCAATTATCCATATTCTTATTTTCAATACTGGAAAAATATTCCTTTTATTTAATAATATAAATATAAGATATAACATTGCTATCTAAGTTTTATTTTTTCGGATTGTATTCAGATGATTAAAAAAATATATACCAGTAAAAAATACATTAAATCTCTATAAAAAATAAGATTATCTGGATTTATCCACTGCCTTTGCACCTATTTAAAAGCATATCCATTATTGATTATTTAATTCATCCGAATATTGGTCGAGCAGACCAGCTTCCATTTTTCCGTTTGCCAGATGGAGGCAGCCTTTCGCACCATCATAGCTTATAACGTAAACTGTTGATTTTAAATTCTATAAACAGTGTCTTCCACATTAAATTAGCCCCTCAAGAAAGTCATTTATCCACTTCCTGGAGACAATTTGGGAATCCACAAACCTGTTTTGGGAAGTCCAAAATTCAATTTGGGAATCCCCAAACCTGCTTTGGGAAGACCAAAAATTGCTTTGGGAAGTCCCAAACCTGTTTTGGGAAGACCAAAAATCGCTTTGGGAAGTCCCAAACTTGTTTTGGGAAGACCAAAATCGGCTTTGGGAATCCCCAAATTGCTTTTGGGAAGACCAAAATTTATGTTTGAAAGGCCATAATTGGCTTTTGAGCTACCAAAAATCACTTTTTTAATCCCCAAAATTGTTTCTAAAAACCATTTTTTTTGAATTTAATCCATATATTGGTTTTTACTTTAAAGAGATGAATATTTTCACGTTGAATATTCTTTTTAGAAATATCATAAATTGCTCTTATTTTAGGAACAGTATGCTAAAACATAATAATAAATAATTATTATAAGCAGAATAAATATTCTCCAATAAAACAGATCGTTTGTCTATTTGGAAAGCTGGTTCATATTATTACAGAATATTTATTCAGCATTTAGCGATTAATCATATTAAGCTTCTTAAAAGAAATAATTTGGTTATATGCAATATGTTTTCTATCTTTGTCTTCATCAAAAACATCTCAAAATGTAATATAATTTCTTTCAACATAGATAAAATCAGGAACCTGTAAAAAGTTCGCTTATGCTTGCCGGACAAGCAGTTTGTTTTGTATTAGTTTAATCAAGAAAGAAATTATGTTTATTTTAAAGAATATCAGTTACATACATCCAAACGGAGAATTGTTGTTCGACAATCTTAATCTGGTCATAAACCGCAAGGATAAAATCGCCATTATTGGTAATAATGGCGCTGGAAAAACAACTTTATTGAAAATTATTGCCGGAGAAATCACCTGTTCAAGCGGCTCAATTTCAACATCTGAAAGTCCTTACATCATACCTCAAGTTGTCGGTCAATTTGACGATTTAACAATTGCAGAAGCCATTGGAATAGACAAAAAATTAAACGCACTGTCGGAAATTTTATCCGGTAAGGTTACAGAAGAAAACTTGTCGGCTTTAAATGACGATTGGAGCTTGGAAGAACGCTGCATTGAAGCTTTGTCTTACTGGCAATTAAGCGACTTGGATTTAAACTCAAAAATGAAAACTTTGAGTGGCGGAGAAAAAACTAAAATTTTTCTATCAGGCATAAAAATTCACAATCCCGAAATTGTACTTTTAGATGAACCAACGAATCATTTGGATATAAACGCCAGAAAGCTTCTTTATAAATTTATAGCCGAAACATCCTCAACCATTATAGTTGTAAGCCACGACCGAACTTTACTGAATAAACTTGATAAAATATGTGAGTTGAACGTACATGAAATTAAAATTTACGGTGGCAATTATGATTTTTACAGAGAACAAAAAGCTTTTGAACACCAAGCCGTCATTAATGATTTGGAGGAAAAGCAGAAATCGCTGCGAAAGGCAAAACAAATAGAGCGGGAAAGCCTTGAACGCCAACAGAAAATGAGTGAACGCGGTAAAAAACATCAAAAAAAAGAAGGTACGCCTAAAGCAATGATTGACAAAATGAAAAACGATTCAGAGAAAAGCACAGCGCATTTAAAAGGTATTCACGCCGATAAAATCAATACCATCTCACAGGAACTGAAAGACTTGCAAAGCCAAATTCCCGATAATGACAAAATAAAATTCGGTTTTAACAACTCATTATTACACAAAGGAAAAATTCTGGTTCAAGCAAACGCAATTAATTTCACATATAATGAAAAACTGCTTTGGAATAATAATATTGATTTTCAAATCATCAGTGGTGAAAGAATTACGATAAAAGGTAAAAACGGTTCAGGAAAAACTACTTTACTGAAATTAATTTCAGGGAATTTACATCCTGCAATTGGCAATATTTATCGTGCGGAAAACAAAACTGTTTATATAGATCAAGATTATTCATTGCTCAACAATAGCCTGTCAGTTTATCAACAAACACAGACATTTAATAGCACAGCCTTGCCGGAGCATGAAATAAAAATCCGACTTAATCGCTTCCTTTTCACAAAGGAATTTTGGGATAAACCAACTTCAGTATTGAGCGGAGGCGAAAAAATGCGCCTTTTAATTTGCAGCCTTTCCATTGCCCAACAATCTCCAGATATTATAATTTTGGATGAACCGACAAATAACATAGATATTCAAAATATTGAAATCCTGACCACTGCTATTAATGAATATCAAGGCACGCTTATTGTTGTTTCGCACGACCTGCATTTTTTGGAAGAAACCGGCATAGAAAAAGAGATTATTTTAGATTAAATTAATTGCACGTAAAATTTTCAATTTATTATCCGATATGCCTGTTAATCCACCTGCATATTTACATGAATATAATTCTTTTTCTTCCATGGCAGTGATTCTTTTTCAAACCTGTGATTATCATGCTCGGCAGGCAAAAAAATAAGGGGGATTGTTTGTCCCCCTTTATCATTTTCTCTTTTACTGTTTGACCGAAAGATAGTTCTTCAGCGGATTCGCATACATTTCCAGCAGTTTCAGCCGGAGGAAACTGGTGTCCTTGTCAGGAATAACTATTTTATCCAGTTGAGCGTTCAAGTATGTTTCAAACTGCTTTTTGTCCTTTTGCCCGTAATTGCAGCTGAAGCGATTGGAGTTGGCCATAAGGTCGCAGGCAACGTAATTACAGGGATACAAGCGGTAATGCCTGTATATTTCCTCGTCGATGATTTGGGCGATTTTCATAAAGAGTTCGTTTTTGTCCATATTCCTGTCCAGCGCCTGTAATTGCGAGTTAACCGGCGAGCAGATGGTGAAATGCACTCGGCCTTTGTTGCCGAGAATGCCGGTTTCCATGCTGAGCAGGTCGTCGCGCTTGCTTTTGAGGAAGTCCGGGCAGTCGCGCTTTTGTTGAAATTCTTTGGCTTTGAGGAAATCGCATGGGTCGAACTCGTAAGAGATGGCGACTGGGACGATGTTGAGTTCCATAAGATTGGTAACGATGTCTTTTTCGCCGCCCATATTGAGCATTTTCAGTATGCTGCTTTGTGTTTTGTCATCCGAGTCTTTGGCTCTCCCTTCGCGTTGGGCAATCCAAACGGATTCGGCGGTTTCTTTTATGGTATAATGAATGTAGGACGACAGTTTCATGCTTGCTTCCAGCATTTGCCTTCCGGAGATGCTTCGCTTGACGATGAAGCTGTTGTTGAGCTTGACGAGAGTTTCTATCCACGGGCTGATAAGCAGGTTATCGCCTATGGCCACTTGCGTCATTCCGTAGCCAACGTCGTAGAGCATAACGTTAAGGAAGGCGGCGTCGAGAACGATGTCGCGGTGGTTGGAAATGAACGTGCAGGGGACAAGCCCTTCCGGCAGGCGGCTTCGCCCGGAGATTGTAAGAGAAAAGGTAGTCCTTCCGGCGATGGTCATAACGGCGTCATAAGCCAGAACTGACTTGAAGTCGTCTATCGTTTTGATGCTGCGCATCATTTTCGAGAACTCTTCCCAGTCCAGATTGGGGTTTACGTAGCGAAAGGCGTCACGGAAGCTGGCGTTATTGATAAGCGCTTCGATGGCTTCCGGGGCTTCGGCGTCGTTCAGCGGGCGTATATCGTCGAATTGGGTTGTATCCATATTCAGGAGTTAATTAAGTTCATTTTCAATTATATCGGTAAATACATTTTTGATGTCCAGCCCGGCGGCGCGTATCTGCTGCGGGATGAAGCTGGTGGGGGTCATGCCGGGGGTGGTGTTTACGTCGAGCAGAACCGGCCGGCTGTCGCTGTCGTTGATGATGTAGTCGATTCGGATGAGGCCTTTGGCGCGGAGAATGTCATAAACGGCCGCGGTCGTTTCGACTATTTCGCCGGCTATGCTGTCGGGGATGCGTGCTGGCGTTATTTCTTCGGATTGCCCGTTGTATTTGGCGTCGAAGTCAAATATTTCATTGTGCGTGACGACCTCGGTTATGGGGAATACGACTGTTTTTAATTTTGTTTTATAGCATCCGCATGTGACTTCTGTTCCTTTGATGCTTTGTTCGATGAGGACTTCGGGGCTTTCGGCGAAGGCTTGCTGAAGGGCGGCGGCGAATTGTGCTGCGTCTTTCACTTTGGTTACGCCGAAGCTGCTGCCTCCGGTGTTGGGTTTTACGAACAGGGGGAGGCCAATGCGGCGTATCAGGGCGGCGGCGTCAACGGCTTCGTTCTTTTGCAGGCAAACTGAATCGGCGACGTTGATGCCGAACCCGCGCAGGTAGTTGTTGCAGATGTATTTGTTGAAGGATAGTGCGGAGGCTAGCGTTCCGCTGCATGAATATGGCAGTCCGAGCAAGTCGAAGTAGCCTTGCAGGAGGCCGTCCTCGCCTGGAGTGCCGTGAATGGTGATGATGGCGAAATCAAAGATGATGGTGTTGCCGCTGCTTGTCTTGAATGAAAAGTTATTCTTGTCTATCGGAGCTGTTTCTTCGTCTGAAAGATGGACGAACCAGCCTTTGCGGGTGATGCTGACGGTGTAGGATTTGTATAGCGCAGGGTCTAGAAATGTTTTTATTCCTGCTGCGCTTTTTAGGGAGACGGCGTGTTCGGATGAGTCTCCTCCGGCGACGATGGCTATTGTCTTTTTCATATAATTATTGTTATCATTCAGTTCTAATAAAGCAGTTCTTCTTTATTTGTTTACAGCCGCCAGAAGGTCTTTCCCGAAAGCCATACATTCGGGGCGCTTCAGGTTGTCATATTCCGGCATCTTGAAGCTTTGGAGGGTTTCACGCGAGGCTTCGTCCATCAGGGAGTATGTTATGCGTCCCAGGAATGCTTGGCTGGGAAGGTCTTTTACGTCGCATTGTTTGGCCAGGCGGCGGTCGATCATTTCGGCTTTTTGCTCTGCTGTGACGGGCTTCATCATGTTGCCGCAGACGACGAACAGGCCGCGGAGCTTGGCTTTCAGCTTGCTTTTATTTTCGGCGATGTATTTTTGCAGCTCTTCTGATACTTGTCCGCCGCGGATGGCGCCTCCGATTACGATGTTTTCGTAAGGCGCCGGGTCGGGGGTTTCTCTTACGTCGAAAACTTGGGCTATGCCGCCCATTCCTTCTGAAATCCATAGTGCGGCGTCTCGCGTCGAGCCGCACCATGTTCCGTAAACAATCGCCCATTTTTTATTCGCTGCCAGAGGATAATATTCCAGAGCTGTGATTTTTCCGCCGGTCGACAGGAGGCCCAGGCCGGCCAGGCTGGAAGAAAGGAATTGTCGTTTATTCATATTTTTCTACTGTTTAATAAGTGATTATGCAACAAATGTAAGCATTTATATATGAAAGCTTCGTTGGGCGGGGGGGGCATTTGTTTCATTTTTTATGCCGGTTGCTGTGCGGAGGGGGGTATTTGGGTGTTTTTGGGCGATGGCATGTTTTAACTTTTCAAACAGCGGTGTTTGATTAATCAAGCAGCGGTGCTTAATAATTCAAACAGCGGTGCTTGAAAAATTAAGCAGCGGTGCTTGATTCTTTAAACTCTGTTGCTTGATTTGTTAAGCAGCGGTGTTTGATTCTTTAAGCGTGTTGTTGGTTGTTTCGGGGAGATGGGGTGGCGAGGCGGGGGATGTTTGTTGCAGGGGGGGGTTATTTGTTGCGGAGGCGTTCGGCTGTTTCGCGGTGTATTTGTGCCATTTTTTCGTTGCCGGTTCGGCTGTATGCTTCGGCGAGGTATTCGTGTGCCGGGGCGTGTTCGGGCTTGATGCTGATGGCTTTGTCAAAGTCGGCGATGGCTTCTTCGTAATGGTTGAGGGTGAGGTGGCATTTGCCTCGGTTGTACCGGGCTTTGAAGGATAGGGGGCTTTGGCGAATGGCTTCGTTCAGGGGGGCTTGCGCGGCGTATGTGTCGCCGCTGTCCATGAGTGTGACGCCTTTTCTTATCCATGCTTCTGTCAGCGTGGGGTTGAGGCGCAGGGCTTTGTCGAAGTTGCGGATGGCTGCGATGGGGTCGTGGGCGACGGTTATACATTCGTTTCCCATAAGATAGTATTCGTAGGCGTATTCTTGCTGTGCTTCTTGTTGGAGGCGGATTGTTTCGCGGAGCTGCGTGTTTTGTTCTTTGAGTGTGTTTATTTGTTGGAGTTTGAATTTCAGCAGGCGTTTGACGATGGGGCGGTGGAGTTCGTTGCGTTTGCATACGGCTGTGGTGAAGGCGTCTACGGCTTCG
The DNA here is from genome assembly GCA_031257015.1 of Tannerellaceae bacterium. GTDB lineage: Bacteria > Bacteroidota > Bacteroidia > Bacteroidales > Tannerellaceae > DFXE01. The sequence continues at coordinate 22,149 of JAIRPK010000019.1, forward strand.
TTGATTTTGCCGCTGTTGAATGCGCTGGCGGCTTTTGCGTAGAGGGCTTCGGCTTCGCTTTCGTTTAGGGCTTGCTGGATTAGTCTTGTGTTGTTGAAGTTCTTGCTGAAGGTGGTTATTTCATTGCGGACAAAGATGTCGCGTTCGCTTATCCGTACTTTTAGCGCAAGTCCGTCGAGGGATGTGCATCGGCTAAGGGCGACGTATGTCTGACCGCCGGCGAAGGCTCCGCCGGTGAGGTCGACGACGACGCGCTTGAGGGTTAGTCCCTGGCTTTTATGTACGGTGATTGCCCAGGCAAGGCGTATGGGGAGTTGCTTGAATGAGCCGATGATTTCTTCTTCAATGCGCCGTTCCTTTTCGTTGTATTTGTAGCGGTAGTTATGCCATTGGGTGATTTCTACCAGATGTTCGCTTCCGTTGTCAAGAAGCACGTATATTCCTTCTTCGCATATTCTGGATACCATGCCGATGCTGCCGTTAACCCAGCGGCGATTGTGGTCGTTGTCTATAAATATTACTTGGGCCTTTTCCTTGATGGAGAGGTTTAATTGTGTCGGCAGGGATGATTCCGGGAAATCGCCTTCAATGGTGCCTTTAAAGATATGTTCTTCGCCGTCGAGTTCCTTCAGTTTGTTTTCGTTTATAAAATCGACGTGATTTCGCCGTGTAGCGAGTGTGACGTACATGTCTTCGTTTCGGGGCTGGAAGTCAGGGAAGAAGCGTTGGTTAAGCGTGCGGATTTCTTCCTGCCGTGCGGTATTGTCACGTATGCGGTCAAGGATGTTAATGAATACGGGGTCAGTCTGCCGGTAATTTTTTTGAAGTTCGATGGAGACCAGGTTGATTTCCTTGAATACTCTTGCAGAGAAGAAGAACGGATTGGGATAGAAAAGGCCGAGTATGTCTTTCTGGTCGCTGGGGACGACGGGTTCAAGCTGATAAACATCTCCGACAAAGAGCATTTGTTTTCCGCCGAAAGGCTGGCGCATGTTTTGAGAATATGCACGAAGGATGCGGTCGATTGTGTCAATCATGTCTGCACGCACCATGGAGATTTCGTCGATAATAATCAGCTCTACTTCAGAGATTAGTTTGCGATGTGATTTCTTATATTTAAAGAAATCAAATATTCTGGATGGCGAAAGGTCAGGGTCGTCTGGCGGAATAGGGCGAAATGGAAGCCGGAAGAATGAATGTATGGTCGAACCTTTAGCGTTTATGGCCGCTATTCCTGTCGGGGCGAGCACGACGTATTTCTTTTTGGTGTGCTCGCATATGTATTTAAGGAAAGTAGATTTGCCGGTGCCTGCTTTACCGGTGAGAAAGACGGATTGATGGGTGAAGGAGATTAGTTGGAGGGCTGACTGAAACTCCTTATTGTCAGTGTCGATATTAATGTCCAATACACGTTTATTTCTTTTGCGTGAACATCCAGGCGTTGGGGAATTTAACTCTTGTTTGTGCTAAAAAAACTTCGGCACGGCGCTTATCGGTGAATTTATCTGCGTAAATACGTATTTGGGTTCCGGCGGAGAGGATTCCGGCGCGAGGTCTGGCTCCGGCTTCCACTTTGGAGGAAAGAATCTCGTCAGCCTGCTTGCGGGAGTTTACGCTTGCAATAATAATATAGTAGATTTCGGCTTCTTTGGATGCTTCTTTAACGGTTTTAGCAGATTCCGACGCGCCTGTTTTTTTGGCGGCTGTTGTGGAGGAGGGTTTGACGGATGATGTTTTGGGGGCATCGGCTATGTATTCGTCTTCATCGTCGGTTAGGATAGCGCCGTATTCTTCCGGCGTAAGATTGTCGTTTTCCGCAAGAATGGATTCGTCATGCTGCGAAGGGGAGGGAAGAGGAGGCATGACTGGAATGAAGCCTGCTTTATATGAGTCACGGTTTACTTCCTTTACGGGAGTGGAGAGAAGGAAGAAAAGGGCTGCGGCTGCAGCTGCGGCAGTGACGACGTGCAGAAGCCGACGATTGACGGGGATATAAATCGTATTCGATTTACGCTTCACAGGATCTGCCTGTATGCTGGCTTCCTCCTGCATGGTTTCCCAAGTCTTGAGCTGAAAAGATGCCAACCCGTATGATTCGACGCTGAATGTTTCCGGACTCCCGGACTTAAATATTATTTGGCCTTCCGAACCGAGGCTTAGCGAACCAACAGCTCCGAGAGAGACGCACAAGCCCTTGCGAAGCTCGTCCATGATAGTCATTACGTCTTCTTCCAACAAGCGTCCGGCACGTTGATAGCTTACGCCGTAGGCTTGCATATAGCGTTCGTGCAAAAGGCCGTCCGTATGCTTCAATTTGGAATTGAATACGACCTCCTTGTGCGTAGGTCTAAATAAATGCTCGTCCTGCACATACGCAGAAGGGACGACTTGAAGAACGAAGCCGCCCAAACGAGGAACGATAATGCAATCGTGAACCCTCAATAAATATTCCAGATGTGTAACTAATCTTAGCATAGTCACAAAGATAGATATTTTCAGGTTTATCTCCGTTTTTTGCGCTATTATTTATTTGTTGATGCCAATATGCTGCTCTCGTTTGTCCTGCAAAATCTCACATGAAATTGCCTGCTCTGCACATGTACGAACATGAGTTGTGGATAAGCAATAGAATTTGATTCTCCGCAAATTCAGTTTGATTCGCCATGTATAATTTGGAGATATTAGGGTCGCGACTGGTGTTCTGCAAGTCATGGTTAACGCTCGGAGCGTTTCACGAGATGTTCGGAGCGTTTCATGAGACGCTCGGAACGTTTCACGAGACACTCGGAGCGTTTCACGAGACGCTCGGAACGTTTCACGAGACACTCGGAACGTCTCACGAGACGCTCGGAACGTTTCACGAGACGCTCGGAACGTTTCACGAGACGCTCGGAACGTTTCACGAGACACTCGGAGCGTTTCACGAGACGCTCGGAGCGTTTCACGAGACGCTCGGAGCGTTTCACGAGACGCTCGGAACGTTTCACGAGACGCTCGGAACGTTTCACGAGACACTCGGAACGTCTCACGAGACACTCGGAACGTCTCACGAGACACTCGGAGCGTTTCACGAGACACTCGGAGCGTTTCACGAGACACTCGGAGCGTTTCACGAGACACTCGGAGCGTTTCATGAGACGTTCGGAGCGTTTCACGAGACACTCGGAGCGTCTCACGAGATGCTCGGAACGTCTCACGAGACACTCGGAGCGTTTCATGAGATGTTCGGAGCGTTTCACGAGACACTCGGAGCGTTTCATGAGACGTTCAGAGCGTCTCACGAGATGTTCGGAACGCCATTATATATGTTTGAGGCGTCTTGGCTATTGTATATTTCATCTTACTAACGGATATGTGCAAGTAATAAGCTTAATCAAATTCACTTAATTTCTAATAGCATATCTTTGTCCGTCAACATTAATTAATATATAAGAAGAATGCGTATAGAAGAGAACTTTTCGCTGAGAGAGTATAATACTTTTAAATTGAATGTCAAGGTGCGCTGGTTCATCGAGTATGAGAATGAATCGGATTTGCGGAAGATTCTTTCCGATGAATATTTTCACAGTTTGCCTTGCGTGCATATCGGTGGTGGCAGTAATATATTGTTCCTTAATGATTATTATAATGGAATTGTGCTTCACTCGGCTATGAGAGGCATTACGGCAACGATGGAGGAGGATAGCTCCGTTTTGCTGCGCGTCGCTGCCGGCGAACGATGGGACGGCGTGGTGGAATTTGCTGTCGGTAACGGCTGGTATGGAATTGAGAATCTTTCGGGGATTCCGGGAGAGGCTGGTGGCGCAGCTGTGCAGAATATCGGCGCATATGGAGCTGAGTTTGCCGATGTTCTGGCGAGCGTGGAATGTTTTGATATTGAGACGGGCGACAAGCTGGTTCTTTCAAAAGACGAATGTGCGTATGGCTATCGCAGCAGTCGGTTTAAGGACGGAAAGGACAGGTTGATTGTTTCCTCTGCAACATTGAGACTTCAGAGCAGTGGAGAACTGCTTCGTTACGGCGGATTGGGCGACGGCGTGGAGAACATGACGCTGGGCGACATGCGTAACAGCGTGCTGGAACGGCGGAAGAACAGCTTGCCGGATGTGGAGAAGCTCGGTAATGCGGGATGCTTCTTCGTTAATCCGGTCGTTGAAGAAGATGTTGCGGCTAAGCTTGCGGGAGAAAACGTGAATATGCCTGTTTATGCCATGCCGGATGGTAAAGTCAAGCTGTCGGCTGCCTGGATGATTGAACGTTGCGGGTTTAAGGGCGTGCGCCGTGGTAATGTGGGCATTTCTGACAAGCACGCCCTTGTGGCCGTAAACTTTGGAGGGGCCGACGGAAATGAGATTGCGGCTTTAGCAGAGGAAATAAGACAATCGACGATGAGGCGCTTTAACGTCGAGCTTAAAACGGAAGTTGTTTATATCGAATGATGAAGATTACATTTCTTGGAACGGGAACTTCGACCGGAGTGCCCGAAATTGGATGCCGCTGCCGCGTCTGTACGAGCGCAGACGGGCGCGACAAACGTTTGCGGACATCTGCGATTGTGGAGATTGACGGGCGGCGGATCTTAATTGATTGCGGTCCGGACTTCAGGGCGCAAATGATCCATAACGGATTTACTTCTCTGGACGGAGTTTTGCTTACGCATGAACATTATGACCATGCCGGGGGCTTGGATGATTTGCGTCCATTCTGTGCGCGTAAGGCTATGGACATATATGCGGAGGAGAATGTTGCACAGGCTATCCGTACTCATATACCATACGCTTTTGGAGATTATGTGCATCGCCGTGGACTGCCTGACCTTGCTCTTCGTCACATTGGGCTTGATTCATTCGATGTTGCGGGAGTCGAGGTGATCCCTATTCGTGTCTGGCATGGTTGCCTGCCTGTTTTGGGTTTCAGGATTGGAGACATGGCATACATAACGGATGTAAAAACTATTCCTGAAGAGGAGTATGCTAAACTGACGGGGCTTCATCTGCTTGCAATCGGCGCCCTGCACAAGCGTGAACATCCGACGCATCAAACGCTTGCGGAAGCTTTGCGAAATATAGAACGAATACGACCAAGGCAGGCTTTCCTTATTCATCTCAGTCATCATTTCGGGTTGCATGAGGAGGAGGAAAAGACGCTTCCGGAGGGTGTAAAGATTGCTTACGACGGGCTGACTGTATTTGCCGACTAGCTGTTGATATTTTTAACGGCGTTATCTTTTCTCTTTTGTCGCCTGTTTAAATTAAAAGTATATAAGTTGATTCTCGGAGAGTCGCCGTTGATTCTCCGAGTGTCACGGTTGATTCTCCGAGAGTATATGGTTGACTCTCGGAGAGTCAACGTTGATTCTCTGAGTATCACGCTTGATTCTCGGAGAGTATATGGTCGACTCTCGGAGAGTCACCGTTGATTCTCGGAGTATCACGCTTGATTCTCCGAGAGTATATGGTTGACTCTCGGAGAGTCGCCGTTGATTCTCCGAGAGTGTCGTTTGATTCCTGGAGAATCAATCAGGATGTTCAGAGCTTCTTTTGTAATTTTAAAAGCATCGGCCTTCTTTTTGTTTATACAAAATAAGCGGTCAAAAGCTTTTTATGTAATACTGATATTTATCCCGAACCAATGTTATTAGTCAATTAAGTTGTTCGACGCCGGAAAACACGCCCTGCGGTCTCCGAAGCAAGTTTTAAATTAATTGCTATTTTTGTGGCTATGAACCGATAAGACAAAAAATGACGAATAAAAAAGATAATCCGATATACGAACATAATACAATAGAGTTTGTAACCATAGCAGTAGAATATTGCTCATTCTTGGAATCGGCGTCAAGTATGGACGCCGTTAGTTTTGTAGATAAGTCAACAAAGCTTCTGCCCATCCTCTATCTAAAGGCGACACTCCTGCCGGTCGTCGAGCTGTATGGCGAATCGGCGGAACTTGAAACGTATGTAACGGAGGATATGTATGAGGCGCTTCGCAGACGCATAGCCGGACTGCTGGGAGAACATGATTCGTACTTGGAAACATTCCATCCCGACATGCCTTTCAGCGACACTCCAATAGCTGCTTTCATATCTGAAAACCTGAGCGATGTTTATCAAAGCCTTGGGGATTTCTGTCATGTTTTTCGTCAGGGACATGAAGAAGCAATGCGGGAAGCCATGGAAGCTGTTTCCGAAAGCTTCCGGCTATATTGGGGAATGGCATTATTGAGCGCCTTGAAAGCTCTCCATGCCATACGCTATGAGATAGAAAATGATTATGAAGATTTCTGATACCGCTATGATTCAATATACTCAAAAAATAACCAAAGATGAGATGGCGATGATGCCCGTTGAGGTATATTCCGGCAAAGTCGTTTTAATTGATGATGAAAAGGATGTCCCTTCTGCAATTGAATATTTATCGACCAGGGAATGTGTCGGTTTTGACACCGAAACGCGCCCAAGTTTCTACAAAGGACAAAGGCATAAAATAGCTCTTATGCAGATTTCTACCGAAAGTGTGTGCTTCCTTTTCCGCCTTAACAAAATCGGCATCCCCAAGCCGTTGGAAGAATTTCTGTCCAATCCCGATGTTCTGAAGATTGGGTTATCCCTGCGCGACGATTTTGGCGCCATTCGCAAGCGCACTCCCGTCGAACTGGTTAAATTTCTTGATTTGCAAAACTATGTAGGCCGTTTTGGCATCAATGAAGCCAGCCTGCAAAAGATTTATGCCATACTGTTCAGCAAAAAAATTTCCAAAGGCCAGAGGCTAACCAACTGGGAGGCATCTGAGCTGACAGACATGCAGCAGAAATACGCCGCTCTCGACGCATGGGCATGTCTAATAATCTACAATTATTTGAACTCCAACGATGATGATGAATAAGCCTAAGCGCCTTATCCTTAAACCTGGTAAAGAAGAATCACTTAATCGTTTTCACCCCTGGATATTTTCCGGTGCAATCCAAAAGATGGAAAACCAACCTCAAGAAGGCGATCTCGTCGAGGTTTACAACGCCGAAGGTCGTTACATGGCCGTGGGGCATTATCAGCCGGACAGTATTGCCGTAAGGATTCTCTCTTTCGCTCCTGCCGTCATCGACGAATCTTTCTGGACTGAGCGTATTCGTGAAGCCTGCACGTTTCGCATGTCTATCGGATTGCTTAATGCCAACAGCAACGTATGCCGGCTGGTGCATGGTGAAGGCGACAACCTTCCAGGCCTGATAATTGACCTTTACGGAAGAACTGCCGTCATGCAGGCACACTCTGCCGGTATGCACCACGCCCGCAAACAAATTGCTGTCGCCTTGCAAAATGTTCTCCGCGAAAACATTCAATCCGTTTACTACAAATCCGAGAATACTCTCCCCTTCAAAGCCGGGCTGGCCGCAGAGGATGGCTTTCTGACAGGAGAAGAAGCAGAGAAAACCGCCATGGAAAATGGATTGAAGTTCATCATAGATCTGCAGAAAGGACAAAAAACAGGCTTCTTCATTGACCAGCGTGATAATCGCTTCCTTTTGGAAAGCTATTCGCGCAACCGCACCGTCCTTAACCTGTTCTGTTATACCGGAGGATTCTCCGTTTATGCCATGCGCGGGGGCGCACAATTGGTGCACTCGGTTGACAGTTCGTCCAGAGCCATTACGATAGCCAGAAGCAACATGGATATGAACTTCCCAGACGACACTCGCCATGAAGCCTTTGCAGAAGATGCCTTCCGCTTTCTTGCGAACGCCGGAAGCACCTACGATTTGATCATCCTCGACCCCCCGGCCTTCGCCAAGCGACGGGACGTCCTCCGCAATGCTCTCCAGGGATACCGGAAGCTGAATGCGACGGCTTTAGCCAAAATCAAACGCGGCGGAATACTCTTCACTTTCTCCTGCTCTCAAGCCGTTACACGCGAAAACTTCCGCCTAAGCGTCTTCAGTGCTGCTGCGCAAGCTGGAAGGAGAGTTCGGATAATTCACCAGCTTTCCCAGCCGGCTGACCATCCTGTGAATATATATCATCCAGAAGGAGAATATCTGAAGGGCTTGGTCTTGCATGTCGAATAGCGGAAGCTATGAAATGCAACAAATCCGATTGCCTTAATTGACAATCGGATTTGTTGCATTTGGATGGTTTATATATGGAGAGATTGTATAATAAGAAAGGCAGGAGTAAATACTTACCTTTTTATTGACAGTTTTCTCTGATAAGTCGGACGACCAATGGATCGCCCAACTCCTTTGCCTTGTCAAATGCCTTACAGGCTTCGACTTTTTTCTCCATACGCATATGGCATAAGCCCAATAAACGGTAGCAGGAAGCGAAGTCGGGAGCTAAGGCTAAAGCCTTCTCGATGCTCTGCATGGCGTCGGAATATTTTTGCATTCGTACAAGTATTGCAGCTTCTTCAGCATGGTATTCAGCAGCCCGGTCGTTAAGCCTGACAGCTTCGCGAATGTCGGAGAGAGCGCCTTCAGTATCCGAGTTTTTATACTTTGCCTGTCCACGTAAATAGTAGAAGCGATCGTTGGTTTTGCCGTCACTCAGAGAATAATATAGATTATAATCATCGACAGCGTCCTTGTACAAGCCGAGCTGAATCTTGTTTTCTATTCGTTCCAGAATGTATGGGGCTGCGGCCTTAGGAGTCGGCTGCCCCATCTTGAGTATTGCGCTGTCGAGCAAGGCAATGATGTCACTTATCTGCGAGCCGGGAATGTTTTCCAGCGCCTTGGCGGCCATATAATATGACGAGGATGTGTTGCCACCTTTCATGTAGGCATGGTATGCGATGTCGTAAGCGCCCTGGCTAAAGGCTATGTCGCCTTCTAAAAAGCGGCAGGCGGGGGTGTCTTCAATATCTATGGCTCGGCGAAGCAGCTCGCTGGCAGCTGGAATAGACCAGTGGCTATCAGTAATTGAAGAATCTCCCATGGCAGTAGTATAAATGAGTTGCGCTTGCTTGAACATGGTGAGGGATTTGTTGGAACTTAGCTTTAATGCAGCTGCCATATCGGAAGTCGCCTGTTTTAGACACTCCTCACGCCCTATCTGCAAATCTGCGTAATGAGTGGCATAATGAGCTGCGCGATTTGTATAGCCGTCTTCATAATTTGGGAAGGTCTGGATAAAGTCATCCAAAGTCTCCAAATACGTCGGGGAATCCTGAGAGCCGGACATCAGAAATAGGGAAACAGAGGCCTGCTCCGCATCTTCGGGCCAAGCCTTGCGGATACCAATCTTCGTATAAACACTGTTGAACGCATCGACGCTAGTATATCGCAACGAGGCTGCATAAGAGGACGATACTCCGAACGAGGCTGTTTTCCTGCCCGATGCGTCATCCTGCGCCAATGCAAAAACATGCCCGGAAGGGAGCAGCCATGGGCAATTAGCTTGTGTGTGGTCGATTGGAAGCGAAATCTTATAATAGCCAAATCGCTCTTTCATTTTAGTTGCTTCCGTTACGCTTGCCTCGGCAAACAGCGTGCTTTTTGAAGAGGGATTAAGTATAAAGCAAGTCGAACCAGATGGAACAGGCTCGCTGGCTGGAGGCAAGAATTCAACTCGCTTTGACGCAATGTTTACTTTAAACTTAACCACGTCGTAGAGATCATCGGCGCCAATAATATACGCGACCGGCAATACCTTTCCCTCGAAATCCGTAGCCGTTGCACGTACCGCACCGGCAAAGGCGGCGTAGGACGAAAGCGCCTCGCCTGTCTCGGAAATAAAGAAAGCAGTAGTAGAGCTTATTTCACGATTATTAATGTCAAATGTCGAAAGAGTAAAGATGGATTTTCGCGCCTTGTCTATCCATTTAGGCGCTTTCTGTCCGATGATATTCATCGAAAAGCAGCTGCAAATAATACATACAAGAACTATCTGTCTATTCATTTTGTTCACTGTTGAAAAGTTTATCTAATTATATTTTGTTCATCAAAGATATGTATTTATTTCCGCGACATGTAAAGAAGCCATGAATCAAAAGATGACCATTAATGCTGAGCGCCGCCATATTAGTCCGAAATCATGGAAAAGCCCTTGCGCTTTTGAACCAGGCGGGAGGTTCCGAGGTTGCGGGTTACGGGCAGGCGAACGTAATAATTCCATGATTTACGACGGTTTGTTTACAATGATAAATAATGCCAATACTAATGTTTATTTGAAAGAGGCAGATAAGCATTAAAGTGCAGGCATTATTTGGTGGATTATGTGCACATTGGCAACCGGAAAATAAGAGATTTAACTGCTGCTTAAAAACTGTTTGCCGGGCTTGCGAAAGAGAAGCTTATCCGTCGATGAGGAAGGATTTAATATATGATTTATATCTCATCACAATCAATGCCGGCGGAGCAGGAGCGGCTGTGTGAAAAAGCGGCTCGTTAGCCAAAACCACCGTAGTTACTGTACAATACCGGCGCCGACTGTTCAATATTGGGGCAAACATGCTCTACATATTCGCCGGCTTGCCGTTTAGATGTTTTGTATTTTCTGTTGACTGACTTTAATATTCCAACAGGTGCTGGTGGGAAGGCATCACTAATGTTAGTGGGGCATCGTCACCAGTGTTAGTGGGACACCGTCACTAACGTTAGTGGGACATCGTCACTAATGCTGGTGGGGCATCGTCACTAACGTTAGTGGGATGTCGTCACTAGTGTTAGTGGGGTGTCGTCACTAGTGCTGGTGGGGTTGAGCTGGATGTAAAAGCGTGGGTGGGGCATTGATTTAATCCGGGCTATTGAGGGGGCGGGACTGATAATGGGCGGCAGGTTTTAGCAGGGAGTTTTTTGTATATTTGCAAAAAATGGATAATTATGACTATACAACAATTGGAATATGCTTTGGCAGTGGATATGTACAGGCATTTCGCGAAGGCTGCCGAGTTTTGCAAGGTTAAACAGCCGACGCTTAGCATGATGATACAGAAGTTAGAAACCGAATTGGGCGTAAAGCTCTTTCTCCGAAATGCGCAACCGATTAAACCTACCGCTACCGGATTGAAAATAATCGAACAGGCCAGAAAAGTTATCTATCAGGCTTCACTCATTAAGGATATTGTCAACGAGGAGGTGCAGTCCGTCAAGGGCACTTTCAATCTGGCTGTTCTTCCGACTATCGCTCCTTATCTTATTCCCCGCTTCTTCCTGAAACTGATGGAAAAGAATAAAGACATGGATATTCATATCCATGAGATGAAAACGGCGCCGACGCTCTCGGCTCTACTGGCTGGAGATATTGATGCTGCCATTATTGCTTCTCAGCCTGTCGAAAGCGAGCTGCAAGGTGAGACTCTGTTCTATGAACAGTTTTTAGGCTATGTGGCCAGGAGCGAACCGGTTTTTAGCAACGAGCTGATACGCACGGCTGACATTCATGCCGAACGTCTTTGGCTTCTTGACGAGGGGCATTGTTTCCGCGACCAGCTGGTTCGTTTCTGCCAGATGGAGAAGGTCAGGGTTAAACAGGCTGCTTATCGCCTGGGAAGCATAGAAACGTTTATGAGGATGGTCGAGAGTGGCAACGGAATAACGTTTATTCCCGAACTGGCAGTATCCCAGCTTGGTTCTGAACAGAGCGAATTAGTCCGACCGTTTGCTATTCCTCGGCCGACACGTGAGATAGTCTTTGTTACACGCAAGGATTTTATTCGCCACAAGATTGCCGACCTCCTGGTTAAAAGTATCAAGGCTTCCGTTCCCGAAGAAATGTATTCGCTGCAAGTCGGGGAGCGCATTGCCTGATTTATGCGAAAGACCCCGGCGTTCAGTCGGGGTTTAAACTATTGTTTATCGTTGCGATATATTTGAGCAGCTCTTCTCGCCCTTCTTTCTTTTCTGAGGAGGTGAGGAAGATTGGAGGGAGTTCATCCCAGGTTTCAAGGAGTTTATCCTTATAGGCTTTAACGTTATTGTTCAGCCTCAGCCGGCTGAGCTTGTCTATTTTTGTAAATACGATGGAGAAGGGTACGCTGTTCTCGCCCAGCCATTGTATAAATTCGAGGTCGATGCGTTGCGGCTCGTGACGGCAGTCGAGGAGGAGGAAGAGGTTAAGAAGCTGCGCACGTTTGAGTATGTAATCTTCGATGATTTGAGCCATTTTCTCCCTGTTGGATTTGCCTCGCTGCGCATATCCATATCCGGGGAGATCGACGAGAAACCATTTATCATTGATTATAAAATGATTGATGAGTTGCGTTTTGCCAGGTTTTTGCGATGTCATAGCCAATCCTTTGCGGTTGGCAAGCATGTTTATGAGAGATGATTTACCCACGTTGCTGCGACCGATGAAGGCGTATTCGGGACTGTTGCCTTCCGGGCATTTGTTGACATCGGTGTTACTGATAACGAATGTTGCTGTTTTTATTTCCATTGTTGCATATAATTAAATGTAAAGACATATAGATTCGGCTGTGGTTTTACTCGCTTGTTGCCGCCATACATTCGACCTCAACCAGCCATTGCGGTCGGCAGACGCGAGCCAGCACGATGATATTTGGAATATGGCTGAAACGCTCGGCCATGTATTTGTTCACGGCCTCATAGTCGGACAAGTCTCTTAGATAAGTAACCATCTGAACCATGCTGCCCGGTGTCGCGCCGGCATCCGCCAGGAGCTTCTCGATATTGACAAAGACGCGCTCCAGCTGTTTAAGGACATCTCTTTCGTGGATACATTTTCCGTCGCGGTCTATGCTGGCTGTGCCGGAGATGAAAATGAGCTTGAGGTCGGCATGAGTTATGCTTGTGCCTCTTTCAAAGGATACGCCGTATTCACTGGTGCGATTCAGGTAGTCGAGAGCATTTAAATACTTGACGTCTCCGGCCTTTAACCCCTTGATGGAATAGAAGTCGATGGAGAGACGGTCGCTGGGGCTGTCTCCGCTGCCTCCTATACCGGTTGAGGCGATGAAATGAGTGTTGAGGTTTAGTCCGTTTCGGTCGAAGAAACTGTTGCGGCCTTTGACTACTTCAGCGTAGTCCTTGTCTATATCTTTTACGTAAAGCCAGGTTCTCATGCAGTTGTCGAGGATATTCATGTCGTGTTGCTGCAGTAGAGTGCGGTGTCTTTCAAAGGCCTGCTCTGTCAGGACGTCAAGGGAATGAGAGCCGGGACGCACTCTTATGGATTGGAATATGTGCATATTGTCGTTAATGATGGCGAAGATGGCATCGTCCTTTTTCTGCTTTTCCATCTTCGCCGCCTTAACGAACCAAAGGAGGATATTTATTTTACTGCCATCGAGAGGCGGTTGCTCAATTATTGACACTGCTCCTTGCTCCAGCTTGTCAATGAAAAAAGGATGCTCTTTTATTGCATCCTTCCAATTGATAAGGTCGCTAACGAAAACTTTTGTGAACAGCAGATGCTCGTCTTTCAGCCCGGACTGCTCCAAAAGAGATGAGTATTCCCTGGAAAGACAGTCGAGCTGCTCTTGAAAAGACAAGTTCCCGTCCGGCCTTATTGCAGCGTGGAAGTCTGTTCGCCGTTCTCCCGTTACTCGACTTGTTTTTATGTTCTTATTATTTAATGAGTGCATATATTAATGTATTGAATGTTTGCAAAGGTAGGCGTTTGTCGCTGGCGGTGCAAATGCCGGCAGAGAGGCGTCAGTACATAATCTGCCCCGTTGGCAAATAAAAAAAGCCCCCGACAATCGAAGGCCTTTAACAGAGACAAAATCATTCTCGCTCATGCTCCGCATGTCCAACGAGGGGGATGAGCGTAGCCTGTGAGCAGTCCAATTGTCCGTCCCTTGTTGCCGCAGGCGCAGTAGTGCATATAATAGTTATTGTTTTCGGGATTATAAATCAGCGATGCTTTGTGCGCATATTGCATATCAAGTCCGCCGGGATGTCCGCCGAATTTATACAGAGGTTCCGGGTCGGCTGTCCAGTGGAGCAAGTCGCGAGAGAAGGCTATCATGATGCTGGCACCGCCTTTCCCGACACCGAAATATATCATAGTCCAATGGTCGCCGTCGCGATATACTTTCGGATCAGATGCAAAATCCTCGTCGTATCCTCCCTTCCTCAGCGTCAGCACAGGATTATACGGATAGCGCACCCAATGAATCAAATCGTTTGACAGCGCTACGCCTGAACGTTCAATCCCGCCCTCCGCCGCATTGTAGAAGTTATAGTATGTTCCTTCATGCTCAACGAGCCAGGGCTGATAAATACAGTCGCGCTCCCACTGTTTACAATCTTTTTGGAATACGGATAGAACAGGTTCGTTTGCCGCACGTCGCCAGTGCAAGCCATCGTCACTGACAGCTACCCCCTCGTAACCGGGGCGCAACTCATATCCCCCCTGCCTCGGATAACATCCGTAGAGCGTCCAATACTTGCCATCCAGCTTGCGAAGAATACGCGGCTCTCGAATACCCCATTTGCCGTAGAGGTAGGCGCCGATAACGCAACCGCCATGGTCAAACTCCCCCTCCGGACCAAAGCCCATCGCCAGCCGCGGATTCTCCCACCGTATCAGGTCGCGACTTTCGGCAACAAACGAATTATATCCGCCGTCAAAGCCAATAAAGCTCATGTACCATACGCCGGGCTTGTCCTCCAGCTGGAACACGCACGGACAGTCGAAGTTGTGAAACTTCTCTGCTCCGGCTATCGGTATTTTATAATCCGACGGAATGACAGGGTCGGGGTGATACTCCCAGCCGCGAAAAGGGGCGCTCCATTGCTCAAGGGTTTCACTGTCAATAGTTGCTGGTGATTCGACGCTATTTATAATGGAGGCGGAAGCGTTCTTGGCCGTTACATCTGCGGACGACCCGACGGTCAATGCTGTTGCTGCCAGCGTTGACCGTCGTATAAAATCCCGTCGGGACAGTTTATCTTTTAAATTATTCATGTCTCTTATGCTTTTAAATTTGCGGTAAAGATACGCAAGCTATGAATACAATGCCGAAAAGGCTCTTTTTTATTAAAATCGGATACGACCTCTTCAGAGAAAAAGACAATGAAACAAATTTATTCTCCTGCCAACCAAAGAATCGAACGCTGGAATGCCAAACGATAGTTCTTATCATGAAAGACATCAGGCCCATGCCCCATAACAATACCTGCAACTTTCCCCTTCCCGTATCTGTGAGTGTACATAACATCCGTGGTCGACTCCGGATGTGAAGTCGTCCATAAAACATGAATATCCGGAGACTGCCACAGATTACCGTAAATCTCATCGTGAACAGTAAATTCCTCATCCATTCCCTGAGTGATAAAATGCTTTTTATCGGCAACCCTTACCGGTATATCCTGATTATGTTTATACGTCGAAACATTGTATTCCTTACCGTCAATTTCCTGTCGGCTCATAAAGTATTTCATCCCGGCTATCTTCGCAAACTCCGGCCATTTATTATAGGTTAGCAAACCGTCGTGGAGAATCAAAACCGGCTTGCCTTCGCTTATTACCTTAACGATGTCCTGCCGGGTTGATTCCGGAATTTCATCAAGACAAATGTCGTGAAATACTATTACGTCATATTTATTCTTATTCCCCTGACGGAACAATTCCTGAGATTCTTCATTCGTATAAGCGCTCCACGTAACGCCTGGGAAATTATCGAGTAACGGCGCATATAACTCTGCATTAAACCTGGGATTCATTCCGGAAATAAATGCCAGCCTAATCTTTTCACTCTTCAGAGGATCGCCGTTTTTATGTTTGCTTACCACCCAGCGAAAAGCGTTCACGAAAAGCAGCTTCTGGGTTGCGTCAGTAAACTCATCATCTCCATGACCCATATTCAAATAAATCATACGGTATTTCTTATTAGTCCAGACTACCGGATAATCGCCATAACGGACGACATCCTTAATCCCAATCGGGTAATTATCCGCAGACAACGAAACCAATATATCCACATCCTTATTTTTCCTTGGACTCGGACTCCATTGATACCATTCGCTTTCCGGAGCAATAAAGTATTCGGGGAGGTTTTTCGTCACCGGATGCGCCGGAAAATCAACCGACAATCCGGCCGGTTGAGGAGGCCAGTTATTGCAATAAAATACACCTCCGCCAAGGAAGTCAACGAACCATGGCCACTTTGTTTTCCTGTCGTTATAAGCCGCAGCATGAAAGCCCATCCATCCGCCTCCGTTCTCCATATACTTCTGAAAAGCTTCGCGCTCATCTGCCGCAGTCGGGGCGCTGTTTAACATCACAACAACATCGTATTCCTTCATCTTTTCATAAGGATAATCTGCCAGCGATTTCGTTATATCCAGATGGAAACCATCACCATAATTTAAACGGCGAAAAAACTCCACTCCCTGCTCCGCAAACTTCCTGTGAGCTTCCTCTACATTATCGCTATAATAAACAAGCGTTTTGAAGCGATAATGTCTTGCATACGCTCCGGCATAAGGAAGAGATTCAGCGCCGGAGGATGAAGCCCATTCGATGGCATTCCCGAACATGGTTTTGAAATCATTTGTATCGAATAACTTCTGACTGTGGCCCATCAAAAAATAAACATTCCGAGCTGGTTTATGCGGGTTAATCCAAACAACGGGATGGTCGCCCATCTTGATGTCAGACGCAGGATTGTACGTCGATTCATCGACATTCGCAAGGACATGAACGTTTGGCCGAGGATTCATATCAAACGTGTACCATTCATCATCCGGGACGGTAAAATTCGGATTAACTCCCTTCATAACCGGATGTTCCGCGTCCTCAATTCGTACTGTTGCATCTGCTTTGGCGGCGATATAATTACGAAAACGGATTCCGCCCATAAAATCGGAAAACCAGTGCCACATCGGGTAGCCGTCAAACTCTCCAAGAAGTGTTGCATGATGAAATCCAATCCAGCCTCCCCTACCCTCGTCAATATAACGAATAAACGCTTTTTCAGCTTCGCCGCTCCAGCCGTAAGGCGGATAATCCAGCTGAATAACAAGTTTAAACTGCGAGAGAAACTTCTCATTTACGGATTGCGTATTATTAATCTCCGTAAACTCAAAATTCCGCATTTTCGACTGGATTTTCAGCCATTTAAGGGCGGCGTCCGTAAAGCCGCCATGTTGACCTCCGCGTTCGGTAAGAACGAGAACCTTGTATGCCGGAGATGCTGCAATATCCGTGGACAAGCCGGCGGCACACAGGAATAATAATGTTACCAAAGTGAAAATTCTTTTCATATACTTTTTTGATATTTATATTTTATAATGTTTAATATTCCGACAGCAGCGACAGCCATTTCCCCGCAGATGTAACCCATACTTCCTTATAACAGGCATTATTAACCTGAGGCCAGTACGGTATGTCTTCATTGCCGAGAGAACGAATCCCAACAGGCATCTCACCTGTTATTTCGCCGGATGAGAAGCTGTCCATGCGTGGATAATTCGCGCCTTCGCCGTAAATAAGTGATTGTCCGAAGGGGTTTTTACCGACTGTCCATTCCATTTGCTCGCGCCCGATGCGAAGCAATTCGGCGTCGTCCAAAAATCGTCCGCATATCGCAGCGGATTTACCCATGGACAGATGAACGGCTGTATTTCCGTTGAAGATTCCGAACCAGACCGGGAAGCGTTTCAGGTAGTGCTCACTGTCAAGCTGCACTCCTTTTTTTACCTGTTCCATATATAATTCTGAGGCATTATCCGGAGGAAATAAATGCAAATGATTGAATCCTTCCGTGTCTTTATATTCGTTGATATTATAGACGCCGCTCGACAACATTCCATAAGGAAATGTGTATTCCATCAGGCTTTTCAGATACACGCCATAAAGATGAATTGCATCCGCCCAACGTTCGTATTCCGCGTGGCCGGGCTGGGTTTCGCACAGCAAAGCAAGGGCTTGCATATAGACTTGCTCGCGCGATTGATGGATATAATGGACGATGGATTTCCTCGATTTGTCACGATAAAAAAAGCCCTTTGTCCCGCATTTATCCTTCAACGGTTCGCGGCGCTGGCAGTCCAGAACATAACGGATATAATCGGCGGAAAGAGTGGCATAATACCGGTCGCCGGTCAGCTTGAACATCATGCCGGCTGCCCACGACATGGTCGCGTAATACTGACTTTCCGAAGTATTATAACTGTGCTCATATAAATGCAGGAAACCGCCGTAACCGGATTCATTATGTTTATTAACTGCAAGGTTGAAATCCTCTTTGGCCGTCTTTATCAGATATTCCTTTAATGCAGGATCATGATTGATTGTCATCGCTGCATATGCCTCATAAGCGGAGTAAAGGAAATTATCAAACGCAAGATTCTGTACTCTTACCGAGGTTATATCATCCAACGTTCCGGTGATACCGTCCTGCCATATAAGCAAACCCATACTGCTCGCACGATAACCATCTCCATAACGGTTGCGAAGGATAAATTCCAGCCCCCATTCCGCTTCTTCCAGGAGGCGCTGGGCGAGCAGATTATTTTTGTCTTTTTGTCTGTTATAGCTTTCCAATAACGAGAAAACAACATCGCCGGTCTGCAACGTTTGCTGTGACAAATCGCCGGCGTCATGCCATCCTCCGGCGTAGGATATTCTTTTGCCATGATGCTCGGAAAACAGATCTATATGGCAGGTTCCATGTTTGCCGGGAACAGGATAACCGCATCTCTGGCAGAAGATAAAATTCAGGACGCGCCAGATAGAATTGTTCCATATATTGTCGCCAATGCGAAAGGCGGGCGTCAGTGTTTCTCCCCATTTAAGCCGATATTCTCCAGCTTTATTAAACGATGAAAAATCAAGGATTCCAAACTCGCCAAGCGTTGTTTTTTCTTTTTTTACATGCGATTCATAAACGATGATGTTCGTCTTTGCTTCCGCCAGCTGGAAGGATGTTGCGGAACGGGTCGCGCCGGAAGTTATATCGACAATGGCCGTTTTCGGCTGATTCAATTCATAGCCTGTCGTCGGATAAACAACTGCATTTTTTGCGGGCAGCCAGCCACTGACTATTTCCGGATTTTCAATCTTCTGAAGCTCGATTCCGTCGATATAAAATATGGATGTATCTCCGCTGGTCCGGTCTTTACCTTTAATGCTGCAGTTGAAACCGATGCGCATAACTTTATCGCGCTGGAACTCCTCAAGGTCAAGAAAGCAGTGGTTCCATTCGCGGTTTTTCAAATTGATTAAATGGGATGCCGAGCGGCGATTTCGCCCTGGTTTTTCAGGTGTTTCCGCATTGTCAAAAGAGAAATTAAGATTGACCACTCTTGCTCCTTCGCAGTCGGGATAAATGGAGAATACGATCCGGTTGAAAGACTCCCAGTTTTCGCCATTAAATTCTTTTTGTATCCGGCAATGGCCATAGACGGCGTAGTCCGGATCGTCCGGGGAACCGGTGGCTCTTTTGCCGGTAAAAGTCGGGAAAAACATTTTCAGGCTGGCTGCAACGGATATTCTTTTTTCTGTTGACAGTGTCATTCCTCCAAGGCCGGAATGTGTCCATTCGGAATTGTCTTTTTCTACTGCCGGTAACGGCTTGCGGGCGAGGATTTTTTTCTTTAACCCGAAGGATTCATAACTGTTCAAATCGTCCAGCGGCAATGGACTGTGGATGAGGCCTGACTGAACCAGGACTTTTTCAAATGCGACATCGTCGGACAAACGTATTTGCGGGAAAGCGGGAAGGGTTATCAGCGAGGATAACAGTATAAAAAATATATTTTTCATGTTATTTATTTTAGGACAAACATACGGAAAAAGCGGGAAAGGGGTTTCCCTTTTTTATGGGCTATTATCGCAGAGTTACGATTGGGGATTGTGCATGATGGGGCATCTGAAACTCTACGCTTTTTTCTTTATATTCTTTCTGGTTTTCAAGTCTCAATTTTCAATTAAAAATATCCGCCCACGCTGGGGGAAGATGTGATCCGGAGATGAATCATGGTAGTCCACCCTGGGGGAGGTTATGATCCGGATGAGGATCATGGTTGTCTACCTTGGGGGACGGTATGTTTCTGGGGCGGATCGGGGTTTCCCACCATGGGGGACGATATGTTTCGGGAGCAGATCAGGGTTTCCCACCATGGGGGACGGTATGTTTTGGGGGCGGATCAGGGTTTCCCACCATGGGGGACAATATGTTTCGGGGGCAGATCGGGTTTTCCCACCTTGGGGGACAATCTTCCGGGATGGAAAATGAGGTTGGACTTGCCTGGCGGACGATGTGAACTGCCGCTGGAAGGGCTTGGAGCAATATATGGATTGACATTTCCTGTTGGCATATTTCGTTTTTCCATGAACGAGGCTTTAACAAAAAGGCTTCGGCTCGCATTAGCGCATCACTGCGTCAATTTTGAACCGAAGCCGGATCCAGTTTTAAAATGAAGATTTTTTTTGTTACTTCCAAGCGGGGTCTTGTGTCAGCGCCCCCTTGGACTGGTCAATTTCATTCTGGTCAATGGGGAAGTACCGGTGTTTCTCTGTCCATCCCTTCTTGCCGAGGATTTCCGTCCCCTTGTCAAAACGCAAAATGTCGAACCAACGTTGCATCTCAAATGCGAACTCATAGAAACGTTCGTCGAAAATAACATCAAGGTTAGCGTCTTTTCCCTTGTTCAGGGCGATGCGATGGTTGGTATCGCCGAAAGCCCGGTCTCTCACCTTGTCAAACCAGCCCTGTGCCTCGGCATCAGCATTGCCGCTCATGCGCACTTTGAGTTCGGCGCCGAGCAGCAATGCGTCAGCGAAGCGGTAAAAACGATAGGACATATTGTGACTGCTTACCTGGTCGTTTCCGGCGGTGTAAGACTCTTTACGAGGATGATATTTATAGTTCCCAAGTTGACCGCGCTGAGGGTCGATACCTTCTTGCTTGTCACTTAGTGAAAATTCGTTCCCAGTCTTGGACAGTGCGTCAGCGGCCTCGTCGGCATAGACGATGACGGTGCCTTCCCTGCGCTTGTCGCCATCTGCGAACATATCGTATATGGGCCATGTCATTGTCAGCTGGCCGTAGCCTGACATCAGTCCGCCTTCTTCAGCCGAGCGCGGATCGACGATTTCTCTCCCACCGACGGTCGCTACTTTATTTTGCATGCCGGAGTTGTTCCCCGCGGCGCCTATTTCGTAAATGCTTTCGCGTCCCCATTCCCCCGCTTTGCGCCAAAGGTGCTTGAAGTCCGGATCGAGCGAGTAGAAGGGGTTGTCGGCAATGCTTTTCATGTCGGAATAAGCCAGCGCGTATCTGGTCTCATCTCTGTGGAAGAGAATTATCTTCGTCCGCAGCAGTTTGGCAGCATCCCGGCAGATACGACCTTTCTGTGTCGCACTGCGTTCGGGAAGAAACCGGATGACATCGTCGGAGAGGTCGGCCATCATAAAATCAAAAACCTGCTGCCGCGAGGCATTGCCCACAGAGTAAAGGTCTTCTGAAGAGGTGAACTGCCCCGTCAGCAGCGGGATTTCTTTATAACCCATGAAAAGGTAATTATAGAACAGGGCACGGTAGAATCTGGTTTCGGCGTCGATCGGATTGATAAACGCCTCGCTCAAACCGCTCCTGGTCATTTCGTCGATAAGTATATTAGCTGCGACAACGCCAACGTAAAGGCCCATGTCCCATTCGTTCCACCAGCCTGTTCCGGTGTACCATTCGTTGCTGAAGCACGTCGTCGGGGTATAAGTGAAATTGTCCCACTTGAACTTGTACGAACCTTCGCCTATGCCTCCGCCGGTCTCGGCTTCGTCGGAGAGAAGGGAGGAATAACTGTGAACTTCGAGCAATCGGTTGGAGACTTCCTTCATGACGGCATACAGCCCGGCTGAAACGCCCTGTTCCGTCTGGTAGAACTCTTCGGTGGAAACCTGTGTTCGCGGATTTGTCTCAAGGAAATCCGAGCAAGCCGTTGCGCCGAGCAATATGGCGCACAGGGCGAAAAGAAAGATATTTTTCATATTATAATCGGAATACTAGTTATTAAAAAGTCAGATTAACTCCCAGCGTGAATGTCCTCGGCTGGGGATAAGTTCCTCCGTCGAAAGCATTGCGCGTTCCTACTTCGGGGTCAAGCCCGGAATAGTCGGTAACGGTAAAGACATTCTCGCCTTGCGCAAACAAACGCAGCCGACTGATCAAAACCTTCTTCGTAAGACTGGCCGGCAGGGTATAGCCTAATTGCAGCACCTTCAGGCGGAAATAGTCGCCATCTTCGACATAGAGGTTGGAGACGGTGTTGGCGCCTGTTTCCTTGCCTTCAACCGTATTGCCCTCGGCTATGATCGGAAGCCAGTTGGAGGTTCCTTCGCCATGCCAACGGTTGAGCCATGCCTTGTCAAAGTTGGCGCGAGTAACGTTGCCGCGGCGGTACAGCTTGTATATCTGATTGCCGGCCACGCCCTGCATGAAGGCATTAAGATCGAAGCCTTTCCATTGTGCTGACAGCGTAAGGCCATAAGTCCAATCCGGGTTGGGATTGCCTATGTTTGCACGGTCGTCACCGTCGATTTTGCCGTTCCCGTCGATGTCTTTCCAGCGGATACCTCCTATGACGGCGTTCGGCTGGATTGCCTTATCTACTTCGCTTTGGTTCTGGTATATTCCATCATGTACGTATCCGTAGAAGAAACCGTAAGGTTCGCCGTTGGCACGCCATGTCACGGAGCCGCCCATACCTCCGCCGAGGCCGTCGATGGATACCGGAATATCGGAATCACCCTGATCTATGACCGTGTTCTCTACATACGAGGCGTTGGCTCCAAATGACAGATCGACGGCTCCGACTTTCGTCTTGTAGGAGGCATCAAATTCCCAGCCTTTATTGCTAACGTTTCCCTTGTTGGTCAATATGCTTGCGTAGCCGGCGTAGTCAGGCAATGACATCCAACATAGCATATCCTTGGTTTGCTTGTCAAAGTAATCAACGGAGAAGCTGAAAGATTTGAACAGACGGAGGTCGACTCCCAGGTCGGTCTGCTCGGATGTTTCCCATTTCAGGCCGGGGTTGGAGTAACCATTGGGTTTGGCTCCCTGGACGACATTGTCATCTATTACAGCCCGATAATCGCCGGTTTGGATTAGGCTTGTATAGCCGAAGGCGCCAATGTTTTCATTGCCGTTTTGCCCCCAGCTTCCTCTGACTTTAATGACGTCCAGCCATTCGGGGCGACTTTCCAAGAAGGGTTCCCTTGTTAAAACCCATCCGGCGGAGACTGAAGGAAATACGGCATACTGGTTATTCTTGCCGAAATTGGAAGAACCGTCACGGCGGACTGTTCCCTCCAGCATGTATTTCTCGTCGTAGTTATAGCTAAACCGACCAA
Source organism: Tannerellaceae bacterium (assembly GCA_031257015.1). Lineage (GTDB taxonomy): Bacteria > Bacteroidota > Bacteroidia > Bacteroidales > Tannerellaceae > DFXE01. The sequence continues at coordinate 45,407 of JAIRPK010000019.1, forward strand.
AAACTGATGCCAGTTTATGGTCTGACGCTCCGCCATAAACACGAGCGCGGGCATCGCCGTCAGCGGCGCCTGAGATGTTAAGGAATCCTTTGTCGAGACTGAACTCGATTAAGTCCTGGCGCGTCCCGTTAATATACTGGTAGAAGTTGGACGACAGGGTGGTTCCGGCCAGCAGATTGACGGTATGCTTGCCCCACGTCCGATTATATTGCAAAATATTCTCCCATTGCCATGTGAACGATTCGCTTAAAGAGTTATATACTCTTGATGCAGAGTTGGTCTGGTCGGTGTTTAATTCGTAAACCGGCGTAATGCTTCTGTCCGAGTTGTAACCCCATTCAAAATCTGCCGTTGTCTTGTATGTTAAACCTGGGAGGAGATTAAAAGTCAGGTCGAAATTGCCATTGAATACCTGCGGCACACGTATTTGGTTGTTTCTGGCCTTGAGGGAGGCGAAGGGGTTCACTATTTCCCGCATGTTGATTATGTTGTATGCCCTGCCGCTGTCATCTTTAATGTGATTGGGATAGACCGTGGCATATTCGGCCAACACGGCGGGGTCGTCCTGGTATATGGTTTCCGTTGGGGGTAACATGTTCATTGAGGCGAAAAGTCCTCCTGCCTCACTGTTGCCGATATTGCTTCCCTTGAGATTGGAACGCGAGTATCCGACCTTGCTGCCGAAAACAATCTTGTTGAGCCAAATGCGCTCATGCGTGTCCAGCAATGTATTGGAATAATTCAGACGTGCATTGTACCGCTGATAACCTGCGTAGCCTTTGGCATAGATTCCCTCCTGATCGACGATACCGAAAGAGGCGTAGTAAGTATGTTTTTCGCTGCCGCCGCTAAGGGAGATTCGATGGTTGACGAGTGGGGCATCATGAGAGGTCAAAGCTTCTTGCCAGTCGGTATCGGTTGATGACGGGGTTGGGAAATAGAATTTATCGCCTCTTCCGGAGTTTTTCCCCATCTCGTTCATGATCATTTGATACTCGCTGCTGTTCATCAAGCTGGATTTCTTTTCCGGATTCTGGAATCCGTAGGAGAACTCATAATTGAAACTGCCCTTTCCTGCTTTCCCGCCTTTAGTGGTAACAAGCACGACGCCGTTCGCTCCCCTGGCTCCATATATGGCCGCCGATGCGGCGTCCTTTAATATCTCTATCGACTCGATGTCCGATGGGTTCAGATAATTAATCCCGTTGGACGATGGCATACCGTCAATCACGTACAAAGGATTGGAATCGTTCACCGTGCCTACGCCACGGATACGGATTTTAGCATCTCCGCCGGGCGCACCGGAGTTCGACGTAATCTGCACTCCTGAAACTTTTCCTTTCAGGGCGTTCTGTACCGTGGTCGGAGTTTCCAGCGTCAGCTCTTCGGAGCTTACACGACTGATGGCAGCCGTTACCACACTTTTTTTCTGAACGCCGTAGCCGACGACAATCACTTCCTCCAGCGCTTGCATATCTTCCTGCAACAGCACCTCATACGAGGTTTTGCCGGCAATGACTGTTATCTGCTGTGTGATATAGCCCAGGTAGGAGAACTGCAATCCGGCTCCCGTCGGGACAGTTAATTCAAAATTTCCGTCCAGGTCGGTCGCTGTGCCGTTACTGCTTCCGGTTTGCAGGACGCTCACCCCAATAAGCGGAGTATTATCGGTATTGGATTTGACTACGCCCCTGACCCTCACGTTCGATTGCCCCATCGCTGAGAAGACGCTTATCGACATGAAAGAGGCTGTAATCAGAGCAAAGAATAAAAGACTTTTTCTTTTCATAAGAGAATTGTATATTAAAGTGAAAACATGTATAGTTAAATTGAGAATCAAGAATGGGAAAACGAAGAATCAGGTGTATCTAGCGGGGAGATTATATTGCATAAGTACGAAGCTGTTTTATTTCCTAATGTTTAATTCTCCATTCGTAATTTGGGAGGAGTAAAGCTCCTTCGCAGGCTGATTATATCTTTAGAGGGGAAATCGTATGGAACATCCTGTGTAACCTTGCCCGTAGCCGCCCATTCAGAGCCCCTCAATAGCGTCACTTGAAAGCCGGCGCACTCCATGGAGTATCTCAGTTCGGGATCATTGCCGGCATGTCCCAACACGCTTACGAATACACGGCCTTTGCCATAGTTCACGGTCCAGAGCACCGGCTCGTCACGTCCGACACCATCGCTTGCCGTTTCGTAAGCCGTTGCCAGCATTGTCATATTCATGGCGGGGCCGCGCAGACGAGCGTATAGTTCGTCCTTGAAATGCTCCCATACGGGTGGCAAACCTCTGGTTATGGGGTGAAGCGTATCGCGGTGGACGACGGTGAACGGGTGCTGCAACCCATGATAACCTGCCCAGCCAGGAGAATAATCATACACCCAGCGGTCGTTCTTCCAATACACATACGGCCCATCCTTTTCATTCCTCCCGTTCCACGCGCCCAGGCCAGCCATCATATTATACTCAGGCCAGTTCTCCATTGGGATGATGGAGGAATGGATGATTACAACGCCGCCGCCATTTGCGACAAATTGCTCGAAATCCTTGCGTACAGCTTCGACTAGCGTTTCACCGCCGTAGTTGAAGACGACCAGGTTATATTTCCTGAAATCCGGACGGTAGGATTCCATGCTCTCCCCACGTGCGGGAGTGGTAAGGATGTCCACAGAGAAGAGGTTACTATTGTCAAGTATCATTTTAATTGCCTCGCTGCCGCCTTTCCACCAATGGCTTCCATCCTGCCCGGTGATGATCATGGTTTTTATCTTTTGAGGGAATGTGACGAGGCTGCAGAGCAAGGCGAAGAGGATGAGCAATGTCTTTTTCATGTTCTTCTTATTTGAATGAGATGCTATCGTATGCCCATTTGACGGAGAGGTTATTCCCGTCTTTATCGACAGTGAACTCGCCGTCCTTGAAATAGCGGCGGTAAAGCTCGAATCGCCCGTCGTTATTGCGGTCTTCAAGCGTCAATGTCCGCTCGGAGGATATGACTACATCTGATTGGTATTTGACCTGCTTCGTATAATAATCCATGACTACAAAATAGATTTTGAACAGGTCGAAATACGGGTAATGACCATTATCCGAACTGAAAAGGAAAACCTCCTCCAACTGTGGATCATCGTCCATCTGAACCAACTGTGATTTATAGACGCCGAAGCCCCTTTGATGCACCTCCGACGGGTATTTATCCCACAGGCGCACCGGACTGGTACTGTATTGAGCTATGGCGCAAGTGCTGAACAGCATTATGAGCAACATTAATCCAGGTTTCTTCATACTACATTAATATTATTCCGCATATTGACGAACGCGAGACCCAATCAAGGCATAGTACAGCATGAACGCTTCGCCGAAGACTATCATCAGCCATGACCATCTCCAGCCACCGGAAAAGTCCGCTATCACTCCCTGAAGCAGCGGAAGGAGTGCACCGCCGAATACGCCGATCATAAACACGCCCGACGCAATGGAAGTATATCGCCCTAAACGGCTTACGGACAAGGTAAATATCGCACCCCACATAATAGAATGAAACAGCCCTACCAGCGCCAGAAGCCACGGATTATTCAACACAACGGCCATGAGCACAAGCACGGATGCAAACACCGTAGTGACAACCAGCTGAACACGCGGCGCTACTCTGCTCAACGAACTGCCAACCAGCCGGCCAACCAACATGCCGCCCCAGTATATCGTCGCCAGCAATGCAGGATTAGCATACTTCAACTCAATCGCATACAGGTTAATATTCGCTCCAATGCAAACCTCGACGCCTACGTAGAAAAAAATGGCTACCACGCCCAGCGCAAGATGGCTGAATGACCAGACGCTCCTCTCCAACTTCTCACCAACACCGGCCTTCGTTGCCTCAATATCAGGCATCGAGAGCTTGAACAAACAGCCGGCTATCACAGCTATCATCAGGGCTAACACCGCAAAGGGCAACATCAACTGACTAATCTGTATATCCTCCATCGACAGCCCGCCGAAAACAATGCCGGTAACGAAGTAGGGCGCTATCGTCGTGCCTGTCGAATTGGCCGAGCCGCCAATGGCTAAACGCTGAACAGGCTGGGTTCTATTGACATGACATGCGGTCAGGTACGGATTTATCACAACTTGCATAATCGTGGCGGATGCGCCCACAGTAAACGAGCCTAACAGGAAAATAACGAACCCACAATGCAACTGATTTCCGCCAAGGCTTATGCTCATGGACGGAAAACGCACTGCAACCAATGAGGAGAGGAAGAACAGCCCAAGACCGAATATCATGACAATCAGCGAACGTATCAAAGTCCACTTATATCCGCAACGGTTAATCCACAGGGAACCGACGCCTCCGCACACGGGATAGGCAAGGAACCACGAAAAGGTAATCAACGTTGCAAACGTATTCTTCAACCCTCCCATATCATCAAGGAAAGCTGCCTTCAACGGCCCCTGGAACTGCACGTTCGCAGTCGTCAGGAAGCCTACAATAAAGAACAAAAAGACCAGCGCAATGAACGGCACCGTATAGCTCGTTTTACTGTCTGACTGTATCATAAATGAATAGATTTAAGTATTGATATATTATAGTATAAACTTTGCCGCTTCTACATCAAAAAGGAACTCGCAAAACGGATGCAACTGCAGTACCGAGGCGGGCATGGAGGGCGTTACCGGACCATGCAGCATCATGCGGACGGCCTCAGCCTTCTCCGCTCCCTTGGCAACGAGGAGGATCTTGCGCGAGTGCATGATGTTCCTTATCCCAAGCGTCAACCCGCCAAGCGGACGGTCGGCAGAAGCGCCGGTCTCCAGGCGGATGCGGGCTTCAAGCTCATCATCCATGCGGGAGTGCCACACACGGCTTTCAAACGGCGTGCCGGGCTGGTTGAAACCTATATGCCCGTTTTTGCCGAGGCCAAGTATTTGCAGATCAATGCCGCCAAGAGCCTCTATCGCTGCCTCATAATCCATACAGGCAATGTCGAAATCATCACTCATCGTCGGGGGCATGAAAAAGCGGTCGCCAAGGCCGAGGGCATCCACGAACTGCGACTTCAACATGGCGTAGCACGCGCCGGAATAGTCCCGCGAAACGTTCGTCACCTCGTCCAGACCAACGATGCTTACGCCGGAAATGTCGAACGGATGACGAAGGTAAAGCTCGACAGCAAGACGGTGCATGTTGGCAGTAGTCCTCCCAGTGGAAAGGCCTATGACGGCAGGGCGGCTCGACTGCATCCCGGCGAGAATACGCTGCGCTGCAAGATGGTCAAATTCAGCTTCGCTATTTACAATTGTTATATTCATATATATACATATTATATATGTGTATTTACATTCTATACGTTCATGGCTACTGCACCGGCGCCAAGCAGCCCGACAAAGTCTGGATTCAACTTGGTTATTACCACGCCGTTCTTTACAAATCGAATGGTCGTGGGGTTCAGCCTCTCCAGTATACGGGTGTGCAAAAAGCCGTCGGAAACCAGACCGCCGCCCAATACAACAGTGTCGGGATCGCTCACGCGGACGAGGTTCATAATCAAATTCGCCAGAGCCTCCGACGCATTGTCGACAAGCTTTACGCAAAGGGGATCGCCCTTCTCGCACAGCTCAAAAACATCCTTCGCATGGACGCGCTCTTCGGGATTCACTGGAATATGAAGCTGAGTCTCATAACTGTCGGCAAGCAGGCGGGCGCAGGAGTCAAAACCCGTTCCGGAGGCTATCTTCTCGACGCAGTCCATACGGCCGCAGCCGCACTGGATGCCGACGCTGACGCCTACATTCGTATGTCCGACCTCGCCGGCATTGAAGTGGCTGCCTCTTATCTGCCGACCGTTAACGACGAAGCCGGCCGCTATTCCTGTTCCGACGTTAATGTATATGAAGTTACGGGAGATTTGGCCGAAACCGAAGTAGCGCTCTGCCCGTGTCGCACTCTTTACATCGTTGTCAATGCGGCAGGGAATACCGTATATGTCGCTCAGCTCCCTGGCCAGGGGGACTGCCTGCGTGCGCTTGGGATCGATCTGCAACCATATCCCCTTGCCGGGGTCAACACGACCGATCAGGCCGACGCCTATGGCCACGGGAGGCTTGTCAACCCAGCCGATCGTCCGGATATACTCGTCCATCGACTGCTTGATTACCTCCAAAGCTGCCTGCTGGTTGAAGAACGACGAATCGAATTTCTTATACCGAAGTATATTGCCGTTGCCGTCCAGCTCGCCGACCAGCAACTTGGTGCCGCCCAAATCAATGCCTAAATATGTATCCATACGCTTGTTATACTTATTGGTTTCATTCTGCAATATTACGGATGATTTCCGACCATGGGGTTCAATCTTTGACAAAAATGGTTTAAAGCCTGTTAACCATGGAAAGTTTATTCGCCGCCTGCCGGGCAGTCGAGGGTTGACGACCGGGCAGTCGAGAGTTGACGACCGGGCAGTCGGGGGTTGACGACTGGGTAGTCGAGGGTTGACGACTGGGCAGTCGGGAGTTGACGACTGGGTAGTCGAGGGTTGACGACTGGGCAGTCGGGAGTTGACGACTGGGCAGTCGAGGGTTGACGACTGGGCAGTCGGGAGTTGACGACTGATAACAGGCGCCTGCAAGCGGCAATCAAAAAAGCCCCCCGCTTTTAATTGCGGAGGGCTTCGCTTTTTTAGAATATTAATTTGTGATTATGGATTGCCTGGCATTGGGATCCAGTTGCGAACGGCGCGGATGGCATAACCTTGCGATCTAGGGTCATTAGTCGTATTAACAGCATTATTAAGATTCGTGCCGGTGCCATTTACATATACTCTGTACGGATAACCGCTAGTGGCATCAACAGAAGAAGTCCAGTGTATTGTATTGGGTTTAGTTGTACCACCCATCCCTGGATATAGCGATACGGAACCACTCTTGTTGTTGTATATGTCAAACTCTCCATTATTCGGGATGCAGATCGTGTCTGTCGTATTAATCGGGAGGTAGAGCCAGTTAGTGCTGATATTCTTTGTAGCGCCGCTTGCCGGGGCTGCTATCAGTATTCCCCACTCGTCTGTCGTAGGTACTCGCCATCCATTCGGGCAAGGGCCTTGCTCATTGACTCCTGACCACAAGTTGTCGTCCCTGGTGTCCAGCCAGTTGTTCGCCGTTCCAACGTACATGCTATCCTTGGCAGCGTAGCTGTTTGCGGAATCGACGCTGTAGAACTGGGTCGTTTTCTTGATATAAGTGACCAGCGGATTAAATGGCGTGTTGCGCCCCCACTGGAACAAGTCGCCTGTCCAGGCATATCCGTTGGCGGAGTCTTTGCTGAGCACCGGCAGTTGCTTTGTGTTGGTGGTAAAGGCGGTTGCTCCTACGTTCAGCGGCGCCCATAACAGGTTCCCAAGTTTGACTGGTGCATATCCAAGCTTGTTGTAATCCCAGCTTTCAACATAGTACTTCTTCGCGCGTGTCGCGTTCGTCTGGCTTTGAACGAGTATGTCAAATGCAATTGGGGCGGTTGTATGCGGCAGCTTTATGTGGTGCGTCGTTTCATACCGCAGGCCTTCGCCGACGGCATAGGTGCGGACGGTAGTGAAGTAGCAGGCGTCGTGAGCTTCGCTGATTGCCTGGAGATCTTCAGGAAGGAAGCCTGGGTATGGAGCCTGAAGTGCAAGGGAGGCGACGTTGCCATGGTCTAAATCGCCGGAGAGGGTATAGCCTTTTGTGACTAGCAGCAGTTCTGCATATTCCTGGCCTGGAGCTGCGGTGTAGCGAATCGTATCTACCTTGTCGTCTTCATTGGTTCCGCCTCCGATTGCGCTTATGTCAAATATGCTGTTGGGGTCGTTGGGGCTTAGCTGTACATGGTCAAATGTAATGAAGCGTTGGTCTCTGGATGTGTCAATAGTATCCTCATCCCATCCCCATGGTTCGATGGTGAAATTGCCTTCAAACTCGTTTTCTACATACTTGTGAATATTGATTTTGTATGCCTGATTGGCTAAAATGTCCATGTCATTGCCATCTTTCAAATTCAGCGTATATATACGGGTTTCGCCTTTGTAGGAACCTTCTATTGCGAGAATCGTAGCTCCGGCTGTTCCGCCTTCGCTCTTTGTCAGCTTTGTCGGATAGAGGTAGAACTGCGACTTGTTCCATTCAAAGGAGTCTTTTGCGTTAGCGCCCTCGAAACCATCAATAATTCCATTTTTGTCGTTGTCCTTATGCTCATCTATGCTATGATCAAGTGGCGTTCCGTTAGCAGTCGCCTCAACGTCAATAATCATCCTTCCTGAATTGGGCGACACGTCCGCCGAATCCTGAACGAAGCCTGCGCTTTTTGCATTACTGATAACGATATTTTTAACAGTGAAGCCTGTAAATTCTGCGTTATTGATAATGTCAAATCTGGCCACACGCCTTTTCATATGTATCGTTGCAGATTTGGTTACTTCCGGATTAACCTCAATATAGGAAAGGCCGCTGTGGTCATTTTTGCTGAGCGACATGGGCAGCGGAGTATTAATGTTCACCAGGCTACCATCCGGTTGAGTGTTCAGCTCGTCCAGTAGCATCTGCTGAAAAACTGCTTCCGTCATATTGGTCAGTTGCACACCGGCGAGGGCGCTTGAAGTGATGCCTGGAACAGTGCCTCCGGTCTGATTCACGTTATTCACGTTCGCCACGAAATAGAAATGCCAAAGGCCGCTCATCGTACCTGTTGCAATCGTAGCCGTAGCCGTAGCGGCATTTTCGTCTTGAGAAAAATTATAGATGGAAAGCTCGTTGTTTTTGTGCGAAGGATGGGAAAACACCTTTATCAAAATCCCGGAAGGATCAAAGCAATAGATGCGAAGCGTCTGGATTGTATTTTCTGCTGAATCCGCCGCAATCGTCGCATAAGTCACAGGCCCTTTCTTGCCCAACGGCAACACAAAAGACATAGTTCCATCTCCTTCTTCTGGAGCGTAAGTACTCATCTTCTCCTCATTAGTACAGCTCGACAGGAATACAATTCCCAGAGCAACAGTAAACATTAAAAATTTATTCAAATACTTCATAAACATTAAACTTAAAAAATTAATACTACAAAATTT
>JAIRPK010000022.1 GCA_031257015.1 Tannerellaceae bacterium
AAGGCAGGACAAGCGCAGTCAAAAACAGCCTCTGCAAACGCTCTAAATCGTACCCCTTACGATGAAATAAAAGTGTAATTCGCTGTTTTATAAGAGTTTTCTTGTATAGAAATAATTACCTTTGGGAATCATATTGGAAAGACTAGCTTTTTTCTCTATCCGGTGAAATACATGTGCATGTTTTCCACTTTCTCTAGTTGCTCGACATCTGAAGATAAATGCCTATCTTTGAGCCATGAAGTTTGAAATTAAATGTAAAGACATACATTCTAATGCAAGAGCAGGCGTGATTTATACCGGACACGGGACTATTCAAACGCCTGTTTTTATGCCTGTCGGTACGCAAGGTTCTGTAAAAGCTGTTCACGCTCGTGAGCTAACTGACGATATTAATGCACAAATTATTCTAGGCAATACTTATCACCTTTATCTACGTCCCGGAACAGATATTTTGGAACGTGCCGGAGGTCTTCATCGCTTTATCGGATGGAATCGCCCAATGTTAACAGACAGTGGTGGATACCAGGTTTTTTCTTTGGCCGATAATTGTAAATTAAAACCTGAAGGGGCGTATTTTCGTTCTCATATTGATGGTTCGCGTCATGTTTTTTCGCCTGAAAGGGTAATTGATATTCAGCGTTCCATTGGGGCTGATATTATTATGGCGTTTGATGAGTGTACGCCCGGTGATGCTGATTATAAATATGCACAGAAATCGCTTGATTTGACGGAACAGTGGTTGGAACGTTGCCTGAAGAGGATGTCGGAGACAGAGGCGCGTTATGGTTATGAGCAAACGCTTTTCCCGATTGTTCAAGGTTGTGTTTATCCGGACTTGCGAAGGCGAGCGGCTGAAAATGTTGCTTCTAAGGATGCCGGAGGCAATGCAATAGGGGGCTTGGCCGTTGGAGAACCGACGGAGAAGATGTACGAAATGATCGAAATTGTGAATGAAATATTGCCGAAAGATCGTCCGCGTTACCTAATGGGTGTCGGAACTCCTGCTAACCTTCTTGAGGCGATTGAGCGAGGTGTTGATATGTTTGATTGCATAATGCCGACGCGGAATGGGAGGAATGGGCAGTTGTTTACATCCGATGGTTTCATTAATATTCGGAACAAGAAATGGGAGGATGATTTTTTGCCGCTTGATTCGGAAGGCGATTCGTATGTGGATAAAGAATACAGCCGTGCTTATCTTCATCATCTTTTGAAAGTTAATGAGATATTGGGCTTGCAAATAGCTTCTATTCATAACCTCGCATTCTATCGTCGCTTGATGGCTGACGCACGGAAACATATTGAAGCAGGTGACTTCGTTGAATGGAAAAAAGAAAGTATTCGTCGATTAATAAACAGATTATAGTATGAGATTTTTAGGACTTAAACGGATAGACGGTTATATTATTAAGCAATTTCTGGGCACATTCATTTTCGCCATGTGTTTGCTGACGTTAATTTCCGTAGTATTTGATGTTAATGAAAAGATAGATAAGTTTCTCAAGCCGGAATTGACGTTGAAAGAGATCATCTTTGATTATTATTTTAATTTTATTCCATGGTTTTTCAATATGGTTAGTCCGCTGATTACGTTCATTGCTGTTATTTTTTTTACATCACGGTTGGCAGCTAATTCGGAGATTATAGCAATGCTGTCGAGTGGAATGAGTTTCCGGAGATTAATAGTTCCTTACTTCGTCTCGGCTGCGGTTATTGCTTTAGCAACTGCATTGCTGAATGCTTTTGTAATACCGGTCGGCAATGTCAAGCGAATTGATTTTCAGAATAAATATTTCAGGAATAGAGCTGTGGAAACGGTTAGAAATATGCAGCTGGAAGTGGAGCCGGGAGTGATTGCCTATTTCGATCAATATATTGACCGTTCACGGATGGGATACCGTTTCTCGTTAGACCATTTTGAGGACAAAAAACTAGTGTCGCACCTGACTGCTAAAGAAATTAAATATGATACATTATATAAATGGCAGATTATAGATTATGTTATTCGAGATTTCGATGGAATGTACGAGCGAATCAGTAGTGGAAGTCGTAAGGACACTACTATTCGTATCATCCCGTCAGACTTTCTCATTGCGGTTGATGATTGTGAGACTATGACTACTCCTGAACTTTCTGAATATATAAGTCGACAAAAGAAGCGAGGTATAGCTAACATTCAGACTTTTGAGATAGAATACAATAAACGATATGCTGCCATCATGGCTGCTTTTATTCTCACCACCATAGGCGTATCATTATCATCTAAAAAAATGAAAGGAGGAATGGGATTAAAGATTGGAATTGGAATAGGTCTTAGTTTTTCGTACATATTATTTACAACGATTTCCTCAACCTTTGCTGTCAGTGGATTAGTCAGTCCAATGGTTGCGGCTTGGATTCCCAATATATTATATAGCGGTGTTGCCGTTATTTTATATGTAAAAGCCCCGCGATAATTTGCAGGGCTTTTCTTTTAAATTTTAACAGGAATAGTTGTTAATACCTTGATTCTACAACTTTCCAATCAACAATTTTCCATAACTCTTTCAAATGGTCGGCGCGGCGGTTCTGATAGTCCAAATAATAAGAATGTTCCCATACGTCAAAACCGAGCAGAGGAGTTAAGCCTTTTGTCAGCGGATTGCCTGCGTTAACTTCCTTCGTAATGGAAAGTTTGCCGTCTTTGTCGGATGCCAACCATACCCATCCGGAACCAAAAAGGCCAGTTCCGCTGATTTCAAACTCTTTTTGGAAGTTCTCGAATGTTCCCCAAGCAAGGTTTATCGCTTCGGCCAGTTTGCCGGATGGCTGCCCTCCGCCTTTGGGAGAGAATTGAGTGAAATACAGATTGTGATTCAGTACTTGGCCGGCGTTGTTAAAGATTGCGCCGTCGGACTCTTTAACGATTGTTTCTAAATTGGCGTTTTCAAACTTCGTGCCTTGTACGAGATTGTTAAGATTGTTTACATACGTCTGTAAATGCTTGCCATGATGAAACTCTATGGTCTGTTTACTGATAACTGGCGCTAATTCATCTGCGCCATAACTGAGCTTAACTAATTCAAATTTCATAACATTTTCTTTTTTAGTCGTTACTTGGTTATTTGAAATAAATAATAATAAACTTAAAACTAAACATATCATTGTAAATAAATTTTTCTCCAAATGTAACCTTTTCTTTTCGCTTAGCCTATTTTTTTACCTCCTTTTTTATTTATCAACATATAGGCTATTTCAAATTAGTTTGTATTTTTGTCCTCATAGTAGTACTCATATATTAATTATATAAACAAAAATAACAAATGGTAAGGAAAGTTGGGAATTTAATACCAAACACCTTTTTTATTACAAAAGGAAGCGGCGAATCGGATTTGGAAAAACATGCAGGTTCTTATCACATGGCATTGTACGATGCAGGAATATCCGATTTTAACATCATGACTTACTCGTCCGTAATCCCCGCAACAGCGCATTTAGTAACTATGGATGAGATTGATTTGCCGCCATTTGGGTCGGAGTTGAAAACTATCATGGCTTCTTCACATGGATACCAGGATGAATTTGTCTCTGCGGGCGTTGTTTATGCCTGGATGTATAAGGATGAGAATTTTGACGATAAAGTCGGAGGCCTTGTTTGTGAAGTGAGTGGGAGATACAGGATTGAGGAGCTGGAATCACGCCTCATCCGTGTCATAAATGACTTGCATCAAAAAACTTACGGCAAATTCTATCTTGGAGAATTGAATTTCATCACCGAAGGCATGACAATCGAAAAAAGATACGGAACAGCTATCGCCGCGCTTTGTTTCCTCGACTTCCTAATGCCGGAAATAGAATAATACAACAAATGTCCGGAATGACTATTGTGAACATTAAGCAGTGAATACGAAGATTGGAATATGATTTTAAAGAAAACTTATGATATTTAATTTACGCAAAGATTTTCAACTCGTTTTTTCAACTTCCACTAATGATCTTTCCGATAAATCCACGGATAAAATCATGGAAACAGGCGATATCTTCTGCGAGAAGCCTGTTTCTCTTTAAAAGCAACTCCACAGGGCGTTTATCACCCCGGATTTTTTCACAATCAATCGCATTATTTTGCCGGCACAATATTCTTGCTTTTCAACCTGTGCCGACAAAAAACAGAGGAAGCATCTTTTCGGAAATAATTTGCACCCTTACCGAATAAGACTTACCTTAGCCCTGTAAACAAAACTAGCGTAGCATCATTCTTTTATGAGAAACTTATTTTATGTGGGATTCCTCTTGCTCCTATCGTCCTTTTACTCAACAGCACAACAAGCAAGAATATTAATAGCAAAAGGCGCTAAAGTCGAAAAACTTGCCGACGGATTTGCCTTCACCGAAGGGCCGGCGGCAGACCGGTATGGCAACGTCTTTTTTACAGACCAGCCCAATGATCGTATATGGAAATGGTCAATCAAAGGAGAACTGTCACTCTTTGCCGAAAAGCAGGGACGGGCAAATGGATTATACTTCGATAAAAAAGGCCGACTGCTTTCGTGTTCAGACCTTGACAACGAAATTTGGAGTATTGGAATGGATGGACAACATGATGTCCTCATAAGTGGTTACGATGGAAAACCCTTTAATGGGCCTAATGACCTCTGGCAACATCCGAACGGCGGAATTTATTTCACTGACCCGCTCTATGTTCGTAATTATTGGACAAGAAATCCGGAAATGCAGCTCACAGGACAGCATCTATACTTCCTCGCTCCGGACGGAAAGCTCAGCAGGATGGATACTGCATATACGCAACCTAACGGAATAGTCGGAACGCCTGACGGAAAGAAACTTTATGTGGCAGACATAGGAGCACGAAAAACTTTTGTGTACACAATCCAACCAGACGGTTCTCTTGCAGACAGAAAATTATTCACAGAAATGGGTTCCGACGGAATGACCATCGACAGCGAAGGAAATATTTATCTCACAGGCCGGGGCGTCACCGTTTTTAATCCAGCAGGTGAGCAAATAGAACATATCGACGTCGATGCACGATGGACAGCTAACGTCTGTTTCGGAGGAAAAGACCGCAAAACGCTCTTTATTACTGCTTCCGAATACCTTTACGCACTGCGCATGAACGTAAAAGGCGTCAAACAACCTACTCATTAATATATAAGCAATGCAAATTGAAATTAAGCAAGTAAAAAATGGTCGAGAACTCAAAGAGTTCGTAAAATTTCATAACCGTCTCTACGACAAATGTCAATATCACGTCCCCGTCCTTATCGCCGACGAGCTTATTACGCTCGACAGCAATCGCAATCCGGCTTTTGAAACGTCAGAAGCAATTTATTTCCTCGCATATCGCAAAGGGAAAATTGTCGGGCGCATCGCCGGCATTATCAATTACAAAACCAATCAGGTGTGGAAACAAAAGAACGCACGATTCGGATTCGTGGACTTCATTGATGATGAACAGGTCGTTAACGAACTCTTCAATGCAGTGGAAAAATGGGCTAAAGAACGGGGAATGGAGGAAATTCACGGACCGTTGGGATTCACCGACTTCGATCCGGAAGGAATGTTAATACACGGCTTTGACCAAATGGGGACGATGGCAACCATCTACAATTTTCCCTACTATCCGCAGCATCTACAACGGCTAGGATACACGAAAGCAACCGACTGGAACGAGTACAAAATCTATATTCCTGATGCCATTCCGGAAAAACACATCAGAATCGGCGAAATCGTCAAGCAAAAATATGGCCTCAAAGTCGTCAAGTTTCAGAAGCGCAGTGAGATTTGGCCATACGCCTACAAAATATTCCATGCCCTCAACGCCGCTTATGCTCCACTCTACGGTACAAGCCCGCTTAGCGAAAAACAGATCGATTTTTACGTGAAAATGTACATCCCAATGTTGAGACTCGACATGGTAACAGTCATTGCACGTGAAGAAGACGATACAGTCGTCGGGTTCGGCATTACACTGCCTCATCTCACCGAGGCTTTACGAAAGGCTAACGGCAGACTTTTGCCATTCGGAGCATTTCATCTGCTCAAAGCCCTGTACACAAAACCCAAAATCGTTGATCTTTATCTCATCGGCATCCTGCCTGAGTACCAAGGAAAGGGAGTAAACGCACTGCTCTTCAATGATCTCATCCCAATCTATCAAAGCTTCGGAACCATATACGCGGAGAGCAATCCGGAACTCGAAACCAACAATGCCGTACAAGCGCAATGGGAATACTTCAAACGCGAACATCACAAAACGCGCAGAGCCTTCATGAAAAAATTAAGCGAAAAATAAAAGCCCTTTGACAATAGCTAACTCTTCGCCGGCAACAACCGGGATGAAGCGCTTTTTCAAGACGGATAAACAACCGCCAACAGAAAAAAAACAACGAAGAGCAGATCTTTCACGTTAGCGCACGGCAAAAAAAACATTGCTCAACAACTAATTATGACAAATAAATAATAATCATGCAAAAATGAACTCCTCCAATAAAAACAACAGCAACAAAACGGACTTTCTGAAAATAACTGCGCCTGCGCCTGGTGACAGAAGAAGCAGAATAACACAGTTTATTAAATAAATATCTTAACGACGGAGAAAAACAATGACAATCATTTTTTTAGAACACAATTCAAAAACAATTCAAGAAAATAGACCAAACAAAGTATATAACTCCTTATCATCAATATGAAACAAATATTTTTTATTCTTATGAGCTTAACATTCTTCAATGCCTGCAACAGCAAACAGGCCTACTCAAACACCGCCACGGCGGAAAACAACTCTTTAGACTACGTAGTTGACAAATTTGCAGACACGCAGGTTCTACGTTACAAGGTCCCCGGATTCGAAGATTTGTCGCTGCAGCAAAAACAATTGCTCTTCCACCTTTCCGAAGCCGCACTCATAGGCAGAGACATCCTTTACGACCAGAACTGCCGCTACAATCTCGCCATCAGGCGGATGCTCGAACAGATTTTCCTCGACAGCAAATGCGACAGGAATGACCGGCAATTCAAGGAACTCGAAATCTACCTCAAGCGCGTCTGGTTCGCCAACGGCATCCATCACCATTACGCCGAGGACAAGTTCACTCCGGGTTTCTCACAGGACTTCCTCGCCGACAGGCTGCAGGAAATCGCCGGCAACACATCCGGAGAAGCATCTCTGACATTCCTGCGCAAGGGCCAGTCTCTACAACAGTTTATCGACGAGATCTTCCCTGTGATTTTTTCGCCGGACGTCCTCGCCAAACGCACCGTACAAAGCGGAGATGGGGATATTATCCTTGCTTCCGCAAATAACTACTATGCGGGAGGAATCACCCAAAAGGAAGTAGAGGACTTTTATGAAAAACAGCGTCAACCCGACGACCTCACGCCGCCTTCCTACGGATTGAACAGCCGACTTGTAAAGGAACCGGACGGACGAATAACCGAAAAGACATGGAAAATCGGAGGCCTATACTCCGATGCCATCGAAAAAATAGTCGAGCAACTCGAAAAAGCCCTCCCATTCGCCGAAAACCAGGCGCAAAAGGCTGTCATCGTCAAGCTTATCGCATTCTACCGGACAGGCGACCTGCGCACTTTCGACGCATACGCCATTCTCTGGCTCAAAGACACCGCCTCAGAAATCGACTTTGTCAACGGATTCACAGAAACATACGGAGACCCACTCGGCATCAAGGCCAGCTGGGAATCAACCGTCAATTTCATTAACAAGGAAGCAACAAAGCGAACGAAAATCATCAGCGACAATGCACAATGGTTTGAAGACCACTCGCCAGTCGATCCCAGATTCAAAAAAACAACCGTAAAAGGAATCAGCGCAAAAGTTATTACCGTCGTAATGCTGGGAGGAGACTGCTATCCATCGACGCCGATTGGAATAAACCTCCCCAATGCCGAATGGATTCGACGCGACCATGGCTCCAAATCCGTAACAATCGAAAACATAACGGAAGCATACGACCAGGCGGCGCTCGGCAACGGATTCAACGACGAATTTGTACGCAGCGACGTCGAAAAAGAACTGATCGAAAAATATGGCTTCCTCGCCGACAATCTACATACGGACCTTCACGAGTGTCTGGGGCACGGCTCAGGGCAAATTCTTCCGGGAATCTCGCCGGATACGCTCAAATCTTATGGCGCGACACTCGAAGAAGCAAGAGCTGACCTCTTCGGACTATACTATATCGCCGACCCGAAGCTTGTTGAACTCGGCGTCATGCCGGACAGCGAAGCTTTCAAGGCAGAGTACTACCGGTTTATGATGAACGGCCTTATCACCCAGCTCGTTCGCATCGAACCAGGGAAAGATATTGAAGAGGCTCACATGCGAAACCGTCAGCTCATCGCAAAATGGGTTTACGAAAAGGGCAAAACAAGCAACATTCCTGTTGTCGAGCTGATAAAAAGCAATCAGAAAACCTATGTCAGGATTAACGACTATAACGCCCTGCGAAACCTCTTCGGAAAGCTTCTCGCCGAAGTACAGCGAATCAAGAGCGAAGGAGACTACCAGGCAGGAAAAGCCCTCGTTGAGACTTATGGCGTCAAAGTCGATCAGGATATACACGCCGAAACGCTCGAACGATACAGAAAGCTCAATCTTTCGCCATACAAGGGATTTGTTAACCCGACAATGAAACTCATCCGCAACGATAAGGGAGAAGCCGTCGATGTCACCCTCGACTACTCCGAAAACTACACGCAACAAATGCTGAGATACAGCCGCGATTATTCATTTCTCCCAACTTACAATGAATGAAACTGTTTGAACAGGAAATGAAAACGGGGGAAAGGACAAACCATTACCGGACAGTCCGAAATATTATCGCGGAAATTACGGAAAACACATCTTTCGCCTTTTGCGACGCTGTTAATGCCGGTGTTTACAACTGTAAACCGGAGCCTCGCAGCAGGCGCACGGCGGCTAAAGAGACATTTTCGGCAACTTGCACTTGAGAATCGAATAATTAAGATATACATATAATTATTTTTTGTGACCGGATACGGAATGAGCATAAACTTTCGACAGAATGACAGGATTAGCGTACAGATGTGCGCTATTCCCTGGACCTGTGACATATTTTCCGGCAGATTGAACATGTATTCCTGGCGATTGAACATGTATTTCTCACAATTGTACATGTATTCCCGGCAATTGAACATGTATTCCTGGCAATACAACATGTATTCCTGCGGATTGAACATGTTTTCTTACGTATTGAACATGTTTTTTGAGCAATTTTACATGTTTTGTACTCACGAAATCATGCGAAATCGCGGGAAAAACATGTTGTATCGCCAGAAAAACATGTACAATCGCCAAGAAAACATGTACAATTGTGAGAAATACATGTACAATCGCCAGAAAAACATGTACAATCATGAGGAAAACATGTACAATCGCCAGAAATACATGTACAATCACGAGAAAAACATGTTCAATTGCCGAAAAAACATGTTCAATCACAAGGAAAACATGTTTTTCTGTCCTGCATACATGACTGACAGCTGCGGAAACAGGCGTTCCGGCCGGGAGAAAATAAACACTCGCCCGTTGAAGAAATTGCATTGCCGCAGAAGCATGTTTTCCGACCGGGGCACAGGGTTAGACTGTTTGCATGACATGATAAATTGGCAGCGCGACATGATTGCATGTCAAAAAGACCTGATGATTTGTCACGACAGGAAGATGTCGCAGCCTCAAAAAATGTTAACAGTCCGGAAAAATAAGTTAATGTGTTCATGCGGAGGTTTTAACCTGCCGGAAAACAATAAAAAATCACGATTCGCAAGTCTTAAATCCCAGACGGCGGCGTCTAATAATCAACGCTTTATGACAAATAACGCCGCAAAAAACGGAATCCGCTCATCCCACGTTTTTTTCTCTCATTTCCTGTTGAAAAGTTCATCTTTTATTGTTACCTTTGGGACATTAGTCTATAAGTCAATGCAAGAAGATCATGAATTGCCGAAAAAGATAGAGAACCTCTATTTGGATTATCTAAAGGCAAATAACTTAAAAAGAACAAAAGAGCGGGATTTTATCTTAATAAGCCTTTGCAGAGAGAAAGGGCACACAGATGCCGAGGCTCTTTACAAAAAACTTTGCGATAATCCGCAATTTCGTGTCAGCAAGTCGGCTATTTACGATGCGTTGAACCTTTTCGTCAGCGCAGGAATAGCCAGCAAACATGTTAATAACAAAACGGCTGAATACGAACTGGCAGAAAACTCGAAAAAACATGTGCACCTTAAATGTATTCATTGCGGAAAAATCATAGAGGCGAGGGTTAACCCTACAATGTTTGAAAACAGCATAAATGCTGCAAAATATAACTTTTCGCCGTGCTATTTCTCCTTCTTTTCTTATGGAATATGCCATGAATGTGAAACAAAACAGAAAAAATAGATTAAAATCAGATATATTATGCTGTATATGAAAGTTGATGTGATATTAGGTCTCCAGTGGGGGGACGAAGGGAAAGGGAAAATCGTCGATGTTCTCGCTCCCGATTATGATGCGGTAGCGCGTTTCCAGGGCGGCCCCAATGCGGGGCATACTTTGGAGATTGAAGACCGGAAATATGTCCTGAGGTCGATTCCTTCCGGCATCTTGCAGGAGGATACGTACAACATTATCGGCAGCGGCGTCGTTATCGACCCGCTATTGTTCAAGGAAGAAGCCGAAGCGTTGATGAACGACTGTACGGATATGACAAACCGGTTGTTCATCTCAAAGAAGGCGCACTTGATTCTCCCGACGCATCGTCTTCTCGACGCGGCTTACGAATCGGCCAAAAAGACCGGACGCATCGGAACAACCGGAAAGGGCATAGGCCCGGCCTACGGAGATAAAATCGGACGGTGCGGCCTGCGAGTCGGCGATACGCTGGAACCGGATTTCCACGAGAGATACGAGGC
This sequence comes from Tannerellaceae bacterium, assembly GCA_031257015.1. Taxonomy (GTDB): domain Bacteria; phylum Bacteroidota; class Bacteroidia; order Bacteroidales; family Tannerellaceae; genus DFXE01. The sequence continues at coordinate 10,939 of JAIRPK010000022.1, forward strand.
GGCAAAGCTTCGCCACATCGAAATCCTTAAATCTCTCGGACAGGATTGCGACATCGCCGAACTGGAAAAGAAATGGATGGAGGGAATCGCTTATCTCCAGAAGTTCAGCCTTGTGGACAGCGAGTATGTCATTAACGACTATCTGGCAGACTGTTACTCGGTGCTCGCGGAAGGTGCGCAGGGGACGATGCTTGATGTGGATTTCGGATCTTACCCCTTCGTTACCTCGTCGAACACGATGTGCGGCGGATGTTGCACGGGTTTGGGCATCTCGCCGCGGAGCATCGGTGAGGTTTACGGCGTTTTCAAGGCCTATTGCACGAGAGTGGGCGCCGGTCCTTTTCCTACGGAGCTTCACGACGAGACGGGCGAGACGCTGTGCCGGCTGGGGAATGAATATGGTTCGGTGACGGGGCGCAAACGCCGTTGCGGATGGATCGACCTCGTTGCGCTTCGTTACGCCATCATGATTAATGGGGTAACTTGCCTTGTTATGACCAAGAGCGACGTTTTGGATACGTTCGACACAATAAAGGTTTGTGTGGCTTACAAGAGAGGAGACGAAACTTTTGAGCGTTTGCCTTACAGTATTGACGAAAGTTATGAACCGGTTTATACAGAGATTCCCGGTTGGAAGACGGATATGTCAGGAATGGAGAAAGAGGATGAATTTCCAGAGGAATTTAACGCTTATCTCGACTTTTTGGAGAATGAATTGGAGACGCCCATATATATTGTCTCTGTCGGGCCGAACCGCGCACAGACTATTCGGCGATATGATGAAGAGGAGGATGAATGTTCCTGAAAATTTTCGGCAAGCTTTTTGTTAGTTTGCATAACATAAACTAAAAAAAAGAACGAACTTATGTATATGCAATGGATTTTATTTATTGGAATAGCCCTCATCAGTTGGCTGGTTTCCTCCAACTTGAAGAGGAAGTTTGAGAAGTACTCCAGAATACCTCTCCCAAGTGGTTTGACCGGACGGGATGTTGCCGAGCGGATGCTACACGAGAACGGGATATACGATGTCAAGGTGATTTCCACTCCGGGCCGTTTGACTGACCATTATAATCCGACGGACAAGACGGTGAACCTGAGTGAGGATGTTTATTTAAGTAATAGCGTTGCCGCGGCGGCTGTAGCGGCTCATGAATGTGGGCACGCAGTGCAACATGCTGTTGCGTATGGGCCGTTGACAATGCGCTCGGCGCTTGTGCCGGTGGTAAATTTCTCGTCAAGCATAATGACGTGGATATTGCTGGGAGGAATATTGTTGCTGAACACCTTTCCTTATCTTTTGCTTATTGGCATTGCGCTGTTTGCCATGACGACGCTGTTCGCTTTTGTGACGCTGCCGGTAGAGATCGATGCAAGTCATCGGGCAGTCGTGTGGTTGAACCGTTCGGGCATAACGAATGTCAGTACGCACGATAAGGCTGTGGATGCTCTCCGTTCGGCAGCTTATACATATGTGGTTGCAGCCCTCGGCTCGCTGGCTACATTAATATATTACATAATGATTTATTTAGGACGAAGAGATTAAAATCAATTTATAAGTTTGAATTGGGAGCCGGGAGATTTTTCGTTGTATGAAAAGTATTTTCTTTATGGCTCCCATTTTTTTATGCCCGGTTATGCAATATGAAAGAGTGTCTGGATGAGTATGTAGCCTTAATCAATACACCGGAATTTGTTAGCCATGATCCTGTACAGTTTCCTAAACGATATATAAAGAAACAAGATATTGAAATCGCTGCTTTTGTAACGGCGATTATCAGTTGGGGGCAGCGCAAGACGATTCTTCGTGATGCCGAGCGGGTATTACAAAAAATGGGCGACAGTCCATATGATTATGTTATGAATGGCGAATATGAGGGATTAGGTTCTGCGAATGTTCACCGCACGTTTTTTGAGACTGATTTGGCCTATATGCTGCGCGGATTCAGAGGAATTTATGATGAGTTCGACAGTGTGGAGGATTTTCTTGCATGTAAAACCGTGGGGACGGAGGCAGATACGGCTTGGGCGGTGATTGAAACACTTCGCTCCGAGGCTGCCCGTGTTAATGGAAGGGATAACAGTAAATGTTTCCCGGCGAATCTTGAAAAATCTGCCTCAAAGCGTTATCATCTGGCGCTTAGATGGCTTGTCCGAAATGATAATATTGTCGATCTTGGCATTTGGACATTTCTTAAACCATTTCAACTTTACATTCCATTGGATGTTCATGTCGGCAACACTGCACGACGTCTCGGACTGCTGACGCGCAAGGCGAATGACCGGAAATCAGTGGAAGAACTGACGGGTATTCTCCGACAATACTGTCCGGAAGACCCTGTAAAGTATGATTTTGCGCTGTTTGGAATAGGCGTGAACGGGAAGGAATGAGCTGCGATGAATTAATTGAGAATATCCCCTGATGTTTTGCTTCCGGCTTGGTGGTTGTTGCCGAAAAAGATATTATGTATATAAATGTTAAGAAGGGAGACGGAGGTATTGTGTTTTATGCCGGAGGATAGGTGTCGAGGAGGAAGATGTTATAGTTGTTGGCTTGTAAATCAATATGTTTTAGTATATTTGCTGAGTTTCGAATATATAATCATAAACAAATAATAAGTTTAAGAAAAATGAAAAGACGAGATTTTTTAACAAACACTGCACTCATTGGCGCAGGATTGCCGCTGGGAATGGCGCCGGCCTTAAATTCATGCAGTGGAGCATCTCAAACCACAGCTGCCTCTGCTAAAACTTATACTCCCGAAGAACTTGGAATGTACTCATTCGTCGATATAGCCCCCGATGGCAAGCCGCTAAAGGCGGCGCTCGTCGGTAATGGCGATCGCGGCACCGGTGCAGCCACGCAATTTCTCAGCGCAGGACCGAACGTATCCATCATAGCCCTTGCAGACATTTTTGCCGACAGGCAGGCCAATTGCCGAAAAGTCTTGAAAGAGAAGTTTAATAATGAAGTGCCTGATGCGAATTGTTTTCTTGGCTTCGACGCATACAAGAAAGTACTTGATATGCCTGAAATTGACGTTGTGCTGCTTTGTACGCCGACGCATTTCCGTCCGGAGCATTTCAAGGCGGCTGTTGATGCAGGCAAGCATGTTTTTATGGAAAAACCCTGCGCGGTTGACCCAACCGGAATACGCACAGTTATTGCAGCGGCCAAGGCGGCTACCTCAAAAGGCCTGACAGTCGTCACCGGCAACCAGCGTCGCCATTCCAAAGCATATTGGGAAGCATACGTGCAAGTGAGAAATGGCGCTATCGGCGAAATTGTCTCCGGCTCGGCTCATTGGGATCAGGGAGCATGGTGGAATAAGAAGAAACGCCCGGAATGGAGCGATATGGAATACTGTATCCGCAACTGGTTCAATATCAAATGGCTTAGTGGAGACCATATCCTTGACCAGGCGATCCATAACATTGACGTAGTAACATGGTTCATGGGGATGAGACCAATTAGCGCCGCCGGATTCGGAGGACGTGCTCAACGGCTGACGGGAGACATATTCGACTTTTTCAGCGTGGACTATTATTACGAGAATAACCGCAAGATGTTGACTACTGCACGCCAAATAGACGGATGTGAAGGAAACGTCTCCGAACAGGTCTATGGCTCCAAAGGAATGTTTACAACCAAGAACGGTGTACACCTGGAGGACTATAACGGAAATACCATCTGGGCATACGATTATAAGGCTAATCCAGAAAAGGGACATTACGAGCAGGAACATATTCACCTGGTCGAATCTATTCGACTGGACAAGAAAATCAATCAAGCCGAGGACCTTGCCTATTCCACATTAATAGCAATACTCGGTCGCGAAGCCGCATATACCGGCAACATGATTACGTGGGATGAGATAATGAGTTCATCATTACGATATGGACCCGAAGCATATTCGCTCGGCCCCATCCCGGATTATAAAGAAGGCGTAGCGCCTGTTCCAGGCAAGGCGCCGGCAGATCCTATGTAAACATATTTATTTTCATTATTATAAATTTGTTTAGTTTAATATTGGGTGCGTACTCGTTTAGGCGGGTACGCACTTTTTTGTGCAACATTAAATAATGTAGTCGTCGGCATCGACAATCCCGGCGCGTAAGGCATATTTTGTCGCCTCATAAGCATTGTTCACACCCACTTTACGATAAATGTTCTTGCGATGCGTCGTAATTGTATGCACGCTTGAAAAACGCTCCTCGGCAATTTGGATGTTCGTTCGCCCAAGAGCGATGAGCTTGAGGATTTCGGTCTCGACAGGGGTCAAATTTGACTGCTCCTCTGTTTCAGGCGAGGCATATCGCTTATGCGTAACGGCGTTCGCAACGCGGCTGCATACATAACGCTCGGAACGAAGACTTGCCGTTATTGCCGCCTCAATCTCCTCCTGCATACATTCCTTGAGCACGATCGAAAAGGAACTGCTCCGGAGGTACAGTTGACGCATGAAATCCACTCTCAGCTCATCGCTAAACATAATCCAGTCTGCCGCGCCGAATCGTTCGTGGAGAATAAGTAGCTCTTCAACGCTCACGATGTCGAAAAGCGTATAGTCCAGCACAATCATCGCATCGGGTGTCGCGCCAAGGGTTAGCGTCAGATCTTTCTTGTTCCTTGCCTGCCGTATTGGCGCATCCTTGAATCTCAAACCGCACAAGTATCTGATGCCGGCGCATGTTATATCCTGATTGTCAGCAATAATAATCGTTCTCATTTGATTCTTGAATAGTTAATAATGAACAAAGGTATCGTTTGGCTCCTGATTTAAAATACCATGTGTACGGTATTTCAATCACGCCCTCTTATGAGGCGGCGACTTCGCAGGAAGGCTTCCAGTCCGTTTGTTTCAGCATCCGTGTCTTGTCATTTTCAAATGGTCTTTCATCATTAATGTTAGTGGGATGTCATCACTAGCGTTAGTGGGATGTCGTCACTAATGTTAGTGAGATGTCGTCACTAGCGTTAGTGGGATGTCGTCACTAATGTTAGTGAGATGTCGTCACTAGCGTTAGTGGGATGTCATCACTAGCGTTAGTGGGATGTCGTCACTAATGTTAGTGGGATGTCATCACTAGTGTTAGTGGGGTGTCGTCACCAGTGTTAGTGGCGCTCGGAAGCATATGTGGATGTCTCGTAAAAATGAGAGAAGCTTACTTTTTATCGTAAGCTTCTCTGTTTGGAGTAGCGAGAGGGGGACTTGAACCCCCGACCTTCGGATTATGAATCCGACGCTCTAACCAGCTGAGCTATCTCGCCATCTTTTCAATACGGGGGCAAAAATATAGCTTATTTTTATCCTGTGCAACTCCCCGATGAAAAAGTCACTATCTTTGTTTATCAAAACAAGTAAGAGATGCTGAAATTTAAACGATTATATGCCTTCATGTTGCAAACCTTCCTGCCGCTGTTTATCATGACACTCGGCATCTGCTGGTTTATAGTGCTGATGCAGTTCCTTTGGAAATATATAGATGATATGGTCGGGAAGGGCCTTAGCATCACTGTTCTCGGCGAAATGTTCTTCTATGCCGCGCTATCGCTCATCCCCATGGCGCTGCCGCTTGCAATACTGTTCTCTTCGCTGATGACGTTTGGGAATCTTGGCGAACGGTTTGAGCTGCTTGCAATGAAATCTGCCGGAATATCTCTTGTACGTATCATGCGGCCGCTGATTGTGCTGGCCGGTTTCATAAGCGTAGGCGCGTTCTATTTCCAGGATGCGGTTATGCCTATTTCGCAGGTGAAAATGTGGTCGCTTATCTCCTCAATGAGGATGAAGTCGCCGGAGCTGGATATTCCGGTAGGCGTCTTCTACAACGAGATACAGGGGTACAACCTCTATGTTAAGGAGAAAAACTCAACGACCGGGCTGCTGAAGAACCTGATGATTTACAATTATTCGTCGGGCTTTAACAATGCAACCATTATCGTTGCTGATTCGGGAAGACTGAAAATGTCTGAAGACAAGCTGTTCCTTGTCTTTACACTCTACAACGGGGAGGCTTTCCAGCAGAATATAAAGAAGCAGTCGGCATCTGTTCAGATAAAAGATGCTGTCCCATACCGGAGGGAAAGTTTTGGTATGAAGGAGATACTGATCGAATTTGATGCGAACTTCAATCGTGTCGACGAATCATTCTTCCAGAGCCAGTATATCGGGAAGAGCCTCGGCAGCCTCGACAAGTTTGTTGACTCCGTCTCCGTACAGTTAGACAGCATAAGGCAGTTGAACTCTGTTGCCGTATACAACTCCTCCTACAAGCGTCTCCTCACCGGCAACATGGCGTCGGGGGCCGAATCGCTGGCGGCTGAAAAAATATCCATCAGCATGGATTCGCTGTTCCAAAGCTTCGACTCTCAAACAAAGTCCAACCTTCTTGCTCGAACAAAAGCATCTTTTGAAAATACCAAGGCCGACTATTATTTCAAAGGTGCAGTGATAGGAGATGAATCAGTCAAGATGAGGAGGCACATGATGGAATGGCATACGCGATTCGCCATCTCCTTCGCCTGCATCATGTTCTTCTTTGTTGGTGCCCCGCTGGGAGCAATCATTCGTAAGGGAGGACTGGGGATGCCTGTTGTGCTCTCCACTATTATATTCATCAGCTACTACTGTGTCAATAACATCGGCAGTAAAATGGCAAGGGATGCCGTCTGGCCAGTATGGCAAGGGATGTGGCTAAGCTCCATCGTCTTTACTGCCCTCGGAATATTTATTACATACAAAGCGGTCAAGGATTCTGCGCTTCTCAATGCCGACACATATCTCAACACCATCAAAAATATCCTCGGCACGCGCGAAATGCGCAAACTCCAATGGAAAGAAGTCATAATGTTCACCCCCAGGTACTACCTCTTATACGTCCGCCTCACCAACCTTGCCGATGAAGCGCAGGAATACATAAGAAGCAACCGCCGCTGGCAAAACTATATGAGCTACTGGGAAAAAGCAGGCAGAGACGCTCAAGCTCAACACATATCTGACGAGCTGGAAGAAATCGTAGAGGAGCTTAGCAATTCCGACCATATCCTTATCCTCAATAAGCTTATTGACTTCCCCATAATCAAAGGATACAACCTCCTCCCGGAGGCAAGCATTAAACCGCGGGTTAGCCTTGCAATCGGCCTCTTCCTTCCAATTGGCATCCCCGTGTACCTCATTACCGTTTATCGTCGAAAACTACTTTTCAACGACATCCGGACAATCCACAAAGTAAGCGAGGAACTAAAAGACTTAATCGCCAACATAACCGGCGCATAAAAAGACACTGTTATCAGCGAAGCCTGAAAATGAGTAACAATCTGTTCAGAATTATCTGATAACTATTAACTCTATATCTTGTCCCCACACACTCAAACGAATTATCAATGAATCAACGAATAAAATTGGAACCCTTCGCGACATTCTCCGAGAATCACGCGAGATTCTCCGAGAATCAAACGAGACTCTCTGAGAATCAAACGAGACTCTCTGAGAATCAAACGGGACTCTCCGAGAATCACGCGGGACTCTCGGAGAATCACGCGAGACTCTCCGAGAATCAAACGAGACTCTCCGAGAATCAAACGGGACTCTCGGAGAATCACGCGAGACTCTCCGAGAATCACCATGATATTCTCCGAGAATCAAACGAGACTCTCGGAGAGTCACCACTATATTCTCCGAGAATCACGCGAGACTCTCTGAGAATCACGCGACATTCTCTGAGAATCAAACGAGACTCTCCGAGAATCACGCGAGACTCTCGGAGACAAAAATTAGTAACAGACTTATTTTTTAATCTAGCGGACAGCAATAAAGAAGCATAAACTCTCATGACAAATAACACAACAAGCCTCCAGCTAAACAAAATAGAAGACGCATTAGAAGACATCCGTCAAGGTAAATTCCTTATAGTTGTTGATGACGAAGACCGCGAAAACGAAGGCGATTTCATCATTGCGGCAGAAAAGATAACTCCCGAAAAAGTAAACTTCATGTTAACATACGGACGGGGACTGCTTTGCGCTCCAATAACTGAAGAACGGTGTCAGGAACTGGAACTCAACATGCAGGTCGCCAACAACACTTCCCACCTCGAAACCCCATTTACCGTAACTGTCGATAAAATCGGCAGCGGATGTACAACAGGCGTTTCCATGTATGACCGAGCACAAACCATACTCGCTCTTGCCGACCCCAACACTCAACCAACAGACCTCGCTCGCCCCGGACATATCAGCCCTCTTCGCGCACGTTCCAAAGGCGTCCTCCGTCGCTCCGGACATACCGAAGCAGCCGTTGACCTTGCTCGCCTTGCCGGCCTTTATCCTGCTGCCGCGCTCATCGAAATAATCAATCCTGACGGAACAATGGCCAGGCTACCGGAACTTTTCCAAATTGCCAAACAATTCAATATCAAAATCATTTCCATTCGCGACCTCATATCTTATCGTCTCCAAACAGAGTCTCTCGTAGAAAAAGGCGTCGAAGTCGATATGCCCACCGGCTACGGGCATTTTCGCCTCATTCCATTCAAACAAAAAACCTCCGGCCTTGAACACATTGCTCTCATCAAAGGCAATATTGTTCCAGACCAACCGTCTCTCGTCCGCGTTCATTCCTCCTGTGCCACCGGCGACATTTTCGGTTCCCTCCGTTGCGAATGTGGAGAACAGCTTCACCGGGCTATGCAAATGATTGAACAAGCCGGTCAGGGGGCTATCGTTTATCTTAATCAGGAAGGCCGTGGTATTGGTCTAATGGAGAAAATTAAAGCCTACAAACTACAAGAAGATGGTCTGGACACCGTCGAAGCCAACCTCCACCTTGGTCATAAAGCCGACGAACGAGACTATGGCGTAGGCGCTCAAATCCTTCGCCACATCGGTATCCAGCAAATGAAACTTATAACCAACAATCCTGTTAAACGTATCGGCCTCGAAGCTTACGGCCTGACTGTTGTGGAAAACATACCAATAGAAATCACTCCTAACCCTCACAATCAGCGTTATATGCAAACAAAAAAAGAACGAATGGGGCATATCCTTCGTAATCTTGAATGAATAAAATTGCAGGGACGTGAGTTTTAATTTTCCGGCAGGAAATTCGTGTATTGAGAGAACTAAGGCTTACGAACTTTGCCAAGCTTTAGGAATCCCGGTTAATTTGTCTTTTATCAGCGATTATGGAAAAATATTTATCCAAGTTCAACAACGGTAATTCCCGTGCCGCCGAACTGAACGTGCTCGTCGCGGAAGCTGCTTATACCGGAAGTTATGCGGAGGTAGTCACGAACAATTTGGCGCAATACGCCGCTGCCTGTTCCGTGCAAGATTCTCACTGGGGATATGCCGACCATGATGGCGTCGTCAATGAAATATGATACGGCCAGTTGTGCTTCGTCGGCACGCATCCCACGGATGTCGAGTTCTTGCTTGAAGTTGAGTTTCTTTTCTCTTATGTTTTCGCTTGTTTGAGGGCTAACAAAGGTGTTTTTTTCCAGCTTTTTGATTTGGTTGTTGCTGATTTTTTCGAGTTTGTTCAGTTTTACGAAGCTTTTCATTGATCCCAGGGTGATTTGGGCTTCGTTGCCCTGAATGGAGAGGATGGTGGCCGGAGCTGTTTGCCCTTTTATTCGGACGGTATCGCCAGGTGCAAGGGTTTCTTTATTAGGTTCCGTCTTAAGAAGTTGTTTATTGTTTTTCCGGATTTGTTTCTGCTTGATGCGCTCTATCATTCGATTGATTTTCGCATCGTTCTCTTCTGCTTTTTCTATCGAGGATTTGAAGTCGTCAAGAGCTTTTCGGGCGAGCTTGGTTTGTTCCTTGTCGGCCTGCGCTTCTTTTATTTCGCGAATGACGCTTTCTATTTTGGCATTAGTTTGGCTGAGGAGTTGGCGGGCTTCGTCTTTAGCTTGGCGGATGAGTTCCTTTCGTTGCTGGGCGAGAGAGTCCAGATCTGTTTCGTATTTGTCGGCGAGGTCTGTTATTTTTTTCTCCTGCCGTTTGATGTTTTCGCGCTTGGTTTCCCAGTATCGTTTGTCGCGGGTTATGTCCGAGAGGTATTTGTCCATGTTTACATAGTCTGCTCCAACTTTTTCGGCAGCACTGTTGATAACTTCAGAAGGAAGCCCAATCTTACGGGCTATTTCGATAGCGAACGAGCTGCCGGGATGGCCGACGGCGAGCTTGAACAATGGTTTCATAAGGTGACGGTCATAAAGCATGGCACCATTAACCAAGCCTGGCGTCTGTCCGGCTATATGCTTGAGGTTTTGGTAGTGTGTGGTGATGAGGCCGAAGCTGTTCTTCTCGTTGAAGCGCTGGAGGAGGGCTTCTGCTATGGCGCCGCCTATCTGTGGTTCTGTTCCACTTCCAAATTCGTCTATGAGGAAGAGTGTCTTCTGGTTGGCGTGCCGATCGAAATATTTCATGTTGATAAGATGGGAGCTGTATGTGCTGAGGTCATTTTCGATGCTTTGCTCGTCGCCGATGTCTATAAATATAGCCTCAAAGATTCCGGCTTGAGAGCGATCTCCAACGGGAATGGGCATCCCGCATTGAAGCATATATTGTAAGAGACCCACTGTTTTAAGGCAAACGGATTTTCCTCCGGCATTGGGGCCTGAGATGATTAAAATTCTTTGCTCGGAAGTCAACGTGATGTCGAGTGGTACTGTCTCCTTGTTCTGTGCCTGATGCGAGAGGAACAGAAGGGGATGAACGGCGCATTGCCAGTCTATGTATGGATAATCGATCATTGTTGGGCGTATTGCATCGAGCTGCTTGGCGAACATTGCCTTGGCGCGGATAAAGTCAATGTCGGCCAGGAAATTGTATGAAAGCATCATGTCGGCAGCCTCCGGGCGAACAATATCGGTCATGGCTGTAAGGATGCGGATGATTTCCCGCTTCTCTTCGCCTGCGAGTTCACGTATCTTGTTATTAGCTTCTACAACGGCTTCCGGTTCGATGAATACAGTCTTACCGCTGGAAGATTCGTCATGGACGATGCCGCGGATTCTGCGTTTGAAAGCCGGAGATACTGGAATCATTAATCGACCGTCGCGGAGGGTCGGGGTAACATCCTGCTCTACTATTCCTTCGCTTTGGGCGGCACGAAGGGTTGATTGCAACATGCGTGCGATGTTGTTTGTTGTCGATACAATTTCCCGGCGTATGTTCATAAGTGCAGGCGAGGCGTTGTCCTTAATGTTTCCCGCCTTGTCGATAATTTTATCTATTTCCATCATGATTCCGGGAAAGAGGGGGAGAGCGTTGGCAAGTTCGGCCAGTGCAGGGCAGGCTAGGACGTCTTCGCTGTCATTATTGTTGTTTTTGCCGAGAAGGAATCGGACAATCTCGCTAACAGTCGTCAGCGAGCGTTTGAGGTCGAACATTTCTTTTTCATCAAGGAATGTCCCTTCTGGCCTGATACGTTTCAGTGCCGGACGAAGGTCGAAGAAGTATGACGTGGGGAAATCCATCTCTCCGTTAATTATCTGGACAAATTCGTTTGTCTGTTCCAGCTGTTTACTGATGAAATCGAAGCTAGTAGAGAAAGTCATCTCGCTGACACGCTCCTCGCCCATGGTGCTCAGACATTTTTTACACAGCAAGGCACGGACTTTGTCGAAGCCTGCTTTTTGTTCAAAATTTTCAGGATAGTTCACAGTTTTTTTGAAAGTTCTGTTTTCTGTGTTTCTTTTGAAGACAGCGTTGGCAGGAGAATTATTCTGGACATAATGTGGTTTTTATTTGATCTCTATTGTCATTTCCGAATGGATGGACGGGCGAATGATTACTTCACGCCGATCTTTCCCGCGACGAATGACAAAGATGCAAACATTGGTGCCGGAAGGACTGATATATGGTGCATATTTATATATGTAGGCGAAAGCTGTCTTGTTATGTGGATTCTGAATTGCATCCATTACGTCGATATATTTCAGTTTATTCCAAAACATACATTGTTTGAATCCGTTAGCGTCGGTGAATACAGTACTTTCATCCCTCAATGACATGGTGTTCATGATGAACTGCTTATAGGCAGCAGTGAATTCTTCTGCCGTGTATTCCATGCTTTGATTGTCTATTTTCTCGACGATGTCGCGCATACGTATTCCGGCTGCATGTGCAGGGGAGTTCAGCTCGACGTTCAGGATGTGACTCAAATTGGCAGCGTCATAGTTAAGACCAGTATAATTGTATGATTTTTGAGAGTACAGGAAGGTTACGTTCTTGGAATATTTAACGTAGGGATATTGCATGAACATAAGCGGAATATGACTTTGAGCATAGCTTTCCAGCTTGAATGGCGCTTCCATCAGCTCGTTAGCCTCCGTTTCCCAGATTGTCCTGCCCGGCTTAATCTTGCGGTCAATCAGACGGACGCCTAACTGGAGAGTGTATTCCGCATCAGATTCGGGGGTAGTTATGTCGAGGAACGGGAAGCGTTCGATTTTATTCAAAGCGAAATCATAACGGTATGTTGCTCTTGCTTCAGTCCGCTGCTGCACGGATGTCTTGCGATAGTTTGGATTACGCTGGTAGGAGTAGTACGTCTGGATGCTAATGTCAGGAGAGGAGGCTTGAATGAGGCCTTTTTTCTTTAATTCCTTTTCGATGGCTGAATTTATTGCCAGTTCGATTCTCCTGTTATTATCGTCGATTTTTTCAAAGCCGAATGTCCTAAATGTGCGGAAATCGACTGTATCTGCTCTCACGGCTGTCTTGAACGGGCAGACAAACAGGCGTTCGCTGGTGTTCTCAGGGCTGTACATAGAGAAGGCGACGGCAAGCTGCTCCTCAGTTATGGCGTCGGCACGTTTACAGTCCTTAGTCACAACTATGGTCTTGTCCAAATCGCGGAGATTGGTTATTCGCAGTGCAACTTCGTTCTTATCCGCAGGATTCATCATGGCCGTGATTTCCGGAGGAGTAAGTTCCGTCACCGGGACATTTTCTATCGCCTCGATAATATCATAGACTTGAAGTCCGGCCTGTTCTGCCGAGGAGTAAGGATAAATTTTGGTTATTACAGGCTTGCCTTTTCCCCAGTTGGGAGACAGGCTAATATCGTAAGCAAATCCCAGCCGGCATACCATCGGATTCTGGCTCCACGTCCGATTCGTTGTCGAGGCCAGCAGAAGAATTAAAAAAAGAAATTGTTTCATTGTTCGAGAGTCAATATTGATTATAGATTGGACGAAAGTACGAATATTTCTCCAATCTTGCGGCTGACAGGAATGCTTACACTTTAACGGACATCTCCCGCAGACATAAACATGAGGATAGAAGAGCACAAAGAATCCAAATTGAAGAATCGGCTGATATATCTTTAGCCGGAAGAGCATCCCGTGCGTCTCGTGGAAAAAGAACAGCCTCACACGTGTTATACATACTCCCGTTTCAGCCGTAAAGTTTATCACTCAGGATTGATTGAAATAGTTTTATCTTTGTTTCCATAATAATTAATTTGGTATCGAAATGGGAAAACTTCCTTCTCTTATTCTTTGCGGCCTGTGTTCTATTACTGCCGTCTTTTCTCAAGAAACTCAAATTTTTAAGCACTGGCAACTGGCCTTCCATGCCGGAGCTGAATATTTCCTCGCCTCCTCAAAAGAAGGAGAAAAGCTCATGATCGACCAATTAAACATTTCTCCCGGACAGGCTAAAAACTATTACCAAAAGCTAAAGCCTGGTAAAGTCCTTGCCGCTGACCTGCATTATCTCTTTAAGGAAACATGGGGAGTCGGACTAAAGTGTATACATTCATGGCGCACGAATGATGACGACTTTCTTCTCGGTAACAGTGAAGATAAACTCTCATTCCTCGTACTCGGCATAGACGAAAGAATGTATGTCACCTACGCCGGACCATCATTCAAGATGCAGCAATGGCTGGGCAGCAATCGCCGATGGATGTGTGCCGCAATTGTATCTCTCGGCTATGTATATTATCGTGACGAAGTCAGGTATGCACCCAATCTCCTGGGCTTTGATAATTCTCTTATTACCGGAGAGACCGTCGGAGAGAATATAGAAGTCGCCATTGAATATTATACCTCTCCCGGAGTTTCAATATTTGCAAATGCCGGGGCTTTTTTTGCTAATCTGCGCACTCTGCACTTTAACAGCGCTACAACTTCTCGCAGGTTAGAACCGGAGCAACCTGAAAACATCTCACATCTTGCACTATCACTCGGATTTAAGTTTCATTTCTAACCGACATTTTCAATGAACAGATTAGTCTTAAACACCGCCATCGCCACCGTCTGTCTTATCCTCCTTTATCTTACTTCATGCAACAACGATTTTATTGAGCAATCAAACAAAGCTACACTGGCCGCCGAATCAATATCTTATCTCTTCCCCGGACAGAAAGTACAAACCTTTACCATCAACATACCAAACACCGAAAACAACAGATTCACCATCCGCAATAAACCGGACTGGTTAAATATGTCCGCCACCTCCGGGCAATTAGTCGACGGAAAAGCCGCCATTGAATGTTTGGTCGAAAAACAGGAACACTTCTCCGACGTCGGAATATACTACGAAGCCGTCATTATTGACATCGACAATATCGGGGCATACAGCATCCCCGTAGCTTATGTCAACGAAGGAGCACCGATAATCTCCATAACGCCGGAAGTAGAGATTAAACAGGGAAACAGGAAGGAAATCATCCTCCGAAACGTCGGCAAGGGAATACTCATCTGGACAGTCACAGAATGTCCGGAATGGCTGGCAGTAGACGAAATTTACCAATCGGGAGTCCTCTCGACCGACGGCGCCCTGACTATCCCAGTTCAAACTGCATATAACCAGGGATTGCCACATGAAGATACAACGGAGCACATCCGTATCACCAGCAACGACCCTAATGCAAAAGAAACAGCCGTCATAGTGCATTTCAAAGCATCGCCGCCACATATCTCCTGCAATGAAACGGAAATGAACTTCGACAGGAAAGACATAAGCAAAAAACTATATTTCATCAATACCGGCAACGGCAACCTCACATGGGAAATCAAGGACATTCCAGAATGGTTGAGCTTCAACGAAACAGAAGGCACACTCTTCCCATACACAGCCGTCAACCTCACCGCTACATGCAATCGCAACATCATGCCGCCGGGGGAAAACTCCGCCGTCATCCATATACTCACAAACGACCCGGAACAACCAGTCTATTCAATCACCGTAACGGCGCGAAACGGTACCCCCGCGACTAATGTCAAACCTGTCACAGGCAGAATAGCCGACGCACACTTCGACAAAGCTAACGACATGCTTTACATCGCTACCTCTCAACCGAACCGCTTCTTCGCCTACGATGTAAAAACACGCGCAATAGTTCATGAAACAGAACTGCCAAAACCACCAACATGCTTCAGCATGGACGGCACAAAGGCCATCGTCGGCCATGATGGCTGCATAAGCTACATCGACCTCGAACGCTTTGCCGTCATTAAAATATTCGGCATCGAAGCAAATGTCTATGACATTGAGTGGGGCAACAACAACTGGGTATGCTACACCTCCGCCGGCACAAACACCTCCGCTAAACTTGCATGGATAAACACCGACAGCGGAAAGGAAACAACGAGCGACGGCGACTATATCTCGCAAAATACATTGCTCGGAAGGATTCCAGGACAAAACTGTATCATCGCATCCAGAACCCTCCTGTCGCCCAGCGGACTGTTCGTCTTCGATGCTGAAAGCCGCAGGCAGCTGCGCTACTTCCACGAGGAGATTGACTGCTTCTGGTTCTCACCAGACGGGCAATACATGTATAATTCCCATCGCAACGTCTTCAGCACCGCATCATTCCTGTCAAACAGAGACCCAAGCTCGCTTTCTGCCATCAATACATTTAAATATGACGACTTATATAATGTTGTCGGCTTTGTTGACCATAATGTCGACACCCATTCCATTTGGGCGTTAGTAAGACTTTACACTTATAACAATTTATACGCCCCCAACACCGTCCTGCAATTTGAGGACAACGACTTCTCACTCGTTAAAACTTATATGTACGATGACTATTACCAGGCCACACTTAACGGCATAACAGACGAATACGAGGCTAAAGCCTACTACGTTTTCTCCAACAAAGCCGGAACAGAACTTGTCGTCCTTAAAAGCGCCGAGGCAGACAATGACCAGGCTTGGGCGATGGAGTTCATCCTCGTAAGCGAATAAATATTGTTATTGACAGCTCCGAGCATCAAATGAGATGCTCCGAGCGTCTCGTTTGACACTCCGAGTGTCTTGTTTGACACTCCGAGTGTCTCGTTTGACACTCCGAGCGTCTCGTTTGACACTCCGAGTGTTTCGTTTGATGCTCGGAGCGTCTCGCGTGACACTCGGAGCGTCTCGTTTGATGCTCGGAGCGTCTCGCGTGACACTTGGAGCGTCTCGTTTGACACTTGGAGCGTCTCGTTTGACACTCGGAGTGTCTCGTTTGACACTCGGAGCGTCTCGCTTGATGCTCGGCGCGTCTCGTTTGATGCTTGGCGCGTCTCGTTTGATGCTTGGAGAATCACCGTTGATACTCGGAGAATCACGCTTGATACTCTGAGAGTCTCGCGTGATTCTCGGAGAGTCACCGTTGATTCTCTGAGAGTGTCTGGTTGATACTCGGAGAATCACCGTTGATTCTCGGAGAGTCTCGCGTGATACTCTGAGAATCACCGTTGATTCTCGGAGAGTCTCGCGTGACACTCGGAGAATCACCGTTGACTCTCTGAGAGTGTCGCGTGATACTCGGAGAATCACGCTTCAATCCTTAAGAATGTTTTGAGACCTTCGGAAAATGTTGCAATATCTTCGGAACTAAAAGCAAAAAACTCGCAAGACGCTTGTCCGCGAGTTTTGCATACGGCAATGGATATCTATTTGCTGATGCGGTTCTTCCGCCAAAGCTGGTAAGAGTTGATAATGTTCTGCCAGAGGATATATGTGGCAGGGGCGACGGAGGAGATTGGATTGAGATAAGCTTGAGCCATCCACATGGCAAGGATAGTGTTCTTTTGGCCAAGCCCCTGCCCGCTGGATACGGGGTCGCCATAATGCTTGCCTATCCGACGGCCGACGAGGAACTGGGCAACACATATTATTAAGGATGCTGCTGCAAGGCTTAGCTCCACTGCATAATCGGGATTTTCCTGTTCGGCAAAGAACTTTACCATCTTGCTGGTAACAATGGCAAGAGCAACAGCCCATAAGTAAAAAGTAAGATTGCGTATGCCGAGTATAACTGCATTGACTTTAGGAAGCATGTATCGAATGAGCCATGCAAACAAAAGTGGCAACAGCAGAATCGGAGCTACTTCGCGGCATATCCGAAAGAACGCTTCCCAAAACGGGATGCTCTCGTTATGACCAATAATGGGAAGCAGCAAAGGGGCGGCTATTGCGACTGCTATGTTGCAGAGAAGAACATAACTGGCAAGAAAGGCTACATTGCCTCCAAGCAGGCCTGTTATAACCGCCGCTGCTGTCGCCGTAGGGATAATAACACAAATGAATGCCCCTTGAGCAACAACCGGGTGGTAAAGGTTAACTGCCGCATATACGGCGAGGCTCCCGAACAGCTGTATGCCCAGCAACAGGAAGTGAGCGGGATGAATACACATCTCGCGGGGAGACATCTTTGAGAAAGTGACAAACAGCATCAGGAAGATGAGGTGTGGCGTAAGAAAGGAGCAGTAGCTCAATGGGTGATAAGCTACTGCTCCGGTTATCATGGCAATGGGCAAAGCCCAGTCCTTAATGAATTTCAACGTTTTCAACCTTGTCAACAAATATTGTTCGGATTGTATCGAACGAAGGCTTCTATTGCTTCGTATGCAGCTAATCCAAGTTGACGGTACAGTTCGGCTGTCGAACGGTTTCGATCTTCAGCGCGTTGCCAGAACAGACGTTCGTCATTGCCAAGGAAGGGAGCGCTCTCGGCTTGCGATTGATGCTTGAGGATAGCATTACGTTTGTGACGCAACTCTTCGGGACTCAGAGGGACAGCCATCTCAATATGATCCATTTCCCATTCTGCCCATGCTCCGCGATACATCCAGATACGGCATTGTTTCATCCATGGTTCTTTCTTTATTGAATCGACAGCAGCCAGAACAGCGTCGAGACATACCTTGTGCGTTCCGTGAGGATCGGCCAGGTCGCCGGCTACGAATATCTGGTCGGGCTTAATTTCGTCGAGCAGTTCGAGAATGATGCGGACGTCCTTCTTACTTATATCATTCTTTTTCACCATGCCGGTTTCGTAGAATGGAAGGTCGAGGAAGCGGATGCGACTGTCGTCCGTCACGCCGCAGTATCGGGCGGCAGCACGGGCTTCTTCTCTTCTGATGGTGCCTTTCATAAACAGTACGTCGGGATGCTCGCGCTCTTCGGCTTTCTTGTCAAAATGCAGGTAGCGGATGATTTCTTCGGCTTTCGTTCTGGAAGGACTATCCGGGGAATAACGGTCGCAGACGTCGCGGAGGTATTCGCAGTAACGGACGACTTCCTCATCGCCTACTGCTATATTGCCGGATGTCTGATAAGCAACATAAACGTCATGTCCCTGGTCGCAGAGACGACGGAATGTGCCGCCCATGGAAATAACATCATCGTCGGGATGAGGGCTGAAGATGATAACCTTCTTTGGGAATGGAGTTGCACGTTCCGGGCGATTGGAATCATCAGCGTTGGGCTTGCCGCCTGGCCATCCGGTGATGGTGTGCTGAATGTCATTGAATATTTGGATGTTCACTGCATAAGCCGAACCATAACGAGCGAGGAGGCCTTCAAGGCCATGTTCGCTGTAATCCTTGTTGGTGAGTTTCAAGATGGGCTTGCCGGTTATATGACAAAGCCAAACGATGGCACGGCGAATAAGTTTGTTGTCCCATTCACAATTCGTTACCAGCCAGGGATGACTGATACGGGTCAGGCTATATGCACCGGAGAGGTCGGTGACTAATCGGGCGTTGGGCTTGTTTTGAAGATAGGAGGCGGGGACGCTGTCTGTTTCTTTCCCTTCGACAGCTTTGCGGAGGATGTTTGCTTTTCTGTCGCCCCATGCCATCATGACTACTTGCTTTGATTTCAAGATGGTGGATATGCTTAAAGTGATAGCGCCGACAGGAACATTTTCGATGTTCTTGAATTGTGTGGAGGCTTCTTTCTTTGAATCGACGTCCATGAGAATGAATCGAGTGGAGGAGCCTGCTGCCGTACCTGGACTGTTAAGACTGATAGTGCCTGCATGACCGAGGCCGAGGATAACATAATCCAATCCACCGGCGTTCTCAATTGCTTTTTCGTATTCGATGCAGAAATCATATATCTGTTCCTTTGGCATTTGCCCGTTGGGGCTGTGGATATTGTCATGAGATATGTCCACATGATCAAGGAGATAGTTTTTCAAGTAAGTCAAGTTGCTGAACGTAGTGGATACAAGTGGATAAAACTCGTATAGGTTAAAGACCACTACGTTTGCGAAGCTAAGACCTTCTTCTTTGTGCATCCGAATCAATTCTCGATAAAGACTTTGCGGGCTGCGGCCACCTGGAAGGCCCATCACAAAGGATTTTCCTTCTCTTTGCTTTTCGGCGATTAGGGCGGCTATCTCGGCAGCAACGATACGTGAGCCTTCTTCAGCTGATTCGTAAATAGTTGTGGGAATGTTTTCGTATTGGGTCAGGATTGACTGCTCGTAAGCATTTTCGGGTCGGTAAAAACGAACGGGGATTCGCGTAAGGGTTATTTGAGAGCTTAAATTTGTTTTCATTTCTCTATGTCTTTGCTTTATTATATATCATTTAGAAAGCAAAAATAGCAAAAAAAGAACGTAAGAATCAGGAATTAGATGGAAGAGGAGTTTCGTTTTTTAGTTTTTAGAGAGAAAAAACATATAAATCGACTGCGTAACAGCAAAAAAATTAATTCAGCTTCAAATAACACCAGACGGGATAGTGATCAGAATATTTCACCTTGTCTACCGTACAATTAAAAACTTCCATGTTGGGAGAAAAAAGGATGTGGTCTATGCGGAACCAGAAGTAGTTTTGATTGTATGTGCCTGACGGCCCCCATCCGGAATCGGCATAGGCGTCGCGAAGGTTTCCCTGGATGGTGCGATGGGCGTATGAGATGGGCGTGTCGTTGAAGTCGCCGCATACGATGGTATAGTCGCTGCGTATTTTTCGTATTTCTTCGGCAATGATGCGAGCTTGCTTGGCGCGGAGGAGAAAGGCGGGGCCTAGTTTTTGGCGCATTGTGCCACGGAGTTCATCGAAGTGCTCCGGGCCTGGCTCGGTGATGAAGTCGGAATAGTGGCTTTTGTCGCGAGATGTAAGCTTGAAGGATTCCAGGTGATTATTGATGAGCGTTAATGTTTTTCCGTTTATGTTAATCAAGTGTATGGAGGAGCCGTTGTTGTGGCTGCTGTAAAGGATAGGACGCGACAGGAGAATTGGGTATTTGGAATATATGGCAAGGCTGTTGTTGAGATTTTTGAGCCTAACGACGGAGTAGTATGGATACATGCTAAGGGCTTCGTTCAGTTTTTGACTAGTCAGGCGCTTGTCGTTGCCCTCACGAACGGTATATTCTTGAAGACAAACGATGTCGGCACCTGATTGGGCTATGTAACGGACGATTCGGTTGGGGACTTTATCTGTATGGACTGCGTTGGCGAATCCCATGACATTGTAGGTAAGAACTTTAATGACGTCTGTATCGGGAACTTCACGATTGGGGTGGAGTGGGAAATAGTTGCGCGTTGGCTCCCAGCAAACGAGAAAGGAGAACAGGCTGATGAGCAAGAACCATTTCCGTGCAAGAAGCCAATAAAAAATGAATAACATGTTGGCCATGCAAATAAACGGATATACAAGTCCCAGATAAGAAAAGAAAATTTCCTGTTCGGGCGATATACGGTCGGAGTAAGCGGAAAAGATTAGCAGGATGGAAACGAGGATATTGGTAGCAAGCAGAATATACCTTAATATATTATGGAGGATATTTTTTCTTTTCTTCATAATTTTTTGCTTGAGTCAAATAGTTTTTTCTTTTCTTCGGCGGAGAGGCTTGAATATCCTGATTGTTTGACTTTGTCGAGGATAGAATCCATTTCGGCAATTTCTGCGTTGCGCCGTGCATTGAAGTCGTATTTAGTTTCGGCTCTTCGGAATGTTGATTTTGACTTGGGTTTGCGCTTGCCAAGATTGATAATGCGGTCAAGGAGGCGGTTTAGGGGGGCGGTCATGTCTTTTCCTCTGCCAAGAAGCCGGCATGCGAAGCCGATGCCTAGCAATGCGCCGCCGATATGGGCAATGTGGCCGCCGGCGTTGGAGGATGTTATGGAAAGGAGATCGACCAGGAAGACGGCCAAGGCTATGTAGATGAGCTTGAGCCTGCCAAGAAGGACGAGATGTATTTCGTATTCCTTACGATAAAAGGAGACTGCAAAAACGATAGCCATTACCGATGCGGATGCCCCCATTAGCTTGGCCGGCGCATCCTCTGAAAAATAAGGAACAAGATTGTAGGCAAGGATGTATAACATGCCGCCTGCTATGCCTCCAAGTAGATAAACGCCACACATCTGGCGCAGGTTGAGGAACAGAAGGAATATGCGCCCGAAACCGTAGAGAAGGAGCATATTAAAACCGATATGCCAAAAGTCGAAATGCGTGAACATATAAGTTATGATTGTCCACGGGCGATGTAGAAACAGTTCGATAGATGAAGGAAGCTGTAGCTGCGGAAGGGCAGACAGGCTGGGGATATTAAATAATGTAATAAATACGTCCGAAAGACGGATAAGGATAAATACTCCGGCGTTGATAAAGATGAGCTTTGCGAGAATGTTCCCGTTTTTGAACAGTCTTTTCAGACGGTTAAAAATATCCTCCATCATTACTGCGGTATTTCTTTTTCCAATAGATAATCATTATAAAACCGAATAACATTCCGCCAAGATGTGCGAAGTGGGCTATAGGATCGCCTCTAAATCCGACAATTCCTGCAAAGAGTTCGATTAAGCCGTAACCAGCAACAACGTATTTGGCCTTGACCGGGATAGGGATGAACATAATAAACAATGGAGTGTTGGGGAAATACATGCCAAAGGCTAGGAGAATACCAAAAACCGCTCCGGAGGCACCGACAGTGATGAAGAGGTCGAAATATTCTGCTTTGCTTATTATTTGCTCGCCATTGAGGTTTATCATTTCTATGGTTGCATTAGCGAAAATGTCACGAAGGCTCCATATCCATGTCAATTCCTGTATCAGTCCAGCGCCGACACCTGTAACAAGATAGAAGATTAGGAAGCGGCGACTGCCCCAAAACATCTCTAACGAACGACCGAACATAAAGACTGCAAACATGTTGAAGAACAAGTGCGTTATCGAACCTGTGTCGTGAAGAAACATGTAAGTGACTAATTGTACCGGATTGAAATGTTTGGCTGCGAAAAAATGCAAACCGAGGAGTTCGGTCAAATCAACGCCGACTTTCGGCAGAACCAGACTTGCTACCCAGAATAGGGCGTTAATGATTATCAAATTTTTGGTGACGGGGGGAAGGCTGCTCAAAAAACCTCCATTTTGCTGATTTATCATACTTTAAAATTACATTATGCTTGCAAAGATAATTTTTTTTAGTTTCTATGGTATTGCAGGAACCAAAATTTAATTACTTTTGTCGCCGTATTGGAACTGTTAGCTCAGTTGGTTCAGAGCGCTGCCTTGACAGGGCAGAGGTCGTCGGTTCGAACCCGTCACAGTTCACACAAATATTGAAATAAAATAAAGAAGACAGATACGGCTTGACCTAGTTAAAGGTCGAGCCGTATTTTTTGTGCGCATTTAAATTGCTTTATTGTTCTATTCTGTTCGTCACTGTTTATTACGCCTCTAGCGGCTTTTTGTCTGAGAAAATGTCCTCTTTCTTTTCACCTTGCTACTATGAATGACCAGATGCAAATTCGTTACAGTCGGCTTAATTTATAATTGCTTTTTTGCGAATATATGGAGAAAACCGTGTTGGGTTACTGGCTATTTTGATATGTTGCGAGGCGTAGGGAACAGTACTGTCCGCCTGTTTAAGATGGTTGGATAAATTTTCTATCTTTGTAGATATAACATTTATAATTATTACTATATTATGAACAGGATCATTTCTATAATTTGTATGATAGGTATCGCTTTCCTTCCCGCCGGATGCGACGTGGCTAAACAGTTGGGCGGAGCATATAATATGTCGCAATGCAAATACTCTTACAATTCGCTATCGAATCTAAATGTTGGCGGGATTGATTTATCCAAAGGTCTATCGCTTGCGTCCATACCGATGGTCACGGCCATATTGACAGGGACAGCACAGTCGGTTCCGCTAAACTTTACTCTTAATCTGGATGTAAACAATCCGAACAAGGCAGAGGCCATGCTTAATGGCTTGCAGTACATTCTCAGCATTGACAATGTTGAATTTACGTCCGGAACAGTGAACAAGCCGATGAACATTCCTGCCGGCGGAACACAGATTTTGCCTCTTGCCATTGGTTTTGACCTGGCGACGTTGCTGAAAGGCGAAAGTAAGGATGCAGTGCTGAATATTGCAAAGAACTTCCTTGGCGTTGGAGACAAGGCCTCGAACGTCACGTTCCGTATAAAGCCAACGTTTATGATTGGAACTGTTCCGGTCGTTTCGCCGTCCTATATTCCGATAACGTTTTCGTTTGGAGGTAAAAAATAGAAAGGAGACACATTAACCATGGATAATTACACAAAAAACATCACACTTAGCGGCGAGCTTGGAAGCGGAAAAAGCTCCGTCGCCTCCGAACTTGGGCGAGCACTTGGTTTTGAAGTCATATCCGTCGGAGCTGTACAGCGGAGGCTTGCAGAAAAGCATAATCTTGATGCGGCGGCATTCAACAA
Source organism: Tannerellaceae bacterium (assembly GCA_031257015.1). Taxonomy (GTDB): domain Bacteria; phylum Bacteroidota; class Bacteroidia; order Bacteroidales; family Tannerellaceae; genus DFXE01. The sequence goes on from JAIRPK010000022.1 coordinate 34,903, forward strand.
ATATATGGAGACGCATCCGGAACTGGACATTGAATGTGACAAGATGGTTGCAGAGCTGGGGAAGGGCAAGAAGCGGATATTCGATTCCCGTCTGGCCTGGCATTTTGTTAAGGATTCATACAAAGTATATCTCAAGGTTGATGAGAATATTGCCGCGAAACGCATCCTGGGAGATAAGAAGCGTATTAGCGAGCGATTCTTCGCACTGAAGGAGGCGAAGGCATCAATTGCCGAAAGGCGGGCAAGCGAGTTGCTTCGTTTCAAGACGCAGTATAACATAATGCTAGATAACGATTCAAATTACGATCTGATTATTCATACCGACAAGATAAAACCGTATGATACGGCAATGCTGATTGTCTTCCTTTACATTAATCATCTTACGGACAATTACGACTATCCGAAATATTACCGAACGGTTAGCGAATCGTTTATATCCGAAGCCAAAGAATATTTGGAAATCAATGAAAACATCAGTTAAGATTGCATCTTTTGCATTATTGCTTCTTTCCTCTGCATTTCCAGCCATGTCGGCAGATAAGGAGAAGTCGCCGTTAAGGTTAGCCGTTGCCGGATTGTCGCACGGTCATCTGGCCGAAGTTGTAAGACGTGTTGACAGAGGCGACTTTATTATCGTCGGCGTTTACGAAGCTGACAAGTTAATCAGGGAAAACTCGCCGCTGCGCAGGAAGGTGGATGGAAAACTCTTCTATGCCGATCTTGGCGAGATGCTGGACAAAACAAAACCGGAGGCTGTCGTGGCTTACGGCTCAACTTTTGAGCACTTGAGCGTGACGGAGTCATGCGCACCTCGCGGAATACATATCATGGTAGAGAAGCCTCTGGCGGTCAGCTCTGCACATGCCCGGCGAATGGCTGAACTCGCGAGAAAGCACAATATCTTTTTGCTTACTAATTATGAAACGACTTGGTATGCAACCAACCACGAAGCTCGTCGCCTTATTCTCGAAGGCAAGATAGGAGACATTACGCGCATCAACGTATACGACGGTCATCAGGGGCCAATCGAAATAGGCTGCTCACAAGAATTTCTTTCCTGGCTTACCGATCCTGTTGAGAATGGAGGCGGGGCGGTGATGGATTTCGGCTGCTACGGAGCCAATCTGGCCACATGGTTGTTAAAAGGCAGTAAACCTGTTGCCGTGCAGAGCGTACTTCAGCATCAAAAGCCTGATAAATACCCGAAAGTGGATGACGATGCGACAATTCTTGTGCAATATCCAGATGCGACGGTCTTAATAATGGCATCGTGGAATTGGCCGATGAACAGGAAAGATATGCACATATACGGCACGAAGGGATATATCTATCAAGATTCGCCGACGTCGATGCGCGTCTATGAAAGCAAGGCGGCAAAGGTCGAGACTGTTGTTACGCCTGCTCCTCTGCCTCCGCCTTACAATGATTCGTTCTATTATCTCAAAGCCGCCGTTCGCGGAGAAATATCCGTTCGGTCGGACGACCTCTCTTCGCTGGAGAATAATCTGACCGTGATTGAAATTCTTGACAGGGCACGGCAGAAGTAAGGCCTGCGTTTAACAACAACAAAAAATCCGGCGGTAAGATTTTTTACCGCCGGATGTGCTCCCAGGAAGGGGCTGCAAGCATTTCTTTTAACAATACACAATAACGTTCCTTAATCTAATCTGTATTTCCCGCCTTCTCCATCTTTCATTAAGCTCAAGTAGCTTTTATATCGAGAAAGACTTATCCGATTTTCCTCTACCGCCTTGACAACGGCGCAGTTCGGCTCGTGCCTGTGTGTGCAGTTACTGAACTTGCAGAGCTTTGATTCGGCAAATATTTCCCGGAAGTAGTGAGAGATCTCAATTTCATTCATGGCAAATGAACCGAACCCTTTTATGCCGGGCGTGTCGATAATGTAACCGCTCTGCGGCAGGGGAATCATCTCGGAGAAGGTCGTCGTGTGCATCCCCTTGTTGTGATATTCGGATATGTTTCTCGTGCGGAGTTGCAGGCCGGGAATCAGGGCGTTGATGATCGTTGACTTGCCTACGCCGGAATGGCCGGACAGCAGCGTCACCTTGCCGGACAGTTCCGACTGGAGCTGCTCGACGCCTTCGCCGGAACGGGCGCATGTTTTGAAGCATGGATAGCCCAGCTCTGCATATAGGTCAATGAGCATCTCCATGTTCTCGCGGTCTTCCTCGCGGTAACGATCTATCTTGTTAAAGATAAGGCTGACCGGAACGGAGTAGGCTTCGGCGGTTGCAAGGAAACGGTCGATGAAGATAGTAGTTGTGACCGGATAGTTGATGGTAATGATGAGCATCGCCAAGTCAAGATTCGCGGCTATGACGTGCGACTGCTTCGACAGATTGGAGGCTCTTCTTATCATATAGTTCTTACGCTCCTCGATTTCTGTTATGAACGCAGTCCCCTCGGAGTTTATATCAATCTGCACTCTGTCGCCTACGGCTATGGGATTCGTGCTTTTAATCCCGCGAAGGCGGAAGTTCCCCTTGACTTTACATTCAATCTGGCGGCCATCCTCTGTTTGCACCGAGTACCAGCTTCCGGTATTTTTGATGACAAGCCCTTTCACACGGTCATAATTTCTTTTTCTTTAACGACGTAGAGTTCGTCCACCTTCTTGATATACTTGTCATGCACTTTTTGCACGTCTGCCTCGGCATCCTTTTCAACATCTTCCGGCACGGATTCGGCCTTGACGGCCTTCTTGAGCGTCTCGATAGCATCGCGCCGCGCATTGCGTATGCTAATTTTGGCGTTCTCTGCTTCCTGCTTCGATTGCTTGACGAGGTTGCGTCTCCGTTCTTCGGTTAGCGGAGGTATGCCCAGGCGTATTGTCTCACCGTTATTTTCAGGCGTGATGCCTACGTCGGAGTTAAGGATTGCTTTTTCTATTTCCTTAATCAGCGACTTCTCCCAGGGGGTGATGAGAATTGTTTTTGCATCGGGCGTTGTCACGGTTGCTACACCGGTGAGCGGCGTTTGGTTTCCATAGTAGAGAACCCGCACGCCGTCCAGAATTTTTGGGTTGGCTTTCCCGGCGCGAATATGCGCCAACTGTTCGTCTAAATGTGTGAGTGCGTCATTCATTTTTGATTCCGCTGCCTTAACATATTGTTTAATATCTACCATAATATTATGAATTAATTTATTGCAAAGATAGGGAAAAATTAAACCGTTTATTTATGATTGGCCTCTTTGGAGCGGTGTAAACGCATCAGGGCGGAGGGTAATTCATGGTTGAACATCTGCTTTTACGCCGAATATTTTATATGTATTATTTCTAACAGCCGACTTTTGATGACCTTCGAGCATGATAATCATACACATGGCTTGAACAGGGCTAATTTGCCGCAGGGCATGATGACCAACAACCGTTTCTCGGCGCCGGACGTGAAACGGAGATATTGCCGGTTATGCAAAGCTTCCGGGTCTTTATTTCCGGTCGGTTCAGACTGCGAAATAACTTCGGCGGAGTCGTCCGGTTTCGTTTATTTCTTATGTCTAATTGTCGCGTTGGCCGACGGGAATTGTATGAATGAGGCTGGTGGCAGGAGAATCTTGTTGCTCTGCATGTGTTATTTTGTTATTTGAATCGGCTTTAAATCAGGTTTATATATAAATAAAAGTTGGTTGCTCACTGGAAATCGGGGGGGGGATTTTTCCGTGGAGATGAACATAAGTTATAAAAGAGTGGAGGATTTTAAATCCATGCTTTGTGTCTTTATTATTTTATGTTTCAATTCCAGTATGAGGGAAATGCTCCCGAAAATTTCTGGAGGTTTTCCCCGCGAAGGAAATGCTTCAAAAAAAAATATTGAGATTTTCCCCCTTGAGGGAAAGTGTGCTGAAAATTTCTAGAGGCTTTCCCCGCGAAGGAAATGCTTCAAAAAAAAATATTTAGATTTTCCCCCTTGATGGAAAGTGTGCTGAAAATTTCTGGAGGCTTTCCCCGCGAAGGGAATGCTTCAAAAAAAAATTATTTAGTTTTTCCCCCTTGAGGGAAAGTGTGCTGAAAATTTCTGGAGGTTTTCCCCGCGAAGGGAATGCTTCAAAAAAACTTCATTTAGATTTTCCCCCTTGAGGGAAAGTGTGCTGAAAATTTCTGGGAGCTTTCCCCGCGAAGGGAATGCTTCAAAAAAAAATATTGAGTTTTTCCCCCTTGAGGGAAAGTGTGCTGAAAATTTCTGGAGGCTTTCCCCGCGAAGGGAATGTGTCAAAAAAAAAATATTTAGTTTTTCCCCCTTGAGGGAAATGCACCTGAAAATTTCGGGAAGCGTTCCCCCATGGGGGAAAGGCTCAATATTTTTTCAGGAGGGTTTCCACCTTTGGGGAAAGTGTCAGGAAAAAGTTTCGGGAGTGTTTTTCTTATGTGCGGGGGCTAGATTTTCCATCGCATAAGGATTTGTATGTCGGTCTTGTCTTGACCTTCGATTTCTTCGAGGTCGGAGTTGATGGTTTCTCTGTCGGAGTAATGGCTGTTGCCGATTTTCATGGTGAGGGCGAGGCACTTGAGGATGTCCCAGCGGATGAGGGTTGCGAGGCGGAGGCCTTTTCCGCAGAGTTGCGGGCGACTGTATGCGTGTGTAGCGCTCTTTTCGAGCGAGATGAGGCGGGTGGCGCCGTCGGGGGCGTTGAACCATGCGGCGTAGAGGTTTATTTGTAATGGCTGGCGGGGAATGGCGCATCCGGCGCTTTGCGATATGGCGATGCCTCGGCTGAGGGTTTCTGCTTCGGAGTATGCAACGCCGTCGGCGGCGGTTTTGAGGTCAATTGCGCCGAGGCGATATTGAGAGTGAAGGCGAAGACTGCGGCGGGAGCATGGCATGGTGGGGTGGGGGGCTGATGCAGAGGCGGCGTTCTTTTCCTTTTGCCGGTATTTGTATCGGATATAAAATGTGAGTTCGTCGGATTGCGGGTAATCGACTTGCGCCATATATTCGATGCCGGTGGATGGCGCGTCAATGCCGAACTTGAGCCATGGGTGGCGGAAGCTGTCGATGTAGGCTGACAGCAGGAGGTCGGCGAAGGGGTTGAAGCGCATGGCGGCATAGAATCCTTCTTCGTTTTGAGTTGTGGTGCTTTGGCTGAAGGCGTTGGCGAAAAATGCCTGGTATTGCCTGTCATAGTATCGGTGCAGGAACAGGAGTTCGAGCCTTGAGGTTGGGTAGTATTTGATGGCGTTGAGCGTTGCGATGGCTTTATTTGCCGAGATGGCTGTTTCGCCGAATATCATGATGTTGCGCTTGCGAATGGTATAGTCGGCGCTGATGTTTGTGTTTTCATGCCCGCGGAAGAGGAAGATGTTGCGTGGCTGCGGTTTGGGAATGATTTTGTGGTTGACGAAGCGGTAGTTTATGGCTGTGAGGCCGACGGAGAGTTCGGCGGAGGAGTAGAGGATGTTGCCTCCGATGGTTTGCATCTTCAGTGTATGTTTTTTTTGCATTTCGCGGGGAAGGTTGTGGAGGCCGTCCGTTTTTATGGATGCGATGTAGTTACTGTCGGTCACGGCTGCGTCGAGATGGCGGAGGGAATAGAAGGCGCTAATGTTTATGTTCTTGCAGTCCAGGGTGAGGGCTGCTCCGCGCAGGAAGTCGTATTCGTTAGCGGATGCGTGGCGTGTGAATCCGTGTGTTCGCTTTTCCTGCCGGACGAGTGTTGACGTATGGCTGGGAACAAACTCCGAGCTGATCGTCAGTCCTTGTCCGAACGTGGCTTTGTAGTCGCCCAGGGCGATGCTTTGAAGTATGCCTGTGTTTTTAAGGAGGAAGTGAGCGGAGTAGAAATCGTATCCCTTGTTGTTTTTGTTGAGAAGGGCTTCGCCTGCATCTTTCTCTGCCGTTATGCCGGCTTGCAGTTTGTCGCGCAGGCTAACCGTGTACCTGAGCGAGTGGTAGAACTGTTCGCCGAGATATTTCCGGTTGGGGTATTGGGCGGCGATACTGTCCGGCAGGTCGCGGTAGCCCTTCTTTTGTTGCAGGCAGCGATCGTATCTCAACAGTATCTCATGGCGACCGTATTTCGGTAGATATTTGAGGGGAAGTGGCGGTCGGCCTCCTTCTTTTTCAGGAACGTGGACGAAAGGCAGGAGAAGTTCGCGCGTGGCATGATTTAATCCTTTAACGTCTTTAAGTTCATAAATGCTCACCATCTTGCCGTAACGTTTTATATGGGAAAGGATGCTGTTAATATGTTCGTCGGTGAGGAACGGAAGGCGTCGCAAGTCGCCGGCCTTAACGGTGTTGAGGTCAAATGGATGTTCGGAAATGTCCGACAGTTCGGAGTAGAGCATTTCCATGCGGGTGTCATCCTCATCGTCGCCGGCCATTTCGTTAACATACTCGATCCATTTCCCGGAATGTTCAACCGTTTGGCTACGGCTTGCGGGGTAGCAGGCAAATAGCACGCTACATATTAATATACAGTGTCGCATGATTCGCGTTAAAAAAAGTATGAAACGCCCATCCCGCTGCTTGCTCCCAGCAGGGGATGAAGGACGCCGGCTACGTCAATGCCGAATCGTAAATACTTGTATCCTATTCCGAAAGATGGGAGCGGCGGCGAGAGTTTCATTCCTCCCCTGATATGGAAGTCGTTGAACGCGGTACATTCCAGTCCGATGCCGCAGTCCAGCGCCTGGCCTTCCGCGTATCCGATATTTCCCGACACTAACACGGCCTCAGTCATCGTCCATTGGGCGCCGGCCTGAACTGTTCCGGGCGTAAACTTCTCTCGGCTGTGTTTTTCTCCAATGTCTGCCGAAGGATAATTCATAATCGTCAGTCCCAGCAGCAATCTCTCACTGCAATACCAGCTCAATCCGACATCGGCAGCGAGCGCCGACCGGCGATCTTCTTCATCCGTAGCGGTCTGTATCATTGCATACTCGACTGCCACGCCGAGCGCCCAGCGTTTGCCCAGTTGCCTGGCAGTTGCCCAGCGAAAGAGGCTTTCCCGATAATCATCATAGCCGAAAGATGCAACATGCAAGCCTGTCGAGACGAAATGCCCCGGCAGTATGCCTCCCGCATTGAGCGTGCATAGTTCTTTCAGCGAGTACCGGTTAAAACAGTTCATTTCCAGGCGTGCCCCTTCAGCCCAAGCCGCCAGCGAGGGGTTGAACAGAACGCTCGTGACCGTTTCGCTGCCGCCCAGCCCCAAGCTGCGCATGTCTCCGGTGCGGAGATTATCAAGAGAAAATAAGTGCGTATGAAAACATGTAAGGAATAAAAAACATAGAAGGTTTGGTCGTATATTCATCTCATTATTATATTAAAAATCGTGCAAATATAGGCCGGAAAGTTCATTCTGGCAAGCGCGGAGAAGCTTTCGCGACCGTGTTCTTGCGTCTGGGGGCGTAATTTCTCTCATTTTCAGGAATAAGTTTAGCGGTAATAATATAATGTGTATCTCGCTTGCTTTCCTGTTGTGAATGGAAATGACGGGAAACAAAAATCTCCGCAAGGACATGGTCTTTTGCGGAGATTTCCGGATGCTGGGGGGACTGAATGTCTTGTTCTTTTCCGAGGGGACGAAGAGATTAGTCCATCATATACCGTAGCTGGTCGAACATGAAGGGAACGTCGTTTTTGTCTATCCCGGCGGCGACGAGGTATGGGAGGTCTTTTTCAAAGTATTCGATGAAGGTGTCCATATCGACTTTGAAGTCATATTCTTCGTCTCCTTCCTGGCTTTTAATGGCGAGGAAGTAGTAGTTAATTGCTTCGGAGAATTTCTTTCTTGCCCAGGAGGTGTGGCCTGCATTGATGAAGTCGTGTACGGCGAGCGTGTCATTGTTCGCTCCTTCTTCCAGTAATTTCTTATAGTATTCAAAGGCTTGGTCATACTTGCCGGCGAGGAAGAGCGCCCATGCCAAAGGACGCCATGCACGATGAGTTTTTGTGTCCAGATAATCTACTTTGAAATAGTATTTGAGTGATTCTGCGTGCTCGCCGAGTTCGAGGTAGCAATGGCCGATGCTTAACTGGATAGATAGATTGTCGGGGTTCATACTTTCAAGTCTGCGATAGTACTCCAGCGCTTGGGCGGGGCGTCCTGTTGCACGGTAGCATCCGGCAATTCGTTTGATGAGCCATTTGCTCTGGGTGTTGATGAGGTCAGCCTGTATGTATTCGGCAATGGCGGCGTCGATGTCTCCTTTCATTTGCTGGCAGTATCCGGCTTTCTGCATGAGCATGTCGTTGTTTGGGTCTGCGATTTTCAGCTTCATGAATAAGTCGAAGGCTTCGTCGAAGTAGTTTTTTTTCAGATAGTATTCGGCTATGATGGAGAGGCTTTCGTTGTCGGACAGGTATGGACGGAGGATGGGAAGGTTATAAAAGTCGAGGGGCAAGAGGAAAATGTCGTTGTAGTCTCCGCGGAAGTGATGAAGCTTGAAGAACCGGTAGAGGTCTTGGATACATTGGCTGACGATAACGTCGAATTTGCCCTTTTCGCCGACGATTATGTCCTTGAATTGCGACATGGCTTCTATCGTGTTGCCGTGCAGCTGGCTGAGGAAGCGTTGTCGTTCGGGCGACGGCTGTCTGATAATGGAGAGGAGGAAGGAATATTTGTCGGAGTTGCAGAGGAAGATTAGGGCGTCGGTTATTGACCGCAGGCCGTTTCGTGTATCGTCATCTTCTAGTTCTTCGAGGTTGGAGTGGTTGGACATGAATGGGAGGAACCAGTTGCTCATGTCGCGGAAGAAATCGAAGTGTTTTAGATAGGCAAATGTAGAGTGCATTACGTCGGCTCCTTCCATTTGAAGTTCGTTGTATTCTTCGATTGATTTTCCGAGAGCTGTATCTTCCAGCATTTCTTGCCATTCGGGATTTTCCTCCTCGAACATTTCGGGGTTAAAGTCATGGATATTCATCTTGTTCATGTTGGGGACGTATTTTGTCATTTTGGGAATGATTTCATCATGAAGCTTGCGCGTTATTTTGTCCGTTTCCTTGGCAAGGATGAATTTCAGGGTGATGGTACGCAGGCGTTTGGCGAATCCGGGAGTTTCGGCCAGGGCTGCCAGCCGATTGCTTATTTGTGGATAAAACCCAGTGCGTTTGTGATGTATATATAGCATGATTAAGAGGCCTATCAGCGCTCTGGCACGCACTTCTTCATGTTTTCCTTCGTCGGAGGCATGGAGAAGGAGCAGAAACTTTTCCTTGTCAAAGTAGGAGAAGAGGCTTAACACCAGGGCTGAGACTACCTGGCAGCCGGTCGTGCAGGGAAGTTTTTCATCATCCAATATCTCGGTGATGTCATTGTATTCATCATGGGAAATCCGAGCAGAGAGCCATATACGGTTAAATATTTGTATCAGGGTCTTCTCGTAATAGTAGTTAGATTCGTATTCACATACGACGGATACTCTATTATACAGATCTTTAATAGCCTGGTTGCCGTCAAAGTATGAACGGTTCTTCCTCAACGCATAATAAACCGGCGGGGCTTCACATTCTTCCATCAGGCGCAGCTTGGTTAGTTCCGCAATTTCGTACAGCGAGCTTAGCATATCGTCATATATTTGCTTCTGCATAGGATCCGGCGCATAGATAAGGCGATAGTTCAACATCCGTTTATATGTTTCTTCCAGTTCAAGAACCTTGTCGAGGGAAATCGCATCGGGAGCATGATTCAGGAAACTTTGCAGGCAACCAAAAGCATTTTTGAGTTCTTTCTTGTCGAGCAACTCCATTATTCGCTCATAAGAAAGGTTTATGTTCTGTTTTGTTATCATATCTACTAAAATTCGTGTATTTAATGTCCAAAAGTAAAGGTTTCCACTCTAAATTCCTATCTTTGCGACAAAATAACAAGCAATGAAAAATATTCGTAACTTTTGTATTATAGCTCACATTGATCATGGAAAAAGCACTTTGGCCGACCGCCTGCTTGAATATACCAAAACCATTGAAGCGAATAACTTACAAGCGCAAATTCTGGACGATATGGACTTGGAACGTGAACGCGGAATAACAATCAAGAGCCATGCCATACAAATGGAATACATATATAATAATGAAACTTACACTCTCAATCTAATAGATACTCCGGGGCACGTGGATTTCTCCTACGAAGTCTCTCGCTCCATCGCTGCATGTGAAGGGGCTTTGCTTATTGTGGACGCCGCGCAAGGCATACAGGCTCAAACAATCTCCAACCTTTACATGGCTATTGAGCATGACCTGGAAATCATCCCTGTCATTAACAAAATTGACCTCCCAAGCGCTATGCCTGACGAAGTGGAAGACCAAATAATCGAACTCCTCGGATGTTCACGCGAAAGTATCCTCCGCGCCAGCGGAAAAACAGGGGAAGGCGTATATCAAATACTTGAGGCTATCGTAAAGAAAGTCCCATCTCCCGCCGGAAATCCGGATGCGCCGCTACAATGCCTGATATTCGACTCGGTTTTCAATTCTTTCAGAGGCATAATCGCATATTTCAAAGTGGTAAATGGCATAATCCGCAAAGGAGACATGGTTAAATTCATTGCTACCGGCAAAGAATATGATGCCGACGAGGTAGGCATCCTGAAACTCGAAATGTCCCCACGCAACGAAATAAGAACGGGCGACGTCGGCTACATTATTTCAGGTATCAAATCGTCAAATGAAGTAAGAGTAGGAGACACAATCACGCATATCAAAGGCGGAGCAACAGAAGGAATCGCCGGTTTTGAAGAAGTCAAACCGATGGTCTTCGCAGGTGTTTATCCAATCGAAAGCGAAGACTTTGAGAATCTACGTTCATCGCTCGAAAAACTCCAGCTCAACGACGCATCGCTTACATTTCAGCCGGAAAGTTCCGTTGCGCTCGGATTCGGCTTCCGTTGCGGATTCCTTGGATTGCTGCACATGGAAATTGTACAGGAAAGGCTTGAACGGGAGTTTGACATGAATGTAATCACAACTGTGCCTAACGTTTCTTACCATGTTTATGACAAAAAGGGCAATTGTATCGAAGTCCACAACCCAGGCGGCCTTCCTGACCCTACGCTAATAGATCGTATCGAAGAACCTTATATTCGCGCCTCCGTTATCACTAATACGACTTATATAGGCCCGATTATGACGCTATGTCTGGGCAAACGTGGAATCCTGGTCAAACAAGATTATATCTCCGGCGACAGGGTTGAAATCTTTTATGACCTTCCTCTTGGCGAAATCGTAATTGACTTTTACGATAAGCTGAAAAGCATATCCAAGGGGTATGCCTCTTTCGACTATCATTTGCATGACTTCAGACCGGGAAAGCTAATCAAGCTGGACATCCTTCTTAATGGCGAACCGGTTGACGCTCTTTCCACATTAACGCACGTTGACAACAGCGTTTCCTTCGGACGGAAAATGTGCGAAAAATTAAAAGAACTCATTCCTCGCCAGCAATTCGACATAGCTGTGCAAGCAGCCATCGGATCAAAAATCATCGCCCGCGAAACAATTAAAGCCGTTCGCAAAGACGTAACTGCCAAATGCTATGGCGGCGATATTTCCCGCAAACGCAAACTTTTGGAAAAACAAAAGGAAGGCAAAAAACGCATGAAGCAAATTGGAACCGTCGAAGTTCCGCAAAAAGCCTTCCTCGCCGTTTTGAAACTGGACTGATCTTTCTAATCGCGTGCCGGCTTCAATTTTTACAGTTTTTCCTTGAAGCAAAAGGTTCGCGTTTTTTTTATGTCTTATTTTTCGCCATATTCTCTTTTATCTATAAAAATGCTGGCTCGGAGCTTGGGATCTCGTCAAACAATATTTACAGTCGGTGTCCCTAAATATAATTTTAGAATTATAACCAATCCATGGCATCACAAATATTAAGACGCGGAATAAGCGATGCGAATTTTTGATATAAATAATAAAGTTATTGCCAGCCAGGCCATTAATTTTTCATTCAACAGTTTACCGATTGATTTTCTGAAATAACTCTACGGCACTTTCCACACCGATGCGCGAACTTCCGTCACCGGTGCGCGAACTTCCGTCACCGGTGCGCAGACTTTCCGCACCGGTGCGGAAATCTTCGGAACACACGACAATACCCCCGGTGATAATTCTAATTTTAATGTTCCAGGATTGCTGAGAAATGTTCGGCATTTCTTTTTCAGATTCGCTTGCGATTCTCCTTTTCCGTGAAATTCCTGCGCCAAGAAAAAGACTGAATTTTACTGATGATTGCCAAATACTCAGGAATAAATTATGATTTATGTTTATGCCTAATTGACAGTTCCGTTTTAAAATACATGAATCAGCTCCAGGTTGCAAACAAGACTTCTTGCAAACAGAGGCTATGGCTATACATTTTTATTGAAAGATGTTTACAGAAATATGCGATTCTCCCTTAATATTCAATCTGGCTGCTACGGTTTGTAACCTTAATTTTGACGGTAAACGATTTTTGGAAGAGTAATAGTTTCACGAAATCACGTTGCATCTCCAAGCGCGATTGTCATGTTTGACACACAAAAAGGCCGTTGCTTCAGTATGTTTCGCAACGGCCTCCTGTTAGATATATTTAAATAAAAGAATACTGATTCAAAAAGTTGATTTCATGTTGAAAAGCCTGGTTTGCGCAAGGGATTCATATTTACTCCCCGGTTCGCCGTAGTTGGCATAAGGGTGGATGCTGATTCCTCCGCGGGAATTAAACAGCCCGGTCACTTCGATATAGCGTGGTTTCATGAGGCTTTCAAGGTCGCGCAGGATGATATTTACGCAGTCTTCATGGAAAGCGCCATGATTGCGAAAGCTGAAGAGGTATAGCTTGAGGCTTTTGCTTTCCACCAGCTTTTGGGCGGCGATATAATTAATGTGCATGGTTGCGAAATCAGGCTGCCCGGTGACGGGGCAGAGGGATGTGAACTCCGTGCAGACGAGGCTCACCCAATAGTCCCTGTCCGGGTGCGGATTTTCAAACGCTTCAAGCAATTGCGGGGAGTATTGCGCGGCGTAGTCGGTTTTCTTGCCTAGGAGGTTTAGGTTGTGCTCCATTGCTAGTTTTATTTACGAGACATTAAACAGTCCGACCCGGTTGATTATGGGAGAGGCAAGAGAACTGGTGATACGTAATCTGATTTTACTTCCTTTGGCCGGCGCGAAACGGAGAATGCGCTTGTATCCGATTGTTGTTCCTTCGGCGATTTGCGTCCATTGCCCATTTGCGGCATCCCAATTGTCGATGGCAAATCCTGAGATTCGTTGTCCGAGCGTGATATATTCCTGGAGGACGATGCAGTTGAACTCTTTTTCTTCGCGAAGATTTATTTCTATCGAGGGCGAAGCGTCGTTGTCCATGGGGCACCAGAAGGAATCGTAGTCTGAACTGTTTACGTTTTGAGCGGCATGAGCTTTATGTGGCCTTCTGACGCTGGACGCTTTAAATTCGCCATAACGGAGGAAGTTGTCGGCAAAGGCCATGTCTCTCTCCTTCTTAAATTCCATGAGGCTGATGGAGTCGATTGGCGAAATGCGCCCTTCGCGGTTTGGCGGGACATTGAGGAGAAGGTTTGAATTTCTGCCGACGGAGGTATAGTATATATCCATAAGTTGGCGTCCGGTTTTCACTTCGTTATCCGTGGAGGCGCTGTAAAACCATCCGGGGCGGATGGATATGTCTGTTTCGACCGGCACCCATGCGTTTCCGTAGATATTTCCCCGTTGAAGAGTGTCCACTGGCGGCGCACCTTTTCCCGGTTCAAAGCCTGCGATATTTAAGCGCCCCCAATTGGTTTCGGATGCAACGCCTCTTTCGTTGCCGACCCATCTGCATCCAGGACCGACATCGCTAAAGATGACGATGTCAGGTTGATTTGCGTATATCGTCCGGTGGAAGAGCGGCCAGTCGTAGATTTGCCTTAATTGCCCTTTGTCTGCGTCACCATTAGCGCCGTCGAGCCATTGTTCAAAGACGGGGCCATATTGGGAAAGAACTTCGTTCAGTGTTCCGGCAAAGACTTCGTTGTACTGTGGCGTTCCGTAGTCTGGATGGTTTCTGTCCCACGGAGAGACATATACGCCGAAGTCAAGGCCATGCCGCTTGCACGCTTCGGAGAGTTCGCGTAGCACGTCTCCTTTTCCGTCTCTCCAGCTGCTTTCTCTAACGGTATGTTTGCTGTATTTGCTTGGCCACAAACAGAATCCGTCATGATGTTTAGCAGTTAAGATGATTCCTTTCATATCCGCGGCGATTGCAGTTCGCACCCATTGTTCACAATCAAGGGCGACGGGGTTAAATACATTGGGGTCTTCTTGTCCGTCTCCCCATTCCTTGTCTGTGAAAGTATTAGGGCCGAAGTGCACGAACATGTAGTATTCTCGCTTTTGCCATTGCAATTGTTGAGGTGTTGGCGTTGGGCCGTATGGAAGAAGAGGGGCGGTAATGCCGCAGGATGCGAGCAGGATGAGCAGGAGAGGTAATGTAGCTGTTTTTAACAGTTTGTGTTTCATGAATAATTACGAGAGTATAAATTAATACTAGTTGAGAAGCTTTTTGACGATTTCGGCAATTGCTTTGCCTTCTGCTTTACCGGCCAAAGCTTTATTGGCTGCCCCGATGACTTTTCCCATCTCTTTTGGGTCTTGCGCACCGGTTTGTTTGATGATGTCAGCAATTGCGCTTTCGAGTTCGTCGGCAGATAGTTGTTTGGGAAGGTATTCCTCGATGACGGCTATTTCTGCCAATTCGTTTTCTGCCAATTCGGGCCGTCCTTGTGATACAAATATGTTTGCGCTGTCTTTGCGCTGTTTAACCATCTTTTGTAGAATCTTCACGGCTGATTCATCATTTAGATCGCCATCGCTGCCTTTGGCAGTTTTCGCTTCTATAAATTCCTTTTTTACTCCGCGCAATGCTTGGAGGCGTATTTTTTCTTTAGCCAGCATGGCTGCTTTGATGTCTTCGCTTACTTGTTCAAATAAATTCATATTCAGAGTGTTTTTAATTGTTTTTTAAAATGATATTGCTTGATCGCTTCTGCCACTCTCCTCGACAGGGGCGGATACACAGGGATACCATTTGGCTTTAGCATTATCCCGTTGTGTTTTTAATTTTTTTAATGTTTTATAATCCTGCTTGTAGGCGGGAGTATTTTCAAGCATTACAATAATCTCGTCATTGTCTAAATCTTCCTCTGCCAGGATGTAGGACTGGAAGCGAATTCCAAGTTGCGCTGTTGGTGTAAAGTCTTCACCGTAGTATTTGCCTATCAGCTTTTGTTCATTTTCTTTTATTTCCTCCTCCTTCTCCGCTGTTTCCTTATCAATTATATCTATGTCCGGGATTGCGTCCTTGGAGAAGCCTGATGCAAGGATAGTAACTTTCAGCCTGTTGCCTAATGTATCATCATCGCATCTACCCCACTTTGTTTCAATCTTGGTTTGATCGAAACGTGCCATAAATGCCCCTATCTCTTTCACTTCCTTTATGCTTAGCTTATGTTGTTTAGAGGTGGCTACATTTAGTAACATGCGCTGTGCTGCGTAAATATTATTATTATTCAACAGAGGAGAGTTGACGGCTTCATCAAGAGCAGTTTGCAGTCGCGTTGCCCCTTCTCCGTGTCCGTTGCTTATTAATGCGACGCCGCTATCGCAAAGAGTTGCTTTTACATCAGCAAGATCCAAGTTCATTTTACCTGGCACTGTAATAAGCTCTGCTATGCTTTTAGCAGCAATATGCAAGGTGTCATCAGCTTTTGCAAAACCATTGTCTGCGTCATCATCATCGTCAAAGACCTCAAGCAGACGGTCATTGCATATCACCAATATGGCATCTACATTCTTACGCATTTCCTCCACTCCTTTCAGGGCCTTTAATACTCGAGGTCGTCCTTCCCAGATAAAAGGGATTGTCACAATACTTACCGTCAGAATTTCCTTATTTTTCGCAATATTAGCTATTATTGGAGCGGCTCCCGTGCCTGTTCCTCCCCCCATTCCTGCAGTAATAAAAACCATCTTTGTCCCATCGCTTAGACGTTGCCCGATTTCATCTTTGCTTTCAATTGCTGCCAAGCGGGCTTTTTCAGGATCACCGCCGGCTCCTTCGCCGTTTCCCAATACAAGTTTGTCCGGCACTTTTGACTTTTCCAAATCTTGTTTATCTGTATTGCAAAGTAAAAATGTAACATCGCCTATCCCTTTGTCATACATGTGAGATACAGCATTCCCACCACCGCCACCTACACCTATTACTTTTATGATTTTAGGGTTTTCTGTGGTTAATACAAATCCATCTTCTATTGAGTCATCCATTTTATTCCTACTTTAAATTATTCTTTCTTTTCTTATTCTTTCTCTTCGTCCTAATCATCTTTGAAAATCCAGTCCATAATGCTACCGCCCTTTTCCTTGGGTTCCTTGGGTTCCTTGTTTTTTTTGCGATTGCGTCCCCACTTTTCTACTTTTACCTTTTTCCCATCTTTTGTTTCATTGTCGTCACTAGTAGCAGTAGTTTGCTTCTCAATTGCAACCTTTTCAATATCTGGAAAAAGGTCTCTCCCGCTCGGCGGCGGTGCTGGCATGGCCGAACAATTCATGTAGTTCTTATCTCCATGCAGTAACAAGCCGATGGATACGTAATCCGGGGCTATGTTGGGGGATTGTCTCTTGAGGATGATATTCCTCCGATAAGATGAGACTTTACGGACCTCCACTTTCAAACAATCCTCAATGAATTTATCCAGCTGCGGAAGAGACGCGGCTTTGCCAGTGATGAAGATTCCCGACTTCAGGAATGTCCCCAAATTGTCTGCCTCGCGGCGATTCTCTGCTCTGACTATTTCTCTTAAGCAATGTTCCGCATTTGCGATAATCTCATATTGTCGCGCCATTATTACTTCATAAAAAGATTTCGGGTCTATTGAGCGTAACTCTGACTTGTCAGGAGTGTTCACGCTGATGAAAGAGCTTTTATTCTCGTCAGCAATAGCGCAGCCGTGCTCAAGTTTGAGTTTCTCGGCCTCGACTTCGGATAACCCGAACCGTTCAGCGATATCCCTGGTTATTAGATTGGCACCCAGCGGGATAGTTCTAAGCCCCAGCAACCGCCCTTTCTTGTAAACGCTTACCGATGTCACTCCACTTCCAAAATCAATCAGGGCGCACCCCAATTCTTTGTCATTTTCGCTCAAAACCGCATCCGACAGAGCCAAGGGTGTGACAATTATGCCTGCCAATCCGTTCTTCAGACCAGCAGCCTTGACTGTCTCCAACACATCTCTACGCAAGGTATGTCGCGCAAGTATGAGCGGATATTTAGCCTCAATCATTGAGCAAACGCTTCCGACCGGATTAGGATCCAATTGTCCATTCAAATAGCAGGCCGGCTCCAAAATATCCAATACATCTTCCTCCGTTGGCAATTGGTGCTCAATTTCGTTCTTTAACTCGTCCATTAAAGCGTCAGTCACTTTTCCGTGAGATTCCAATGAGTGAGAGATACTTATTTCTTCTGATCGCACTGACTGCCCGCCAATGCCTATAAACACTTTTCCGATGCGTGAGCCTGGAATCTTATTCTCCAACTTCCTGATTAGCGATTTCAGCCTTTCAGACGTTTCATTCACGTTCCTAATACATCCACGCCGGATACATCCTTCCGAATCCTCAGTCTCGTAAGACAAGACGGTGAATCCGTCACCTGTTTGCTCACGCCGACCTACGATTCCCGTTAAGATGGAACTTCCTAATTGTATTGCTGCTATAAACTCCGTGTATGGCATAAATTCCTATTTTTTCGTACAAACAATCTGATTCTTATATTTCAAGTTAATGATCCCATATTTATTCCATCCTATTTTCGGAATCGCCTGCTCGTAAAAGAGGCGCAAGTTGGACAGTTTTTCTTTAAAATTATCAAACGACCCCAGCAATATCCGATGATCCCCTACTCGCGGAATAAGTTCTACCTCTTTGTCGGGACGGATATAGATCTGTTCGATTTGATTATTCCAAAATTCATTTTCCAGCAAAAATAATGAAAATTCATACAAGTTGGTTCGCGCATAATCTTTTTCAATATTGCCGCTTGCAACAGGCGTATATGCGGCGTATTTGCCGCTTGCAGGCATGATCTCGCCCTTTCTGTCAACATAATAATCGGACGAACCGGTAATGATTCGTAACACTGGTGTTTTCTCCATCACTTTTATTTTAATCATATCCGATGGAGTTTTATATACATCAACGTCGGAAACTAATCCGTTACGCCTGATTTCCAGCTTGATTTTATTCGTATTTATCTCGTTCATCGGTTTCCCGTTCGGGTGAAGACCGGCATTCTTCAGTGCTAGGACGATTTCGGACTCGGTCAGGAATGTTTTGCCGTTTTCGCTCTTAATCGTGACGGACAGTCCGCGGCATTGATCGTCCTGCTTCGTATCCTTGAAGCGCACGGCAACAATAATGATATATATCATCAGTAATAGCGTTAGAACCGCTGCGAACAGGCGAATGGTGCGGAGGCGCTTCATCTCGGTCTGGTTAAAAGGATTTCCTTTACCGGCTTGACAAGACGGTCTATATCTCCGGCGCCAGCCATCAGGACAACATCGTAATCAGCTTTTTTCATCACGGCTACAAGTTCATCTTTCGTGCATAACGTTTTCCTCGGAGCTGTTACTCTGTCGAATATAATTTGAGATGTTATGCCTGGAATAGCTTCTTCACGAGCCGGATAGATGTCCAAAAGAATCAGTTCGTCGGCCAATGAAAGAGCCTCGGCGAAATCCGCTGCAAAATCGCGTGTCCGCGAATAGAGATGAGGTTGAAAAACAACGGTAAGTCTTCTTCCTGCATACAATTCTTTTACAGACCGTATGCTCTCCCTTATTTCCGACGGATGATGGGCATAATCGTCAATCAGTGCAATATCCTTGTTATTTATATGTATATCAAACCGTCGCCCGGAGCCGCCAAAAGTAGCCATAGCGTTCTTAACCTCCGCTGCACTAACTCCATTCAAGGTCGCAATAGCAATAGCAGCTACGGCATTTTCAATATTTATCCTCACCGGAACGCCGAGTTTAATATCATCAATGCGGAAGTCGGGAGCTATGAAATCAAAATGTATTTCTCCGTTACTGATACAAATATTCCCGGCATGAAAATCACCATCATCGGTTGAGTATGTATAAAGCTTAACGCCACGCTTTAGTCGAGGATTAATGTTTATTCCCTTTTTCATCACCAGCGTCCCACCCGGAACGACAAGCGAACTGAAATGGGCGAAACTCTCGCGATATGCGTCGCCAGTACCATAAATATCAAGATGGTCTTCGTCAGCCGAGGTTATAACTGCCATATATGGAGTAAGGCAATGGAAAGAACGGTCATATTCGTCTGCCTCCACGACTGTAAACTCGCTCTTTGCGGATAGAAGCAGGTTTGAATTATAATTTTTCAGAATCCCCCCAAGGAACGCCGTACAATCAACGGTTGATTGTTTCAGCAGATGGGCGACCATGGACGAAGTAGTAGTCTTACCATGTGTCCCGGCGATACATAGCGCTTTCGACGTAGCTGTAATACGCCCTAGCGCCTCGCTCCGCTTTATGATTTCAAAGCCATTTTCCCTGAACCAGCATAGTTCGCGATGCGAATCTGGTACCGCCGGTGTATATATAATTAATGTATGAACCGGAGAACGAAATTTTTCCGGAATAAGAGCAACGCTATCTTCATAATGAATCTCCGCCCCCTCCTGCCGAATACTTTCAGTGAGCGGCGAGGCCGTCCGATCGTAGCCGCCAACGCTTTTTCCTTTCGACAAATAATAACGTACCAGGGCGCTCATTCCGATTCCACCTATCCCGATGAAATAAACGGACTTCTTGATTATGTTATCAATTTCGTTGACAATACGCCCAGCGCTATCGGAACAACCCAGGGCCAACATGCGTTCACTCATTTTCTCAAGTATATCATTATTTTTAATCATATCCACCGCCTTGACCAATTCTCCGTACAGTTTATTTTCATGAATAACGACTGCACCACCGTTTAATCCTACTGCCAGCGCATTTTTAGTCTGGTGATTGGCAGTGACATTAGGTGAAGGAACCAGGATGGCCGGCTTGCCCAAGAGCGTCAATTCGGAAATCGTCCCGGCTCCCGCACGGGAAATAACCAAGTCCGCCGCCGCATAAGCATAGTCCATGCGCGTAATAAATGCCTCAACCCAAATTGACGACGTATTGCTATACACGGCAACTTTTTCTCTCATGGATTCAATATAGCGACTTCCGGCCTGCCAGATAAGCTGGACGTCCGCCCCAATTATGTTCGGGAGAATATCGGCGACGGCATAATTTATTTCTCTTGCTCCCAGGCTACCGCCGATTATAAGCAACGTTCTGCGTGCAGGCGACAAGCCGAAATAGGAAAAAGCCTCATTTCTGTTTACATCAAAATTCTCAATGTCGTGTCTTACCGGATTGCCGGTAAGGACGATGTTCTTCGCTGGGAAATATCGTTCCAAATCCTTGTATGCCACGCAAATTTTTGCAGCCTTATTAGCGAAAAGGCGGTTTGTAATGCCTGGAAACGAGTTTTGCTCCTGAATCAGGAAGGGAATCCCCAAAGCCGACGCTGCCCACATCACCGGCGAGCTGGCATAGCCTCCAGTTCCTACAACTATATCCGGCTTAAATTCAAGGATAATTTCCTTTGCCCGGCGTCTGCTTGTAATAAAAAAAGTCTTAATAGCCTTCAAGGCTTTCCATGGATTGGTTCGGCTAATGCCGCTAACAGGAATCCCGACAATGTGATAGCCCGCATCGGGAACCATCTTCATTTCCATCCTTCCCTCTGCTCCGACAAAGAGGATCTCCACTCCAGGATAACGCTCCGTCAGTTTTCCGGCAATTGCAATGGCAGGGAAAATATGCCCGCCTGTTCCACCTCCGCTAATGATTACTTTCATGATGGCATATATATAATTTATTTATCTTTTAACGCTGCCAAAGGCGTATCTTCGGAGCTGCCGGCTTCTGCTTCCAGAACTTCATCATCTCCTTCTTCCACCTCCTCTTCAACATCTTCTTCATTCCCTATGCCTGCTCCGAAACGGCTTACACTCAGTATAATACCGATATATACGCAGGTGATAACCGTTGATGTCCCTCCGCGACTGATTAACGGTAGCGGCTGGCCGGCTATGGGAAATAGATCGACAACAACTGCCATGTTGAGAAAGGCTTGCATACAAATCAATAAACTGCATCCCAGGACAAGATACTTTGGAAATAGTTTTTCGCATTTACGGGCAATCACTCCGGCTCGGATTAATATAATAATATATAGAATCATCACAATTATACCTCCGATTACTCCCATCTCCTCAACTATTATCGCGAATATATAATCTGCATATGCCAGAGGAAGAGTTTCTCGCTGTTGCCCCAGTCCGGGGAATTTTCCCAGACCTCCGTTAGCAATTGCAATCTTGGAATATACAGTTTGTCTGTTATCATCATCTATAACAAACGATTTTACATCCTGCTTAGGCTCCGGCTCAACATACATCGTCAACCGGTGTTTTATTTTCGCCAAAATAGCATGATCGTTCAAGTCCTTCTGAGGCAATGCAAATATAACAGCCACTCCCAGCGCCAGCAACAACATAAGAACGAATGTTAATGAAAGCATCCGCTTCCACGACACTTGACCGATAAACATAAACAGAACCATAAAGACGAGAATAATCCCCCCGGTCGAAAAATTTTCCAACATAATAAGCCCGACAACAGGCAGAACTCCCAAAATAACAAACCAAAATCTTTGGGCTTCCGTAAATTTTTTCCGTTTGCTAAGACAAAAGGCCATAAATATGACACAGGCGAGCTTGGCTACTTCTGATGGCTGGAAACTTATTCCAAACAGTCTGTACCAGCGATATGAACCGTTTATCTCTACTCCCCCAACAAGCGTCAGGACTAGAAGAAGGATGGATATAGGCAGCAACAGCGCTCCTATCGACAGCCAGCGGCATGGGATATGATGAATAATGACGGCCGCAACCATTCCTATAAATATCATTTGCTCATGACGGATTATAAATGACCAATAATTATCGGCCTTATATGCCAGTACACTTGATGCACTAAACACTTCAATCGTCGAGACGATCGCTAAAAGCATGAATGTAATCCATATTGACCTGTCGCCTTTAAATATTCTATTGACTAATTCCATTGTAAAACTTAACGTTTAGAGTTAGAAATTATGAATAATCCGCCTCTTTCCTTCAGGTTTCGGCCGGACATTACACCGTATCTTCTGCAAATTTAATGAATCTAATGAAGAGATTACAATTGTCTGTTTTATTTCAATCTTGACTTTCTTGTCGAAAACAAATATTATTTTCATTTGGATGTTTATTATTTTTGTATATTTGTACAGTTTTAACAGTATATCAATAGTTTAAATGAACTTTATTTATAATAAAATAAATTATATGGGTCCTCGAATGAGTTGCATAGGTACTCAAATGATTCATACGGGCACTCGAACAAGCAGAACGGGTACTCAAATGAGTCGGAGGGGTACTCGAATGAATTGTACGGGTACTAAAATAAACCAGACGGGTACTCGAACAATTTATATGGGTACTCAAATAAATTGGACGAGTACTCGAATGAATTAAACGAGTACTAAAATGAATCGGATGAGTACCCGTTTAAATCGAACGAGTACTCGAATAAGTTAAATTAGTACTAATCCAAGCTCTTCTAATACTGGAATAAAACCGCCGGATGCTCCTCTTCCTTCAATAGATGTTAAATAAAATCAGCCAACAGGCTGTCGCAACTAAACAGAGTTTTTTTCAATCATCATAGATTCACAAATTAAGAACGCAGGCCTTAAACTGATTTCCTCTATCCTCATAGTTCTTAAAAAGGTCAAAGCTTGCGCAGCAAGGGGAGAGCAAAACTGTTTGCCCTTTCTCCGCCACGTTGTAAGCTTTATCCACAGCTTCCTGCATAGAACCTGCATCTTCAATGATGGCTACTTTACGGTCAAAAAAATTATGTAACTTACTGTTATCAACTCCGAGGAAGATTAGAGCATGTACTTTTTCCTTCACGATGGCCTCGATTTCCGAGTAATTGTTGCCCTTGTCTGTTCCGCCCAGAATAAGAATGATTTTTGTAGGAATACTTTTTAGCGCATACCAGCAAGAGTTGACGTTTGTAGCTTTTGAATCGTTTATATAGTCAACTCCGCGAACGCGGGCGACTTTCTCCAGGCGATGCTCTACGCCGGTGAAATCACTAAGGGCTGCACGGATTTTTTCATCACTTATGTTGACTGCCTTGGCGGCAATGGCGGCGGCCAAAGAGTTATAAATGTTATGTTCTCCAGTTAGAGATAGTAGTTGTGTATCCATATTAAAATTCTCATTATTAGTTTCTATTACAATTTGATTATTATTAACGTATCCTTTGACATTGCTCTTTTTGTCGAGAGCGAAAGGGTATAGATTTGCTGTAAACGTATATTTATGCAGTTCTCCTGCGATAATCGGATCATCATTCCAAAAGATGAACATGTCGTCCGCGGTTTGATTCCTTATTATTCTGAATTTTGAATCGACATAATTCTGCATCCGGTGGTCATAACGGTCGAGATGGTCGGGGGTTATATTGAGCAAAACGGCAATGTTCGCCCTGAAATCGTACATGTTGTCAAGCTGGAAGCTGCTAAGCTCAATAACATAGTAACTATGCGGACTCTCCGCGACCTGTAAAGCCAAACTGCTACCGATATTCCCGGCAAGACCTACGTCTAGCCCGGCGTTCTTGAGTATGTGGTAAATGAGCGAGGTTGTCGTCGTCTTTCCATTGCTTCCGGTAATGCAAATCATGAATGATTGAGAATACCGACAGGCAAACTCTATTTCCGAAATGGCGGGTATTCCCTGTTTCCTGACTTTTTGCATGATAGACGTAGAATCTGCTATCCCTGGACTTTTAATGATGAGCGAGGATGAGAGGATAATATCCTCCGAATGTTTGCCTTCCTCCCAGGGAATACCTCTTGCATCCAGCATTTTTTTATAATTCGCGCGTATGGAAGAATAATCGGAGACAAAAACGTCGAAACCCTTGCTCTTGGCGAGTATCGCCGCGCCTGTTCCGCTTTCTCCGGCTCCGAGAATGGTTATTTTTTCGCTTCTCATGATTATCGCATTTTGAGTGTGACTATTGTTATGACGGCAAGGAGGATGCCTATAAGCCAGAAGCGAACGACGATCTTTGATTCGGGCACTATGCGAACGGGGCGTTGGATTAGCGCGTCGATGCCGGCATGTCCTGCTTTCTGGAAATGATGATGGAGTGGCGTCATTTTGAATATCCGTTTTCCGACGCCATACCGCCGTCGCGTGATTTTAAAATATACAACCTGTATGAGCACTGACAGGCTTTCGGTAAGGAATATTCCGCACAGGATGGGAATAAGCAACTCTTTGCGAATGATTATTGCAAAGACGGCTATTATCCCGCCGAGCGTGAGGCTTCCCGTATCGCCCATGAATACCTGAGCCGGATGGGCGTTGTACCACAGGAAGCCGATAGTAGCTCCTATGAAGGCAGAGGCGAATACTGCCAACTCCTCCGCTCCCGGTATAAACATTATATTAAGAAAAGATGCAAATTCGGCATGAGCCGATGTATAACCTAATATTCCTAAGGCAAGACCGATTATGGCGGAGCTTCCGGCTGCCAGTCCGTCAAGACCGTCGGTGAGGTTCGCTCCGTTGGAGACTGCCGTTACTATGAAAATAACGATAAGCACGAAGGCTACCCAGGTCGCCTCCGCTTGATATTTTCCTGTCCATTTCACCAGGTTTGCATAATCGAAGTTGTTGTTTTTCATAAACGGAATAGTTGTTTTGGTCGATTTTGTCGCTGCAGAATGTATCCGCACATGTTCTACGGCATTGTCTTTATTAAGCACCTCCCTGTTTTCACGAATTACGACGTCGGGACTAAAAAAAAGCACTAATCCGACGATGAGGCCAAGCCCGACCTGCCCGATTATTTTGAATAAGCCGTGCAAGCCTTTCTTGTTTTTGCGAAACACCTTAATATAATCGTCTGCAAACCCCAATGTGCCCAGCCAAACAGTCGTTATGAGCATAAGGATGACATAAATGTTATTCAGTCGTGCGCATAGGAGTGTCGGGATAAGAATAGCAACAATGATGATGATGCCGCCCATCGTTGGTGTTCCCTTTTTGGATGCCTGTCCTTCCAGTCCAAGTTCCCGGACGAGTTCTCCGATTTGTAACTGCTTCAACATGTCGATAATTCGTCGCCCAAAGACCGTCGCAATGAACAGTGAAAAGATAAGGGCAATGCCTGAGCGAAAGGACACATAACGGAACATTCCTGCGCCTGGCAAATCCATGTGGTCTAAGTAAGTAAAAAGATGATAGAGCATAAGTCCTTTGTTTGTATATATATTAATGTAAATAATTTATTTTTCGCTATGCGGCTTGCTTTTCCTTCCGGAGCTTGACGCAAGATGTGCTTTTGTCCGGTTTCTTAATCTCGTTTCCTTGTCCCATAATGCCGCTTATGCAAATAGTAGTCTGGTTGTCGTTAAATCCTCTTCGCCCGTCCCAAAAGACGAAGAAGACAGGTTTAAATTAAATCTCTTTCGCTTCTCCCTTTCGCGAATAGCTAACAGAACTCGCTGTACAAGAATGAGCATATACCATCGTTCAAAATGATGGAATGACTTTCTGCCGCCTGCTTCTATTCGGGTTGGCATATATTCTTATTGAGCATTGAATATTTCTCTGATTTGCTCACGATCATCAAAGTGATGCTTTACGCCGCGTATTTCCTGATAATCTTCATGCCCCTTGCCGGCCACAAGGATTACGTCTCCCTTTTGTGCAATTAAAGCGGCGGTTTTTATCGCTTGAGCGCGGTCGGGAATAAGGAGAGTGCGCGTTTTGTACTCGACGGTCAGTCCGGATGCCATGTCGTTGATGATTTCGTCCGGTTCTTCAAAGCGGGGATTGTCGGATGTTAGTATCAGTTGGTCACTGAGGCGGGCAGATGCCTCGGCCATTAGAGGCCGCTTACCTTTGTCGCGATTGCCTCCCGCACCGACGACGGTGATGATGCGTCCGTTCCCGCACTGAACGTCGCGGATTGTTTTCAGAACGTTAATCAGAGCATCGGGCGTATGGGCGTAATCGACTATGGCCGTATAGCCCAGCGGAGATTGCAATGTCTCAAAGCGACCTGCCACCGGGGGCATTTCGCTAAGCGCGACGAGCGTCTCCAACGGTTCCTTCCCCAGGGCGACGGCCGTGCCATAGACTGCTAAGAGATTGTAGGCGTTGAAATGCCCGACGAAGCGGACGGCAACTTCCCGCCCGTTTATTTCCAGTTCAGTCCCGTCGAAGTAGGATGCTAGGATTTTCCCTTTGGTATCCGCCAGAGAATATAAGGAGTATGTTAGTTTGCGAGCTGATGTATTTTGCAGCATGACCAGCCCGTTTTTATCGTCAATATTCGTCAGCGCGAAGGCAGTGGAAGGCAGTTCGTCAAAGAATCGCTTCTTGGTGCGCAGATAATTTTCTACGGTTTTATGATAATCCAAATGATCGCGGGTGAGGTTCGTGAAAATAGCTCCGTCAAACGCCAGCCCGCTTATCCGTTTCTGCTCGACGGCGTGCGAGCTGACTTCCATAAAAACATATTCGCATCCGGCATTGACCATCTGCGCCAGGAGCGCTTGCAGTTCCACAGGATCGGGGGTCGTATGCGTCGCTGCCACAGCTTTTCCATCTATGTAGTTGCATACGGTCGATAGCAGTCCGGCCTTATGTCCCATACGACGGAACATTTCATAAAGGAGAGTGGCCGTTGTGGTCTTCCCATTGGTTCCGGTGACGCCGACCAGGATGAGCTTTTCCGACGGATAGTCAAACCAAGCTGCCATGAGCAAACCCAGAGCCTTGGCTGAATCGCCGACTTTGACAAAGGGGATTTCGGCAGGATGATCAGTCGGGCGGCGTTCGCCGACAATGGCTGCGGCTCCCAAAGCGATTGCCTTGTCGATAAATTCATGCCCGTCGGAGGCCGTACCCTTTATTGCAACGAACAATGCGCCCGGTTCTATTTTACGAGAATCAGACTGTATGCCCGTTATATCCGGGTTGGAGGCCGATTCGGTAGAGATGCCCAATGTTTCAATTAATTTGTTCAGTTTCATTCTTTATATTTTAAGCGCGAGTGTTATTGTTTGCCCTTTCTCTATTTTCTCCCCAGCCTGAATGGATTGGGAGACTACGCGGCCTGTGCCGCTTAGCTTTACGCGCAATCCGACGGATTCCAATATGTAGACGGCATCCTTGGCGCCCATGCCGAGCACTTGCGGGACAACCTCTCTGGATATGGTTACATCCTCAAACATAATGCGTCCGTTCTCGTCGGAAACAAGTTCTACCCAGGGTGATTTGACATCCTTCCGTTGAACTTTAACATCCAGCTTGTTCAGAACATGTTTAAGAGAGTGCATATCGCCCGGTTTTGCAGGAGGAAGGGTTGAGACGGGGCTTGTCGATTTGTATTTCCGTATGTCCACCGGTGCGCGGGATGTATAGATGGCTTCGGCTATTTCTTTTACTGTCCGACCGGCTGTTCCACCTCCGGAGGCTACCCCGACTTGCGGACGACGGACGACGACAATGCAAGAGTACTCCGGATTCTCTGCCGGGAAATAACCGGCAAAGGAGACTTGCTTCCCGTTGCCCGTATAACTTCCGTTTTCACCTATCAGGGCTGTCCCGGTCTTTCCGGCTATGCGGACGATGCTTGAACGGGCTGGCCGGCCTGTTCCGCTTTCGTCTTCGACAACGCCTTCGAGCATGCTGCGTATGGCGCTGAGCGTTGCCGGAGTGCAAATGGATTCCTTGATGACCTCAGGCTCAAAGCGGTGAACTGTTTCATTGTCATTCCGAGCTTCGCGGACGAAGATGGGGCGCATCATCCGTCCGTTATTGGCTATGGCATTATAGAATGTAAGCATATAGATTGGCGGAATGCTTGTGACATAGCCGTAGGCCATTGATGGGAGATCGGACATGGTCCATTTCTTCTCGTCCGGCCTGCGTATGGTCGGATGTCCGGCTCCGGGAATTTCGAGGCGAAGGTCTTCGCCGAATCCCAGGCGTAAAATGCCATCGACAAAACGTTTCGGGTCTTTTTCATATCCACGGATGATGACTTTGGACACGCCTATGTTGGAGGAACGGTACATCGCTTCCGCCAGAGAGATAACACTGTTGCCGCCATTGTCGCGGTTATGGTCGGTGATGAGTCTTCCCTTGTAGGAAAAGATGCCGTTGCCGGTATCGACCATTTCGTCGGGCGTACATACGCCGTCGTCGAGCGCGACCATGAGAGACGCTGTCTTGAACGTCGAGCCGGGTTCAATCTGGTCTGATACGGCATAATTTTTCTTTTCGACATAGCCTCCCGAAGGTTCCTGCCCCAAGTTTGCCATCGCCTTTATCGCCCCGGTCTTGACTTCCATGACGACTGCGGAGCCGGAATAGGCTTTGGTCTGCGTCATGATGTTTCTCAAGGCTCTTTCGACGGAGTATTGCATTTCGAGGTCGAGAGTCGTTATTATGTCCAGCCCGCGAACGGCTTTGCGCAGCGGAACGTCCATCCATCGGCCTCCGATGCGCCGTCGGGCTTTGAGGCCGGCTTCGCCGCGCAGCAGGGAATCATATTGCAGCTCGAGGCCATTCTTCCCGTGAGAATAGCCCGATGTGTCCAGCGTGGCATATACGTTGCCAATCGTCCGGGCTGCAAGTGAAGCATAAGGGTTCCGGCGCTCGATGAATGTTTCGGATACCATACCGCTTGCGTTCCTGCCGAGGCGAAAGAACGGGTAGTTGCGGATTTCCTTCAAGTCGGAGTAGGTGATGCGAGTATCGGTTATCCGGAAGCGGCGGTCTTTCCGGCGGAAGGCGCGAACGAGTTCTTCCCGAAGTTGCTGCCTGTCCCTGTTTAACTTTCTGGAAAGATGGAAGGCCAGCGAATCAACGCTGTTGATTTTCGCCTTAATCGAATCCTTCGCCGTCGGGGGCTTGTTCTTTTTGGAGGGGACGATGATTTGCAGGAAGGCGGCGGAATCAATTGCGTCTCCACGGAAGTCTATATATATATGGTATAGTGGAAAACTTGTGGCCATCAGCCTGCCGTCGGCGGAGTAGATATTGCCACGTTCGGGATTTATCCTGCTGTCGGGGATTTTTGTCCTTTCACGCTCGGCCAGAGCCTGCCATGTGGACTTCTCGACGAAGGCTATCTTGAACATATTAATAAGGATGGCGATGCAGAGGCCAATGAGCGCCACGACGATTAGCCCATAGCGGAACAGAATCCAACGGTCCAGCTGCTCTGTTTTTTTAGTGTTGCCCATTATGGTGCCGCTTTCAGATTCGGTTGAATTATTTGTGCAGGATATAGGGCGGCGTCTGAGCGCCTCCAAGATAAATGCCTTGTTGTCTCAGGCGGGCGTCTATTTGCGAACGACGACTGTATTTAGTCAATTCGATGGAAATACTGAGAGCTTCCATCTTCTTTTCGGCCAATTCCTTCTGGAGTGTGTCTATTTGCTTAATCTTTAAGGTGCACGAGTATCTGTTGCCGATGAAGATGACGATAAGCATGACGACCATGACTGCCATTTTCGTGTGTCTGACGATAAAGTCCTCGTTCAGGATGCCGCCTCCCAATATATAAAGGAGCGAGATGCGTTTTTTTTTCCGTTGGGCTTGCTTCATCACTGTCTTTTATTTATATGAGTTCCGCTACTCTTAGCTTGGCGCTGCGCGAACGGGGGTTGGCGGCGATTTCTTCCGCCGAGGGGGTTATGACTTTATTGTTTATCAGTCGGAAGGGCGTGCTGACGTTTCCGTAAAAATCGGCATCGCGCTTGCCTTCAAAGTTGCCGGAGCGGAGGAAGTTCTTGACCAAGCGGTCTTCAACCGAATGGTACGAGAGGACAACCAGGCGCCCGCCGGGCTTTAAAACCATCAGCGCATGTTGCAACATTTCCTTGAGAGCGTTCACCTCGTCATTAACTTCCATGCGGAGGGCCTGGAACAGCCTGGCGGTGACTTTGTTTTCCCTGTCCTTGGGGATGAATCCGGAGGCGGCTTCCAGAAGGGCGTCGATCGTGTCAATATTCCGTACCGAACGCCGGCGAACAATTGTTGCGGCCAGCGGACGGGACATGCTCAGCTCGCCGTAATGAAAAAATACATCCGCAAGGGCTGCTTCGCTGTATGTATTGATAACGTCGGCGGCTGTAAGGCCTGCGCGTGCATTCATCCGCATGTCCAGCTGTCCCGACAGGCGGAAGGAGAAGCCTCTGGAGGCTTCGTCAAAATGGTGCGACGAAACGCCCAGGTCGGCAAGCAATCCGTCTACCGCACCAAGAACGTTGTGGTATCGCATGAAATGATACAGATACCGGAAGTTCGAGCGGATAAAAACGAAACGACGGTCGTCGGGTATATTCGCTTCCGCATCAGCATCCTGATCCATTCCGAACAGCCTGCCGCCTTCGCCCAGCCTGTCCAGAATTGCGCGTGAATGTCCGCCACCCCCAAAGGTCGCGTCAACATACGTTCCGGAAGGTTTGATTTGCATGCCCTCTAATGATTCGGATAATAATGCGGGAATATGATATGCCTGTCTGCAACTTTCCATTATAATTAAATACTGTGTTTTGTTATTTACGTTTCAGAACGTAAAAGTAGGTATTTAAATAAAAAGCCTCTCTATCCGGATGCCGTTTTTTTCAAGATTTTATCAACAATGCAACGCCTGAACCGATTCGCTTCCGATGAAGAATTAAAGATGCAATTAGCGGGATAAAAATCTCTCCCGTTTGTTACAAATCATTATTAAAGAACTCATCCGGCAGCACGATGGCGCCAGGCTTTTTTATTTTAAATCTTCATGCCGGCGAATCGTTCCGCTCATCTTTTTCGGAGAATTTCCGGAATCCCGAAAGTATTTTTTTTCTTTCCGGGAAGTTTTTCAGAATCCCGAAAGTATTTTTCCCGTCTCCGGGAAACTTTTCAGAATCCCGAAAGTATTTTTCCCGTCTCCGGGAAACTTTCCGGAATCCCGAAAGTATTTTTCCCGTCTCCGGGAAACTTTCCGGAATCCCGAAAACTTCCCGACAAGCTCCGGGAAAAATTTCCGGAATCCCGAAAGTATTTTTCCTCTCTCCGGGAAGCTTTCGGGATTCCGGAAAGGCTTTGCGAAAGAGATTTTTGAAGATGCGGAGATGCGAAGGGTTAAAACAGAAAGGGGCGGGGCTTCCGTATCGCCGTATCGCTTGTCAATTCCGCATCTGTTTTTTTAATGCAGACGATTTGTTTTATTAAAACCTTCTTTATCTTTGTTTCAAGAATTTTAATATTAAATGAAGAATCATATACATTACCATATTACGATTTTCTCACCGAAACCAGTTCCTTTCGGCCTGGTTGCCACAAACGGCAAAACGCTTGCCGAATATTC
Source organism: Tannerellaceae bacterium (assembly GCA_031257015.1). Taxonomy (GTDB): domain Bacteria; phylum Bacteroidota; class Bacteroidia; order Bacteroidales; family Tannerellaceae; genus DFXE01. The sequence continues at coordinate 66,494 of JAIRPK010000022.1, forward strand.
GCAACCTGATGCACGCAAGCCCGAACAGACAAAGCAACTTGCCGGCATGACGGCCGGACAAGTTCAGACATAAAGGCCGGCGATTAACGTTTCGCACGAACGCCCGGCCTTTTTTTTAATAAGCAAAAACCTGAATGTAAAGAGATCCAGTATTAGTTTTTTTTGTTTAACGTATAAATTGTAATCTTATGAAACATGTAACAGACATGATTTATTTGTTTCGCAAGCTTGGCATCGGCGGCTTGCTGTTAATTCTCGGTCTCGGAACCGTTGCCGCCCAGCAATCGACGGTGAAAGGCAAAGTGACGGACGAGACGGGCGAGGGCGCAATCGGCGTCACCGTCCTGGAAAAGGGAACGACGAACGGCGCAATAACGGACATGGACGGGAATTACTCCCTGACGGTCGGAAATGCCGGACACGCCACCCTGCAATATTCCTTCGTCGGCTACTCGACCAAAGAGGAGGCCGTCAACGGGCGCACGACAATCAACGTAGCCCTTACCCCGTCGGTGGTCAGCCTCGGCGAAGTCGTCGCCATTGGCTACGGAACGCAGAAGAGGGTCAACCTGACCGGCGCCGTGGGCTTCATCGAGAGCAAACAGATGGAGAACCGCTCCGTACCGACAATCGCCCAGGCGCTTCAGGGCAAAGTGGCCAACCTGAACATTTCCACGTCCAATGGCGCCCCAGGCTCCAAGTACAACTTCAATGTGCGAGGATATACGGGCATCAACGTGGATGATAAAACCAATCTGACAGGCTCTCCGCTTGTGGTTATCGACGGCGTACAGGGCGGCGACCTCGCTTCGATTAACATGGCGGACGTGGAGAACATCTCCGTTCTGAAAGATGCCGCATCATCGGCCATCTACGGTTCGAGCGCACCGTTCGGCGTAATCATCGTGACGACAAAGAAAGGGCGAGCCGGTAAGCCTGTTATTACATATAACAATAACTTCGGCTTTTCACAACCAACTCGGCTGCCGCATTACGTAAACTCCCTGGACTTCGCAAATGCTTTCAACGAAGTCGGCGAGAACTCCCGCTACACGGCAAAGCTTTTCGGCGACGATGTTATTCAGAGAATTAAGGATTATCAGTCCGGAAAGATCAAGGACGAAACGATCAAGGATCCGAGCAAGGACGAATACTACTCCTGGAACGCTGCCCACGCCAATAATGACTGGTTCGACATCTATTTCAAGAAATCCTCCTTCAGCCAGCAGCATAATATCGGCGTTTCGAGCGCAACCGAAAACTCGAATTATTACATCGGCCTTGGATACAACCAGCAGGACGGCCTGTATAACTGGGCGAACGACGGAACGAAGCGTTACAACATCCGGGCTAATATCTCGTCGAACCTCTCGAACTGGTTAACCGTCGGATTCCGCAGCGCCTTTGCACGCACGCAGACTGATGTCCCCGTAATCTATGGCGGCATAAGCGGCGGAAGCAACTATTCCTACGACTATTTCCACCAGATCGGCCGCACATATCCCACCGTTCCGCTAAAGAACCCCGACGGCAACTACTCGGAAGGCAGCGGCGTGGGAATCTTCACGGACGGAGGCCGGAGAAAGGAAACGAACGATAATGCGGCTCTGACGGGCGAAATGGTGCTTCACCTGCTTCCGGGATGGGATGCAACGGCGAACTACACCTATTCGGGCGAGTATATCGAAAACAGCAATCACCGGAAAACCTTTTATCTGGTACGACCAAGCGGGGAGAAAGCAGCCAGAGGCGGAACCGTGCCCAATTACTTTGAACGCAACTTTTACAAGAATCAGCACCATACCGTAAATGCTTTCACCTCCTACGAGAAGACCATCGGGAAACATTACTTCAAGGCGATGGCCGGATTTACGCAGGAGCTGTACGACAAGCTGTCCATGACCGGCTCGAACGACAATCTCTACTCCGACGAAATCCCCATGCTGTCAATGACGTTCGGAACCAACCGCAATATCAAGGATGCCGCCTCGCAGCTGGCTATTCGTGGAGGATTCGGAAGAATCAACTACAATTTTGAAGAGAAATATCTTCTGGAGCTGAACGGGCGTTACGACGGGACGTCGCGCTTCCTCAAGGATGTTCGCAACAAGTTCTATCCGGGTGCTTCCGCCGCATGGGTCATATCCAAAGAAAGCTTCTGGGAGCCGATCTCGGAGCATGTTAATACCCTGAAGCTGCGCGGCTCCTACGGCAGCATCGGAGAACAGTCCTTCACCGATAATTATTATCCATTCTATCCCTCGCTGGGCAATAATCCGCCGACGAGCACCAATTGGATTTTCAGCGGAGGCCGCGAATCATCGTTTAAGCAGCCCGGACTGGTCGATCCAAGCCTGACGTGGCAGACGACAACGATGCTTGACCTCGGTTTTGATCTCTCCGCCCTGAGCAGCCGCCTTAGCCTGACGTTTGACTGGTATCGCCGCCATGTTAAGGATTTCGTTGTCCGCGGCTCGGCTGTTCCCGCCTTCCTTGGCACAAACGCCGCCCAGGTTAATAACGGGGAGATGGAGACGAAGGGATTCGACATCTCGCTGGGCTGGAAAGACCAGGCAGGAGCCGTATCTTACGGCGCAACACTTGTGTTGAGCGATTATACGGGTAAAATGCTCAAGTATGATAACAACCCGACGAAGCTAATCTCCTCCATGTACTACGAAGGCATGACCATGGGCGAAATATGGGGCTACGAGACAGTAGGCCTGTTCAAAGACCAGGCCGAGATAGACGCTGCCGACCAGTCTTACCTGAACGCTAACTGGTATCCGGGCGACGTGCATTATAAAGACCTCAATGGCGACGGCAAGATCAATATCGGCGATAATACATTGGCCAATTCTGGCGACCGGAAGATAATCGGCAACTCGACTCCCCGCTACTCCTTCGGACTGACGCTTAACGCCGAGTACCAGGGCTTCGACGCGACGGTCTTCTTCCAGGGTGTCGGCAAGAGAGACATAATGTTCGACGCCGGCTCGAATTATTTCTGGGGATTCGTCAACAACGAATGGCAATCATCCTATTTTACCGTACATACCGACCGCTGGACGCCGGATAATACAAGCGGGTATTACCCTCGCGCTTATTTCAATACGGATAAGAACAAACAGGCACAGACACGCTATCTGCAAAACGCCGCTTACCTGCGCCTGAAAAATCTTCAGCTCGGATATACGATTCCCAAAACAATCACGGACAGGATTAAGTTCCAGCGTGCCAGAATATTCTGCAACGTCGAAAATCTGGCTACGTTCACGAAGTTGATAAGCATTGTCGATCCGGAAATCGTTAATGGAAACGCGAAAGTTTATCCTCTGCAAAAAACTTGGGCTTTCGGCATAAATCTTACATTCTAAATGCAAACAATTAAAAGAAGGATTATGAAAAAGAATACAAAAATGAAGGTGATTCATTATATAATGGCAACATCGGCGCTTTTAATGCTGCCCCTCGCCTCGTGCAACGACGACTTTACGGAAAGGTCGCCACTGGATAAAATCAGTGACGCCAAGTTTTGGCAAACGGCTAACGACTTGAAGCTATACGTCAATAACCTGTACAGTCGTAATGACTTATTGGAAAAAGAAGACGGCTGGGGATCGATTGGCCCATACGGATGGGATGCCAACGACGGAAGCGATATCGAAGTGAAATATTCTTACAATGACCGCATGAACGGCGAGAAGACCGTGCCGGACGACAACGACGGATGGGGAATCGACGACTGGGAATCGCTACGAAACATTAACTACTTCATGGATCATTACAAAACTGTCGAAGATCTGACCTCTTTCGACGCCGTTAAGCAGTACGTTGGAGAAGCGCTCTTCTTTCGCTCGCTCTTTTACTTTAAGAAATTATGTAGATACGGCGACCTGCCATGGGCATCCGTTACGGTGACAATAAACTCCGACCTGCTCTATTCAGAACGTTTACCGCGCAACCAAGTAGTTGATTCCATCATGGCCGACCTCGACAATGCAGTGAACTATCTCCCGGCAAGAGCCGGCGGAGCATGGACTGGCCGAATAACCCAAGAAGCGGCAATGGCATTGCAGGCACGCATCGCCCTTTATGAAGGAACATGGGAAAAATACCATGCAGCCGACCAGTTCAAGCCGGCGGTCAATCAAAGCGTGAAGTTTCTCGAAAAAGCAGCTAAAGTATCTGGCGATTTGATTGCCATGTCGGAAGCAAACGGCTATCCCGCTCTGGATAATGTCGGCGTGGAATTTGGCTACCGTGACTTGTTCAATCAGGAAAATTACGCCAGCAGCAAAGAAGTCCTTCTATGGCGCAAATACGAAGCCGGCGCAATAAACAGCATCTGGGACAGATATTCAGCCGGAGGTGCAGGACGTGGAGCCACGAAAAACCTGATTGATTCATATCTGAAAGCCGATGGCAAACCCGTCGCGCCCGACTATGACGATGCCACACTGCTCAAGGTCGTAGAAAACCGCGACCCGCGTCTGGCGCAGACTATCCAGATTAACGACGGCAAGCACTTCCGCTGGGAGAAGGCGACCCCTCCTCTTTATTTCATCGCGCCGACGTTTGACGGCTGGGATTCTGAAGAATCATGTCCGACAGGCTATCAGATATATAAAGGCCATAACTTCCGTTATGCAGATGCGCGTCCGGCAGGGCAGGGCTTGCAGGCGCTGATATACTTCAGATTCGGGGAAACATTATTAATATACGCCGAAGCCAAAGCCGAACTGGACAATATCACGCAAGCCGATTTGGATAAAAGCATCAACAAATTACGCGACAGAGTGAACATGCCGCATTTGACCATAAGCGTTGCGCGAGACCCTAACTTCGAGTTTGCCTCATTGCCTCCGATAATCCAGGAAATCCGCCGCGAACGCAAAGTTGAGCTGGCCTGCGAAGGATTCCGCGTAAACGACATTATGCGCTGGGCTGCTGCCGGCGAACTCATTGTCGGGAAAATACCGGTTGGCGCAAAGAAAGCGCAATGGATAGGATTCAAATTCGAGGATTATTTGCCTGAAGCGACGCCCGACATCGAGCGGCAGGGCAAATTTGAGGAAAGACTTTCCGCCCTGGAAGTGGACGGCAAAGGATACATAAAAGTATTCAAGAACACATTGAACGGAGGGACGCAAGGATTTAAATTCAACCTCAACAGAGACTATTTATTACCTATTCCAACCAATCAGCTAACATTAAATCCCAAGCTAAAACAAAATCCCGGCTGGTGATTTATTCGCAAACTTCCAAACATTAATCTTTTCGATATTCGAGCTGCCGAAAAAGCCGCTCCATTTTCAGCAAATAAACAGTTTTCCGAAGACGCATAACGAAGAGACATAATTTTTAGAAGATTCCATTAGAGCCTGAGTTCGACCGACGCACAATTGAGCGATCGAACTCGGCTTTTTTTTATCATTAGAGTTTATGTGAACTCAAGTTTTCGTATTACATGTGCGTACAGGCCTTTGTATTATGAACTCTCTCCAATAAAAACGAGAATTACAAGCGAGTTGCAAAAAGAAATTCCTGACAGCTCCAGGCAATCTCTGAACGTTAGAATCCGGACTATTTCCAAGGGTCTGCGCACCGGTGCGGAAATTTCGCGCACCGGTGACGGAAGTTCGCGCACCGGTGCGGAAGGTCTGCGCACCGGTGCGGAAAGTTCGCGCACCGGTGCGGAAAGTTCGCGCACCGGTGACGGAAGTTCGCGCACCGGTGCGGAAAGTCTGCGCACCGGTGACGGAAGTTCGCGCACCGGTGCGGAAAGTCTGCGCACCGGTGCGGAAAGTCTGCGCACCGGTGCGGAAAGTCTGCGCACCGGTGACGGAAGTCTGCGCACCGGTGACGGAAGTCTGCGCACCGGTGACGGAAGTCTGCGCACCGGTGCGGAAAGTCTGCGCACCGATGCGGAAAGCTCGCGCACCGGTGACGGAAGTGCCGTAGAGTTATTTCCCAAAGCCGGTCAGGGCGCTTGTAAATGAAAAATTAAAAGTAGGGCGGGCAATCATGCTGACAAGGATGTAGAATGATTAAAGCTTATTTATGGCTTGTGCTTATTATGATTTGCATGGATTGCAATATAAAAACTCCGCGAAAATGTCATGAACATCCGCGGAGTTTTTGAGTTTTTTTATGGTCTTTTTACAGAGAACGTGCTCCGGCCATTAATTCAAAACTGAAAACTTATAGATACATCTGCTGTGATAAGTTTCGCCGGGGCGAAGGACGGTGCCGGGAAATGTCGGTTGGTTGGGACTGTCGGGGTAGTGCTGGGTCTCCAGGCAGAGGGCGCCGCGGTTAGGGTATGTCACGCCTTTTTTTCCGACATCTTTTCCGCTCATTGCATTGCCGGCGTAGAATTGTATGCCCGGTTCGTCGGTAAATACGTCCATCACGATTCCGCTTTTTTCGGAAATTACTTTGGCGGAAGCTGTGTTTATGTCGCCTTTAGCATTAAGCACCCAATTATGGTCGTAACCCTTGCCGTAGGTGAGTTGCTCAAAGGCGTCGTCAATGTGTGCGCCGACAGCAACAGGGGTGCGCAAATCCATTGGCGTGCCTTCGACGCCGGCCAGGGCGCCGGTGGGAATAAGAGTTTCGTCAACAGGAACATATTCGTCGGCGTTGATTTGAATCAGATGATCGGTGATTTGCGATCCGGGGATGCCGGAGAGGTTGAAATAGCTGTGGTTGGTGAGATTGACGATTGTGGCCTTGTCTGTCGTCGCTTTGTAGGCTATGTCGATGGCATTGTCATCAGTTAGCGTATAAGTAACGGTTATTTGCAGGTTGCCTGGGAAACCTGCCTCGCCGTCGGGCGAAAGATAAGTAAGCTCAAGTGCGCTTTCGTTCAAAAGCTGTGCATCCCAAATCTTGACGTGATAGCCTTCCGGGCCTCCGTGCAGGCAATGGCCGTTATTGTTCTGCGGAAGGGAGTATTCTACACCGTCAAGCGTGAACTTGCCGTTGGCTATGCGGTTGCCGTACCGGCCGATCAGGGCGCCGAAGTTGCCGGGTGAGGCGGTGTAATCGGCTATGCTGTCATAGCCCAGGACAACGTCCGTCATCTTTCCTTCTTTGTCGGGAACCATCAGGGATACCAGGCGACCGCCATAGTTAGTGATGCAGGCTTCCACGCCGTTCCTGTTTTTCAGGACGAATAAGGCGGTTGGCTTCCCGTCTGTAATCGAAATGAAGTCGGCCGGCTTCAGGCCTGATAGAGTACGGCCGTCGTCTTTCTTCTCGCTGCACGAAATCAGGATGCAGCAGATTAATGCGAATAATAAACTAGTTTGTTTTTTCATGTGTTTATTTGTATTTAATAATCATTCTTAATTCCCCATTATCAAATCGTTTCCCCGGCGCTCAATTGAGCAATAGACCGGAACGAGTTCGGGCATGTCGGCTGCGTGCATTGCCCGGAGGCCGTTGTCTATCGGCTTGCCGTCAACGATATAGTCCAGAACTTGCTTCAACATGAACTCGCGAACGTCTCCCAGCTCGTAGAGTATGTCCTGTGCAGTCTCTACGCAGGCGTAAGCAGGCTGGAAGCCATTGGCATAGTCCGAGAAGTCATCCTTATTACTTATGCGGCTAATAATTGGGTGCAGTTCCCAATCGTATTTATCGTCGCTGAACGTATTTGAGGCAACGTTTTTGCCTTCCGTCTTTGAGCCTACAAGGATTACCTGGCCTCTCATGTAAGGTTCGAGGCCGTTGATAACGGCTTCGGAGGCGGAGGCTGTTCTGTTGCTTGTTATGATGAAGATTCGTTTCAAATCAAGGTTGGCTCCTGCGGTGCCGTCTTTTATCAGCCTTGGATCCAGGAGCATTGAATCCCGTGCGCCCTGGAATTTCTTATTATAGGCAAAGCGGCAAAAAATGTTGTTCATGGCTGAAGCCGGAGCTAGCATCGTTGTGAGAATCTGTGCCGTTCTTACCAGTCCGCCCTGGTTGTAACGCAAGTCGAGGATGAAATCCTCCGGCGAATTGCTTTTGAAACCGGCAAAGGCTTTGCGCAATGAATTATGGAAGGTCTCGTCGCCATCGCTGCGGCCTGCGGTAAAATGGTTGAAGGCTAGATATGAAATCCGGTGCTTCCCGCTACCATAGACGAATGTTGTATCGACAAAAACGGGATTGTCAACAACCATCCGGGGCGTCATGGTTATCTCCGTCTTGGCCGTGGGAGTCTTCGGGAGTTCGTCATTCAGGCCGAAAACGGTTGCGGTCGGCGTGCTTGTATCCAGAGCATTTAACAAGTCGAGGGTATTACCCGGAATGGGCTGCCGGTTTATTTGCATGATCCAGTCCCCGCGCTTCATGCCTTTTTCCGCTGCGGGAGAATCGGGCAGGACGTAAAGCACTTGAAGGACATAATATAATGTGGAGCCATTATGAGTGAGATTGTAATACTGAAATTCAAAGCCGTAAGAATAAGCATCGCCATGGTAGCCTTTGCTTGCAGTCTGTTTCTTGTTGATGCTTGAATAATAGTAATGACTGTTCGCCTCCCCCTTCCCGTCTTTGTCGGAGAGGAGCGAGGCAAAAAACTCTTCGGCGCCAAGTTTGTAGTCTAATTTCTCTGCTGCGGGGATTTCATCCTCCCATAAATACCATTTGCGCATGGTTTCGTCTATCCATGTAATAGCCGGGTCTTTTTCCTCTTCAACCGGCTTTACGGGATCGCTGATTTCACAGGAACCGAGCGAGACAACTGTCAAGAGCAACAGTATAAACAATTTTATTTGTATCGTATTCTTCATATTATTATGTTATTATGCGCAAATATATTAATTATCCCCCAACTAATTCCCGCCGCGCCGCAGGCCTTGTCCGGACTGATGAACAGCGGGAAAGGCGCCGGCTTTATCCTTAACTGTTGAAATCTTTCCGAAAACAGCATGCCCATGTGCTGAAGCGGCTTTCCATTATGGATTTCATCAATTGATTGTTGATAACTTGTTGACAACTTGTTGATAAATCCCATCGTCAACTTTGGGCTTTACACTACTTTTGTCAGTGACATTTGACATGTCTGTATGCACGATATAAATCAAGTTTAAACGGAAAATAACAGAATCAAAATAAAGCTCTAACAAATTGTTTTTTTATACAGTATATACATGAATAAAATGAATATGTTCAAATCGGCAATAGTGGCGGCAACCCTTCTCCTGAGCGGATGCCTGAGCGAAGAGGTCGAACTCAACCCCGGCAACAGGAATGATGCGGCCGGACAGGGAACGTATGCCACTTTCAACGTTGCTTTAAGCGACCCGATAACTAAAACCGACCTCGTCAACGACGATGGTGAAACCGACCAGATTTCAAGCATACGCATTCTCATTTACCAGGACTACAACACGCTGAACAGCGTCTGCGAATCCGACGTTGTCGTTATGGCCTCCGACAGAAAAAGCGCCACCTTCCAGGCTACTTCCGGATGGAAGCGAATTCTCGTCATCGCCAACGATTATAACAAGCCATGGAGACTGCCTAACCAAACCGGTAAAACCCTTGCAGACCTTACAACAACCAAAACAACGGTCTCCGGAGGGAGAATCGCTGCCGGAGAAATCGACTGCGGCGCCCCTGCAATCACAACTGCAATAGACACCCTCAAAGGACTTGACTTCTCATCCATCTCCAACCCCAAAAACATGATATTCAGCAACTCCCTCGCCGATAGCTCATGCCGCAGGCAGCTGAAAGGAAGCGTCCCGTCGGAAGAATCCATTGCCGGCATCAAAGGCGAGGCCGACAATAACTTTACTATCTATGTTAAAAGAGTTGTTGCCAAAGTAACCGCCTCTTTCCAGGGCGGCGCCTACCCAATCGAAACCGCCGACGGAAAAGGCTCGCTCTCGTCAGTCTATTGGGGAGTGAGAAACATCAACCGCGCCGTCTCCATCTTCCAGGTACCGCACACCAGCGGCAAACCCCTCGCCCCATTCTTCTATGAACTAACCGGATGGAGCAAAACAGCGCTGAGCGACCAGAATAGCTACAAGCGATACTGGTGGACAAACGATTACGGCAACGACATCAACTTCCCACTCGCAACCGGAGGAAACTCTTCACTCCGCTCCTATTACATTCCTGAAAATGCCAATTACATCGCACAGCCGGGAAATACAACATATATCGCAGTAAAAGGCACATTTACACCGGCAGCCAACTCCGTCGTCACCGGATTTACGCACAATGCAGCAACAAAATTCATCACCGCCGTAAAAAAAGGCTCCATCGATCCGGGAACGACCTTCTACCGCTTATCCGGAATTGCCGGAACGGACGGGAGTGAAAAAATAGCCCTCTACGGCGACGGACATATCGCTTCCGGCGACTTCTTTGCAGATGCGGAAGAAGCCCTCAAAGTGGCCTACATCGCCGAGCATCACGGGTCAATCATCGGATACTCGAATGACTATACCCCTAAAAACATCAAAATAGACAAATACAATAATGGCATATGCTATTATCGCGTTGATATTCACAATGGTGATAACTACTGGGTCGAACGTAATAAGGCCTACCGCGGGAACATAAACGGATTCACCTCTATCGGCGACCCCGACATGTACGACATTGAATCCGTCCCCATGAGCACTTATATTACCGCCTCAATCATCGTCATCCCCTGGGAAGAAGTAGTTTTCAGCAATACCATATAAGGTTGATTCTAAATACAGGAAGCACAAACGTAAGACTCGAAGGTTATTCTTCGAGTCTTTTTTGTTGTGTAAAAACTCACGGATAGAGCGTTGAGAACCGGAAAAGTAAAATCGGATATTGTTAATGTTTGTTTAAGCATCCACAATGCTGGCATCCGCATCACTCATGTTGCCCCCAACATCGCCGATGCTGCCCTCAACATGCACAATGCCGGCGACAACATCCTCGATGCTTAGTCCAACATCAACAATGCCGGCGGCAGCATCTGAAATATTTAGTCCAACATCGGCAATGTTGGCGGCAACGCGCGGAATGTTGCCTCCGGCATCGTCGGCGTTTAGCCCAACATTGAGGAAGTTGTTCCCAACATCGGCAATGTTTAGTCCAGCATTGGGAATGTTTAAGCCAACATCCGTAATGTTGAACTGAACATTGGCGATGTTGGACTAAACATTGCCGATGTAAGGGACCGCATCAGATATGCCGAAGGCGGAATAAGCGATGCCGGAGCCATTATCGGACATGCTTAAACAAACATTAACCAAATCCGGGTCTCCATCCCCCATCCTTCATATCCCGTTCGGCGCGGAGCTAGTGAAGTTCCACTTTTCCCATTCCCCATTCAGGAAGGATTGCTATCTTTGCAAATAAAAATTATGATCTCAGTTAATAGTCTAGATTTACAATTCGGTAAACGCATCCTCTTTCAGGATGTAAATCTCAAATTCACAAGCGGAAATTGCTACGGCATCATCGGCGCCAACGGCGCAGGCAAATCCACCTTCCTCAAAATATTAAGCGGCGAGAAAGACCCTACAAGGGGAACCGTCGCGATGGGTCCGGGCGAACGCCTGTCGGTTCTTAGCCAGGATCACTTCGCGTTTGACAAGCACACCGTCCTTGAAACCGTCCTCATGGGCCATACCACGCTATGGGCAGTCATGAAGGAGAAGAACGAGCTTTATGCCAAACCGGATTTCAGCGATGAGGATGGCATTCGCGCCGCAGAGCTTGAGGAAAAGTTTGCAGAGATGGAAGGATGGAACGCAGAGAGCGATGCCGCGGAGCTGTTGAGCGGCCTCGGCATAAAAGAAAATCTCCACGCGAGCCTGATGAAGGACCTTAGCGGGAAACAGAAAGTCCGCGTCCTGCTAGCCAGAGCGCTCTTCGGCCAGCCGGACAATCTCCTGCTTGACGAGCCGACCAACGACCTTGACCTTGAAACCGTCTCCTGGCTGGAGAACTATCTCTCGAACTTTGAGCATACGGTTTTGGTCGTCAGCCACGACCGCCATTTCCTTGACGCGGTTTGCACGCATACGGTCGATATTGATTTCGGCAAACTCCAGCTCTTTGCCGGCAATTACAGCTTCTGGTACGAATCAAGCCAGCTTGCCCTCCGTCAAGTGCAGCAGCAAAACAAGAAGGCGGAGGAAAAGAAGAAGGAACTCGAAGAGTTCATACGCCGCTTCAGCGCCAACGTAGCCAAATCAAAGCAGACGACCAGCCGGAAGAAGATGATCGAGAAGCTAAACATTGAGGAAATCAAGCCTTCATCGCGCAAATATCCGGGAATACTCTTCAACCCTGCTCGCGAACCGGGCAACCAAATCCTTGAAGTAAAGGGCTTGACGAAAGTTATCGACGGACAGCCGCTTTTCCAGGATCTCAACTTTAATGTCGAAAAGGGCGACAAGATTGTGTTCCTCAGCCGCGACCCGCGGGCGATGACCTCTTTCTTTCAAATCATCACCGGCAACGATACTGCCAGCTCCGGCTCCTATAAATGGGGGCAAACCATCACTGAGGCTTACCTCCCGCTGGATAATGCGGCCTTTTTCAACTCGGATTATAACCTCATCGACTGGCTTTGCCAGTTCTCGCCGGATACGAACGAGGTTTACCTCAAGGGGTTCCTCGGCAGGATGCTTTTTACGGGCGAAGAGCTGCTGAAAAAGGTCAGCGTCCTCTCCGGGGGAGAGAAAATGCGCTGTATGATTTCGCGCATGATGCTTAGGGATGCTAACGTCCTCATTCTTGACACGCCCACTAACCATTTGGATCTTGAATCGATCCAGGCTTTTAACAACACACTTCAAAACTATAAGGGAAACATCCTCTTCTCTAGCCACGACCACGAATTTATCCAGACCGTAGCCAATCGCATCATCGAACTGGCGCCAAACGGAGTTATCGACAAGATAATGGAATACGACGATTATATTATCAATCCGGCCGTGGCGGAATTAAGAGAGAAGTATTATTAACGTTTACGCATGAGAAAAAGAATTGTTTTCGTCACTCTGACATACGTGGCATGGATTGCTGCAATGGCCGTACAAAAGCCTGTTTTCATGGCTTATCATTCGGCGGCGGCAAAAGGATGCACGTTTGTTGAGTGGCTCCTGGTTATTTTCCACGGCCTTCGTCACGATGTTGCCGTGGCCGCCTACCTTACTGTGATACCCCTGCTTGGCGCTCTGGCCTCCGTTTGGATTCCTGCCCGCCCCATACGTATGGCTCTGGGCATTTATAATGTCGTTATAGCCGTAGCCCTTGCACTCGTTCTGTTCACTGACGCAGCTTTATATACCTTTTGGGGATTCCGCATGGACGCGACCCTGCTTTTTTACCTCCAGTTCCCCGGTGGCGCCATGCTTAGCGTTCCCGCGCTGCTGTTTATCCGTCAGACGTCCCTCTCGCTCGTATATATATGCGCCGTCGGCTGGGCGTTTAACAAATGGGTCATGCCCGCCTTCCCCCGCGAGAAGGCGAAAGACCGCGTCCACTCAACGGTGACGCTCATCCTGGCCGGCGCCGCCCTCTTCATTCCAATCAGGCAGAGTTCGGCCTCGTCCATATCCACCGTCGGGGCAGTATATTTCAGCGAGAACCAGTTCCTGAACCATTCGGCTATAAACCCGGCATACAGCCTGGTATCCTCCATCTTCCAGCAATTCGATTTTGCCTCCCAGTTCCAGTTTTTTGACGAAGAGAAGTGCGAGGGCATCTTCAACGGTCTTCTTCCCAAGCCCTCCGCAGAGGTGGATACCACAGAGGCAAAGATTGAACTCCTCCGCACCAAACGGCCTGACATCCTGCTGGTAATCCTCGAAAGCTTTTCTGCAAACGTTATCGAGCCGCTCGGAGGGACGGAGGGCGTGACGCCATGCCTCAACCGCCTTGCGCAGGAGGGAGCGCTCTTTACCAATATGTATGCCAATTCTTTCAGGACGGATCGCGGCCTCGTCTCCGTAATCAACGGCTACTTTGCACAGCCGACCACCTCGATTATGAAATATCCCGACAAATGTCATTCCCTGCCCTCCCTTTCCAAAAGTCTGGCCGGCAGGGGATATGTATCGGACATGCTCTACGGTGGCGATATGAGCTATACGAATATGACGTCCTATTTCCGCGGAGCCGGATATGACAGTCTCATTTCCGAAGATGTATTCCCGGTTGACAAGCGCCGCCACAAATGGGGGGCGAACGACGATGTTACATTTGACTACATGCTCGGCTCATTCCTGAAGCCCTTGCGGGATGGGCAACGCTTCGCTTCGTTTCTCACCATCTCCAGCCATGAACCTTTTGTCGTTCCTTACCGGAGGCTGAAGGATCCGTATTTAAATTCTGTCGCTTTTACGGATAGCTGCATCGGTAATTTCATTGACCGGCTCAAACTTACTCCTGCATGGGATAACCTGCTGGTAATTTTCATTGCCGACCACGGATACCGCTATCCCTCGACGCTAACCGAGTATGAACCGGCTCGATACCATATCCCCATGCTGTGGGTCGGTGGAGCCGTCAAGCAACCGGTGCGCATCGAAACGGTTGCCAGCCAAAGCGATCTCGCTGCGACGCTATTGAGCCAGCTTGATATTCCTCACGACGATTTTATGTTTAGCAAAGACATCCTTGCTCCTCGCTCCACGGAGTTTGCCTTCTATACTTTCAGCAACGGATTTGGCTTCATTGACTCAACCGGCGCTTCCGCCTTCGATAATGACAGCGAACGCCCGGTTCTCAACAAGCCCCAAACTGGCAGCGAAGAACGCCTGAACAAAGGCAAGGCCCTCCTCCAAACGCTTTACGACGATTTAGGCGGCAGATGAAACAACGCCGGTGATTCCGGCTCCCGCAAAAGGGAATTACGTTAATGTTCAATATTTGTGATATATCCTTGCAGGGACGCGGTACGCTGCGTCCCTGTTATTATTTACGGAGCCGGCTAAAATCAATATGCCTGGCATGTATCCCTGATGGGCATTAAAGTTTTACCTTTGCCCTGAACAAAATATTTAAATGATGAAGACAATTATTATTATATGTATAGCCGCAACTCTTTCGATTCTCACCGTTGCGGCGCAAACGACGACGGAGAATGAACTTGCATATCGGGCAGAGATGCAGGGAACGGCGGCAGATGGTTATACGCCGTTTTGGATGGTTAGTAATCGTTATGGATTGGTTCCGCTCGAAGCATCGAACAGTTATCTTAGCGCCGGTGGTTTTTACTCTGGGCGCAAGGGCAATTTCCGCTGGGGTGCGGGCATTGATATGGCGCTTGTTGAGCCAAGGTATAAGAGTGTGCTGCTTAGGCAGGTTTATGGTGAGGCGGCCTTTCGCGGTCTTCATCTTATGATTGGCAGCAAGGAGGAATATGTTTCGCTATGGGACAGGGAACTTAGCTCTGGCGATATGGTATTGTCGGCCAACGCTCGTCCCATACCTCAGATTCGGCTGAGTATTCCGGATTACGTGGGCGTTTTAGGTGCAGGGTGGTTGCAGATGCGCGGTGCGTTTGTTGCCGGGCGGTCGTTTGACAAGGATTATCTCCGTTACGCAGTGAACGGGAATGTAACTTATGTTGATGATATTCTCTGGCATTACAAATCGTTGCATTTCAGGTTTAAAGATAGACAAGCGTCCTTCCCCCTTTCATTCGAGCTAGGCTTTCAGCACGGAGCGCAGTGGGGCGGGACATCAACCAACCCCAGAATCGGGAAACAGCCGCAGTCCCTTTCGGATTACATACGAGTTATTTTCGGCATGTCTGGCGATGAGCAGGCAACTGTCTCTGACCAGATTAATGTTCTGGGCAATCAATATGGTTCTTACGATTTACGTCTTGGTTATTCCGCATCCGATTGGGCTGCGCATGTATATCATCAGCGTTATTTTGAGGACAAGTCGGGGATGGAGTTTATCAACGGTCTTGACGGCTTATGGGGCGTTCAGTTGGATGCCCCCGCTGCTTTTCCCTGGATACGCAAAGCCGTATTTGAGATATTGGAGACGAGACATCAGACCGGCCCTTTTCATTTCATAGAGTTCGACCACAATGCGCATCCGGGCATTGGTGGCGGCAACGACAACTACTATAATAACGGCGAGTATTCCACCGGTTTGTCTTATTTCAATCGCAGTGTCGGTTCTCCATTGCTGTCTTCACCGGAGTATAATGATAATGAGGTGTTGGGATTTCCTGATACGCGAGTTCACAATTTGCATTTTGCCGTTTCCGGCGACATATCCGGCGAATTTTCTTATCGTTTGCTGTTAACCTCGATGGAAACTTGGGGGAGTCATCATCGTCCCTACTTAAACACGAAAACCGGAATATCCGGTCTTTGTGAAGTATCCTACCGCCCAGCCCGTCTAAAGGGTTGGACTTTCACTGCAATGTTGGCTGGCGACAAGGGTGATTATTTACGCAAAAAGGGAGTTGGCGGCGGATTAATCATATCGAAGCGCGGAATCTTGGCCATAGGCCGCTCTCGATAACAGAGTAAGTACGGGCTGCAAGCTCCTCAACATCTTTCCGTGATGAGTCCGCATGTTCGGTAGAGGCGGCGGTTGGAAGGATGGGCTGATGAATGATCAGTTCCATGCGATGCCTCCGGAGTCTGGCCGAACCGATTGGTAGCACACAATATGGTCCGTTAAGCGTAATTGGAACAATCTGGACATGAAGATCGACGGCCATTTGGAAAGCGCCTCGCTTGAATCGCCTCATCTTGCCGGTAAGGCTCCGTGAGCCTTCTGGGAATATACATATTGAGGAGCCTTTCCTCAAGGCCTTCCCTGCTTCAGTTACGCTATGGGCGGCCGCTTTCGAGGTCTTATGATCTACGAATATGAAGCCGGCAGCGCGGCAGGCGGCGCCCACAAAAGGAATCTTGGACAATCCCATTTTAAGCATCCACTTAATCGGTGTTCCGAGAAAACCATAAATAAGAAATATGTCAAATGCACCCTGATGGTTTGCCACATATATGGCCGGCATCCCCTTTTTGATATTCTCCCGTCCTTTAACTTTCACTGGACATAAGGCTAAGCCGCAAGCCAACTTTGACCAGATCATGCCGGGGTAATACGAGAAGATACGCTCTCCACCAAACACGCAGCCTGTTATGGTTACTAATGCCGTGATTATGGTGGCGAGGAGGAAGATGGGGGCGAATATCAACCAAGTATATAGGAAATAAAGCGTTCGTATCATTGTCTATTCGTTTTTCTTCATGTTTGCCCAATATTCGTTCACGAGCATTTTCATCTCCTTATGCAAGAACAGCAAACCGAAAAGGTTGGGCAGCGTCATTAGCGCTATGGCAATGCCTGAAAAAGTCCAGATGATCGTTGTGTCTGTAAAGGATGCAATGAAAAAGCCAATTACATATATTATATGATAATACTTGACATATTTGCTTCCCCACAGGAATGTCACAGCTCTGTCTCCATAGTACGACCAGGCTACCGACGTGGTGAACGCAAACAGTAATAGAGACAAAGGGATGATAAACTTCCCCCAGTCGCCGAAGAAGCCTTTCTTAAAAGCCTCGGATGAGAGCGTGGCGGAATGGAGTAATGATTTTCCGCTTATATGCAATCCTTCCAAAGCCGACAACTCGATACGGCCTTTATTTACATTTATCGTGCCGCTAAACGGTCTGCTGCCTTCCTTGACGTGTACATCCTCGGCAAAAGAGCGAGCATGTATGACGGTTATATCACCGTCAACGATTTCGCCCCCCTTCACCGTCAACTGCCCGGAAAACAGTGGTAGAGTCTGCTTTTTCAACAGGAAATCGGCCACTTTGCCTAGATCCTCTGGATTGTTTTCGCTGTACTGTCCTGCCAATACATAAAGGTCAGCCTGTTGGAAAACATTCTCGTATTTCTCATTCCAAGCTCCAGACGAAAGAAGCGTGAGGCCGGTGAAAAAACATATAATAATGGTGTCAATAAACGGTTCCAACAACGCAACCATTCCCTCCGACACCGGCTCCTCTGTCTTCACCGACGCATGAGCAATCGGAGCCGAACCTTGCCCGGCCTCGTTGGAAAACAATCCGCGGTTTACGCCTCTATTGAAGGCAAAGGCCATCGTCGCACCCAAAAATCCGCCCGTGGCTGCCGTTCCACTAAATATATTGCCGAATATGGCAACAACGGAAGGAACAATATTCTCATAGTTCCAAATAAGTACACTCAATACGCCAAGCACATAAACAACCGACATGAACGGAACCAGCCGCTCCGAGACTTTAGCGATACGTTTAATCCCACCAATAATAATCAATGCCAGCGCTACCGCCAACGCTCCGCCTGTTATAATATGATTAATGCCGAATGACGAGAACATTGCATTAGAGATGCTGTTAATCTGCGGCAAACTTCCCGTCCCGAAAGAGGATATAATCGTAGCGATCGCAAACAGTGCTGCCATCCACGGCAACTTCAGGCGATTCTTCATATAATACATAGGCCCGCCGGCCATTGTACCGTCACCGGCTTTCTCCCTATACTTATGGGAGAGTGTCACCTCGACCATTTTCGTTGTCATCCCTACAAATGCCGTGAGCAACATCCAGAAAATGGCCGATGGCCCGCCCAGATGTATCGCCAACGCTACTCCAGCAATATTACCCGTTCCAATTGTCCCGGATAAAGCTGTGGACAAGGCTTGGAAATGCGACGTGTCGCCTTGATGATTCTTATCATCATACTTGCCGCTTATAATCCGCAATGCCTGGCGGAAGAAACGTATTTGAGGAAATTTCAGGTAAACGGTAAAGAACAATCCAGTTCCGATTAACAGGAGAACGAACCATTGCGCCCCCCCAAAGTGAGCATCTATCGTCGATAAAATATCATTTAGTTTATGCATCGTATTATAATTATTTGTATTGATTTAAGGACAGCTAAAATACATTTTTCCAGTATAATCTCAAATGGCGAACGCCTGGAAAAGCCTTATACTTTTCATTCAAAGCGTATTGTTTTGGCTGGTTCAACAGTTGCGACAATACGGGACGGGGCAAGCATCATCAACATTGATACGGTCATGGAGCCAACATTGAGGAGGAGTATCCATTGAAGGTTCAAACTGATGGGCACAGCGTCGAGATAATATGTAGCCGCGTCAAGCTTGAGGACATGAAAACGAGCCTGCACAATGCAAAGGATAATACCGATGACATTCCCCCACAACATTCCTTTGCCAATTAGAAAAAAAGCCAGATAAAGAAATATCTTCCGTATCCGCTCGTTCGTCTCTCCCATAGCCTTAAGGATGCCGATCATTTGTATGCGTTCGAGAATGATAACCAACAGGCCGGAAATCATTGTAAAGCCAGCAACGGCCGTCATCAAAACGAGTATGATGCCCACATTCGTGTCGAGGACGTCCAGCCAACCGAATATCATCGGATTCAGCTCATGTATGGAGCGAATCGAAAGCGTATTACCCTTACTGTCCGCACGTCCGGAAAGGGCATAAACAATATCGTCCGCAATATCGTCAAGCCGCTCATAATCATCAACCATGATTTCCAAACCGCTAACCTCGTCATCATCCCAATTGTTCAAACGCCTGATTTGACGTATGTCAGCGAGGACATAAAACTTGTCATAATCCTCAAAGCCGGTTTCATATATACCGGCAACCGTGAACTTGCGTGCACGCACATTGTCCATTACGAAATATGCAAGGAAAGAATCGCCGCTCTTCAGGTTGAGAAGCTTGCTTAAATAGCGCGAAATCAGCGCTTGGCTGGAGATAACCCCCTGCGAAAGCGCAATCGTATCACCCTCCTTCAGATTGCTGCGAAAAAACGTCCAGTCGAAATTCTCGTCTATACCTTTGAGGACAATACCCTGATTATCGCTCGCTGTTTTCAGCAGTCCGGGCTTGGTAGCGTATGTTTCGATATGCTTTATGCCGGGGACGGAACTAAGAATGGAAAGGAGACTGTCGTCGGCAACGACAGGGCTTGTCTCGTAAGAAACATTGCTGTCTAAATTGCTGATGCGGATGTGAGAGCCGAAGCCGATAACTTTATTTCGCACCTCCTGCTTGAACCCTGTTATTATAGCAACAGAAAGCGTCATGACGGTCATGCCCAGAGCAACGCCCGCAACGGCAATGCGTACGGCAGGCGACATCCTCCGTCCGCCCTCTCTGGAGGCATATATCCTCCGAGCAATGAAATATTCGAGATTCAAGCGGCGCCTGGCCATACAGAACTGGACTAAAGCTTCCGGGCGTTATACGCTTCGAGTGCACGGGCTAGAACTTCAAGTGCGCGGGCTAAATCGTCCTTTTTAAGGACATAAGCAATGCGAACCTGGTCAGTCCCCAAATCCGGACGTGTATAAAATCCAGACGCAGGCGCCATCATCACCGTCTGACCCTCATATTCAAAGTCGCTCAAGCACCAGGCGCAAAATTTATCCGCATCATCAACAGGCAAACGGGCAACCGTATAAAACGAACCCATCGGAATCGGCGAATAACAGCCGGGAATCCGGTTTAAACCGTCAACAAGAAACTTGCGCCGCTCAACATACTCATTATATACTTCTAACATATATTCCTCCGGCGTATCCAGCGACGCTTCGGCTACAAGCTGCCCGATAAGCGGCGGACTAAGCCTCGCCTGGCACCATTTCATAACGTTCTCGCGAACCTGCCTGTTCTTCGTAATAATTGCCCCAATGCGGATGCCGCACTCGCTGTAACGCTTCGAAACGGAATCAATCAGCACCACGTTGTTCTCTATACCCTTCAAATGAAAAGCTGAAATATACGGAGCGCCGGTATAACAAAACTCGCGGTAAACCTCATCGGAAAAGAGGAACAAATCATACTTCTCAACCAAATCGCGAATCTGCCCCATCTCCTTTTGAGTATATAAATAGCCAGTCGGATTGTTCGGATTGCATATTAAAATCCCTTTCGTGCGTGCCGTAATCAGCTCCTCAAAACGTTCAAAGGAAGGAAGCGCAAATCCCTCGTCGATAGTCGAAGGAATCGAGCGAATAACCGCCCCGCTCGAAATTGCGAACGCCATATAATTCGCATACGCAGGCTCCGGAACAATAATCTCATCCCCCGTGTCGAGGCAGGCCATGAACGAAAACAGCACAGCCTCAGAACCGCCTGTCGTAATAATGATGTCATCGACATCCACCATAATATTAAATTTCGCGTAATACCTTACCAGTTTCTCGCGAAAACTCAATATGCCTTCGCTCGGAGAATACTCCAGAATCTTTCGGTCGATTGATTTTAACGCCTCCATTGCAACTGCCGGAGTAGGCAAATCAGGCTGGCCGATATTAAGATGATAAACTTTAATCCCCTTCGCTTTCGCCTGATTGGCAAGCGGAACAAGCTTTCGTATTGGAGATTGGGGCATTGTCACTCCCCGTGCAGATATTACAGGCATTTCGATGATATTTTGATTGACAGTTTACTACTTTTTATTCGATTTGTAACGCAAAGATAATCAGGAATCAGGAATCGGAAAGAATGAATCGCGAAATTCACGCCACAGCCCACGCCTCAAGCCACAAAACATTCACCCGCAAGCCGCATGACGAATTTCAATAAATTTATTTCATCCCTGCAACATGCACGACTACTTTCAACATGTTTTTTTGCCACCTGCATGATGCAGTACAGTTTTGAACACGTTTTTTTTACTCCCGCACGCTGCATGGCGATTTTCAACATGTTTTTTTCTTCCCTGCGCGATGCAGGACAGTTTTTAACATGTTTTTTCTGCTCATGCACGCTGCATGGCGATTTTCAACACATTTTTTTCTTCACCGCGCGTTGTGGGACGACTTTTAACACGTTTTTTTTGCCCGCCTACGGCTAAAGCCACAAATCAACTGTTCATAGCCGGAGCCGTCCCGACAGGGAAAGGGCTGAACATGTAAACATTCGCCGACGGAGTATTCCGAATCGAAACTTACATTATTTATTCATGGAATAAATCGCCAATAGAAATATAAATATTGAAAATAATACACATGCAAAAAGCCCCTACCTTTGCATCGAAATAAACATTAAGTACTATCAAATAAACATTAATTAAAACTAAATTTAAACAGAGTATTTAACCAAAGCCTTAACTATATTACGTTTCTTGACAAAGCGCTCATTTGCATGTAGTAAATGAGCGCTTTGTCGTACTGAAAAAATCATTGCGAAAGACAACTGAAAGATATTGTCAATGCCCAGCGCCATGCCCAAGCCGTCAAAGCATATTGAAGTAAAAACCGGCGTATTAAACCGCTCCATTTTAAATGATTTTTTTACTATTGTTTTTCAAATACAGCCAGCTTGCTTTTGAAAAAATCCAGCTTGCGCAGATGATAATCGTACAAATACTTTATAAACGGCAGACGGAAATATGCAGAGAAAAAAAACGTACAATTAAATTGCGCATATTCGGCATACTGGCTGTTACTTGACCGAGGAGACGTAACATCAAAAATATCAGGCATTAATGGCACGCATGTTAATTTAATTGATAGCTTTGTATTATTGTCAATTTAATTGTACGATTATTCTGACATACCTTTATTTATAGTAATAACCTTAAAATTAAGCTTTTGTATGACAAACAAATCATGGTTTTTTATTTCTTTTCTCCTGCTGGCGCAGTGGTTTGCGGCAGTGGATGTTTATGCCCAGCATACTGTGTCTGGAATGGTAAATGATGCGGCCGGGATTCCGATTATCGGCGCGAATGTAATCGAAGAGGGGACAAATAATGGAGTGATTACTGATATGGACGGAAAGTTTTCTCTGGCGGTATCCAATCTTAATGTAACGCTGACGGTTACTTATGTCGGTTATCAGTCGTTGATATATCCGTTGAAGGGGAAGGCATCGGCGATTATTGTTTTGCAGGAAGACTTGTTGAATCTGGACGAGGTCGTCGTCATCGGCTATGGCGCGGTTAAGAAGCGAGACTTGACGGGATCAGTGTCGTCAGTCAAGGGAGAGAAACTTCAGGAGACAGCCTCGTTCAGCACGCATGAGGCATTGCAGGGACGAGCCGCGGGCATATCTGTTATGCGCACAAATGCCGTTCCGGGCGGCTCGACATCTATTCGTATTCGCGGAAACAGGTCGTTGAAAGCGACAAATGATCCGCTGTACGTCGTGGACGGTATTCCGATTGTCGTAGGGCTGAATGAGTTGAGCGCGTCGGACATTGAATCGGTCGAGATATTGAAGGACGCTTCCGCTACTGCAATCTACGGCTCGCGTGGAGCAAATGGCGTTATAATCATCTCTACAAAAAAGGGAAAGGCAGGACGGGCGCAAATCGACTATAACGGATATTACGGAGTGCAGCAGGCAGCGCGAACCGTCGATATGATGAACGGAGGCGAATGGGTCGAGCTTGTACGTGAAGCCAACCGCGCAACAACGAAAACCACGCCATACCCTCTCATCCCAACCCTGGACTGGGACAAAAAAATCGGATACTTCACTGCTGACAAGGCCGTTATCGACAAAATATCCATGGGATACGACGAGCAGGGCATTTGGCATCCGGAGAGAGTGCCGTATAACGACTGGATTAACGAAGCGTTGAGAGAGGCGCCAATTCAGAATCACGAGATAAGCGTTCGCGGAGGAACGGACAAGATAAAGATGCTCGCGTCAGCCACTTATTTCGACCAGATGGGAATTGTCAAGGGGCAGGATTACTCCAGATATTCAGTGAGACTGAATTTCGACTGGAACGTCACCGACAGAGTTACTATTGGAGCGCAGACGCAATTCTCGCACTTCGACCAATCAGCCGGGACTAACATTTATCACGATTCAAGAGGCGTCTATCCACTGGCGGACATATATGATGAGAACGGGAAGATGACGACGTCCCGACCGGGCAATGATCCTGTGGTCTGGAACTATCTTCTCAATATTGACAATACAAAGCTCATCCGCAGAAAGGACAGGTTCCTCGGCAGCTACTACGTTGAAATTAAACTTCCGCTTGACATCAATTACCGCACCAATGTGGGTATTGACGTCGGACCGTATTACAACGACAATTTCTATGGGGCGTTAAGCTCCGACCGTTCCGGAAGTCTGGCCAGAGCCGAGAACAAAGGCGACAACCGAAGGATGTACACATGGGAGAATTTACTGTTCTACAACAAGTCCTTCAATAATAAACACACCATCGGCCTCACCTTTCTCCAATCCATCCAGCAGGAAACATACGAATCGTTCGAAATCAGAGTTAAAGACCTCCCGTATGAAAACCAATTATGGTATAACGTCGGATCAGCACAAACCATTGAGGGAGTCAGCAGCAATTACAGCCAATGGAAACTCGCCTCGTTCATGGGGCGTGCCAATTATACGCTTATGGATAAATATCTGCTGACCGTCTCGGCCAGATACGACGGCTCATCCAGGCTTGCACCTGGACATAAGTGGGTGCTCTTTCCCTCCGCTGCACTGGCTTGGAGAATAAAAGAGGAGAACTTTCTTAAAGACGTGAGTGCGCTCAGCAACCTTAAATTGCGCATCGGCTACGGAATAACAGGAAACACGGCCATCGACCCATACAAGACGCAAGGCAACCTGAGCTACGGACGATATATCTACGGCTCGCAAGGAGTACTGTCATTCTATCAGAATGAGATGCCTAACCCATATCTCACATGGGAGAAAACCACGCAATGGAACGCCGGCATTGACTTCGGCTTCCTCAATGGCCGTATCGGTGGTGTTATCGACTTCTATCTCCAGAAAACGGAAGATATGCTAATGGACAGGCAGCTACCAATCGTCTCCGGCTTTTACGGCGTAACATCCAACATCGGCAAGATTAACAACAAGGGAATAGAACTCACTGTCAACACGCAGAACATAACCGGAAAAAACTTCTCATGGACAACTGACCTTATCCTCGCAGCCAACAAGGAGGAAATCGACGAACTCTACAACGGCAAG
Organism: Tannerellaceae bacterium; assembly: GCA_031257015.1. Taxonomy (GTDB): domain Bacteria; phylum Bacteroidota; class Bacteroidia; order Bacteroidales; family Tannerellaceae; genus DFXE01. Next base: position 91,479 of record JAIRPK010000022.1, read on the forward strand.
CTCGACGATGTAGGCAACAGCTGGTTCATCGGCAAGCCAGTGCGCGTCTTCTACGACTATAAGGCTGACGGCATCTGGCAGCTGGAGGATAAAGCAGAACTGGAGAAATGGGGAGGCGCCTTCAAGCCCGGAGACGTCAAAATTGTCGATACCAACGGAGACTATAAGATTACGTCCGAAGACAGGTTCGTGCTCGGACAGGTCGATCCCAAATTCAACCTCAGCTTGAGCAATTACCTCGCCTTCCGCAACTTTGACTTCAACCTGTTTCTCACAGGTTCATTCGGACAAATGAGGAAGTTCGACCGCAACTGGAGCCTCAACGGACGGTATAACTGCGCTAGAGTAAACTACTGGAAGATCATTGGCGAAGATGCCGACGGCAATCCGGTTAGCAACAAGAGCAACGAGGCCCCGCGCCCCAACCGCGACTTTGAAAACCCAAACTATATCGGCGCCCTCTACTACTCCGACGCTTCTTTCATGCGCATCGGACAGGCAACCATCGGTTATAATTTAAATGCCGCAATATTGAACAAGCTACACATCAGCAAGCTGCGCATATACGCTTCCGTGCAGAACGCTTATGTTTTTACATCATTCGAGGGCATTGATCCCGAACTCGGCAATCAAAGCGATAACCAGGGCTTCAATGAACCGATGCCAAGAACTTATCTTCTCGGACTTAATATCAGTTTCTAACATCATCTTAAAAAAATCAGTATTATGACATCACACATATATATGTATATCCGCTCAATCATTGCAGCTATATCCTTAACTGCTCTTCTTAACGCCTGCGACGATTATCTGGACGAGAAAGTGGTCAGCGGCGTTTCATATGACTTCTTTGAAACCAAAACAGGAATGGAAAGCGCTGTCAACGGGGTTTATACATCCATGAGATGGTACGTCGGAGGCGAACGTTATTACTGCTTCACCGAGTACGGCACGGACTACGTCTGGGAAGGTGCCGACGGAGGACAAAAAGACGCCTTCAACAAGTACAGCGTACAAATGAACGCAACTGCAGGACTGCTATACGAGTTCTGGGAAAATAATTACAAGGGTATCAACCGAGCTAACACCGCTCTTATGTATCTCCCGAAAGTAAACGATATGACTGACGCTGAAAAGCACACGAGAGAAGGAGAACTAAGGTTCATGCGAGCTTACTTCTACTTCGACCTTGTGCAACATTTCGGCTCAATCCCGCTGAACACCAAAGGCAACGTCTCCGAGGCAACAACAGACTTTAAGCGTGCTACGGTTGCAGACATATACGAGGCAATCATTGCAGACCTCCGACAATCTTTCGAGATTCTGCCGGACGCCGCCCAAAAGGACATCCGCGGACGGGCAGGCAAATGGGCAGCCGCGCATCTTCTCTCAAAAGTTTATCTGACTAGAGGCTCTGCCGTCAAAGATCAGCGAGGACAGAAAGGAACAGACATGGACAGCGCCGCATACTTTGCCGAGGCTGTAATCAACTCCGGCAAGTTCGCCCTTGAAAATGACTACCGTACAACGTTCGACCTGCGATTAAACAAAACATCTGCCGAAACAATCTTTGCCATCGAGTTCACCACCGACGTTCTCTTCAACGGTGACGGCAACCGTATGCACCTCTACTGGGTGCCTACTTACGAGAATTTGGCCGGGATGCAGCGCGACCTACAACAGGGACGTGCATGGAAACGTGTCAGGCCAACCCCATATTTCCAAACCGAACTTTTTAACAGCCTCACGGACGCCCGCCTTTACAAAATGTTCAGATGGATATTCCAGGCTAACAAAGAATCGTCAATTCCCATCTGGCAAGAGAAGTATTATTACATCGACGAGAGTGGAAAAACAACTGACGACTTGCTCTATGTCACACCGCCCGACCTCGTCGGAAAACCTAAATTCAATACAGGCGACACCGCCGCTTATTTCATAGCCAAATACTACGGAGCGAAAGACCATCGCAGCAAGGTTATTGACGCCGAAAAGGACAGACTCCTGCAACTCGACGTCGCCCGCTCGCCATACACCCTCATTCCCGTTGACAACAACACCAATCACTTCTTCCCATGCCTCCTTAAATGGCTCGACACTGACCGCCCGGACATGAACTACGAGCAAGGCTCGCGCAACTTCGTACGTATGCGGCTGGGGGAAACATATCTCCTCGCTGCCGAGGCCTGCGGGCGCAAAGGAGACTTCAATAAGGCTGCCGAGTATATCAACGTCGTCCGCCGACGGGCTGCATACAAGGACGGCGAGACCAAACCAAAGGAATGGATTACCATCGAGGGGGGCGACCCTGCCATGGCGCTTGCTTCAACCGAAGAGGCCAACCTCATCAGCCCTGACGACATCGCCGCCGACTTCACGTCATTCATCCTTGACGAACGATGTCGCGAACTCTTCGGAGAGATGAACCGCTGGGAAGACCTCGTCCGAACGGAGACTCTCTACGACCGAGTCCGAAAGTTTAATCCCGATGCTGCCGCCGGCATTAAGGAGTTCCACAAGCTACGGCCGATTCCGCAGAATCATATCGACAGACTGTCGCCGGCTCCTCCAATAGAGGAGGCGCAGAACTTCGGATACTTCTAACCTCCGTGAACTTCTTTGCTCCGAATGAATGATGGAGGGCAGAGAATGTGAGTATTTATTTTTCCCTTTATAACCGGAGTTTTGGATAAGCAGGCGAAGTCTCCTTCTGTTTTGGGGGCTTGCGATGCTCTGCAAAAGCAAAAAAATGTTCTCGAAGTGTCTCACGAGATGCTCAGAGCGTCTCACGAGACGCTACGAGTGTCTAACGATACACTTCGAGTGTTTCACAAGACACTCCGAGTGTTTCACAAGACGCTCCGAGTGTTTCACAAGACGCTCCGAGCGTTTCACAAGACGTTCCGAGTGTTTCACGAGACGCTCCGAGCGTTTCACGAGACGTTCAGAGCGTCTAACGAGACGTTCCGAGCGTTTCACGGGACGCTCCGAGCGTTTCACGAGATGCTCCGAGCGTTTCACAAGACGTTCAGAGCGTTTCACAAGACGTTCAGAGTGTTTCACGAGACGTTCAGAGCGTTTCACGGGACGCTCCGAGCGTTTCACGAGACGCTCCGAGCGTTTCACAAGACGTTCCGAGTGTCTAACGAGACGTCCAGAGCGTTTCACGAGACGTTCCGAGTGTCTCACGAGACGCTCCGAGTGTCTCACGGGACGTTCAGAGCGTCTTACAAGACGTTCAGAGCGTTTCACGAGACGTTCAGAGCGTTTCGGCTGAAGAACGGAGCTTTTTTTGAAAAAGAAAATACGAGTTCTCTTTTGTGAATTTTCCGATACACAGGCTGTCTAAAGCATTTTGTTTCATAATTATGTTTTGTAACGGCTTAGCCCGAACTCCGAACAATGACTTCCAACGGACTGCACATGCAATCCCCGGCCGCAATCCCAAATTACGACTGCAATATCCTGTAAGTAGCCAGTACAGGGAACTATTCTTCTACGAATTAAGCGAAGAACAAACGCGAAGGGATAACATATAAAAAAAACTTATCGCCTTCGGGTTCAGTCTTCCCTGCTTCCCACTCTCTTCCGGAAGAAATATTTCCCCGAACCAACCTTATGCGTCGTTCCGTCCGGAAGGATTATTGTTGCTTCCGTGTTCGCGGGGACGCTGACGTTGAGGGAGAATCGCCC
>JAIRPK010000046.1 GCA_031257015.1 Tannerellaceae bacterium
AAGAAAACCGAAATACGCGGCGGGGTTTTTCACCTGAATAATGTTCCCCTCAAGCTGCACGCAACAAATTCACACATGCAACACCCGGAAAATGGGCATGTGATGGACGAGGCAACCATTCGCCGCGATTTTGAAATACTGAAGCAGTTTAACTTTAACGCCGTCCGCACTTCTCATTATCCCCCCGTCAACAAATATCTCGAACTTGCCGACGAATACGGCATCTACATAATCGACGAAGCCGGCACGGAGGCACATGCAACCGTTTATCTCTCCGGACGAGCCGAATACACGGAAATGTATAAGGAACGCAGCCGAAAAATGGTTTTGCGCGACCGTAATCATGCTTCCGTCCTTTTCTGGAGCGCCGGAAACGAGAGCGGTCATGGCTTCAATATCGACGAAGTAATAAAAGAAGGGAAAAAATACGACGCAACCCGCTACTGGATGTACGGCAGCCACTCAAACATAGACGAAAACGATACGGAAGACATAATCGGTCCCCGTTATCCATTGCCGATTGAGCTGGACATGAAGATCGGCAAGATTTCGAGCGATCCCTTCCGCCGCCCTTCCTTTATGGACGAATATTTGTCGGTTGCAGGCAATGGAGGAGGCGGTCTGGACGAATATTGGCGCGTGATTCGCTCCTATCCACGCTCGATGGGCGGCTCGATTTGGGATTTCGTCAGTCCGGGCATTACCGAAGAAGCGAGGAAAGTTGATGATCGCTCGCCATTCGGCACTCCGGTGCATTTTATGGGCAATGGGCGTATTGTAAAAGGCAGGGACGGCAAGGCGCTTGACCTGAACGGGCATGATCAATGGATGGAAATATACAGGCAGGATAATGTCGAGGTAACTTCCGGTCAGCTGATGCTTTCTCTTGATGTCTTTCCCCGAAAACTGATAAGCAGCTGCGGATCATTCATCACCAAGGGCAGCTATCAGTTCGGATTGCAGCAACGCGGGAAAGACTCGCTCGACTTTTACATTTATACGAATAAAAAATACACTCTCCGCGTCCCTCTTCCGGGAAACTGGGAGAATGTCTGGCACAGTTTGCAGGGCGTTTATGACGGAAAAGAGATGGCTGTTTATATCGACGGCAAACAGGCGGGCGAGAAAATGCCTGCGACGGGTACAATACGCAACTTTCCATATCCGGTGAACATTGGTCGCAATGCCGAAGCCCACACACAAAATGTTGATGTCTATATGTGCGACGCCCTTATGGATAATGTCGGAATATTCACCCAAGCGTACAAGCCTGAAGACCTCAAACCGGAAAATTCCGTCCTCTGGCTGGACTTCGAGAAGGAGACAAACCAAGGCAATTATTATTCCTACGCATTCAGCGCCCGCACTTACGGAAGCATCTGGCCGGACAGGAGAATACAGCCCGAAATGTGGCAAATGAAGAAGTCGGCACAACCTATCACGGTCGATTTGTTGAGCGCCGAGAACGGATCGGTCGTTGTCCATAACCATAATCATTTCCTCGATGCTTCATATTATAATATGGAGTGGCATATCGAAGCCGACGACAGGATAATACAAAGCGGCAAGCTCGATTTGCAAATTCCACCGCTGACAAACAAGCAAATCAGGATACCATTTTCCCGTCCCGAAATCGAAGCAAACACAGAGTACCGCCTCCTAATTACAGCCACTCTCAAGAAAGACGAAGTCTGGGCAAAGGCAGGACATGAGGTCGCATGGGAACAATTCGAGCTACCCTGGTATAAGACAAAGGAAGAAAAGCCGGCAAGCGGAACGGTAACATTAACGCAATCGGACGACCGGATTACAGTATCGGGAAAGAACTTCAATTATACATTCGACAAGGATAAAGCCCTCCTTTCCTCCATGATTATTAACGGAAAAGAGATGTTGCTTTCCCCAATCCGGATAAACCTCTGGCGTGCCCCCCTTGCTAATGAACAGGACGGGTGGAATAGCGGCAACGCCCGCTCGCATAATTGGCAGGAAGGCTATGGAGAATACGTCGTCACCGAATTTTACTCGCTCGGCTTAGACAAACTCACCCATCACCCCCATACAATAGAAGCCTTCGATGCAGGAAACACGGCAGTCATCAAGATACGCGAGATCACCACCTTCCGAGACCGGCAATACAGCGGAATTGAAAACCTCTACACATATAATATATACGGCGACGGAACGATACGCCTCCATCACCGTGCAATACCACAGGGACAGATGCCGTTATGGTTTCCCCGCATCGGTTTGACCATGACATTAAACAAAAGTCTCAACCATGTAGAATGGTACGGTCGCGGGCCACAGGAGAATTACCCCGACCGCAACACAGGATACCGCATCGGCATATACAAAACAACCGTCAAAGACATGTACGAGCCATACCTTATTCCACAGGACTACGGACTCCGCACCAACAACCGCTGGGTGCGCATGACCGATGCCGACGGAGAAGGATTGCAATTCAAAGTCGATGACGAGCAATTCAACTTCAACGCCTATCCGTACTCCACCGACAACCTGACAAAAGCGGTATATACATATCAGTTGCAGGAACAGGACGGGATCACCTTCAATCTCGATTATGCAACCTCCGGCCTCGGCTGCACGGCACGCTCGATATTTCAGGCGTACAGGGCGATGCCGCAGATGTATGAAAGGAGAGTGGAGATAGGAGTGGTGGAGAGAAAGGGTATGAGATGGTGAAAGAAGAGCTATTTTCTCCCTGTTTTTTGATTCTCCGAGAGACGCCGTTTGAATCTATACAGAAAAAAGGAGTATATTTGCAAAAAATGCAAAATGTTAAATGTCAAATATACTCAGTGAACGAATAAAACAGTTATGCGAAAACCGCAAAATGATACAACTAAAATTGGCAGCAGTGTTGGATATTGACATTGCCTCTTATTGTAAAATCGGAAAAGGCGAACACCACACTTGCAAAAAACAAGTGCCCATTATTGCTGAACTATTGCAAAGCGATCGGGCAATATTCTTAACGCTTCGGCTTGCCCAGCAAATTGCTTCAATGTTGGCAGATAAAGTGTCGAGTACTATCAAAAAGAATATAAATAACGACATGTTAAATGCTGAAATATATAAGCAATACGGTTATATAACCCAAAGTTTTGAATATTGTAAAACAGATGATATCAAAGAATATGAGTAAATCTTATTTTGACTGTATGCGCGAAATAACAAAAGAAGAATTATTAGAAAGTCTTTTGGGGTACGGAATGTTTGCCGAAAAAATTCCCCCGATTTTCACCTCTGAACCGTTATATGATTATTGTAATGCAAATGGTTATAGTTGGTTGGATAACGAAGCACATTCTGCAATTTCGTATGAAAATATGCGTAATATCTCTATTCCAAGAATTTTATCAATTCCATATCCAGCAACTTATGTAAATCAATGCAAGTTTATTTCAGATAATTGGGATGATATACAACAACATTTCTTAAAAAAAACAGGATGTGAGACCTTCAAAAAAAGCCAAATTCATATCAGAAAGATGCAAGACAAAAAAGAACTTTTTGAAATGAATTACAAGGATTTTGATTCAAAATATGGACTGCTTGAACCTGAAATTTCAATTGGTGCTAAATATGTTGTAAAAGCAGATATTTCAAACTGTTTTCCAAGTATTTATACTCACGCAATTTCTTGGGCTTTAGCAGGAATAGAAGAAGCTAAAAAAAATCAAAAAGACAGTTCAAAATGGTATAACAAATTAGATTCTTGCACAAGAGCATTAAAAGACAATGAAACTCACGGAGTTTTAATTGGACCACATAGTTCAAATTTAATTTCTGAAATCATTTTGGTTGCTGTTGATAACGAATTACAGCAATATAAATATACGAGATGTATTGACGACTACACTTGTTTTGTCCCTTCACAACAAGAAGCAGAAAAGTTTTTAATTGATTTGGCAAATGCTTTAAAAAAATACGATTTATCGTTAAACCACAAGAAAACAGAGATATTAAAACTCCCACTGTCTTCTGTCGAATCGTGGGTTACAGTTTTAAAATCGTTTGAAATACCTGACGAAATAGGGGTTACTTTTTTAAGAAAATATTTAGATACTGCCATTTATTTAGCGAATAAAACAAGCAATATAGCCGTAATAAACTTTGTTATCAAGACATTATCTACAAAGAATTTCAAACCATTAGCATTAGAATATTATATAAATACTATTCATAATTTGCTGCTTCTTTTTCCTTATTTATTGCCTATTGTTGAGGACAATGTTTTTATTCCATTAAATATTAATGCGAAAAAAATAGAGAAAATCGCAAATGATATTTATAAAGATGGCTATCAATATAATCGCTTTGAGGCAATGAGTTATGCAATATATTTTGCCATTAAATACAATTTTAAGTTAGGAAATGATTTATTTGAAAAAGTAAAATTGAAAGAAGACTGTATTTTTATGATGTTAGCTTATTTACACGATGTAAAATTTCTAACAGGTATAAAACAACAATATAAGGATATTGCAAAAGAAATTCAGAATGATTATTTATCAAAAGATAAATTTTGGCTTTTTATTTATGAGGTTTTGCCCAAAGAAGATATAAAAGATACTTGTTTAAAAGCATTAAAAGGTAAGAGCGGTAAAAATAGTTGCAAAAAAGTATCCTTCATAAAGAAATATAGCAACAAATCAAATAGTTATACCTGAATAACAAAATATAGAATACGTAATAAATATGAAATATATTATAAAAACTGCCGAAGATTTAGTAGCCTCCCGCGAGCAGATTCGCGCCAGTTTCATTAATAACAAAGGTGTATTGCAAATAGTCAGTGGTTATTTTACAGAATTAACTTTTATCTACACAAAACTGTTTTGCTTGCGCAAATCAGTAGCAAAAGTTGCTTTTGTAATTGATAATGTATGCTACAGCGGCGAGGTTATTTCAGTAGATTTTATTTACTTATTTACACGAAATTGGCTGAACAAATAGGATTTAAACCTTTGAATGTATATTCTCTAAAACAGAAAAAAGGCAATAGCAGCCAGCAAATGGCAAAATTGGGGCGTGTTCCCTTACGGAAAAATATTACTGTATGGGAAAAGCCATAAAAAACTTGAAATTATTTTAGTCTCTACTGAAGCCAATATATTGAGTATCAAAAAAGATAAAATTGCATTAAACAATTAAATAAACCCACAATCATGAACAAACCCTTCTTCCTTCTCCTCCTCCTTTCCTCCATCCCCCTCCACATCATTGCCCAACACCCACCGCAAATCCTCCAATTCAGCGACAAGGACATCCCGCTCGCCCCAAAAGAATATCGGCGCCCAGCCGGTATCGATCCGGGCGATGACTACAATCCGGCAATATTCCGCTATCCCTATACATTAAAAGATATGCAGGAAAAGTTCTCCGACGATATGATAAAACGTGCCGGCAAGGAATACCAACGCATAACAGATGTGAACACTCATGGAATATGGAAACCAACCTGGTCTTCCCTCATGAAACATACAACGCCCGAATGGTTTTCAGATATAAAGTTCGGAATGTTTATCGACTGGGGCTTGTGGTCTGTCGCAGGATACACCATACCCCTCGATCCAAACCGTGAAGTATACCCGGACTGGTACGAATATCAAATGATAGCCGACAACAACGGACCGCGCCGGTATGATAAACACGGCAAAATATTCAGCCTTCGACAATACCACGAAAAAAACTGGGGGCAAGACTTCTACCGAGGAGACTTTATCCCACTCTTCACCGCCGAAAACTTTAACGCCGATAAACTGACCGACCTCGCAGTCGAAGCCGGAATGAAATACATAATACCCTTCTGCAAACATTTCTCCGGATGGTGCATCTGGCCATCGTCATATACACACATGGATGTCGGCGAACGACTGGGAGAAGACATCATGCAACCACTGGTGGACAACTGCAAAAAGAAAGGACTAAAATTCGGATTCTACTACGGAACCCAAGAATGGGAATACCCCATCATAACAGACACCGCACTAGTCATACGAGAATGGTTCCGAATGGGACACAACAACCCCGCAGCACCATATACACCCGAAATCGAAAACCTCATCCCCGGAAAAATCCCCGTGAAAAACTTCCTCCAAGACTACTCAATCCCACAAGCAATCGAATTTATCGACAAATACGATCCGGATATACTATGGTATGACGGCGACTGGGACACAGCCGCCGAAGAACTGGGAAGCTACGACATCTCCGCATACTTCTACAACAAAGCCGAAGGACGCAAACAAGTCGCAGTCAACGACCGCTACGGACTGAAAAAAGAAGACCGCCGAACATCACGAGCACGCCTCGGCGACATATTCACCAGCGAACACCACAGCATACCAGAATCCAAAAAAAACGGAAACCATGCATGGGAAGAAAACCGCGGAATAAGCAGCTCCTTCGGATTCAACTGGCAAGACACAGATGAAAACGTCATATCCTCCAAAACCTTCATCGACATGTTCGTAAACATAGTCGCCGAAGGAGGAAACCTCCTCCTGATCGTCAACCCAGACGGCAAAGGAGCACTGCCGCCAACACAAGTGAAAAGACTAAAAGACATCGGAAAATGGCTCCAAATAAACGGAGAAGGAATATACAACACACGCCCACACACAACCCAAAAAGAAGGCTCCATCTGCTACACACGCAGTAAAGACAACAAAACCATTTACGCAATATGCACCGAAATCCCAACAAACAAACTCACCCTCAACTCCGTCACACCAAGCAAAACAGGACAAATAACCCTACTCGGCAACGAAAACGAAAAACTAAAATGGACAAGCAAAACAACCAACGGACAAACACAACTAACAATCAAAATACCCAAAAACATACACAAGAAAAAAGCAAACCAACACGCCTGGGTATTTAAAATCACACTATAACAACAAACAACAAACAAACAAACAACACCACAAAAACAAATGAAAAAAATAACACACCAACACAACACACATGAACAATAACACCATCACCTCAAAACCCCATTACGAAATCCTCGACGGACTACGCGGAATAGCAGCCCTCATGATCCTAATCTTCCACATATTCGAAACATTCACCATCGGAACAAACAAAAACCTCATCATCGGACACGGATACCTCGCCGTCGACTTCTTCTTCGGCCTCTCCGGATTCGTAATCGGATACGCCTACGACGACCGCTGGAACAAAATGAGCCTCAGCACATTCATCAAACGACGACTAATCCGCCTCCACCCAATGGTAATCATCGGCATGACCATCGGAGCCGCCATGTTCTACACCGCAACCTCCCCAAACATGTTCCCAAACATCGCCCAAACAACACCAGCCCAAATGCTGGCCTACACAATCCTCGGCATCCTCATGATACCCACACCACCATCCATAGACATCCGAGGATGGCGAGAAATGTACACAATGGACGCACCGGTCTGGTCCCTCCTCTTCGAATACACAGCCAACATACTATACGCCACAATCATCCGGCGATTCAACAAAACAACACTAATAACCCTCGTCATCCTCGCCGCCTGCGCAACCATATACCAAACAACACTAACACAAGGAGACGTCATCGGAGGATGGGAATTTACCCGGAAACACCTCCAAATCGGCTTCACACGACTACTCTACCCCTTCTTCGCCGGATTACTCCTCTACCGAACAATAAAACCCACACAAATAAAAAACACCTTCCCCTGGTGCAGCCTCATCCTCATCACCATACTCGCCATACCACGCCTCGGCGACAAAAACCACCTCTGGATCAACGGCCTCTACGAAGCAACAATGATAATAATCGCCTTCCCCGCCATCATATACCTCGGCGCAAACAGCAAAATAAAAGGACAACACACATCCAAAATATGCAAAACACTAGGCGAACTATCCTTCCCACTATACATAATCCACTACCCAATAATATACACCTTCACCGCATGGGTAAGCAACAACAACCGAACAATATCAACCTCCATCTGGCAAGCCGCCACCGTCCTCCTCGGAAGCATAGCCGGAGCCTGGATCATCCTGAAACTCTACGACGAACCGGTAAGAAACTATCTCCGAAAAAAATTCCCCGACAAACCACGCAAAACACCACACCCCCACAACAACAAGAACCAAACACACCCCAACACACCCAGTAAACAAACAATAAAAAAACATAATCAATAAATAATCCACATCATGAAACAAAACATTATTACAATCCTTCTATGCCTTACAGCACTAACAAACGCCCTCCCGCAAACACAAAACAATGAACCCGGCAGCACAAAAGGCTTCCACAACCCCATCCTGCCAGGATTCTACCCAGACCCCAGCGTCTGCCGAGTCGGAGAAGACTACTACATGGTAACAAGCACATTCGCCTACTTCCCAGGAATACCCATATTCCACAGCAAAGACCTCGTCAACTGGGAACAAATAGGCCACTGCCTAACCCGTGACTCACAGCTAGACCTCGCCGAAGCAAGCATGACCCACGGCCTGTGGGCACCAACCATACACCACCACGACGGAGTATTCTACATGGTCAACACCAATATGCCCGACAAAGGACACTTCCTCGTCACAACAACAAACCCCGCCGGAGAATGGAGCGACCCAATCACCATCAAACAAGGAGGAATCGACCCCAGCCTCTTCTGGGACGAAGACGGAAAATCCTACTTCATCTCCACCGGAGGCATAAACCTAGGCATGGCAATAACACCAATCGACCTCAAAACAGGAAAACTCCTCGCCGAACCTGTCACAGTCTGGATGGGAACAGGAGACCGCTGGCCGGAAGGACCGCACATTTACAAAAAAGACGGCCTCTACTACCTCATGATAGCAGAAGGCGGCGGCACAAACGACGGCCATTGCATCACCATGGCTCGCTCAACCAACCTCCTCGGCCCATACGAACCATGCCCAAACAACCCCATCCTGACCCACCACCGCCGCATATCACAAAACAACCCAATACAAGCCCCCGGCCACGGAGACCTTATCCACGCCCATGACGGCTCATGGTGGCTTGTCTGCCTCGGAATACGCCCATCGGGAAAACACGTCCTCGGACGGGAAACATTTCTCGCGCCCGTACACTGGCCTAAAAACGGCTGGCCACTAATCAATGGAGGCAATCCACTCTCGCTTGACATGGACGATTGCCCAACCCTCCCCAAACACCCATTCCCTCCCAAACCCGTGCGCGACGATTTCAACACAAGTACACCGGACCTGACATGGAATTACATCCGAAACCCCCGCCGGGAAAACTACTCCCTCACCGACAGCAAGGGATTCCTCACCCTGACCGGAGCATCAGCAACACTTGACGAAAGAGTAAACCCTACCTTCCTGGGCCGCCGACAACAGCACAGGGAATTTACAGCAACAACACTGCTCGAATTTGCCCCCGCATCAACCAATGAAATAGCCGGGATAACAATGTACATGAATGAAAATTTCCATTACGACTTCTATGTACGGAAAGAAAACACGCTGGTATTACGTTACCGACTAAGCAAGATAGACCATATCGAGAAAGAAATCAAACTGAAATCCCACAAGGTTCAGCTACGAATAACCGGCGAAGACGGAGCCTACCGCTTCTCATACAGCGAAGACGGAGGAAAAACATTCAATACCGCCGGCACGACCGACATGTGCTTCATCTCAAACGACAATGCCGGAGGATTCACCGGCGTATATATCGGATTGTACGCCACAGGCAACGGCAAGCAATCGAGAACAAAAGCACGGTATGACTGGTTCGACTATGAGGGAAAGTGAGAAAACATTTATGAAAATACATATCATGAGCATGAAAAACATCATTATCCTCCCATTCCTAATCCTCCCCGCCATTTCCATTGCCCAAAACACATCCGAAGCAGAGCAGAAATGGAGCGGCAATCCTATATTCAAAGGCTGGTATGCCGATCCGGAAGCCATAGTCTATGACAATACCTGCTGGATTTATCCTACTTACAGCGACGCATACGAAAAACAGGTCTTCTTCGACTGCTTTTCCTCCAACGACCTTGTACACTGGACAAAGCACGAACGAATAATAGACACGACGGAAGTACGCTGGGCCAAACGTGCAATGTGGGCGCCATCAGTAATCAGAAAGGACGGCAAATACTATTTCTTCTTTTCCGCCAACGATGTCCACGAAGGCGAAGTCGGCGGAATAGGAGTAGCAGTGAGCAACCGTCCAGAAGGCCCTTACAAGGACATTATCGGCAAGCCGTTAATCAACAAAATCGTTAACGGAGCACAACCCATCGACCAGTTTATCTTCCTCGACGACGACGGAACATACTATCTCTACTACGGAGGATGGGGGCACTGCAACGTAGTCCGCCTGAACAACGACTTCACCGGCCTTCTTCCACATTCCGACGGAGAAATATACAAGGAAGTAACACCCGAAAAATATGTCGAAGGCCCCTTCATGTTCAAACGCAACGGCAAATACGTCTTCACATGGAGCGAAGGCGGATGGACAGGCCCTAATTACTCCGTTGCATACGCCATTGCCGATTCGCCACTCGGCCCTTTCCGCCGTGAAGGAAAAATTTTACAGCAGGACACAACCATCGCCACCGGTGCGGGACACCATTCCCTCATCCGGCTTTCCGAAGATGAATATTACATCATCTATCACCGTCGTCCGAAAGGAGAAACCCACGCCAACCACCGCGAAACCTGCATCGAACGCCTCTATTTCGACGCCGACGGAAAGATTAAGCCGGTGGCAATAACCGTCGAAGGCGTGAAGCAGAGACCTGTCGGGAAATAACAGACTCGCGGATAAAAAAGATGCCTGACAATTATGTTGATTTGCACATAACGAAAAATGCAATGAATCAACGAACGCCTTCTGAACGCTTCGAGACATTCTCCGAGAATCACGCGACACTCTCAGAGAATCAACGGAGACTCTCAGAGAATCACACCGACACTCTCGGAGAATCAACGGAGACTCTCAGAGAATCACGCGACATTCTCAGAGAATCAACGGAGACTCTCAGAGAATCACGCGACATTCTCAGAGAATCAACGGAGATTCTCAGAGAATCACGCGACACTCTCAGAGAATCAACGGAGACTCTCAGAGAATCACGCGACACTCTCGGAGAATCAACGGAGACTCTCCGAGAATCACGCGAAATATTTGGAGCAGCAAAACAATAAGAGGCTTGTTTTTGAGTTTTAGCTGATGACAATAATTTTATTCATAAAACAATGAACAAAACTAAAAATCATAAAAAAGTATCTATCCTTTAAATCCTTGCAAAAGCTTAAACAAACACTTGAAAATATATGAACCGCTTAAAAATAATAGCCGACGACAAGATTCCGTTCCTCAAAGGCGTCCTCGAACCATATACCAACATAAACTATCTCCCCGGAGCGAAAATATCCGCCGACGACGTAAAAGATGCCGATGCTATCTTCACACGAACACGAACAAAATGCGATGAAGCCCTTCTGCGAGGCAGCAAAGTCAAACTTATTGCCACTGCCACCATCGGCTTCGACCATATCGACACTGCATACTGCGAGGCGAACAACATCCGATGGGTGAACGCCCCCGGTTGCAACTCCGCCTCTGTCCGTCAATACGTCATTACTGCCATCCTTTGCTTTGCAAAAGAAAATAACTGGGAGCTGGAAGGCAAGACAATCGGCATAATCGGCGTCGGCAACGTCGGCTCCAAAATAGCAGGAGCCGCCAAAGCGCTCGGAATGAACGTCATCCTCAATGATCCTCCAAGAGAAGAAGTCGAAGGCAGCGCCATGTTTACACCCCTCGACGAGCTTCTACGGAAAAGCGACATCGTCACATGCCATACTCCGCTGACTAAATCCGGACCTTTCACTACATGGCATTTGGCGAACGATGACTTCTTCAGACTAATGAAGAACAATGCCCTCTTCATCAACACATCGAGAGGCACGGTCTTGGACTCCAGCGCACTCAAGCGTGCTATCGACGAAAAGGACATTAAGTTTATACTCGACGTATGGGAAAACGAACCGGACATCGACCGCTCTCTTCTTGAAAAAGCCTATATCGGAACTCCGCATATCGCCGGTTATTCCGCCGACGGAAAAGCGAACGGAACGGCAGCCTGCATACGCGAACTCGTCTCTTTCTTTAAAACAGACTTCCTTTCGACTGACTGGTTCCCGGCTGAAATCCCTCCTCCGGTAATGGAACAGGATGATGTCGTCGATGCTTCTTCAATGAATATTCAACAAATCGCTTATTCGCTCATGACGCATACTTATCCTGTATGGGAAGATTGTCAAAGGCTAAGGGAAAGCCCGGAGCATTTTGAAAAGCTTAGGGGAGATTACTGGAACCGGCGCGAACCGGTTTATTACAACGCCTGTCTTCGCAACGGACAAACGCAAGATATTAGCAATCGTATTAAAGAACTAGGATTTAACAAAGTAATATTTAAATAAACGTACAAATGGAAAAATTAGCAGACATAGGTCTAATCGGTCTCGCCGTAATGGGCGAAAACCTCGTGTTGAACATGGAAAGCAAAGGCTTCACCGTAGCAGTATTCAACCGAACAGTATCCAAAGTGGACGACTTCGTCAACGGACGGGGTAAAGGAAAGAACTTCATCCCCGCACGCTCCATCGAGGAGTTGTGTAAATCTCTTAAACGCCCTCGCAAAGTAATGATGCTCGTCAAGGCCGGACAGGCCGTTGATGATTTTATCGAACTCATCATCCCGCACCTCGAACCAGGCGATGTCATCATTGACGGAGGCAATACCCACTTCCCAGACACCATCCGACGCACGGCCTACGTCGAAAGTAAAGGCCTTCTTTACATCGGCACCGGCGTATCCGGAGGTGAAGAAGGTGCGCTCAACGGTCCGTCAATGATGCCGGGCGGTTCAAAGCCTGCATGGGAGCTTGTCAAACCCATCTTCCAGTCTATATGCGCAAAGGCTGACAATGCACCATGCTGCGACTGGGTTGGAGAAAACGGCGCCGGCCACTTTGTAAAGATGGTGCACAACGGAATAGAATACGGCGACATGCAGCTCATCTGCGAAGCATATCAAATAATGAAAGACTTGCTCGGAATGTCAGCCGCAGAAATGCACGAAGTATTCAAAGCATGGAATGAAGGCGAACTTAACAGTTATCTTGTCGAAATCACTCGTGATATTCTTGCTTACCGGAATGAGGATGGAGAAGTCGTTGTTGACAAAATCCTCGACACCGCCGGACAAAAAGGCACCGGGAAATGGACCGGCGTTGCTGCCCTCGACCTTGGCGTTCCTCTCACGCTCATTGGCGAATCGGTTTTTGCTCGCTGTCTCTCCGCTCAAAAAGAAGAGCGCGTTGTTGCTTCCGCACAGCTCCCCGGCCCGGCAATAAAGTTCGACGGCGACAAGGCGGCTTTCATCAACGACCTGAAAAACGCTCTCTATGCTTCAAAGATCGTCTCCTATGCACAGGGATACCTCCTCATGCGCGAAGCCGCCAAGGAATATAAATGGAATCTCAACAACGGAGGCATTGCACTTATGTGGCGCGGCGGTTGCATCATCCGTTCAGCCTTCCTGGGCAAGATAAAAGAAGCCTTCGACAGCAATCCGGATCTCGCAAACCTTCTCCTCGATCCTTTCTTCAAGGAAAAAGTTCTCGCTGCACAGGCAAGCTGGCGCAAGGTTGTATCCGCAGCAATAGCCAACGGTATTCCGGTTCCATCTCTTAGTTCCGCACTGACATATTTTGACGGCTATCGGTCATCGCGACTTCCGGCCAATCTGCTGCAAGCTCAACGCGATTATTTCGGAGCGCATACATACGAGAGAATAGACAAGCCGCGTGGAGAATTTTTCCATACAAACTGGACAGGAAAAGGCGGAAACACATCGGCTTCAACCTATGTTGTATAAATATTAAAGGGCGACGCTGAAAAACAGACACTCCACCGCTCATCTATTTATATTCTCTGTGTAAACAAAAACGGTTTGTTCATACAGACAATCGCAACAGAGGCATGAGGATTTTCCTTCATGCCTCTGTTTTTTTTGAGTGCAAAAAACATGCTGACGATTGACGCTCGGAACATCTCGTGAGACACTCGGAACATCTCATGAGACGCTCGGAACGTTTCGTGAGACGCTCGGAACATCTCGTGAGACGCTCGGAGCGTTTCATGAGACACTCGGAGCGTTTCGCGAGACGCTCGGAACATCTCGTGAGACGCTCGGAGCGTTTCGTGAGACACTCGGAACATCTCACTTAAAATAAGAGGATGCGAAAAAATAAATAGGGGCTTTTCCCGTTAATTGTTTATAACTTAATTTAAAATCAACAAAATTATAATGAAGCATATTTCCGATTTACAACAAATAGACAAACATTCATGGCAGGCAAAATATCACGGAAATTTTGGTAATTACACCGTCATGTTAACATTAGACAAAAAACTGAAAGTTAAAAGCTTTTCCTGCTCTTGTCCGAGCGAGTGTTTACCTTGTAAACATATCGAATATGTACGAACGGAAATAGTGGCAAAATTGTCGAATGTCGAGCCGGCCATAAAGAATATGGAGGTTTCAGTTGAATCTGTTTTGCAAAATGTTACGCTTAACGAATTGCGCGGTTTTATTGTTGATTATGCTGAATCGGACAACAATTTAAAGCAGGCGTTTATGTTGAAATTTGCTGAAATGATTACGATGGACAAAAATGGTATTGCTGAAAGAAAAGGGAATCCTTATTCTTCTGTTATTGCCGACGCTTTGGAGAATGTTGACTTTGTTGCTGAATATGAATCTGATGATGTATTCTTTGTCGACGTCAATTTTTTGGATGAATGGGTTCGGAAAGCAAAGGATTTTGTCGAGCATGGAAAATATGAGGATGCTATCTTAATTTGCAAGGCTGGCATTGAAGAATTGGCTGACTTTATTTATTCTGAATATCATTCCGGTGAAGATATATCTGAAATCCGGTTTGATGATTTAACCGATGCCTTTTTTGATTTACTTGAAAGCATGGCTGATAACGGAAATGTTAACGGAAAAGACCTTTATGAGTATTGCAAGGGCGAAGTTGAAAAGGATAAATATACATGGACAAAGGCTTTTGCCGGCTTCAATAATCTGGCGGCCAAGCTTGCCGGGACTATATACTCCGACGATTTTATTGCTTTGCAGGAAAATATGTTGAGCAAAATCAAGGATAAATCTTCCAATAAAGCGGAAATTATACTGCAAAGGTTGATTGCTTTTTATATTTCTATAAATCAAGAGGAATTGGCTGAACAAATATTGGAAAACAATCTGCAATTTGAATCTTTCCGCAAGAAAGTTGTCGAAAAGCGTATCGAAAACAAGCAGTTTAAAGAAGCTAAAAAGTTGATCGCCGAGGCTTTGAAAAAACCTTTTTTGTTATATAAAGATGAATGGAAAGGGATGCTTTTGAAAATTGCTTCAGAGGAAAATGACTCGCTTTCCGTCAGAAAAATAGCACTGGATTTCCTTGAGCATGGCTTTAGAATGAAATATTTTTCTGTATATAAATCGACTTTTAAAAGAGAGGACTGGACAAAGGGATTTGAACGGCTTTACAACTTATATGACAGGCAGATGAATTATTGGAATGAGGAATTTAAAAGCAATATAGGCGAGCTTTTGGCTGCCGAAAAGCTTAATGAACAGCTGCTCAAGTATTGCGAAAGATATGCTTCATTAGAACATGTGGAAAGATATTATAATGTTTTTGTCTCTCAATTTCCGGAACGAACGCTGGCTTTGTTTAAGAAAAAAATTGATCTTTATCTGGCGGAAAAAGGAGAGTGGAATAATTACGAATATCTTGTTAAAATGCTTCGACTTGTTCAGGAAATTAATGGAGGTGGAGAGCTTGTTTCTCAAATGGTTGTTGCTTATCGAGCGCTTTATAAAAATCGTCGTGCGATAATTGAATTGATTAAAGATATATGAGAAATAAAGAATATGCGGAGAGGTGCGAGTGTCGATTTCGTAAATATTAATACTGTTGAGTGGTTAAAACTGACTTAATAAAACAGATGATAAATTCCATGTCTCTTGAAACTTATTCGGTTGTGTGTTTTTTAATCTTTAAAAACTAATTCTAACTGTATGCTGCTTGTTGGGCATATTTTTTTTTCATTGTGAATACTTAGTCCCAGCAAGCGTATTTTTTCGGAAGGCTTTTTTTCGAGGCGCTGGAATAGTTCTTGTGCAATTTGCCGAAGGTTGATTAAGGTATTAATTGGGAGGAGGGTTGTTTTGCTGTTTGTGTGGGTTTTAAAATCGCTATATTTTACTTTTAGAGTGAGTGTACGCCCAAAGAATTTGTCTTCTTCGACACGCTCCCAAAGTCGCAGGATGAGTTGGTTAAATTCTGTTTCAAGTTGTTTGGACAGATTGTAATCTGTTTCAAATGTATTTTCGACGGCTATTGATTTCCTGGGTCGGTTGGAGATGACTTCGCGGTTGTCTATTGCACGTGCGTTTTCGTAATAAGTGAGTCCGGCTTTTCCGAAATTGCGGAAGAGGCGTTCGCGAGACATTCGTTTCAGGTCGCCTCCTTTATAAATACCTAGTTGGTGCATTTTTTCAGCCGTTGCTTTGCCTACTCCGAAGAAGCGTTCGATTTCAAGATTTTCGACAAAGTTTTCAGCATCGTTGGGGAGGATGACGAATAGGCCGTCAGGCTTCTTGTAGTCGGAGGCAATTTTAGCGAGGAATTTGTTTATTGACACACCGGCAGAAGCGGTTAGCGATGTTTTTTGACGGATGAGTTGTTTTATTTCCAGAGCTATTTGTATGGCTGATTTCATGTTCAACTTGTTGTCGGTTACGTCAAGGAAGGCTTCATCAAGTGAAAGGGTTTCTACAAGATCGCTATATTTATAAAGGATGTCCAAAACTTGTCCGGAAACATCTCTATATACGTCAAAACGTGGAGTGGCAAAGACGAGATTAGGGCATTTATTGATGGCTGTTTTTGCCGGCATGGCGGAGCGGACGCCAAAAGCCCGTGCCTCGTAGCTTGCAGCAGAGACTACGCCTCTTGCTCCTGCATGGCCGACTGCGAGTGGGATGTTTCTGTACTCCGGAAAATCTCGTTGCTCAACTGAAGCATAAAAGGCATCCATGTCGATGTGAATAATTTTACGTTGCTTCACATTGCGAAGATAAAATACTTTATGACTTTATTTCCTGGATTTTGAAACTCTAATGTGATTGCCTCCAAAACTGCAATTAGAATAATAGCCTATTCTAAAATTCCGTTCTTTTCAGGAACAGGCTTCTTTTGTAAATATTTATACTCTTAATCTCAGAATTTTCTTATAAATAGGGAGAGTATATGAATTGGGAAGGCTGTATAGTTTGTAGTATAGTTCGTGGATTTTTCTT
Organism: Tannerellaceae bacterium; assembly: GCA_031257015.1. GTDB lineage: Bacteria > Bacteroidota > Bacteroidia > Bacteroidales > Tannerellaceae > DFXE01. Next base: position 17,469 of record JAIRPK010000046.1, read on the forward strand.
TTTTATTATTTGTTTTTTATACATGAAAAACGGGCGACTAAACTGAATTGTCTAGCCGCCCGCCCGTAAAATATTTATTAGTTATATTCTTCCCATTTCACATTTCGCATATCTCCACTCTTCGACAATTCCTGGTGAAAGGCGAAGCAACATTTGAGATTCTGCGGGGTTTGTCCTTTTATACCCATTGCGAGATATTCGTTCAACAAAGGACGAAAATCCGGGTGGACGCAATTGTCTATTATCTTTCGTGCACGCTTAATAGGTGAAGTGCCACGGAGGTCGGCTACGCCGTATTCGCTGATGATTACTTTGACTGAATGTTCGCTATGGTCTGTATGGGAGACCATGGGAACGAACGCGCTTACTTTTCCTTCTTTAGCGGTCGAGGGGGTGGTGAAAATTGAAATCATGGCAGAGCGAGTAAAGTCACCGGAACCACCTATACCGTTCATCATGCGTGTTCCGAGCACGTGCGTGGAGTTAATGTTACCGAATATGTCAGCTTCCAAGGCTGTATTGATGGCTACGAGGCCGAGACGGCGGGCGATTTCGGGATTATTGGATATTTCCTGGGGGCGGAGTAGGATTTTGCTTTTGAAAAAGTCAAGATCGGCATATATTTCGGCAAGAACTTGATTGCTCACTGTTAACGAACAGCCGCTTGCAAATTTGACGCGCCCTTCTTTCATAAGTTTGATTACAGAATCTTGTATCACTTCGGTATAAACGTTGAAGGAAGGAATTTCTTTATTGCTCCCCATACAACCTAATACGGCATTGGCCACGTTGCCTACGCCGCTTTGTAGTGGGACAAATTCTTTTGGCAGGCGTCCGGCTTTTATTTCACCAACAAGGAAATTGGCTACGTTTTGGCCGATGGCCATGGTAGCTTCATCGAGAGGAGTGAATTTGCCGCCTTCATTTTCTTCGTTAGTTTCGACTACGCCAATTATCTTTTCTGGATTGACTTTAACATAAGGAAGACCTATGCGATCTGAGGGGGTATAAATAGGGATTTCACGGCGATTAACAGGATCGGCTAGCTCACAAATGTCGTGCATGCCACGTATTTCCTTAGGGTGTCGTCTGTTCAACTCCACGATGATACGATCGGCCAAGCGGCATATTGTCGGCGTGATTCCAACAGCGGAAGTTGGAACAATTTCGCCGTCGGGAGTGACATCGGAGGCTTCAATTATAGCTACATCTACTTTCCCAAGGAAATTGTAACGCAACATTTGCGGCAACTCAGAAAGGTGGAGGTCGAAATAGTCCGTTTCCCGCGAGTTTAACAATGTCCGCAAATCATTGTTTGATTGGTAAGGCGTCCGAAATTTAATTGCTTTTGCGCGAGCCAGTTCCCCATCAAGTTTGTCGCCAGTTGAAGCACCTGTGAATATTCCGATTTGAAATGGATTACCTTTTTCGTGCTCTTCTCTTGCTTTCTTTGCTATTGCGGCGGGGACGGATTTCGGACTTCCTGCGGGAGTAAATCCGCTAAATCCTACATTGTTATCGTGATAAACATGTGATGCGGCTTCATCAGCCGTGATAAACTTTAATTGCATAATAAATATTTTAGTTATACATATAATGTTTTACTCGTCCGAGTACAATGTTAGTACTTCCGATTGAAAATTTCCGAGTAAATAATTGCTTTTTTTACTTCCACTATGTCTCGAAAATTTTCTGCGGATACGCATAATTCTTCGTTTTCATCCGCGTCCAAAGGATTATTTTCCGTGACAGGGACGGCAATATTAATTCGCGATGGAGAGGATTTTTTTTCGACTTTCTTGACTTTTATTTTGTTTTTTTGCGGAGAGGACGTTGCTTTTGAGGAGGACGGCATATCCTGCAACCATTCTTCCGGGGGAATAGGGGAACCAAGGACTTCCGTGGGTTGCGGCTTTTTCTTCTTAGAACCTACCAAACCGACTACAGCGGCGATGAGCATCACGATGATATAAAGTAAATTTCCTGAATCTTCCATAAACTTTGATTATTTTTGCGCTCCAAATTTAAGAACTTTATTTTATATGAGGCTAATCAATATGAATAAAAAAGCGAGAGAGGGAAACTTCGCAGCCTCCCTCTCTCTATTTAACCAAAACCTTAACTATGAAAAAATTTACGTTTTTCGATTACAAAGATATAGCAGCGCTTTTATTCATGCAAGCTATTTTTGATTTTTTTTGAACGAACTTGTTTTTTTAAATGTTATTAACTAATTAACTCGTGATGGATAATAATAATTTTTCTGATGATTCACTAATGCCTAGCAAGAATCTTTTTATTGAAACCTACGGATGCCAAATGAACGTGGCTGATAGCGAGGTGGTTGCTTCTATTATGGCTATGGCAGGCTACCGTGTATGTGAAAGAATTGAGGATGCCTGCGCCGTTTTTGTAAATACATGCTCCGTCAGGGATAATGCTGAACAGAAAATTCATAGTCGCCTGCAATTCTTACAGTCTCTGAAAAAAAAGAACAAAAGACTTATCATCGGCGTTCTGGGTTGCATGGCCGAAAGAGTAAAGGAGGAGCTGATGAGTAATTACAGTGTCGATCTAGTCGCCGGGCCGGACTCGTATCTCGACCTACCTAATCTCATTGCGGCAGTCGAACAAGGCGAAAAGGCTATCAACGTTCAACTCTCAACACAGGAAACTTACAAGGATGTCATCCCGCTTAAAATAGGAGGGCTACGCATTTCAGGATTCATTTCCATCATGCGGGGATGCAATAATTTCTGCTCATATTGTATCGTCCCTTATACCCGTGGAAGGGAGAGAAGCCGCGAACCGGAAAGCATCCTGCAAGAGGCCAGGGACATGCAAAAACAGGGATTCAAGGAAATTACTCTCTTAGGACAAAACGTTAACTCTTACTGCTTTGAGCAGAGCGGACAGACGATATCCTTCCCGAAACTCCTCGCACTCGTCGCCGATGAAGTCCCTGACATTCGCATCCGTTTCACAACATCGCACCCAAAGGATATGTGCGACGAAACTTTACGCATTATGTCTATATATAATAATGTGTGCAAGCATGTTCACCTGCCTGCACAGTCCGGAAGCTCGCGTATTCTCAAACTCATGAATCGCAACTACTCACGGGAATGGTACCTCGAACGTATCGACGCAATCAGGCAATTTATGCCTGACTGTGCCATATCGACAGACCTGTTTTGCGGATTCCACTCTGAAACTGAGGAGGATTACCAACAAACACTCTCTTTAATGCGCAAGGTCGGTTTCGACGCTGCATTCCTGTTCAAATACTCGGAACGACCGGGTACTTACGCTGCAAAACATCTTGCCGATGATGTTGATGAAGAGAAAAAGCTGCAACGCCTGCAAGGGATGATTAATCTGCAAAACCAATTATCCGAGGAAAGCAATCTACGAGACGTCGGTAAAGTTTTTGAGGTCTTAGTCGAAGGATTCTCAAAACGCTCGCGAGACCAACTCTTTGGACGGACAAGCCAAAACAAGGTGGTCATCTTCGACAAACAAAATTATCGCATCGGGCAACTTGCCAAAGTCAGAATTACAAACGCTTCATCAGCTACGCTTTTCGGCGAGACATTAAGCTAAATCTTTCATTCGCACAGACTGAACGGGCGGAGAAATGCAGATGCGGAAAATCACAGGCATCTGCATATTCTGCTTCCTCCTTTTTCATAACTTTGTGTGTGGTTATAAATCATAAATGTACATTTCTATTAAGCCGTTAATAACGGCTATTGCGAGCCGGCCGTGCGGGAAGCATGGCTGGCTTTTGATTTGGTCTCTCTTTTCCCCATGCACCATTCCTTGCTTCGTTATTATAATCATGTGATGCTTCCGGGCTTCCTGCATTAGGACGATATAAACATTCAGCCGCGAAGAATCCTCTGACTCTTTTCAGGGATTCTTCGCGGCTGAATATTTTCGGCTCCAGCCTGAGGGCATCTGCCGAGTATAATGACTAAAAAACGAGAACTGAAAACTAGAGACCGAATATTTCTCCTACCGTTGGATGGGGAAAAACAAACGCCGACAATTCTTCCGCTTTCATCCCGCGCTCAATCGCAATGCCGGCTATTATAATCAGTTCGGACGACGGATTGCCAAGCAAGTGAGCGCCCAGCATGGTGCCGTCCGGCGAAAACAGGAGCTTGCAAAGACCGTTCGACAGTTCATTCTCCGCTACAAAGCGACCTGAGACCGTCATGGGCATCTTCTTTATTATATAATGTGTACCCGACGATTGCAACTGTTCCTCCGTCATGCCGACAAAGGCGATTTCGGGATTCGTATAAACTATTCCGGGGACTGCCTTGTAGCTCATGCCACCGAACGTCTGCCCCTGTATGTGACGAATCGCCGTCTGCGCTTCGGATACTGCCGTATGGGCGAGCATCGAAAAGCCGGTAACGTCGCCGCAGGCATAAACGTTAGGGACAGACGTCTGCATGTATTCGTTCACTTTTATTCCGCCGCGGTTCATCTCCGGCTGCAATGCCTCAAGGCCGTAACCGGCGAGGATGGGGCGGCGCCCTATGCTCAACAGGATCTTTTCGCCGGAGAGCGTCAACCGCTGCCCATCCTTCTCAACAGTAAGACTGCTGCCGTCGGCGCTCAGGGCTTTCGTCCCCAAATGAAACTTCACGCCCCGCCTGGCATACTCGGCACGAAGCATCGAAGCCATCTCGCGATCGAAGCCGGGGAGAATCTCCTCCTGCATCTCTATGACCTCCACAACGGCGCCAAGACTGTTGAAGAGGGACGCGAACTCCATCCCGACAACGCCGCCGCCAATGACAAGCAACGATGCCGGCACATCCTTCGCCTGCAAAGCCTCGCGGCTAGTCCAGCAAACCTCCGGTGAAAGGCCGGGAATGGAGGGGATGATCGCCTCCGAGCCGGTACAGATAATGAGGTTGTCGGCCTCGTAAAACTTGCCGCCGGAAGAAATCTGCAATCCTCCGTCAGACGTTCGGCCACTGATGACAGCCTCGGACGATACCAATTCAACATTTTGCCTCTCCATCAACATGCGTATGCCGGCAGTCAATTTCTTTACAACCTTCGTCTTGCGGGACTGCATCTTGGACAAGTCGAACGTGGCCGACCCTGTCGTAACGGCATATTTCGAGGCCGAACGTACCGTGTCCAGCACTTTGGCGGAATAAAGGAGGGCCTTCGTCGGGATGCAACCTTCGTTCAGGCAGACGCCACCCAATGCGTTTTTCTCGAATAATACCGTCGGCAGGCCTGCTGAACCAGACTTTTCGGCTGCCGTATATCCTGCCGGGCCGCCGCCTATAATTGCTACTTTGTATCTCATGTTCTTCTAACTCTTTTATTATTAATATGATATTGACGCAAAAGTAGGGAAATATACAGCGGACTGCAAAAGCCCAAACCACAGGCTGACAGCGGAGTGCATCTGCCCTGAAAGGCTCAAATCCTTCAAGCTGGGCTAAATATGCAGGTGCAACAGCCTCAAATTCTTCTCAACAGCTCAAAAAACAGGTTTGCAGAAACAACGCACACAGGTTCGACCCTGAAAGAGCAATAAAAATGCCTCCTGCCGAGGCCAAACAACGGCCACATCTGTGCGAAAGGCTCAATTTTTTCAGCTCAACCGGATATACAGACATGAAAACCTCATATTTTTTGCCGCAACGGGAAAAAGGAGTCTGCAAGGGTTCCGGAAATACTATTTGGATGTCTGACATATAGCAAATATCTAATGCAGTTTTGTTTTTAATATTTGTCGTTAAACAAATTTCTAATACAATTCTACTTTGACTAATTGTTGTTAATCAAATAGTTAATGTCATTTTACTTTTACTGTTTGCTGTACAATAAATTGCAGATGTGATTTTGTTTTTATATTTTGTTGTATAACAGACGGTTGATACAATTTTGTTTTTACTGTTTGTTGTATAGCAAACAGATGATGCAATTTTGTTTTCGATATTTGTTGTATGACAAATAACAAATGCAGTTTTGTTTTAGATTTTTGCTGTATATAGAACTAGTCATGCAATTTTGTTTCAGAATTTTGCTTTGTAATAAAATGTTAATGATATATTGTTTTTCAAGTTTGTTGTGAAATATTTTTTTTATGCTATTTTGCTTCTGATATATGTTTATACTATAAATTGTGAAAAAATATTGCTTTTAATATTTGTTGTACTACTATATGCGTATGATATATTGCTTGTAATAGCTGTTGTGATGTGTTTTTTCGGATATTATATGTTTGTAATGTTTATTGTTATATTAATTATCCATGTAATAATATTTCTATATTTTGTTATTATGAAAATTACTTGAGAATAGCTTCTTGAGATGTTTGTTGTTATGAAATTTATTGAAGTAAATCTCATCTTGATGTATGTTGCTATATGTTTTAGTAATGAAAAATTGCATTTGATATTTGTTTGACAACAAAAATTTTATGCAGTTTTCTTTGTTGGTATTTACTTAGTACTTATCTTTGCAGAAGAATATAATTGGTTTAACAAACGAATGGAATATGTTTAAAATAGAAGCTTATGCTCATTTAATCCGACGTACAGGCATCATGCACCACCTTGAGTTCATGTCGCAGATGTATAAAAGGCTGGAACTTGAGGCGCCGACACTTCCGGAACTTGTCAACAGCTGGAACGCATTTGTCCTGGCGTATTTGCATGAAGAGGAAACCTACAAGCGGCATAAACTGTATGATACGCAGAAGGTGAAAAGACTGGACGGCGTCCGGTGCGCTCTTGTGAAAGGAATAAGAACGCTCGTGAAGATGAAGCTGAAAAGCCTGGACGAAGATGAACGGCTAGCGGCAGACGTCCTGGACACGGAAATCATACATACATTCGGCAATTTCACGCGCCGCGACTATGAACATAAATCGGCTTTGATTACGAAAATGACCGAGGAGTTTAAGGCGACGGGAAAACACTTGGATGCAACGAACCGCCTCGGTCTGCAACCGCTGGTTAATGAGCTGCAAACATGTAACATTGATTTTATTCTATTATATAATGTACGCTCCGATGAATACCTGCAAGCAAAAGAGAAAGGACGGGCAACCGACGCCAGACTTACTACGGACAAGGCTTTCAAAACGCTCATCAGGACAATGGACGCACTTTATACGATTAACGAAGTCTCCACCAATAACGAAGATGTCAGAAATATGCTCATCAAATTCTCCTTCTCCATAAACGCGATTATATTGCAGACAAAAAACACAGTCGCGCATCTCGGAAAGAGGAAAAACAAGAAGAACGAGGAGGCGGAAGCGACAATGACGGAAGAATTTTATTGATGGATTACTTCCGAAGCCACTGATGACAGGAGTTCTTAGACATGCGATTGCTATACGGTTCCAACCTTGGATGTAATATTAACGTAATGCGGCTTTCTCTCTCTTATCTCGCATAAATTATAGAGACTCTGTGGACAAAAGTGATTTTGGTGAAATATATACACACTACTATAAAGGTTCCTTCTTCTTAGTCAAGTCGTATATGATACGATGAGATGCAGCGGAGGACATTACTTTGGAGGGATTTACAACCTCCTGCAGGCGATGTGCAAGGCGATGGGGATAATCCCCTCGCTTTGTCTGTCGTCATTTCACGCAATCAGGCTTTGAAACGCTTCAAAACGGCACCGAAAGGGTAGGGGAGGCGCAGTATCTGTACGAAAGTCCGAGGCTCTTGTTCCCTGACGAATGAAAGCAGTGCGAATGACGCGCCTTACACATTAATATATATAGTGAACCAGCCCAATATCAAAAAACGACTATCTTTGCCCACTGTTAAATAATTAGATATCCAAATATATGAACGATAAAAAGATAATGAGTATGGCAGCCGACAACATCCGAATACTGGCTGCAGCTATGGTTGAAAAAGCCAACTCCGGACATCCCGGAGGAGCAATGGGAGGGGCTGATTTTGTTAATGTTTTATTTTCCGAATATTTAGTTTATGATCCTGAACGTCCCGAATGGGAAGGGCGAGACCGATTCTTCTTAGATCCGGGGCACATGTCGCCGATGCTATACGCCGTACTTGCACTTACGGGCAAATTCACAATGGAAGAACTCGCCCTGTTCCGCCAATGGGAAAGCCCGACGCCTGGGCATCCGGAAAGAGATCTCAAACGGGGCATCGAAAATACATCCGGGCCATTGGGACAGGGACATACGTATGCCGTCGGGGCTGCCATTGCAGCCAAATTCCTGAAAGCACGCTTCGGCGAGGTTATGAATCAAACCATCTATGCCTATTTGTCCGACGGAGGCGTACAGGAAGAAATATCGCAGGGGGCAGGGCGCATCGCCGGAACTTTGGGGCTGGACAACCTCGTTGTCTTCTACGATTCAAACAACATCCAGCTGTCAACCAAAGTGGAAGAAGTCAGCGCAGAGGATGTGGCCGCCAAATACAAGGCCTGGGGATGGAACGTTATCTCCATCAACGGAAATGATGCGGACGAAATACGCTCTGCCTTGAACGCCGCCAAATCAGAGACGGAAAAACCTACATTAATTATAGGGCGCACAGTTATGGGCAAAGGGGCAGTGTCCAACGACCTAAGCTCATACGAAAACAAAGTGTCAACACACGGACAACCTCTGTCCGCTGCCGGTGCATCGTTCGAGAATACAATAAAGGCGTTGGGAGGCAACCCTGAAAAACCGTTTGACATATTCCCCGAAACGGCTGAATTGTATGCAAAACGTGCCAAAGAACTGAAAACAATCGTCGCTTCATGGAACGACAAGTATAATGCCTGGGCGAAGGAAAATCCCGTCCTTGCCAACAAAATGAAACAGTGGTTCAACGGCTACACGCCTGAAATCAAATGGAACGAAATCGTGCAAAAGCCCGGACAGTCCACACGTGCAGCATCGGCAACCGTGCTGGGCGTATTGGCCAGCCAGGTAGAGAACATGATATGTGCTTCGGCGGACTTGTCCAACTCCGACAAAACAGATGGATTCCTCAAGAAAACGCACGCTTTCGTCAAGAACGATTTCAGCGGAGCATTTTTTCAGGCGGGAGTGGCTGAACTGACGATGGCTTGCGTAGCAATCGGAATGGGGCTGCATGGTGGAGTTATACCTGCCTGCGGAACATTTTTCGTGTTCTCCGACTACATGAAACCAGCTGTACGTATGGCGGCTTTGATGGAGGTGCCGGTGAAATTCATCTGGACGCACGACGCTTTCAGGGTCGGCGAAGATGGACCGACCCACGAACCTGTCGAGCAGGAAGCACAAATCCGCCTGATGGAAAAATTGAAGAACCATAAGGGACAGAACTCCATGCTCGTGCTCCGACCGGCGGATGTTACGGAAACAACCGTTGCGTGGAAGCTTGCAATGGAGAACAATGCAACACCTTCAGCGCTTATCCTCTCCCGACAAAACATCGCCGACCTTCCCGCAACAGCTGCAAGCCGATACGAAGAGGCATTGCAATCTGGCAATGGAGCGTATATCCTCGGATGCAGCGACAGTGGTGAGCCTGATGTTATACTGGTGGCTTCCGGCTCGGAAGTGGCGACGCTTGTCGAGGGTGCAACGCTTCTGCGGCAGGACGGTTTGAAAGTCAGAATCGTTTCAGTGCCTTCCGAAGGTTTGTTCCGCAGTTGCAGCCGCGAATATCAGGACAATGTTCTTCCGCGTGGAAGCAAAATATTCGGACTGACGGCCGGATTGCCTGTAACTCTTCAGGGCTTAACGGGAGCCAACGGCAAAGTATGGGGACTGGAATCTTTCGGATTCTCCGCACCATACAAAGTGCTGGACGAAAAGCTGGGCTTTACGGGCAAAAACGTTTACAAGCAAGTGAAAGACTTTTTAAATGAATAACGATAATGAAAAACGATAATCGTCTCAAACGAGTAGCGGCGATTCATGACCTGTCAGGATTCGGGAAGTGCTCCTTAACGGTGGCACTCCCTATCCTGTCTGCCGCCGGGATTGAGGCAAGCGCTATGCCTACCGCTATTCTGTCAACGCATACGGGAGGAATAAGCGGATTTACATATCTGGATACGACCGGGGAAATGCGACCGTTCATGAAGCACTGGAAATCATTGGATATACATTTTGATGCTATATACAGCGGCTTCCTTGGCTCGTTTGAACAGCTGGACATCATGAAGGAGGTCTTTGACGAGTTCAAGCGGGAGGACAATCTTATCATGGTCGATCCGGTCATGGCAGACAATGGGGAACTATACAAGATTTTCTCTCCTGAATTTGCATTAGGAATGAAAGAACTATGCCAAAAGGCTGACATTATTGTGCCTAATATTACCGAAGCGGCGCTCCTGCTCGACGAACCGTACAGGGACGGCGTCTATTCGGAAGCTTATATTGAACATCTACTTGTCGGATTAAGTCAATTAGGCCCAAGGCAAATAGTATTGACTGGCGTTTATTTTGACGACATGAATCTGGGCGCCGCTACTTATGATGCGAACGGAAAGATTGATTATGCACTCGTGCCAAAGGTGCCAGGCTATTATCATGGAACAGGAGACGTATTCGCCAGCGCCCTGCTTGCAGGCATATTGAACGGATTCAGCCTCGGCGAATCGACCGGCATCGCAGTACGGTTTACTGCCGGCAGCATCAGGCGCACTTACGAGGCCGGCACGGACATTCGCTTCGGCGTTAACTTTGAACAAACTTTTCCTCAATTGCTTAAAGAACTGAAACTTGTATGAACGCGAGGATATTAAATTCTTTTCGGTCGATGCTTCTCATTATATATATTATTGCCCTGACTTTCCTTACAGGATGCGAATCGTCAACGTTTAAAGCGGAAGGCGTCGTCACGGGCGCAGAGGGGCAAACAATGTATATTGAAAATGTGGGTATCGCCGGCATAACAACGCTTGATTCGACAAGGCTGACAGGAACGGGAACATTCGCGTTTAACCTGCCACGCCCTGAATATCCGGACTTCTACCGACTTCGGCTCAATAATCAGATGATTAACTTCGCTATTGATTCAACTGAAAACCTGTCTTTCGTTGCCGACGCCGGAACATTTGCCACATCATATACCGTCGAGGGGTCGGAAAACGCAAAGGCAATCAAGGTCATCACTCTCGCACAACTGGATGCTTCGCAGGCTATCGGAAAGATCCGTAAAGAGCATGAAAGCAACCTGGTTCCAGATTCGGTCTACGGCTCGCAGATTGTGAACATCGCCGAGGCTTACAAGGAAACGGCGCGGAAGTACATATATTCGGCGCCAATGTCAACGGCTGCTTATTTCGCGCTGTTTCAAAAGGTGGACGGACTGCTGTTCTTCGACCTTTATGACAAGGACGACTCCAAGGCTTTCGGCGCTGTGGCTACCAGCTTCGACCATTATTATCAGCATAGCGAACGGGCGAAACATCTGCATAACCTGGCGCTGCAATCAATCAAGATTATACGTCAGCAACGGGCAATTGCAACAGAATCAACAAACCAGCCAAATATCGAAGAGGTTAGCTATCTGGAGATCGCCTTGCCGAACTTGAAGGGAGAGAAGACCAGCCTGTCTGCCATTGCTGCAAACAAAGCCGTGCTTGTCAACTTCACGGCTTATCAAACCGAATGGTCGCCGGCTCTGAACATGGACCTGGCCGAGCTATATACCAAATATAATGAACGTGGGTTTGAAATCTTTCAAGTCTCACTGGATGCGGACATGCACTTCTGGATGAACGTATCTTCGCGGCTGCCATGGGTATGCGTTCGCGACCCGGAGTCGGTCTATTCACAGATTGCAGCACTGTATAACGTTCGCCAGTTGCCGGCCATTTTCCTGCTGGACAAAAAAGGAAATCTGGTCAAGCGCGTGGATAACCTGCTTACGCTTGATGCGGATGTAAACAAACTGCTGTAATTGTTCTGTTATGAACATTTCTTTTACCCTCGGCAAGGCAATTGTCGGGGGTTATCTGTTTCTTGTACCGGCATATTCATCAACCGGCAGCGTGAAAAGCCTCCGAACGTGCATTGCCGGCAGGGAAGCATTATCGGATGACGAAACAGTTCCCGGTTGTCAGGTTGCGACCGGGCAGTCGTGAGTTGACGACTGAACAGTCGCGGGTTGACGACTGAACAGTCGCGGGTTGACGACTGGGCAGTCGCGAGTTGACGACTGAGCAGTCGCGGGTTGACGACTGAGCAGTCGCGGGTTGACGACTGAGCAGTCGCGGGTTGACGACTGAACAGTCGCAGGTTGACAACTGAACAGTCGCAGGTTGACAACTGAGCAGTCGCGGGTTGACGACTGAACAGTCGCGGGCTGACGACTGAGCAGTCGCGGGTTGACGACTGAACAGTCGCAGGTTGACGACTGAACAGTCGCAGGTTGACGACTGGCCGGTTGCTCTCAAGGTTATCGGGAGAATGTATGCGCAGGCGATGGGTAAGGGTGGGGAGGCGCGGAGATTGGGTAACGGCCGCGTACCGGAATGGGGCGGGAGGTTTGTCCCGTCAATATATCTCCTTCGCTATCCGATATACGCTGTCGGAGGCGAGGAACGTGTAGAAATGCAGGCTGGGAACGCCGTGGGCAATCAAATCCTTGCATTGGAGGATGCTCCACTCGATGCCTGTGCGCTTTGCTTCATCATCGCTTTGGCATCGGCGAAGCTCGGATGCAAGCGGTTCGGGAATGTCCGAGCGGAAGATGCGCGGGAGGACGTTAAGCTGGTCTTTCAACACGATGGGCTTGATGCCGGGGATGATGGGGACGGTGATGTTTTCACGGCGGCATCGCTCTACGAAATCGTAGTATTTGCGGTTGTCGAAGAACATTTGCGTTACCAAATATGCAGCGCCGTTCTGAACTTTCTCTTTTGCATAGTATATGTCGGATTCCATGTTCGGGGCGTCCTCGTGCTTTTCGGGGTAGCAGGCCATGCCATAGGTGAAGGGAGTTTCGTTGGCCTCAAACGTGGTGCCGTCGAGAGATATGCCGATGTTGAAATCGTTTACCTGCTGCTGAAGGTCGGTTGCGTGCTCATGGTAGAGGGCGTCCTGATGGCTGTCGAGGCCTTTTGTGTCGCCGCGCAGGAGGAGCAAGTCGTGAACGCCGAGGAAGTTGAGATCTATCAGGGCATATTCGGTTTCCTCTTTCGTGAAGCCTTTACAAATAATGTGAGGAACGGCTGTTATGCCATATTTGTTTTGAATGGCAGATGCAATGGCAACTGAACCGGGGCGCTTGCGGATATGCTGCTTGCGGATGCTCCCGTCGGGCATGGTCTGATAGAAGGATTCACTGTGATGCGATGTTATATTAATGTATTTAGGGTCGAACTCCCGAAGCTTGTCAATTACATTATATACTTTATTGATACTGTTGCCTTTAAGGGGTGGAAGGATTTCAAAGGAAAAAGTGGTTTGCTTACTGGTATTTATATGTTCAACTACGCGCATATTTATTGTTTTTTGGGGCAAATGTAATTAAATCGTCAGGATTTGGTTTACTTTTGCATCCATAATATTTTAATACAGTTAATAATTATCTTATGGAAAATACAATCAACTGGTCTGAGCTGTCTTTCGGATATATGAAAACAGACTATAATATCAGATGTTACTATCGCAACGGCAAGTGGGGGGAACTCGAAATCAGCTCCGCCGAAACAATCAACGTGCATATATCTTCAACATGCCTGCATTACGGGCAGGAGGCCTTTGAAGGCTTAAAAGCGTTCAGAGGAAAGGACGGCAGGATTCGCATCTTCCGATTAGGCGATAATGCCAGGCGCTTGCAGGAGTCTTCGCGTGGAATAATGATGGCCGAGATGCCGACAGATAAGTTTGAGGAGGCTGTGCTGACTGCAGTACGGCTTAATGAACGGTTTGTTCCGCCTTACGGTAGTGGTGCATCGCTTTATATACGCCCGTTGCTGCTTGGACTCGGAGCCTTGATAGGCGTGAAGCCGGCTGACGAATATGTGTTTATCGTCTTCGTCTCGCCTGTCGGGCCTTACTTCAAGACGGGGTTTAAGCCTGCGCCGGTCTGCATAATGAGGAACTATGACCGGGCGGCTCCGCTGGGAACGGGTAATATTAAGGTCGGAGGAAACTATGCAGCCAGCCTTGTTGCCGGTAGTAAGGCGCAGGCTGGGGGGTATGCGGCTGTGCTATATCTTGACCCGAAAGAGAAGCGATTCCTCGACGAATGTGGCCCGGCTAACTTCTTCGCTATTCGCGAAAACACATATATAACACCGGCATCGAACTCCATACTGCCGTCTATCACTAACAAAAGCTTGATTCAGCTGGCAGAAGACATGGGGCTGACAGTAGAGAGAAGGCCTATACCAGTGGCGGAACTGGAATCATTCGAGGAGGCTGCTGAATGTGGAACTGCTGCTGTCATTACGCCTATCTCACGCATAGACGACCTGGATGAGAATCGTTCTTATGTTTATTCCAAAGATGGAAATCCGGGCGTAACGTGCGAAAAGCTTTATCGCACGCTTTCTGCTGTTCAAACCGGAGACTTGGCTGACAATTACGGATGGGTGACTGTTCTATAAATTATTAATGGGACGCTTTGATTTTTGGTATCACATGGAAAAAGAAAGAGGCGCATCATTGATACGCCTCTTTATCTTTTACGAAAAAAACGGTTAGTGTTGCCTTACTTGACACTGGCGGTTAATTCCGAACCTGGCTTGAACCTTACGACCTTGTGAGGTTGAATGGTAATAATCTCCTTTGTTTGTGGATTGATACCCTTGCGCTCACCTTTCTCGGTTACGGAAAATACACCGAAACCGGGTATAGTAATCTTTTCACCCTTCTTCATTTCGGATATAACAACATCTATAAACGCCTCAACAGCTTTTCGTGCGTCCACTTTGGTTATCTGAGCCGTTTCGGCTACTGCTGTAATGAATTCAGTCTTATTCATAATGACTAATGATTTATTATGTGCAACATGAAAAATAATTATAATTAACTTGCGGCGACAAATATACGCTTTTTTTTTATGATACAAGGCTTTAGGCATTTTTAAGAGATTATTGAACACTTGTTTGATTTATTTCTTGCAGTTTGCAAACAGCTTTATCATGATATATTTAATTCGCAATTGACATTTTTATGCCTCTATCATGAGGCTTGATTTCTTGATTTTTTATGCGGAAGAGCCGCAAATCATTCGCTTTTCTTACTGCTTTAACTGAACAGCAAAGCTCTATACAAAAGGATAAACAGAGACATTGATTATATTTGCAACTATTAAAAAGAACTATTTCTTATTAAATATCAAAAAATAATCAATGGTTAAAATTGCTGCTTTTTACTATTCACAAACTGGGCAGGGATTGAATATACTTAATTCTATTTGTTCGCCTTTGAGCGAGAACGGAAACCAAATTGTTTTCAAGGAAATCAGACCTGTAACTCCTTTTCCTTTTCCGTGGACTGCCGATTTGTTCTTTGATGCCTTCCCTGAATCAAGGATGGGCATTGCCTGTCCCGTCGATGTCCACGGACTGGACGATGCAGGCGATGCAGAACTGATCATCGTCGGCTATCCCGTCTGGTTCTTAGCGCCGGCTATCCCAATACATGCTTTTTTTCAAAACGAATCCGTAAAGCGATACTTGCAGGGAAAGTCGCTGATTACCGTTTGTGGATGCCGGAACATGTGGAGCATGGCGCAAAAACGAATGAGTGACTATATCGCCGAGGCTGGCGCAAAATGGATCGGCAGCATCGTCCTGCAAGATCGTCACCACAATTTGGTAAGCGCCGTATCCACTGTACGATGGCTCATCGGCGGACGCAAGGAAAGGTCTACTCTTTTCCCCGAAGCCGGCGTTGCGCAACGAGATATTGACAATGCCGCAATTTTCGGACAAATCATCTCAACTGCAATCAAACAAGGCTCGCTCGACAATCTGCAAAACGCTCTCATGAAGAACGGAGCCATTCGATATAAACCCAACATGGTCTTCGTCGAGAACGCCGGATACCGCATCTTCGGAATCTGGTCAAAAATAATTCTCAAAACCACCGCCGGAAGACCGCGACGACGCCACCTGCTATTAAAATTGTTTAAATACTACCTCTACATAGTCCTCTTTGCCATTTCGCCCATCGGACTACTCATTTTTCACCTCGCCAGACCCCTCCTGCAGAAATCAATCCGTCGAAATAAAAAGAAGCAATGCTACGAGCTTATCAGCTGCGCTCAAATGAAAAAATGAAAATGTCAAGCGTGATACTCGGAGAATCAAACGAGACTCTCGGAGAGTCACGCGAGATGCTCGGAGAATCAAACGAGACTCTCGGAGATTCACGCGAGATGCTCGGAGAATCAAACGAGACTCTCAGAGAGTCACGCGAGATGC
>JAIRPK010000016.1 GCA_031257015.1 Tannerellaceae bacterium
TCTCTAGACTTTTCTTCCGTCTCACGCTCCGATAATTCGGGATCTCGCGACGACACGTCCGGCTCTCGCGACGAGACTTCCGGCGCACGCGACGAGACTTCCGGCGCACGCGACGAGACTTCCGGCGCACGCGCACCACACCTCCCCAAGGGAATAATAATATATGTATAACCAAATAATCGCAACCGCAGCATAACATAAACCGTTATAAAATATGAAACTTGTATTTGCAACCAATAACATGCACAAATTAACCGAAGTGTCCGCCATGCTCAACGCGGATATTTCTCTTCTCAGCCTGAAGGACATCGGATGCACCGAAGATATACCCGAAACTGCCGATACGCTGGAGGGAAACGCCCTGCTGAAAGCCCGTTTCGTAAAGCAGAAATACGGATACGACTGTTTTGCCGACGATACCGGACTGGAGGTAGAAGCTCTTGCCGGAGCGCCGGGAGTTTTTTCCGCACGCTATGCCGGCGAAGGCCATGATTCGGAAGCAAACATGTCGAAGCTCCTCTCGGAGATGGAAGGCACAACGAATCGCAAGGCGCGTTTCCGGACAGTCGTTGCTCTTGCCCTTGGAGAAGAAGAACATTTATTTGAGGGCATTGTCGGCGGACATATATTATATGAGCGCCGCGGAATGGCCGGCTTTGGCTACGACCCCCTGTTCGTTCCCGACGGTTATTCGCAAACGTTTGCCGAGCTGGCCGGCGGATTGAAAAACTCCATCAGCCATCGCGCACTGGCAGTTAGCAAGCTTGCAGAATTTTTATCAACTCTACGTAAATGAAACGAATATTTCTACATTTCATCCTGGCCGCATCAGTCCTCGTCGCCGGCGCGGCACAAAGCGTTGACAGCTGGCGCTCGTATCTTTCCTATTATAACACCTCGATAGTAGCTGAAGGCAACGACTACATCTTCGCTGTTGCCAACGGCTCCCTTTACAGTTACCGGAAAGACGATAACAGCATCCGCTACTACTCAAAAGAAAACGGCCTGAACGATACCCAAATCCTCGCCCTTGCCTTCAACTCCTCGGAAAAGACCTTCATCACAGCATATTCAAACGGAAATATCGACCTCATCAGCGAAAACCACACCATTTACAATATCCCCTTCCTCATGAGCAGTTCCAACGTTCAGGACAAGACCGTCAACGCAATATTCACACATAATGAATACGCTTACCTGTCCGCCAATTTCGGCGTCATCGCCTTGAACGTAAAGAAAAAGGAGATTAAGGAAACATGCTTCCTCGACGCTCCCGTCAGCTCGCTGACCATTCTCGGCGATTCCATTTACGCCTGCACGGGCAAGGGCGTTCTGACAGCCGCTCTAAGCGACAACCTCATCAACCCCAATAATTGGCGCCCCTTCTCCCACGGCATTACCGAGGCATCGGAGACAGATTCCGTCCTCCGCCTGTGCACATTCGGCGACGGCCTTTGCCTGCTGCTGAAAAACAGAGGAGTATATTGGAAATCAGGCGGAGAAGTGCGGCGCATCTTAAACCATAATTCCTTAAAGTCGATTAAGACAGAAAACGGCAAACTCCTCGCCTTCTCCGCCTCCGAATTATATATTTTCTCCTCTTTAACGGAATATGACAAAGGCGGAATCAGCAATATCGCCGATGTTTCTTCGCTGAAAGACGCCTCCATCTTCTGGCTCGCAACCGGCCAGGGCGGCCTCGCAGGCATCCGTCGCATCGGTCAGAATCAATATCAGAGCCTCGCAAGTATCGTTAATGCAGACTGCCCGAAATATAATTACAACGCCTTTATGCAAATGCAGGGCAACAAACTTTACATCGCCGGCGGAGGCCGCTGGAGCAACCGCCTCTTTCGCCCCGCCACGGTCATGGCTTACGATACAGACAGCCTCAAATGGAAAAATCATGCCGACATAGGCGGAGCACAGGATGCCACCAGCATAGCCGTCGATCCTGCCGACGAAAACCACATCTTCGTCTCCACATGGGGCGAAGGCGTTTATGAAATCAAAGGAAACGAAATCGCCGCGCACTACAACCATACCAACAGCGCCCTGTCGACAATTTATCCCGGCGCCGCAGTTGCATATAACTACATACGGGCAGAAGGCCTCATCTTCGACCGCGGGCGCAACCTTTGGATGACAAACAGCGAGGTCGCCACGACCGTCGTTGTCCGCAAAGCCGACGGAACATGGCGGAACTTCAATTATCCCGACATTGCCAACGCCACGCTGGCCGACAAAATACTGATTGACGCCAACGGCTACAAATGGATCAACCTCGTTCGAGATCGCAAAAGCGGCATCTTCGTGCTCGACGACAAAGGCACAATCGACGATTCCGCTGACGACGAATCATATTATTACAGCTCCCTGAGCGATGTTATGGGCGACATCGGCGCCAAAGAATTTACCTGCATCGTCGAAGACCTCAAGGGAGAAATATGGATAGGCACAAATCGCGGCCCTGTTTACATTTCCGTTCCCTCCCGCGGACCAAAGGGCACAATGCTCTGTCAACGCATAATCCGCACCGACGAATACGGCCTTTCCGACTACTTCTTGAAAGACGAGCGCATAAACGCAATAGCCGTCGATGGAGGCAACCGCAAATGGCTGGGCACGGAGAGTTCCGGCCTATACCTTGTCAGCGAAAACGGCCTCGAAGTTATTCATCACTTCACCTCCGCAAACTCCCCCCTCCTATCCGATCGCATCGAAAGTCTCGCCATTAATCACCAAACCGGCGAGGTTTTTATCGGCACATCCAACGGACTGGTCTCCTTCACCGGCGATGCAATCAAAGGCGCCGAGAGCTATACCAACGTTTACGCCTACCCCAATCCGGTTCGCCCGGAAGACACCTTTGTCATTATTTCCGGCCTCATGGCCGAATCCAACGTGAAAATAACCGATTCGAGAGGCTCCCTTCTCTTCCAGGGACGCTCCAACGGCGGCATGGTTCGTTGGAACTGCCGCAATCAAAATAACGGCAAGTCCGTAGTTTCCGGCGTCTATTTCGTCCTGGCCTCCTCTCCCGGCGCCGCCGAAAGCGTGGTTGCCAAAATAGCCGTCGTCCGCTGACAGACGGTTGACGAAGATATACCTGTACAAGCAAGACTGAAATGCACGACCCCGTCGGTCACTTGCATTTCAGTCTTGCTTTGTTATGCCAGCTCTGCACAACGCATTTCGGAACCTTTCACGCGAAGGTTGAGACTTCCGCATAGTTACAAAAACGCCAGCCGGAAAAACCTGAAGCTTCCGCATAGTTACAAAAGCGCCAGCCGGAAGAACCTGGAGCTTTCGCATAGTTACAAAAGCGCCAGCCGGAAGAGCCTGGGGCTTCCGCATAGTTACAAAAGCGCCAACCGGAAGAACCTGGGGCTTCCGCATAGTTACAAAAGCGCCAGCCGGAAAAACTTGAAGCTTTCGCATAGTTGCAAAAGCGCCAACCGGAAGAACTTGAAGCTTCCGCATAGTTACAAAAGCGCCAACCGGAAGAACCTGGAGCTTTCGCATAGTTACAAAAGCGCCAACCGGAAGAACCTGGAGCTTTCGCATAGTTACAAAAGCGCCAGCCGGATAAACTTGAAGCTTTCGCATAGTTACAAAAGCGCCAACCGGAAGAACCTGGAGCTTACGCATAGTTACAAAAGCGTCAGCCGGAAAAACCTGGAGCCTCCGCATAGTTACAAAAGCGTCAGCCGGATAAACCTGGAGCCTCCGCATAGTTACAAAAGCGCCAGCCGGATAAACCTGGAGCCTCCGCATAGTTACAAAAGCGCCAGCCGGAAGAAACCGGAGCCTTTGCATATTAACCACGCCACAACCCGAACCGGCAAAAGCGACATGCACCAGCAATAAGAATTATATTTGCAAACAATAATAAATACATAATTATATGCAATATCAAGAAACGGCAGACTACCTTAAAAGTCGCATCAACATCAATCCGCAAACAGCCGTTATACTCGGCAGCGGTCTCGGTTCGCTCGCCGAGCAAATAGAAGACGCAACGGTTATACCATATCGGGATATTCCACATTTTCCGCAATCCACCGCCACGGGTCACAAGGGCAATCTGATTGTCGGCCGGCTTAACGGTCAGCCACTTATGGCTATGCAGGGACGGTTTCACTACTACGAGGGATACAGTATGCAGCAGGTGACCTACCCTGTGCGCACGATGAAGCTGCTCGGCATCCGGACGCTCCTTGTCTCCAATGCAGCAGGCGGCATTAATCCCAATTTCAAGGTCGGCGACCTGATGATTATCCGCGACCACATCAATATGGCGCCGAACCCCCTCATCGGGCCAAACAACGAGATGTTCGGCACTCGCTTCCCCGATATGACACGCACCTACGACCCGCAGCTGATTGCCCTGATGGAAACGATTGCCGCCGAAAGTTCCATTCCTGTAAAGAAAGGCGTTTACGTTGCCCTCACCGGCCCCAGTTACGAGACGCCTGCCGAATATGCCTTCTACGGTCGTGCCGGCGGCGATGCGATAGGCATGAGTACGGCAGCTGAAGTCATCGTTGCCCGCCACGCCGGCCTGCGCGTCTTTGGCATGTCAGTCATCACAAACGAGGGCTACCATTTTGCAGACGACTTTGTCAACTCCGCCGACGACGTGCTTGAAGCCGCCTCTCGCGCAACCTTGAAAATGACGGCGCTGTTCGGCAAACTGCTGTTGCGAATGTAGCCGGAGCGTTAAATACTATAAAAATGCGCCGATGCGAGCCTGCCGCGTGCCAACCTTTTCTAACTTTGCCAGTACATAAGATAAATTCAAAAAAATGAAAAAAGTAATATTGATAATATTCGTACACCTCAGCTTCCTCCCCGGCATATCAGGACAAATCAACACCGAGCGCGTGCTCGCCATCGGTCGCAACGCTCTATACTTTGAAGACTACGTATTATCCATACAATATTTTAATCAGGTCATTCGCTCCAAACCATGGTTGGCCGAACCATATTTCTATCGCGCAGTTGCTAAAATAAATCTCGATGACTTCAAAGGAGCTGAAGAAGATTGCAGCCTTTGTATCAACCGTAACCCCTTCCTTGCACAAGCGTATTTCGCCCGCGGCATTGCCCGCCACAGTCAGGATAATTATGACGGAGCAATAGCCGATTATGCCAAAGGACTCGACCTGAAGCGCGAAGACCGGCAAATGCTAACTAACCAGGCGCTCGCCTATATCCAGAAGAAAGATTTTGAAGGCGCAACACAGGTATTCAACTCCCTGATGGCAGCGCATCCCAAATATGCAATGGGCTATCTCTCCCGCGGCTCGATGCACATGGAGCAGGGCGACACTATACTCGCCCTCCGCGACTATGACAAGGCCATTGAACTGGATCCCTACTACGCCCCTGCCTACGGGAATCGTGCAATTGTGCATTACCAGACGAATGATTTCAAGTCCGCCCTCTCCGACCTCAACGAAGCCGTCCGCCTCAATACCCGTGAAAGCGGTTATTATATCAATAGAGGTCTTGTCCGTTACCAGATGAATGATCTCCGTGGCGCCATGGCCGACTATGACCAGGTTATATCAATGAGCAGCCGCAACAAGATAGCCCGCTTTAACCGTGGCCTCCTTCGCTTCCAAATCGGTGATAACAATCGTGCCATTGAAGATTTCAACATAGTAATAGAAGAAGAGCCTGAGAATTACATGGCATATTACAATCGCGCCCTCCTCAAATACGAAACAGGCGATTATGCCGGCGCCGTTCAAGACTTCAGTTCCGTCCTCGCTCAATACCCCGACTTTGCCCCAGGCTATTACAGCCGGGCAGACGCCAAACGCAAAATGAAAGATAATGCCGGAGCAGATCGTGACGCATGGACTGCATTCCAAATAGAAGAACGTATCAACAAGGAGCGACAGTCCGGCGCCTCGCGCAAAGACCAGCCGAACGGCGAGAAAGAAGAAAAAACCCGCGAAGAATCCGACAAGAACATAAACAAATTCAACCGTCTCGTCGTATACGACAAAGAAGAAGAACGCAAGAGCAGCTACCAAAGCGACATTCGCGGCAGAGTGCAAGACCGCAACGTCCGCGTAGATCTGGAAAACCAATTCATCCTGACCTACTACGAAAAACCCAATGCAGTAAAGAAAACCGTCCACTATGACAAAGCTCTCGAAGAATACAACGCTCAAAGCCTCCTGTCCCATAAGCTCATCATCACGAATGAAGAAGCAGCTTTAAGCGAAGATCAGGTAACTGCGCATTTCACCTCCATCGACGAATACTCCTCGGCCATTAGTCGCGATCCGCGAAATGCTTCACTTTATTTCGGTCGCGCTATTGATTACAGTCTTGTCCAAGATTTCGGAGAAGCCCTCCATGACTACGATGCTGCAATTGAGCGCGATTCAAGTTTCGCCATTGCCTATTTCAATCGCGCCGTCGTTCGCTACAAACAGCAGGAATATGAGCAATCACAATCCAGTGCCGCATCTGCGTCAACATATTCGGACAACTATCAAATAACGCTCAATATTACAACCGGCAAGTCTAACAGCTCAACAACAGCCTCGCCCGCCAGCGAATCCAAAGTGAAAGATTCCAAGCGTGCCATTGAGCACGACATGATTCTCCGCGACTATAACAAAGTCATCCGTCTCAATCCCGGATTCATATATGCCTATTTCAATCGCGGAAATATTCTCTGCGCCCAACGTGATTTTCGTGCAGCAATTCAGGATTATAATGAAGCAATTCTCCGCGACCCTGACTTTGCCGAAGCATATTTCAACCGAGGCCTCGCACGACTCTCACAAGGAGATACGCATCGCGGAATAGCCGACCTCAGTAAAGCCGGCGAACTTGGAATCATCAATTCATACAGCATCATAAAGCGAATGACAAACGAATAGCGGCCTCAACCGTAACTGAAAGACACAAAGGCGTGAGAAGAAAAACTCACGCCTTTGTTTTAACATGTATTCAGTCACCTTAAGCAAATTCAACATGGAAATACCGTACTTTTGCAGTAATAACAATTAAATCAAAATAAAATGTTTTCAGGTATTGTAGAAGAAGCAGCGCAAGTCGTTGCAGTCAAACAGGAGAGAGATAATATTCATTTAACAATGAAGTGCAGCTTTGTCAAGGAGCTAACGATTGACCAGAGCATCTCGCATAATGGCGTATGCCTGACAGTCGTTCGCCGGGATGAAAATACATACACCGTTACGGCAGTCAAGGAAACGCTGGAGCGCTCTAACCTTGGACTGCTCAAGCCGGGAATGAAAGTCAATCTGGAGCGAAGCATGTTAATGAACGGGAGATTGGATGGCCATATCGTTCAAGGACATGTCGATCTTACAGGCACATGCACCAGCGTGCGCGATGCGGAAGGAAGCTGGTATTACTCTTTCTCATACGCCTTTGACTCAGATATGGCGAAGCAGGGGTATATGACGGTCGAGAAAGGTTCGGTATGCGTAAACGGCGTAAGCCTGACCGTCTGCAACTCGCATGACGGTGGTTTCGATGTAGCAATCATACCATTCACCCGCGAGATAACTAATTTCAGCGAGATAACAGAGGGCAGCACCGTCAATATCGAGTTCGACATCGTTGGGAAATATATCAGCCGGCTGATGAAATTCTCATAAATCCTTAACAAGCGTATTTGCATTAAGCAGCAGATGCTGCCGGGTTTTCAGTATAGCTTGCCAGTGAGCGCTGAATTGCCCGGCAGCATCTATTTTGAAACTCTCCGAACCGTAGACATCTATCTTGTTCATCAAATAAGAAACCGTTATCAGATTTATATCAATAGAAGGCTGATAACGTCGAACACGCTCATCATTCTCATAATTAACTTCAACAATGATGTTGGTTTCAGTCAACAAAAGCAATATCTGGCTCGTAATCCGCAAGGGTATTCTGTAAGATTCAGACAGCTCATCGGCCGTATAAGGCTTCTCGCCTGTCGCAAAGCGCTTGATGATTAGCGACGCTATGAGCAAAGTGATAAAATCCTTGTAACGGCGTGAAATCCGGCTGCTGTCACGTTCAAATCCGAACTTCTTTACATTCTGCGAGGCGTAGGACAATTCTGCTCCGAACAAACATATCAACCATGACAGCTGAAGCCAAAGCAGCAACAGCGGCAAAGCGGCAAAGCTCCCATAGATGGCATTGTATTTACTGACCCAAATCTGACCGTTTATATACATAATCTGAAAAAACTGAAACGAAATTCCCGCTATAAACCCAGGTATGACACCGTTCAAAAAATTCACCCTGGTATTGGGCAGCAGCAGGTAAATAGTCGCAAAAACACAACTCGATATGAAGTACGGAACAGCCTTCAACGCCAGCCCCATCATCGGCGTCAGCCCCGGATTTTCACTAAGCAGCTCGTTCATCAGCGTTGACAGGAAGATGGAGAACCCTCCGGAAACAGTCATCAGAATCGGAAGAATCAAGAAGAGAGCCATATAATCAACAATGCGCCGGTTCCATGAGCGAGCCTTGGAGATCTGCCAAATCCGGTTAAAAGTATCCTCAATCGACGACATAAGATTAATCACCGTATAAAAAAGCAGCACCAGACCAATCCCGATAATAACCCCCCCCTTCGTCTGCGCAAGATAGCCGTCAACGAAGCCCAGCGACTGCACAATCTCAGTCTCATGACCCGGAAAGTAGTTCATAAGTTCCCGGCTAACAATGTTCTGAAACCCAAACCCTTTAGCTATGCCGATAAGCACCGCAAGAAGAGGGACAATGGCAAGGAGCGTGCTGTACGTAAGCGCCGAAGCCTTCGTCGGCAGGCTCTCATTCATAAATCCGCGCACGGCAAGGATAAGAGTCTTTATTATATTGATGTAAA
This sequence comes from Tannerellaceae bacterium, assembly GCA_031257015.1. Taxonomy (GTDB): domain Bacteria; phylum Bacteroidota; class Bacteroidia; order Bacteroidales; family Tannerellaceae; genus DFXE01. Next base: position 8,879 of record JAIRPK010000016.1, read on the forward strand.
GACGGCGCATACCACTTATTTCCCCAGCCGTGATGCGCCAGATGTCATAAGAAACGAAATAAATCACCCTCCGGGCCAATTCATTCGCACGAACCCAAAGAGATGGCCGATTATGTTTTCTCATCTTTTTTCTCCAATCATTTTATTAACCGAATAAAAGCAGCAGGCCTGTAAGCCGGGTTCTGTTCTTCGCCCACGGAGGAGCCAAGTGTCTGTCATTTATCTCGACTTGCCGTCACCGACAAGCTCTAGCGGTCTACCCCTCGGCATCGGACGAGCAATCCTACTTGCGCCGATATACATGACCTTACAACCCATAAGACGTACGGCATCTCATATTGCTATGTGACCCGGTGAGCTTTTACCTCGCCTTTTCACCCTTATCAATCCTTGCGGACGACGGTTATTTTCTGTTACGTTACTCTGCCCTCGCGAACAGCTTCCCGTTAGGAAATATGGTGCTCTGCGTTGCCCGGACTTTCCTCCCGACCTTTCGTGGTCGAGCGACAAACCGTCCTGCTGCTTTTCGGCAAAGATAGGCATTAAATACTGACGTGGCGACAGGAATCATGAAATTAATCATCCAAAAAGTTTGCAATAATTAATTTAAGCTATATATTTGCACCGCAATAAGGAATAAGACTTCGTAGCTCAGTTGGTAGAGCAAATGACTCTTAATCATTGGGTCGAGAGTTCGAGCCTCTCCGAGGTCACAATTTATCCAACAAATTTTTTTTATTATTCATCAGAGTGCCTTCCTGAAATTCAGGAAGGCGCTCTGATTTTATGGATAGCCCAAAAGGCAGACAAACAACAAAAAATCCGCAATCAACACAGTCCACAGCTTTATCCAACAATCCCCGCCCACCGATCAGGCTGTCCCACGGCAAAGACCAACATCTCCCAATTGCCGGTCAAATTAACATGCGGCATAGACCAACGCCCTCAGCCGCCCAGTCACATTAACCCACAAGGATAACCATGACGACATAAAGCCACAAAATGTTTTAACCCCAGGCCCGCCACCCCCATTTCCCCATCTTTCAAGCTCGCCCACAAGGAGGGAAAACCTGATCCGGACTGAAAACATATCGTCCCACAAGGTGGGATACCATGATCCCAACCAAAAACATACCGTCCCACAAGGTGGGATACCATGATCCCAACCAAAAACATATCGTCCCACAAGGTGGACTACCATGATCCGAACCGAAAACATACCGTCCCACAAGGTGGGCTATCATGATCCCAACCAAAAACATACCGTCCCACAAGGTGGACTACCATGATCTGAACCGAAAACATATCGTCCCACAAGGTGGGCTGGTCTTTTTCAGACTTAAAGCAACCTTTCCCCGCAAGTGTAACAAGGTGAATTTGTTTGCGATGAAAAAAAACTACCTTTGCAACATACATCAATAAAGAGATCAGGGAATTTGACTTGTTTGAAGTTTATGCTTGAGGAAAAACCGACAATAACGTTAGCAATTGAATGTTTAGCCGAATGAGAAGACCGATGATTAAGCAGTTCCAGGAAATCCTATAAAAGACCACTTGTATTATGATTAACATGAATAGACGAAAATTTATCAAGACCGGAGTTGCAGGCTTAGCCGGCATCACGGTAGCAGGCGGAATAAGCGCTGCGGTTCATCTACCCGGTGAACCGGGCATAGACAAGGTGAAACTGGGTAATTCCGGGCTGACGGTTTCCCGCCTTGCGATGGGCACCGGCTCTGTCGGCGGCAACAAAGCATCCAACCAGACGCGACTTGGGATGGACAAGTTTGTAGAACTAGCCCGCCATGCGTACGATTGCGGTATCCGATTCTATGATACGGCGGATTCCTACGGCTCGGTGCCCTATATTGGCGAGGCGATACAGTCGTTGCCGCGTGAGAACATCACGTGGCTCACCAAGATATGGACATCTCCCGACGGTTCGCCGAATCTCCAACCTGTTGGGAATATACTGGACAGGCTTCGGAAAGAAGGGCAGACGGAGTATTTTGACGTCGTCCTGCTGCATTGCATGATGCAAGCCGGCTGGTCTAATGATCGCAAGCATTATATCGAGGGATTATCGCGGGCAAAAGAAGATGGAATTGTAAAGGCAGTCGGTGTTTCCTGCCATAGTTATGACGCACTTGTCGAGGCAGCAGAATCGCCCTGGGTGGATGTTATCATGGCACGCATCAATCCCTTCCAGTCCAAGATGGACGGCACACCTGAATCGATCAACGATGTGCTAGGCCTTGCCAGAAGGAATGGCAAAGGCATAATTGCAATGAAGGTGTTCGGCGAGGGGTTAAACGTGAAGGACGATGAGCGCGAGCAGTCCTTCCGGTATTTAATAACCGAAGCGAACGTCCATTGCATGACTCTCGGCCTTGAGAACATGTTGCAAATGGACGACGCTGTTGAGAAAGTAAAGCGTATTGTGCAGACTGCACGGAAATAACATCTGTTAAATTTATTTGTCAACATTAATAGCGGGAGGAATCGTATCGAGCCTCTCGCTATTATATATTTTCCAGGCCTTGGCATGTTGCATATTATACATTCGCCTGCGATAAACCGAGCTGAACACATGTGCAAAGATAGAGGCGGCATCACCTGTCCACAGCCGGATGGTTATAGTATAGGCATTCAGCTCCCCCGGCATATGTGAAGGAGCCATAGTCACTACCGTTCGTGGATCGCGAGGCCTGAGCGGAGCATCTTCCATGCTGATGTTGCTCAAGTCAAAGCCCGTCGCTTTGCGTTCTTCCTTCAGTGGAGGCAGCTTTACGAAAGTGAAAAAGTATTTGAAGTACAGATAAGGGTCCATGATGTCCGGATTCAGTTCGTTTGGGAATCGCGTGGTGTCAAAGGCGGCTATATTCTCGAACTGACTTTGAATCTGCAGTTGGATAGGATAAGAAAGCGGCTTGGCGATTGGTTCGCCGAGGTTGAGGAATGTGCCGGAGCGTATGGCCTTGATTGTTTCCTGGTTGAGACGTAGTTCCTCCTTGCCCGAAAGGACATTTCCAAGCCATGTTGAATCCTCTTTTGTCCATTGTGCATGAATGACTTCTGTGGTGAAGATGGCAACGGCGAATATGAATATCAACTTTTTCATCCTTGCTAATGTTTAAAATTTATACGGGCGCAAGGTACAAAAAGGAAGGCTGTTGAGCATGTTAAATAAAATGAAGGCGATGTTAAAAAAATACCGGGCAAAGAACGGTTGTCAGTCGTTTTTGCCCGGCGCGATTATGATGCTTTTTTATTGTTGATATGCCAGCGCTTCAGGTTTTATAGGTGCAAAACGTTCGTCGCCCTCTTTCCTTATGGAGACACTTCCATCGCACCAATTTGATGGGCGTCCGCCGATAATGTGCCCCAGGAATACTACACGTATTTCATGATAGCCCTTGGCCAGAGCCATAGATTTGTCGTTCCGTGAATACCATTTCACCTCTCCTTTGTTATCAACAAGCAGCTTGCCGTCGATCCAGACCTCTTCGTTTTCACTGGAGAAATAATATACGCCGTCTTCAGGAATATCGACAAACCCTTCTGCAATGGCTGCATATTGTTTATAATTACGCATGGAATGACTGTACGGCTGAATGCCGGTAATGTTGCGCCATTTGTGCATTATGCTGTCCGTCCATTCTTGCACTTCGTCAAGCTGTGAGGACTCCTGAAATTCGCCGTAAGCAATCCTCATTCGTAAGCCTTGACCAGGCTGCGAAAGCGTTGCAGCAGTTGAGAGTGATTGTTTTTCCACAGTAATAGTGCGCGTAGGACTCATCTTTCCAGATGGGAGTATTGAGCGAATCTTGAGAACACCCGTTTCAGTAAACTCTATCGGCGATTCATAAACCATTGAGCGAGAGTTCGGCTCCGAGCCGTCGGTGGTATAAATCACCTTTATGGGACGAGTGGTTTTAAATTCGAGCGAGGCCTTGTCTGTGAAGGCAACGAAGTTACACGAGCCGTAGGGCTGTTCAGGTTGAGGAATATGATAATTTATTCCGTGTCCGTCCAACCTGACAAGCGCATTGTTCAGCCTTCGCTCGAAATCGGGATAATCTTTCTTCTCCGGCATTGTCCATGCTATTTCAGAAAGAGCAAGTATCCGTGGATAGCCGCGATATTCAAGTATGTCGGTCGTATATAAGTATTCGCCCCAGAGATTGCTTTGCACGCCCTTAACATGATGCGCCATGCCGACGGAGAGAAGCGTATCGGGTATGGGATTATATTTATAGACATTCTCCAGCGTATTATATCCACCGATAGCAACCGGCTCGATTTTAGGATCGCCCTGGAACTGGTCGATATACATACCGACGGTGCCGCCCGGCGTCATGATGACGTCATGATCCTGAAAAGCTGCGGCGATTCCTCCCGCTTCTCCTCTCCAGGACATAACTGTTGCGGTTGGCGCCAAACCACCTTCGAGGATTTCGTCCCAGCCGATAATTTTCTTGCCATAATCGGCAAGGAATTTCTCCATTCTTTGTATGAACCAACTTTGGAGGAGCTGCTCTGCTGATATATGTTCGGTTGATTTAAATCCTAATTCCTTTATACGTTTCTGGCAATTGGAACAAGCATACCAGCTTTCCTTCGGACATTCATCGCCGCCAATATGGAAATATTCGGACGGGAACAATTCGACTACTTCCTTGAACACATTCTCCAAAAACTCAAACGTACTCTCTTTACCGGCACAAAGGACGACATCCTCAACTCCCCATACAAGGCGGGGAGTTGTCTGCTCGCCCGTGCATGATAGTTCCGGATATGCAGATATGGCAGCGAGTTCATGACCTGGAAGTTCTATTTCAGGAATGATCGTAATATAGCGCTTGGCAGCGTATTCTACGATTTCGCGGATTTGCTCCTGCGTATAGAAACCTTCACTGTTATTGCTCTTTGAACCTATTTCCGTCAGTCTGGGGTATTGCTTAATCTCGATACGCCAGCCTTGGTCATCCGTTAGATGCCAGTGCATCCTATTAATCTTAAAGAGAGCGAGGACGTCCAATTGCTTCTTTACGTTCTCCACCGGTATGAAATGCCTGCAAGGGTCAAGCATAACGCCACGATATGCAAACCGAGGCTCATCCTTTATCTTGACCGCAGGAACAGACCAGGCTATTCCATTCAGCGTTCGCGGGTTTTCAATTTCAGCGGGCATCAATTGCAGGAATGTTTGCATACCGTAGAACAAGCCTTGCGCCCTTTGAGCTTTAATGGTGACGTTGCGCGGATCAACATCGAGAGTATAACCTTCGTCGTTAACACTCTGAGATGCGTCGATGATGAGAGAGATGGAGTTGGCATCGGTGGCGTTATCAACGATACCTAACGTATAACCGGTGGATTTTCTCAACTTTTCGACAAAGAAGTCAGCAACAGTGCGGGCTTCGGGAGTAGAGGCAACAAAGACGGTCTTATGCGTCAGAAGAAAAGTCCCTTCTTGCTGCTCAAGGCTCAGTGGAGCGGGGATGATGTTTATTCCCTGATTGTACGATTTCAATTCAGTGGTTCCGCATGATGCAAACAGTATTAGCGCAGCGGAAGCGCAAGTGATAAATAATTTTCTCATTGATTATATCTAGTTTATTTGACTAACTACATCTATTACATACAAAGCAACAGCGCCTCCATGATCTGCTCCGGGAATGGGAAACAAGTCAACCTTGCAGCCCTTGGCCTTGAATGAATCGTAAGCATGTTGCGAACAGTAGAACGGTACAGTCGTATCTTTAGTTCCATGAAGCAGGCGAATGGGAGCTTTGGGTGTCCAGTCTGTCAGGCTATTCTTCACAAGAGAGGAGCGCAGTTTTGCTATCTCTGGATTTGTTGTCTCATCGCTAAAAAAAGAACTATTGAGAAAGTCACTACCAAGAAAGGAGTTGATCTCCGAAAGCGTATACTTTTTACTTATAATCCACTCATGATAATTAGACAACAGCGGCTCGTTAAAGAGCTTGCCAAAATCAAGTCCCAGCTTGTCACCGTAATTTAACCCTATAATTGCCATCGGGATGAAGGCCGTTTGCGACAATTTCCTTGTCTCAACATCGTCAAAAAGGGCGAGCAAATCGTAAGGGCCTCCTCCAGCTATAACCTTCTTAATATGCACACTGTCCGCATGGTTCGCCTCCACTGTTTTTTGAACGGCCAAGGCCGACGCGCCTCCTTGTGAATAACCCGTAACATAAATCTCATCAGGCAACCTCTTGCCAAGCATCTTCATATATTCCTTTGCTGCAAAAAACATGTCGATAGAAGCCTGCGCCGTACTACCCACATGTAAATAAGTATGCGGCAATGCACTCGTTGTCCCATAGCCAATGTAATCCGTAACAATGACCAGACTACCAAGAGACGACAAGATGGACTCAATCACAAACTTGGCTTCCGAAGGAGCCTCGCGAGAAGAACCCACCGTGGCATGTTCCGCCAGGACAACATTATCAATCTCTCCCTGCGCAGGATAAGAGACAATGCCCGATGCAAGCGTGCGTTTCCCCTCTGGATCGAGTGTATAATAATGCAGGACATCCACCCGAATGTCTGCTAACCGTCCAGACAAAGCAGAACTAAGCTTGGCATATCCCTCGCCCAACGTCTGGACAAGAATCTCGTTTGCAGGATAAACAACCGAATCCACAATCGATTCAAAGAACGACGGTTGCTCCTCAACAATCGGCTTGTTAGCCTCTGTACATGCTACAAGCCATAAACTTAGCAGCTGGATAAACAAATGTTCGATTTTCTTCATTTTATCATTACTTTATTGAAACAAAGATAAGGAGTTCCGCAAAAAACGGAAGGAAAACGTGCAGAAGACAATGTTGCTATTTTTTTTATGTTATAAATCCTCAGATACTATTAAATGTTTCACGAGAAAAGTTAATGCCTCCATCGAAATAGTCCTGAAAAAATCATTCGTTTACAACGTCGGTGAGGAGACCGTTTTCACATTTTACAACCCTTGCAGGATAGCGATGCACCATATTATAATTGTGTGTGGCCATAATAACGGCAGTGCCCTGCCGACAAATATCGTGAAGAAGTTGAACAATTTGTGCGCTTGTTTCTGGATCAAGGTTGCCAGTGGGTTCATCTGCAAGGATGAGGCGAGGATGATTAAGTAAAGCGCGGGCAATGACAATGCGTTGTTGTTCGCCTCCTGAAAGTTCATGCGGCATTTTGTATCCTTTTTTTTGCATTCCGACTTGGAAAAGAACTTCGCCTATGCGAGTACGGATTAGTTTTTGAGATTTCCAGCCTGTTGCGAGTAATACAAATTCGAGATTTTTGTCAATTGTTCGATCTGTAAGAAGTTGAAAGTCCTGGAATACGATACCGAGTTTGCGACGGAGATAAGGAATTTCCGCAGGCTTCATCCTCATAAGGTCGTATTCCATTAATCGTGCGCGACCACTATTAATGCGTACTTCTCTATATAGAGATTTAAGAAGGCTACTTTTGCCTGCCCCCACTTTACCTATTACGTAAAGAAATTCACCGTCTTTGAGAAAGAGAGAAGTTTCATGCAAAATGGTATTTTCATCACGACGAATAGTGATATTACTAAGTCGCAGTAAATATTCGTGGTTCATTGCGAATTATGCTTTGTGTCTTTTTTGCAATTCACCAATGAGATCTTCTACGCACATATCTTTTTCTACAAGGAGGACAAGTAGGTGGAAGACGAGATCCGACGCTTCACAAACGAGTGCTTGACGCGTACCGTTGGTTGCTTCTATTACTGTTTCAACAGCCTCTTCGCCGACTTTTTGTGCTATTCTGTTGATTCCTTTGTTGAAAAGGAAAGTTGTATAAGAATCAGGGGGCATTTGCACTTTTCTTTGTTGGATAAAGTTTTGAAGATATTTAAGGAAATGGAGGTCAGCATCGTTTTTTTCGCCGAAGCAGGTATCGCTGCCGGAATGACAGACAGGACCGTTAGGATTAGCTTTAATAAGTAGAGTATCATTATCACAATCGAGGCGTATTTCTACAACTTCAAGTGTATTTCCGCTTGTTTCACCTTTCATCCAAAGGCGTTTTTTTGTGCGACTGAAGAATGTCACCTGTCGTTTTTCTTCAGTCTGTCTGAGAGCTTCTTTGTTCATAAAACCAAGCATAAGAACTTTACCTGTTACGTTATCTTGCACGATAGCTGGAACAAGACCTCCCATTTTATCGAAATCTATATTTATCATATTCTTACATTTATATCTTCTTTTGTTAAATATTTTTTTAATTCTCCGATATTTATTTCGCCAAAATGAAAGACACTGGCTGCAAGGGCAGCATCAACGTTACCCAAGGCGAAAGCGTCACGAAAATGTTCTTTTCTTCCAGCACCTCCAGATGCAATAATGGGAATCTGGAGGAACGTGGCGAGGGAAGCAAGAGCGTCGTTAGCATAACCATCTTTTACACCATCGTGGGTCATACTGGTGAAAAGTATTTCTCCTGCTCCGCGGTTTTCCGCTTCCTTTGCCCAAGAGCAAAGCCGTTTACCAGCAGAAATACGGCCTCCATTCATATAGCAATACCAGTCGCCTCGTTCATAATTGGCGTCTATAGCGACAACACATACTTGGCAGCCAAAATTGCGGGCTATTTCTTCAATAAGTTTGGGGTTGCGGAGGGCAGCAGAATTGACAGAAACTTTGTCAGCTCCTGCGTTCAGGAGGTTATCAACATCTTTCAATTCGTTAATTCCTCCACCAACAGTAAACGGAATGTTAAGACGTGCGGCAACTTTTTTCACTAACTCCGTAAAAGTTTTACGCCCTTCATGAGAGGCTACAATATCTAAATATACAAGTTCATCAGCACCTTCACTGCTGTAATATGCACCGAGTTCAACAGGGTCACCAGCTTCGCGAAAATTAATAAAGTTAACGCCTTTAACGGTTGTTCCATCTTTTACATCTAAGCAGGGGATGATTCTTTTAGCGAGCATTATGACTTATTTTATATAAAACGAGTTAATTCCTTTAACTTAATTCGACCTTCGTACAAGGCTTTGCCAAAGATTACACCTTGTACGCCTGCTTCTGCCAGCACTTCTATGTCAGCGATACAACCAACTCCCCCGCTAGCAATGAGATAAATATGTGGGAAAGCACGAAGTATTTTTTTATACATGTTTATAGCTGGCCCATTCATCATGCCATCACTTGCAATGTCGGTGCTAATTACTTTGTCAAGACCTTTATCCAACCAATGTTTAACGAAGGGAATGAGTCCAAGCGACGTTGTTTCCTCCCATCCACTTACAGCTATTTTGTCGTTTCTAACATCCGCACCGAGAATTATTCTTTCACTACCGAAGCGGGATAACCAAGAGATGAAAAGTTCAGGAGCTTTTACCGCAACGCTGCCTCCAGTTATCATTTGCGCACCATTTTCAAAAGCAATTTCAACATCCATATCGCTCTTCAAACCTCCACCAAAGTCAATTATTAAAGAGGTTCTAGAGGCAAGTTTTTCCAATATGCGGTAGTTAATAATGTGCCCTGTACGCGCTCCGTCAAGATCAACAACATGCAGGCGGCGGATGCCACAGTCTTCCAATTGCTTTGCAACTTCAAGAGGAACTTCGTTATAAATTTTCTTCATATCGTAATCGCCGCGAGTGAGACGTACACACTTGCCCTCTATTATATCTATTGCAGGAATAATCTCTATCATCTGTCGAGAAAGTTATGTAATATAGCCTCTCCAACATCCCCGCTTTTTTCAGGATGAAACTGTACAGCATAAAAATTATCCTTATACAAGGCCGCGCTAAACGAATGTATATATTCAGATACAGCCGCCGTATATTCATTCAAGGGGACATAATAACTATGAACGAAATAAACAAATTTCCCTTCAAGCGAAGCGTCAAACAACCCATCTTTCACATTAAGCAAATTGTTCCAACCGATATGAGGAACCTTATCAGCATGTCTTTCCGGAATAAATCTCTTAACTTCCGCATCAAATATACGCAAACACTCAACATCACCCTCCTCCGAACGGCTACACAAGAGCTGCATTCCCAAACATATTCCAAGTACTGGCTGCTTCAACGAGCGGATAACTTCATCCAAACCCGTCTGTCTCAAATGCTCCATAGTTGTTCCAGCCTCCCCTACGCCGGGAAAAATAACGCGGTCTGCTTTCGACAAAACTTCCGCATCAGCCGTGACAACAGGAGTTATTCCCAACCGTTGCAGCGCATAATAAACTGAATATATATTACCTGCATTATATTTAACAATTGCGACTTCCATAATATTTCCTTGATTATATACCCGGACGAGGAGCATCTTTGCTGGCGTGCATCGTCGAAATGAAGGCCACAGGATCAATTTCCTTCACTCCATTCTTCAAACGCGGCAAATCTTTTCGTTCGGCAATAGTAAATATGATTTCCTTTTCTTTTCCCTCGTACATACCGCGACCATGAAGAAACGTGCCGCGCATACCCATTTTATCAACAATCAATTTTTTTATACTATCCACTTTCTCGGAAACAATGAATACTGCACGATTGGGATTCTCCGTTTGAAACATTTCTACAACTTTCCCATACACAAAAATTGTAAACCACGAATAAAGCGGCACTGCCCAATCCCGAAAAAGCACAAGCCCTAAAAGAACAACTATCGAATCCAGAATAATAAGCATACTGCTCACCTTCATATTCGTATTCGCTGCAATAACACGCGCCAGCACATCGCTCCCTGCACTCGTACTCTGCGCCCTGAAAATACACGCAACACCCACTCCCAATATTGCCCCACCATAAAAACAAGCAATAAACCGATCATTTTCAACCAATGGCCGGTTGCCGAAGAAAATGGAAAGACTATCAGTGAATATTGAAACAAGCAGAAACGTAACAATCGTCTTAGGCCCAGACGCCAACCCAAGTTTCTTCATCGCCAACAACATAAGTGGAATATTAAAGCACAGCGCCGTTATTCCAATAGGAAAACCATCCTGAAGAAATGAAAACACCCCTTTTGTCAGATGATGAATAATAATTGACACTCCATAAACCCCTCCAGGAACAATTTTATACGGTGCCAGAAACAGTACGTAACTAAGAGCCTGACAAAATGCGCCGACAATAATCAGCGCATAATCCCTCGCATAACTTTTCAAAACAGCCGTCGCTGCCGGACACATTAAACTAGAATTTTCTAAAAACATAACTCTTTCCGTCTCCCTTCAGCACCAAGCGCGTATTATTCAGCTGCTCAATAGAAAAATTCCGTTTTGACGCGCTCCAATCCGTATAGGGAAGAAAAGCAGGAATAGAAATAGAACCATAAGGAGTCAATTCCAAAAAAAGCTGTTTGTTATCCTCAACTGTCTTAAACCCGAAACAATGTTTAAACGAATTTGAAGACGGCTGATAGATTTGATACATAAAAAGAGAGGTTTGAAAATTGTAATAAATCGTATCCACATCAAAAGCAGTCCCGTTAATCTCCACTTTTTGCAATTGCCATTTACCATCCAGCTTATCATCCGTCTCATTGCTACAAGACAAGAATACAAGCGACAGGAGAAAAAAACAACCTATATTTTGAATCGTTTTCATTATAATAAATAAATGTGTTTTTTGATGACACAAAATTAATCATTATTATTTTAAAAACAACAAAAACATCTGAGAAAACAACACCTCCAATTCAAAAAAAATCCCAAAAACATAACCAACATCCACACATATTCCACAAAAAGCCACATCATTCCCCTCTTTAAACAAATATGACAGCGCCAAATTCGACGCTGCCACATTTTCAATAAAACCTTTTTTTCAATGACCAAAAAAATAATCTAAAAACAAAATAAAATAAGTCAAAAGCGCATTACCACATTTTACAAAACACGTCAACTTATCCCCCGCGCAAAACAGGGCACAAATCAATCAGTATATTTTTCAGAACCATTCTCATTCTCCTCATTATTCCCTTTCCGATGCGCCTCAACCTTCTTCGTCTGGTCAATGATCGAGTTAAGAGAAAAGGATATTTTTCCCAGAAGCGCATCAACAGCCTGATCTTTCGCCCCCAGCTCGTTAGAGCGGCTTATCGACAGCAAATCCATAACCATTGCATGAAAAGCCTTATTGGTATCTATTCGAGCATCACTCGCCGAGCCACCCTCCTTTTGCGCCCTGTATTCCTCCGCCCTTTCTTTATATTTAACGCTAAAATTATAGTTGGACGACGTCAGTTCATTAATTGTCGGCATCAAAGCCAATTGGGCGACAGCCGCCTGGTACTTAGGCTGTTGAAATGCCTGAATCATGTTCGTAATATCACCGGTCCGAGCTTCATAATTGAGTCGCGAGATATTTTTATACGTATGCACAATTTCCACACTTAGCAATTTTGCCGCCTGAGCCACAACCTCGTCCTTTTTCTTTAGTCGAAGCCGCACAATATCAAAAATCTCCGAAACAAAACCCTTTCGTTGCTTGTCGAGAACGACCAGCTCCTCCGTATAAATGAAGCGATGCCGCTTGTAAACATCATCCTCATGATTAAACGCATCCAAAAAGCGCGTCCAACCCGTGTCCATCAACGGAATCTGTTGTATCTCCTGTTCGATGCGAGTTCTGACCTCCGACATAAACTCAAAATGATTGCTGATAGGCAATTGGTAAATCAACCGTGAATACGACTCAATTTTAATCATAGCTCAGTATATTTATGTATTTGTTAATAATGACGCAAATATACTACTTTATTTTCAACTACAAACTTTTTTGTAAAATATTTTATTCCGTTCATCCAACCTCTTCAACCCTCACCATCCCCGTTCAGCAGGCATTTACACAAAAAAAACATACATCTGCAACGCTCCCCAAGCCTGTAAATACGTGTAAATCAAGGCTGCAACACACAACACACTTTTAAACGCATAAAATTCACTCCCGGAATTAGCAGAAAAAAAACATACAAATATATCATCACCACGCATAATATTTAACATCTTTTTACAAGCAGAACCTCCTCCACAAACCAAACAGCTCACTTTTTTACATCCATAACTACCACCCTGAGCCTTCATGTGATTTTTTTACACATATATATAATACACAATCTTTACAAGCTTCTAAAAAACTAACATCCACAGACCCTGATAAAGACAAAAGCAAAATCACTTTTGTAAACAAGCATCTTCCCAGGCCAGCAAGACACCGAAAAAACTAATTTTACAAACCACTGTTTACAGAACTATTTTTTACACGTATCAAACCAGCCAATTCTCTTGTCAAAGCATTAATTAGCTTTCAAACCTCCACAGGCAAGTCAACTGGAAGCTTTTCAACATCCACATTTCAGAACCTTGATAGCCTGGACGACTTTTTTTCGCGCCAATTTCACCATCGCATTTTGCAGTATGAATTTTTATTCATACATTGCAGCATATTATTTCATAATAATTTAATTTTTGCAGATTCTTCAGCCTCTTGCCTCGTGCAGGAGGCTGTTTTTACATTACTGCTTTACAGCGCTCATGCTATTACCCGATTAAAACACACATTTTTCCTGCTGCATTTTGCAAAACAAATTTCAACTCATATATTTGCAACATGTTTTCATTTTTTTAATTATTTAAACTAAATAAATAGCCTCCTGCGTAATGCAGGAGTTTTTTTTATGCGCTTTCTAAGCATCAGCAACCATCACTCCATATTTTTAATACACATATTTATCATCGCACTTTACAATAGTATTATTAGCACATATATTTGACAACACTTTTATTCCATACCAGTGTTTAAAACATTTATATGCCCAAAAGACCTATTCCAGGAAGTTCTCTTATGCGTCAAATTCATACCGGCAATGCCAGCTGGACATTTTCAACAAATATGATCGACAAATAAATTTTGCATAATCATTTTTAACAACAATATTTCGTCATTTCTTTCGACATCCGTATAATTTTAATAATAATTTAGCCTCCTGTAATCGTCCGGTAATTTTTTTTCATGTCTTTTTTTTACTCCTGTTTTGCAGAATGAAATTTAATACATATCTTGCGGCGTTGTATTCCTTTAAAGCTTTTTTTCAACAACAACAAATTCCTCCTGCTAATCAGCAGGAGGTTTTTTTGTGGTGATTTTTTTGAATTTGAAATATACAAAACAAATTTCAAATTATATTTTTAGCAGCTAATAACAACAGATTTGCCTTTAACATATTTTCTACACTTATGCAATCGAAAGAACTCCATTTAACATATATTGTTCATTCCAGCAATATGCAGAACTGTTTTTAACACGTTTTTTTTTATCCATGCAGCGTGCAGGATGATTTTCAACACGTTCTTTTTGCTCATGCAACATGCAGGACAGTTTTTAACACGTTCTTTTTGCTCATGCAACATGCAGGATTGTTTTTAACACGTTCTTTTTGTTCATGCAACATGCAGGACAGTTTTTAACACGTTCTTTTTGCTCATGCAATATGCAGGACGGTTTTTAACACGTTCTTTTTGCTCATGCAATATGCAGGAGGATTTTTAACACGTTCTTTTTGCTCATGCAACATGCAGGACGATTTTTAACATGTTTTTTTTGCTTATGCAATTTGCAGGAATACATTCTACAAATATCACACTGAACTGCACTTTTGTCTGAGACTTTTTATGCGTATATTCAAGAGCAGAAGTGTGCAGAATGATTTTTTTTGCATATAATTTACTGTTTCACTTGTCAAGATATTTTTTTTATTGCCAATATTGCACCATACTTTATCCAGGCAATTTTACAAATCAATTTTTTAGCTCCTGCACTTCAAGGCAGGAGTTTTTTTAGACTTTTTTCAAGTGAAACTGCCCGGAGACTTTTTTTGTATTATTATTTTAGCTTATGTATTTTGCAGAATAAAATTTAATGCGTATATTACGATGTCATACATGTAAAATTCTAAAATGCTTTTTATTAGTAACCTCCTGCAAGTCTGCGGGAGGCTTTTTTTTATGTTTTTGGGTGGCATAAGCAAGATGTCGGAAGATTTATCAACATTTTTTTGCTTATGAATTTTGCAGAATATTCTTTTATACGTACATTGTGCCATTACTTAATCGAATCATAAAATTTTCTGTTTTTTTTTGTCTCCTGCAACTTTGCGGGAGTTTTTTTTTATGGAGCTTTACGGCAGCACAATTATGAGAGTATTTTTATCAGTTCTTTTTTCGTTACTCGTTTTGTAGAATGAATTTTTATACGTAATATTGCACTGTTAGAAAAAAATTATTGGACTATGTTTAGATTATTTTACCTCCTGCAAGTCTGTGGGAGGTTTTTTTATTGATTATTTTATCAATTGTATTTTGCAGAATGTTTTTAAATGCGTATATTACGCAGTCATATACGTTTTTTTTCCATTTTTTTATTTTTGAGTCCTCCTGCAAGTTTGCAGGGGGATTTTTCATGCGTTTATTTGGCTAATGCGTTTTGCAGAGAGAAAAAATATGTGTACCTTGCAGCATCAATTTATGAATTATTATTTTTCATTTTTGCATTTTTTCCTCCTGCATATTTGCAGGGGGATTTTTTATTGTCTGTTTTGCAGCGACATGATAGCCGCATGTTTTTTTATATATTTTGTGGAATGTTGCATTTTGGGGGAGAATTTTTCTGGCATAATATTTTCTGCTGCCTTTTGCAGTCGGAATTTTAACGTGTAAAATTAAGAGACTGTTCTCCAGAGTCGTTTTTGCAAGGCATTGACAGTCCATCTGCAAAGTGCAGGCGATAAAAAAAACAAGCCGATGCAGAGATTTGTTCACTTATTTGAGAACATAACCTGCTGCATCGGCTCTCTTTTTTTCCTGTCGGATTTTATCCGTAGGAGTCGCTTTTCTGCAAATAATCTGTCACGTTAATAAGAATTTGTTATTTAAATGAAAACCTTAAAAGTTGTCCGAACGTTTATGGTAGACAGTTGTTCAGCCCCGCCACTGTTTAAACAAATTAACCGACCGGTTTTGCCGGCGCTTCAATCCAATAGAAGAGTTATTCGGTCGGCCAACAGTGGTTGTGAGGCTTCCCAACGGTGCAAAACAACAGACGCTAATTCAGAAGTTTGTTTCTGACGTCAATAATGTCTGCCCTCGCCGCCCTTGCGACATTAACAGAAGAAAGTTTGTCTCCCAGCGGCGCGATGGTTTCACGCAATCCTTTCAAATCCGGGTAGTAAGTGGCAAGATCATCTATAACTTCGCCGATAATGTCAAAACGTTTCAACATATTGGTTGAAAGCGTTTCGGCATAAGTCACATCTCCTTTGACGACTAAAGATGGATTTGCATACAGGCAGGCATTTTCGACAATGATTCCGCCCAGTATTTCGACGGCAATGTCAATCTTGTCCTTTTCTGCAAGCGTATTAATGATATTTTCTTGCTGCGAGCGGAAATCCAACGGTTCTGTCGGCGAGCCTGCCCTGTTGTTGAGGATAAAAGTAACGTCAAGGTCTGAGGCGAGCTTTGTGAGTGCGGCCTCAACTTCTTCAACCGGCTGTCCGAGGACTTTCAGGAGGTTATAGTCGGCAAGAAAGACGCCCAGCGCTCTGGCTTTTTGCAATGAGGATGTTGCTTCGGCAGCGGTTGCAGTCGGGAGCATATAATCGAAGTTTGCGAGACCGATTGTGATTTCACCTGCGGCTATACGCTGTGGAATGTCCGAATCGGGCATGTCTTTCAGCAATTGAACGGTTTCGGATTTCAGTTCTTCTGTGAGAACAGCTTTAGAAATCAATCCGGCCTGTGCTGCGGCGTTTTCCTGAGCATTTTCTTTGTTTTTTTTTCCTGTGCATGATGCAAGGCTTACGGTAAGTAGCGCTACGATGAGCAGTCGAATGTGATGCTTTCTCATAATCTTCATTTTTTGTTATGTCAATTTTAAGTTAATAATCATTCTTGTTTTTTAAGTATCTGTTAGGAACGTCTGCAAATATAACAATTATCATTAATATCGCAAACGTTGCGATGACAAATAAATTAAATAAAAAAGTCGGAATATAAAAGTCATTGCCGATTTTTTTTGTTGAAGAATAAAAGGGAGCACGCCCGCAGTGGTTTTCCGGATCAAAATATACGGGTGCGAATTGCGGGAAGATTCTGTTATGTGCGGTTTTCAGTACGTTTTTTTCGTGAGCTGTCATAATGGCTTCAAGCGCTTCGTTGTGTGCTTTGTGCATAAGTTGTTTGAGATAATTGTTTCCTTTTTCGTTAATTATGTCGCTTTTCAGTTTTTCAAGATAAGCTGCATAATTATGCGAACGTTTTTGGAAGGCTGAATCTGCGCTGTCAAGGAATTGCGCCGGCTCAACGGATTCGTTTTCCGGCAGAGATATGCGGGCGGCACGTGCAAGCACTGGGAGTTCATTTGTGATGGTTTTTTCGACATTTATCCATGTTTTTTCGCCGTCCGCGGTCAGCAGGCTTTGAAGATACGGGATATGTATATCCTTGTAATATTGCGCTGTGATTTTTTCCTTTT
Source organism: Tannerellaceae bacterium (assembly GCA_031257015.1). GTDB lineage: Bacteria > Bacteroidota > Bacteroidia > Bacteroidales > Tannerellaceae > DFXE01. The sequence goes on from JAIRPK010000016.1 coordinate 26,430, forward strand.
CTATCGGGAAAAAGATGCTGTTGTAAGCATTTCCGGTAAATTGTTCGACAGCCAGCGCCTCAAATGCCCAGCGCGAAGGGATAAAATCGCCGATTAATGGTGTCAGATTATCATCATTCCGTGATTTAAGGTCCCTGAACGGAATTACAAGTCCGCAGAGCAGTATTTGCGGTATAAGCAGCAGTGGGATGACAATATAAATAGATACGACGGATGTCAGTGTTTGCGACAGCCATAATCCCGTGAGATTTGCCAGGAACGCTGTTGCCCAGAGCAAACTCCACCATGCAAAAAACATCTCGCCGCCGACGCCAATAATAGTATTTCCGACAAGAACGAAAAGTAAGGCCTGGAATCCGGATAGAACGAGTAAACAAAGCATCTTTGCGCTCAAGTATGCGCTTCTGCTGAGCTGGAGGAAGCGTTCACGCTTCAGGAGTGCTCTGTCCCGTATTATTTCTTCCGCGCTGATGCTCATTCCAACAAAAGTGACGACTATGACTGCCATGAAGATGTACGAGACGAAATTCCTGTTTGCAAACAGCGAGTATTCCTCTTCTGGAGCATATCTTGTGAGTAATGCGACGATAAGCGCCAGCAGTGGGGCTTCCAGCAGTGCTATGAGCAAGAACTGTGTATCCGCGAGCTTTGTAACAATGTTTCTTTCGGCAAAGACGGCCAGTTGCTTTAGCCATGACGGTCTTTTTTGTCTGTTGACGGGGAGCGTTCCTGGTTCTATTCTGTCAAAAGTTGGTCGTTTGTTAAGATATTGCTCGTGCCACTCTTCCGGTTTGCACATGCGGATGAGGGTTTGATTTCCCGAATCGTCGATAACTTTGGCGTCGATGATATTCAGGATTAGTTCAGGATTAACGTTCCCACAGGCGCTGCATACGCTAATATCCTGGTCTGTATAGCGAGCTGCATGTTTAAAGTAAGTAATAGCTTCGATCGGATTGCCGTCGTAGATTGGGTATCCCCCTTTATCGAGTAGCCAGAGACGATCGAAGAGTTTGTAGATTTCCGAAGACGGTTGATGGATATTTGCAATGATCAGCTTCCCCTTATGCGTTTGTTCTTTGAGCAGCATCATAAGCTTCTCGGAATCGGAAGAGGAAAGTCCGGAAGTGGGTTCGTCGAGAAGCAAAATAGCCGGTTCGCGGATGAGTTCCAGGGCGATATTGAGCCTTTTACGCTGTCCGCCGCTAATAGTCTTGTTCACGGGCGAGCCAGCCTTGAGATGTTTTATCTCGCTGAGTTCAAGCTCGGCCAATGTTTTATCGACAAGCAGTTGCGTTTCGCGTTCGTCCAATCCGTCGAAACAAAATCGAGCCGTAAACCACAGGTTTTGATAAACTGTGAGTTCTTCCACCAAGAGATCGTCTTGTGGAACATAACCGATATAATGCCGAGTCTGCGGCGAATCGACAGGATAACCGTTGATGGTAATAGCCCTGCTTTCAGCAATTCTGAAACTGCCGTTCAGTAAAGACAGCAGCGTAGATTTTCCGACGCCACTACTCCCCATAACGGCCACCAGCTGCCCCGCCTCCAGATCGAACGAGAAATTATGGATGCCGACAGCTGAATGGGCGAACTCAAAGTTTATATCCCTTCCTGACAATCGGACAGCATCCTTATGTTTATCCTTATTGAACACCGCTTGCAGATTGGTGAAATAAACCGGCGGGAAATGCGGCCCTCTGACAACACTGCTGTGCTGCCATGAATAAAAAATAGCCGGCACGACCGGAATGTCATTCATGAAAACGATGCCATTCCCCCTGTAATAAAAAAGATAGCGTTCAAAGCGACTAATGAACCACACATTAATATATCCGTCCATTCCATCCCGTCGGATATGACCTCCCTCTGCCCCATCATTCTCCCCAATCGTTAGAATGGCAGGCGAAGGCATTCCGGAGATAAAAGCCATAGCCTCATTGAACTCCTCCTCCGACACATTAAAAATATCCGCTATGTTTCGGAACATCTTATCATGACGACCAAATTCATCGCTATTACCATAGGCAAACTCAATGAAGCGCACAAGGAGAAGCATCTGTTCCTCGGCAGAGAGCTTGACTTTCATCTGCCTGCAAATATTATTGACCACATTTTCCTTATTAATCGCATAAAGCGAATCGTCATACAAGCTGCGCAACTCATTATAAAGTTCGATATGTTCCTCATGCGAACGAACGCCGAAGTGGCTGGACAAATACGAGCGCACCGCCCCCACCGCCTCCTCCTTCCCGATCTTCACGATAGACGCAAAGACAGCAAACAAATTCAATAAACCATTCAGGATATTCTCATTCATTAATTCAGTAATTGATGATTGCACAAAACTAAGAAATAAAATGAAAAGAGTCAGGGACACTGTGAAGCACCAAAATCACCCGAAAAACAGCAACATCTTCCACAAAAACCCTCCAACTTTCGCTCCTCATCAACAAGCAATTCCCCCATCCTTGAAAATTCATCCCACACCATATTTCACTCCGGCAAACAACTCAAACCACCCTCCCCATCCCGCCGATAAGCTTTTCACACGCCAGAGAAAAGCCCGTCCGGCCAATTCTCAATTTTTATCTATATTTGCCACCATAAAAAAGCAAATACAGATGATATATAGATTTTTAATAGTTTCAGACGAAGCAGAGAACTTTATGCGTGAAATAAGAATAGATTCAAGCGCAACGTTCCTGGATTTTTACAATGCTGTTATAAAGTCGGTAGGATATAAGACCGACCAGTTATGTTCCTTCATTATATGCGACGACAATTGGAACAAACTTAACGAAGTCACACTCGTTGAGATGAACGACTCCAGCTACGAAGAAGATTCATACGTAATGGAGGAAACCCGGATTGAAGAGCTGGTCGATGAAGAAGAACAGCATCTCCTGTTCGTCTTTGACAATCTTACCGAACGCTCCTTCTTTATAGAGCTGCGCGAAATAATCCCAGGAGAATCGCTATCCGAAGCCGTATGCACCAGATCCGTCGGCGACCCGCCCGCACAATCCATAGACTTTGAAGCCATCGAGCAAAAAATCAGCAGCAACCTGTCTATGGACGAGAGCTTTTACGGTGACGAAGACTATGATATAGACGAGCTTGACTCAGACGGATACGACGGCTTGGACGACAATTCGGAACTCCCTTACGATGATGAGCGATATTGAGGAAGTCCTTAATCATAATACTAGGCCCCACAGGCGTCGGCAAAACAAACCTCTGCCTGAAAATATGCGAACACTTCAAAACTCCGGTAATCTCCGCCGATTCACGCCAGATATACAAGGAAATTCCAATAGGAACCGCCGCGCCGACGGCAGAGGAAATGTCCCGCATTACACATTACCTCGTCGGGACTCATGAATTGACCGACTATTATAGCGCTGCCCTCTTCGAGGCACAAGTCACGGAAATCCTGGAAAAACTATTCACTCAAACAGACACAGCAACCATGTGCGGCGGCTCAATGATGTACATAGACGCAATCACAAAAGGAATAGACGACATTCCCACTATCCGCCCGGACATCCGTCGCGCCATCCACGAACAATATATTAAAGAAGGACTAGGGCCGATTCTTCAAGAATTGGCCTCAGCCGATCCGACACATTATAATATAATAGACCGAAAAAATTACAAACGTGTCCTCCATGCCGTAGAAGTTTGCCGCCAGACCGGCCAGCCCTACTCCTCCTTTCGCACAAACAAAGCAAAGGACAGACCATACAGGATAATCAAGGTAGGCCTCATCCGCGACCGCGAAGAATTGAACGACCGCATCAACAAACGAGTAGAAGAAATGCTCGCCGCCGGTTTCCTCGAAGAAGCACGAAGAGTATATCCACTCCGCAATTACAATTCCCTGAACACCGTCGGCTACAAGGAACTCTTCGCATACTTCGACGGCCAATACGACTATGATTTCGCCGTCGAAAAGATCAAGCGCAACACTCGTGTATATGCACGACGGCAAATGACATGGTTCAAGCGTGACACCTCGATTACCTGGTTCCATCCCGACGACGAACAAGCCGTCATCCGATACATAGAACAATCACTGAAAAATTAAAACAATCCATACCATGAAACCAATCATCCTCTTCGCCGCCCTCGCCCTCCTCCTGCCCGCAACAATCCTCCATTCCGAACCGGAAAGAAAGCCCCTCATCTACCAAATCGACATCCGCAAGAATATCAACAACACCACCCAGCTCTACCTAAGCCGCGGAATGGCCGAAGCCAACCGCCTCGGAGCAGAAGCAATCCTAATCAGCCTCAACACATACGGGGGACAGGTGGACATGGCCGATTCCATGCGCACAGCCATCCTTTACAGCCGCATCCCCGTATATGTTTTCATTGACAACAACGCCGCCTCCGCAGGCGCCCTAATCTCCATCGCCGCAAAAAAGATATATATGCGCGAAGGCGCCAGCATCGGAGCCGCAACCGTCGTTAACGACACCGGCGCGGCCATGCCCGACAAACATCAGTCCTACCTTCGCTCCATGATGCGTTCAACCGCCGAAGCGCACGGCCAGGACACCCTCGTTCATGGACAGGACACAATCTTCCGCTGGAAACGCGACCCCTCAATCGCCGAAGCCATGGTTGACGAGCGAATCGCCGTGCCCAACGTCATCGACTCCGGCAAAGTCCTCACGTTCACAGCAAGGGAAGCCTTGAAGTGGGGCTATTGCGACGGACTGGCCGAATCGGTCGATGAGGTGGTCACTCATTATCTAGGCTACGAGGAATATGAGACGACGGTTTTCTCCGCCTCGTTCTGGGACGAGATCAAGGGATTCCTCATCAGCCCCTACGTTCAGTCGCTGCTCATCCTCGTCATCATCGGCGGTATATACTTCGAGCTTCAGACGCCGGGAATAGGATTCCCAACCGCGGCATCCATCACGGCTGCCATCCTCTACTTTTCCCCCCTGTACATCGACGGTCTTGCGGAGAACTGGGAAATACTCCTCTTTATTGCAGGCATATTATTAACGCTCGTGGAAATATTTATCATTCCCGGTTTCGGTCTGCCCGGCATGGCGGGAATAATATTCATCATAGCGGGATTAACGTTAAGCCTGATCAACAATACCAGCTTCGACTTTGGAGAAGTCTCCCTGTCCGATTACGGTCGAGCGACGATGACGGTAGTCGCCGGAATATGCTTGAGCGTCATCTCGATCATCTGGCTCTCCTCGCGTATCGGAAGCAGGGGACTGCTTCGCAACGCAGCGTTGAACAGCGATTTGGGCGATTCCGTATCTGTTCCCGTATATCAGGACATGGCCGGCTCGGAAGGAATCACGGCAACCGTCCACCGTCCTTCAGGCAAAGTCATCATCAACGGAGAAATCTTCGACAGCATATCCAACGCCGGATTCATCGAAAAGGGTACGACGGTGAAGGTCGTCCGTGCGGAAAATGCACAGATTTACGTGGAACCCGTATAAAGACATTTTTTTCATCTTTTTGTTGTTGTCCGTGCACGCAGAGTTAAACCTCTGCGGCACATTTTTTTTTCATTTGCATACTTGCAGGAAATAGTGTCCGCTGCCATTTTCGCATTATCCCCGGAAGATGAGAAATCTGATTTTTGCAAAAAAGAACTTAGTCGCGGAAAGATGCTAAAACGGGAAAATATATTTTCAGAAATTCCCCTAATGTATGTAAAAATCAAATATACGGATTAAGGATTGTCAACCCCGAACAGGGACGATCCGGCTGCATACAGTCGCGCAAGTTCAACTTGCAGGCATATTCGATTCGCGCCTCCGTTTCATCTTTCTTTAAGTCCGTATCTGCTATTTCTCCTTTCGAGAAGATTAGAATTTCCAATTCTTTTCCGATATATTCTTTGGGAAGACGAATAACTATTTTGTCGTCTTCTGTGATAATTTTTTTGCGTATCATAATCTTAGCGTTTCGTTTATATACAGACAAAGATAATAAAAATAAAACCTCCTTTGAACAGTTAACGACGAAAGATTAGAGGATGATTTTCTTTTATAATGTAAAGTTTAAATAATATGTTTTTGAGCTTTTCCTTCCTGTGATACGGGTTTTGTTTCGGATGCAGTCATGTTTTCCTTTATTATGGACAATATTTTTGAATTAAAAATTGATATTGGCAAATATGGGAGTATAATATTTTTTTGATTTTAATCATGTTTTTCTTCATTGCCGGAAGACATGATTTGGGTCTGGAACATTATTTTATTCTTCGATAGCTGTTCTCATTTTTTCATTCAAAATATTGTTCCACCTTGGGGGAAGATATGATCCGGAGCTGAATCATGTCAGTCCACCAGGTGGGACGGTATGATTCGGGTTAAAAACATATCAGTCCACCTTGTGGGACGGTATGATCCGGAGCTGAATCATATTAGCCCACCTTGGGGGAAACCATGATCCGGGTCTGAATCATACCGTCCCCCAAGGTGGGAAATGATGATCCGGATCAAAAACATATCGTCCTACGATGTGGACTAACATGATCCCGGTTCAAATCATGTTGTCCCCCATTGTAGGACGATATTTTGGATGTGCAGTTGAGGGCTGCCGACGAAGGAGTTACTTCGCTCTGAACATCCAGTACCATGCAGTTCCCCATGCGGCTGCCCCCGGTTCGGGGAAGGCCAGCACGAGTTCGTCGGCAGTCAGTTTCAATATGTCATACTGATATATCGGCGCCCCGGCGTTGTTCGGCTGTTTGCCGCTAAGAACGGTGACGCCCTTGGTGGAGAGTTTGCCGATAGCCCAGATGGAGCCATCGTCGCCGGTGGTAGTCTTTGACATGTCGAAGGAGAAAGTCCCCTGTTCCGTAGCGCCGTTAGCCTTTGTCTTGGTCAGCGCACCTGAGCCTTTCTTGATGGAGAAGGTCATTGAGGCCCCGTCGCCTTCTCCAGGCGTCTGGCCATCCATGTCTGTCAGTGAGACAGTCCACCATTCCGGCGCGGTATTGGCCAGATAGCCTCCGTTTCCCCATACCGCCTTGGCCTGCGCATCCCATGTCCATGTCTTTGAGCCGTCCTCTCCCCAGAAGAGTTCCCATTCCGGCTCGACATCGTAGAGTTCTTCAACATTTACAGTGAAGAGTTTTTCCAATTTGGTGCCGTCCGCATTCAGGGCGATGAATTTGATTTCCATATCCCCCTTGGCCACGACCTTAATCTTTCCGTTCGTTCCGACGTATGTCCCCGCCCCATAGTCGAAGGAAGAGAGAGCGTCGATGCCATCGCTTTTGAGCAGGATGTAGTTGCTCCTCTTTCCGTTGCGCATTTCTGCTGTAACGCTGACATACCGGTCTATTTTGTCCATTGTTGTCGCTCCTGTCAGTTCTTGTCTGACCTCAGCCGGTTCGCAGGCGATGAAGCCGATGGCGACGACCATTATCATAAACAGTTCTGTTACCTTTTTCATATTCATAAGATTACTTTACGATTATAACATTCGTTATTATTCTACCCATGAATTATATATAGCTTCCGTTCCCCATCCTTCGTTCTGCTTGAGGGCGCCGTTGGCCAGGTCTATTTCCCGCTGCGGGATCATGTAGAAGCCCTTCGTTGCCTTGTATCGTGCGGCGAGTCCCGGCCCTTGTCTCTTCATTGTTGTTGGCGCCCTGTTGTTTCTTACCGGGACGCCATAGATGGTTGGCAGGACTTCCTCTGCAATCCTCCATCGGCGAATATCTCCCCATCGCAATCCTTCAAATGCCAGCTCATATCGACGTTCCTTTCTCAGTGTTTTATCGCTATAAGCCGCCACGGCAGGCAGGTTGACGCGAGCGCGGACGGCATTAATTCCGTCGGGCGTCCTGGTCAGTTCCGAGTGCATAAGCAATATGTCCGCATATCGGATACCGATAATATCCGTTTCATGGCCAAGCTGGAAGTTGTCGGAACTGCTGTTGAAGTATTCCGGCGCACTGGAGAAGGAGTTATAAAGTTCATCGGCGTTGCCGTTTTTCCCGAATGCCGTAGTGGAGACAATCTTCTTTTGCCAAAGCCCTGTTTCTTCCATCTGCGAGTCGGCTCCCCAGTTGTATTCGCCGACGGCTTCCTCTTCCTGGTTAAATATGGATGCGGAGCGGCGGATGTCGTCCGGCTCGTCCTGCTTCCATTCGTCCCACAATTGAGTGTTGACCGGCCCTGCGCCCCACCCCTGTCCCAGTGGGAAAACAGTTTTGTAGTCTGTGCTTTCATTGCGCAATCCGAAGAAAAGACTGAAGAGGTTGGAGTAGCCTATTGATGTTCCCCAGTCGCCGAGATGCGTCATCTTAACGGTAAAGACATGCTCCGGGTTCTGTCCGTCTCTGACCCATGTGTCGGCTTCCTTGGCGAAGGGGTAATCCTTCTTGGTCACGCTGTTGGTATAAGCCCAAAGCGAGCGGAAATCCTTTACCAGCGCATGTCCGGAATTGTCGATGCAGTCTTTGAGCGCTTCGACGACCTGTTGGGCGGATATTTGTCCTCCTTCGATCGGCAATGCCTCCTTGCTGTAAAAACCTGTGTAGAACAGATATACCCTTGCCAGCAGTCCGGCAGCAGCCCATTTCGTAACCGTTCCGGACTGGACTTCGTTCCACTTCACTGCGGGCATGGAGGAATATGCGTTCCACAAGTCAGTAGCAATATGTGTAAATATTTCCTCCTGACTTGCCTGTGGAGGAGATGTTTTCGCTTCCTGGACATTTTCAGGTGCGCCTTTCATGAGAGGCACATCGCCCAGCATCTGTACCAGTTCAAAATAGAAGTAAGCTCTTAGATATTGTGCTTCTCCGAGCTTTTGTCTCTTAGCGTCGCCATCCTCCATTGATTCCAGGGCAGACAGTGCTGCATTGGCGCGTGCAATGCCCGTATAGTGTTGCGACCAGAAGTCGTCGAGCTGATCACGATTGACGTACAGCAAATGGTTAAACGACTGAAGGGCTTTATCGTTTGCCCCGCCTCCACCGAATCTGTCGTCTGAGGATAACTCGGCGATGAGCAGATAAGTTTTGGGCGGGTCTGCCAGAGACGTATTCAATATGGCATAGACGCCGGTCAGCATCTGTTCGGCATCTTCTTCAGTTTTAGGAAAAGTTTGCGAGTCCTTTGTCGTGAAACTGTTCGCATCCAGGAAATCTTCGCAAGAAGCGAAGAGGAGCGAAAGTGCAATCAAATAAAATATCTTTTTCATAAAATGTTGACTGATTAGAAAGTTAGATTAACGCCCATAAGATAAGTTCTCGAAGCAGGATAATAGCCCAGGTCAATGCCTGTCACCCATGCGTCACTGTTACCGAATCCGATTTCGGGGTCAAGTCCCGAATATGAGGTAAAGGTGATGAGGTTCTGCGCCGTGATATAGACTCTTGCCTGTCCAAGCGGTAATTTGGGCAGAAGCCTTTTCAGATCATATCCGACGGTGACATTTTGTATTTTGAAATAATCGCCCTTTTCGATGAAAATATCGGATACGTTCTGCCAGTTTATGTGCGTTCCCTGTGTCAAACGTGGCCATTTGTCGGAAGTTCCTTCCCCTGTCCATCGTCCGAATATATCGGTGGTAAAATTCTGATAGCGACTGTCGGCGAAGCTGCGATATGACTTGGCTATTTGTTGTCCGAAGGCTCCGGAAGCAGTTGCAAGTAAGTCGAAGCCCTTATACCCCAGTGTGAGCGATATTCCCAGCTTGTACTTTGGCCATCCGCAGCCGATCATGGTCTTGTCTGCTTCGGTTATTTTGCCATCGCCGTTGATGTCTTCAAACCTGACGTCGCCCGGTTGCGCTCCTGGGATAATTGGCTGGCCGTCTTTCGTGTATGCGTTGACCTCGTCCCAGTTCTGGAACAGTCCATTTGCCTTGTATCCGTAGAAGAATCCCATTGGGTATCCAACCTGCAGCCGGTAAAATTCGCTTGTTCCCTGGCTGAGGATATTGGCGGCTCCGTGGATTATTCCCTCTGTATTATCTATCTGCGTAACCTCGTTGCGGTTATAACTCCCATTAATATTAAGGGTATAATCAAGTCCGAGGCTTTGCACTCTGTCGTTCCAGTTGAAGGCCAGTTCGATGCCGGAGTTCTGGACGGCTCCCCCGTTGACTGAGGGAGCTGAAAATCCCCATGTTGCGCTTATGGGCGCAGTGAGTAACCAGTCTTTCGTTGTTTTGACGTAATAGTCAGCCGTGATACCAAGACGATTGCCGATGATACGTGCATCGACGCCGATGTCGGTCTGTTCGGACGTTTCCCATGTGACGTCGGGGTTTTTCAGTACTCCAGCTCTTGCTCCCGTACTTTGTGTATTCTTCGTATCTCCGAAATAGTAAAGTGCAGTCTGCGGAAATTCGTATTTGGTGAGATACTGGAATCCGTCGATATTTTGATTTCCGTTCTGCCCCCAGCTAAACCTGATTTTCAGGAAATCCATGACATTCGTCATGCTCTCCATAAACGGTTCATTGCTAATTACCCATCCCGCCGATATGGAAGGGAAGTATCCCCAGCGATGTCCGCGAGCGAAGTTGGAGGAACCATCAGCTCGCATAATCAAAGTCGCCATATACGTCTCCTTATAATTGTAATTCATGCGCCCCCAGAAGGAAGCCAGCGCCCCTTGTCCCCATGGTTCTCCTCCTGCGCTACGTTCGTTCAGCTGTGTTGGCTTGGTATTATTCACCCAGGCATAGTCCCACCCCAGGTCAAAAATATTATTCGTGCCTCCGGCGCTGACATTCTCCCCATATCCCCACTTTTCGATTGCCTGTCCGAGCTGTACGTCCGCATGGTGGCCATTAACGGCGAAGGAGTAGATCAGCGTATTATCCATTGTCCAGTTATATCCCACGCTCTGGTTTTGGTTAATTGTCTCTGTGGTCGTATTCATATTGTTAGACAGACGAACTTTCCGATTCTGTTCACGATAGGAAGAAGCGCTCATTCGGTATCCGTACTGTGATTTGAATATTAAGTTTTTCACTGGCTGAATCTGTATATAAGCTGCGGCGTTTAAATTATGGCTTTTGGAAAGATTAAGTCCCTGCGTACTATGAGTTGTTGCCGCGATTGGATTCCCTGTATTCCCATCGAAGTTCCAGCCATTCCGTTGCTTGTCGTAATAGTCATAGTAGTCTCCCGCCTCGTTCCAAACCGGAAGCAGCGGGTTCGCAATAAGGACGTTGTGGAAAGCGTTCCAGAAGATATTGCCCTGCGAGATACCATTACTTACTCTGTACATATAGTTAAGTGTCTGCCCTATTTTTATAGCCTCAAAATCCTTCACTTTCAACAGGACATGGTCGGAGTTAATGCGTGCCGTATGTCGATCGTAATGAGACTGAGCTTCGGCGCCCAATATTCCGTCCTGTTTTGTATAAGAATATCCCATTGAAAATTTAGAAATATCATTCCCTCCGTTAAGGTTAAATGAGTGATTGGTCGTTTCGGCGCCCTTAATGTAAAAGGCATCCACCCAGTCGCTTCCTTTCCATGTTCCGCTCATCACATCCTCGTATAGCTTCTTGGGCAATAGAGTTGCCCAGTCGAAAGGGGCAGCGCCCTCGTTGAAGTTCATCTCATCTTCGATAATCATATACTCCCTTGCAGTCAGCAAGTCCGGCTTCTTGGCCATATATTGTCTCCCGTAATAGCCATCGTAAGACAGGCGCGTTTTGCCTGCCTTACCCTGTTTGGTCGTAACAAGTATAACACCATTAGCAGCTCTCGCCCCATAGATGGCAGACGATGCGGCATCCTTTAATATATCTATTGATTCGATGTCAGCCGCACTCATATTATTAAGAGCATCGTTTCCGCTGGCCACTCCGTCGATTACGTATAGCGGCCTTGATTCCCCGTTCGTTCCAACGCCCCGAATGTTTACAATATAGCCCGCTCCCGGCTGTCCGTTACTCTGAACAATGTTAACACCTGGCGTTTGATTCTGCAAGGCAGTAAAGGCATTGGTAGTGCTCAGCTTTTGCAGGTTGTCTCCACTGACTTGAATTGTTGCACCGGTGACAAGTTTCTTCTTCTGCACACCGTAGCCGACAACAACGACCTCCTCCAGACTTTGCATATCCTCTTTGAGGATAACATTAATAGTCCGTTGCCCGCCCACAACAATTTCCTGCGCAACATAGCCGATATAAGAAAACACGATAGTCGATTGCGCCGAAACCTGCGCTAACGAGTATTTACCATCGAAATCAGTGATGGTTCCGCTCGCCGAACCTTTAACCGAGACGTTCACTCCAATCAGCGATTCGCCATTGACATCCGTCACCGTCCCCGTCACTGTCGAACTCTGCGCAAACACAGCCGTCCCGCATATAAAACAAGCGAAAGCGGCGACGAGAAATCTAAATACATTCATATTAATTAAAATTTTACTCATACTTTTTTCAATTTAACTTTAGTAGGTTTAACAAAAAGTAGAACGCCAATCTGAAGGCTTCTACGAATAATAAGAAATTCTAAATCTCTATCTGATTTTACATAGGCATCAGCTTTATAAAAGGTTGTACAATACGTTAATAACTTCAATTTACTGTGGTCAAAATAAACGCTCGTTTATTCTGCCAACAAATATATGTTTTTTTGTCAAAACAGAATCTCTCTTCAATATATTCCCCCCATCGTCATTTCCCCGTCAATAAAGAACGGACAAGCAAGCCTCCAAAATTATGCGCACCTCATAAATTTAAATCTTCCTTCAATAATATGAGCAGAATAAACGAGCGTTTATTCTGCCAATCTCCATCCCCCTCCTTAAATTTTTATTTCCGGCGCTGATTAATTATATTTGTTGAAAGCAATATAAAAACTTAAACCCAAATTAAATATGAAATACAATCAGTTTGATAAGGAATATTATGTAATGAGTATTGACCGTACTTGCGGCCATCCTCTTCTTGCTTGCAGCAAGATGGAATTAAGCGTTTTTCTGAAGGATGCGCCGATTGATGAGAACAGCATTGAACAACCATTGGAGATTGCATTTCTTGAACCATATCCAAAGCCTGCCGAGGCGCCCGATTTGTTGATCCTCGGCGGTATATATGCCGGAAGTCACAGATTAAAACTAATGTTCAGGAAGATGAATATCTACGGCGTTCAGTTTTTACCTCTCAGAATAGTTAATGAAGAATTGATGGATTTGCCGGGATATTATGCCATACATTTCTGGAATAACCTTTCGGCTGTGGATATGGATAATTATGATGGAGATGAGCCGAATAGCTTTGGGCGGATTCAGCAACTCAGAAGATTTTCCCTTAATGCACAGCTCCTGGACAATATTCCCGTTTGGAAAAGGATGGTCTTCATGCTAATAGAAAAACCGCTTATTATTATTGTTCACCAAGGCGTAGCCGAAGCTGTTAAGGAAGCCGGATTTCGTGGAATTTCGCTTGTCAGTGTTAATGAATGGGTGCGCGAGGAAACATTTATTTAGGAATAAGAGATTTCCATTGACCGGAAATTCTTTTTTAACAGTTTTATACTGAATATTAACGAGTAAGTTATTTACCAAAAAAGACTGTCGTCCGCCGGATATTCCCGATGTCGGACGACAGTCTTTTTTTTGTGCAAATAATACTATACTCAATAGAGATTTCAAAAAAACTTTTTGGCAGATATTCCTCCTTAAAGCAAACGCCCGGTCAGGAAAAGAGTAGCAATAGAGAAGTATATTACAAGCCCGGTGACGTCAACCAATGTCGCAACAAATGGAGCCGAAGCCGTGGCCGGGTCCATCCCTACCCTCTTTAGGACAAAAGGAATCATCGAGCCGGAAAGCGTTCCCCAAAGTACGACGAAGATAAGCGATACAGCTACGCTCAAACCTATCCAGACCCAATACGTGCCATAATCATAGAGGCCAGTCTGCTGCCATACGAGGATGCGAAAAAAACCAATCAGGCCAAGTACTCCTCCCAGCATTAGGCCGGAAAATATCTCCTTGCGCATTACGTACCACCAGTTAGCCGGACGCAATTCGTCAAGAGCCAGCGAGCGAATGATGAGACTCGCCGCCTGCGAGCCGGAATTGCCCCCGCTCGATATGATAAGCGGAACAAAAAGTGCAAGGACGACAGCCTTGGCTATCTCACCATCAAAATATGCCATGGCGGAAGCTGTCAACATTTCGCTCAGGAAAAGGATTACCAGCCAGCCAGCCCGTTTCTTTACAAGTTCCAGAAGCGAAGTCTGGGTGTAGGATAAATCCAAGTCTTCCGCGCCACCGAACTTTTGGAAGTCTTCCGTATCCTCTTCCTCAACCACATCCATAACATCGTCAAAGGTCACTATGCCCAGAAGCGTCCCATCCGTGTCGGTGACAGGGAGCGCAACATGATCATGATCCTGAAATATTTTTGTGGCAGCCTCCTGGTCTTCATATACATTAAGAGCAATGAAACGGTTGTCGCACAGTTCCGATATGGATTGCGAAGGCGAAGCAAGAATGATTTCCTTTATGCGTATGTCATCAATAAGTCGCCAGCAGTCGTCCACAATATAAATGACATTCAGCGTTTCCGAATCCCGCCCATATTTACGAATGTGTGCAAGAGCCTGCTCGACGGTGTAGTGAGATTTTATTGCCACATATTCCGGCGTCATTAATCTCCCGACGCTATCTTCCGGATAACCCAAAAGCCTGATGGCAATCTCGCGTTCTTCCTTGCTTAGCATCTGCATCAGAGCCTGACTAATCTGTCCCGGCAGTTCCTCGAAAAAAGCAGTACGGTCGTCCGGGTCAAGGTCATTCAGCAGTTCGGTTAACTGCTTGCTGTTCTGCGCAAGCGCCTCGATAATATCCCTTTGCTCAATGAGAGACAGATGCTTGAATATCTCCTTTGCCAGTTCGCGTGGAGAGACGCGAAAGACCAGTATCTGGTCTGATTTTTCCAAACCCTCCATAATATCGGCGACCTGCACCGGTTCAAGGCTTTTAATTTCTTCTTTTAATACTTTCCAGTTTTTCGCCTCAATCAGCGTCTGGAAATGCGTCCTGATTTCGTCCATTATAAAATCTCCTTGCTGGTTAATCTCTGCAAGGAGCGTCTGAGCGATTTCCTTACAAAGGGTTAATACTTATTAATGTTGCAACTATGATATGGTCCTTCGTCCATAATGAATTATACTTGAAATTACGTTTTGTTGGAAATATTCGGTTATAAATATCTGGAACTGAAAACAAAAGTAACTATAATATTTGGTTCCGGCAAGCATCGGCCTGAATCTGTCAATCTTTTGCAGTCGATCTATTTACATGATTGCGGATCCGCCATCCACTGCACAAGCGCCTATTTACATATATCCGGATGTTTTCATGTAAAAAAATTGTGTAATTTCCACAAATATGCCAGCCCCATCCAGTTCCACCTCTTCCATTTGTATAGTTACAAAACCTTCAGCCGGAAGAACTTCACGCTTTCGCATAGTTACTAAACCTCCAGCCGGAATAACTTCACGCTTTTGCATGGTTACAAAACCTCCAGCCGGAAGAGCTTCATGCTTTTGCATAGTTACGAAACCTCCAGCCGGAAGAACTTCATGCTTTTGCACAGTTACAAAACCTCCAGCCGGAAGAACTTCACGCTTTTGCATAGTTACAAAACCTCCAGCCGGAAAAACTTCATGCTTTTGCATGGTTGCGAAAACACGGAAAACATTCTGCTTGTCGGAAGAAAATGGAATACGGATATTAATCGGGAAAATATGAAGAAAATATAATTATGACATTCGATATTTATGCCGGGAAAGACGCTCTTTGACGTATTGGTTTACGTGTATTATTTTGTGCGCTTGACGGGAAAGGCGTTTAAACAAGAGCTGAAATATACAGTTTGTGAAAAACCAATATATATACAGAGAAAAAGATATTACGACAGGCATGATATTCAAAATAGAACATATCGCAAATATCCTGGCAAAGCACGGAAGCAGCGATTTTTGATACAGTATTCGCAGAATTTGTCGCCCAGCTCCTACGAATTGGAGCTGGGAGCATCGCCGAGAATTTTCAGGCAATACCCCTCTTCGAGGATAAACTTAGGGTCGTGACGGGTGAGTTTGATAATAGTTTTGAGAGTTTTGCCGGGAGGATATGGGAGTTGCTCAACAATGTCCGGGATATGGACTGCGCCTACACCGGCGTATGCAGCAATGAGGGCGGCGCGAATCGCGGCACATTCATCGTCACTAAGCTCCGGCCTACGCCTGGACAGGCAAATGTCGCATACTCCACAATCGGGAGCATCGTTTTCGCCGAAATATTCAAGGAGTATACGGCTGCGACATTTGCTATCATTTTCGATGTATTCGATAACTTTAGAGATGCGTTTTTCCATCCTTTCCTTCCTGTCTTCGTAAGCGGTGCGCGGGATGTCGAGATAGCGCTGTTCTTCTCGCCGCTGGACGTAGATAACCATTGGGATTCGTTTTTTGGGAATATAACTGATGATATGTCTTTTTGAGAGAGCTATGAGGACTTCAACAACTTGCGCCGTTGTGCATCCGGCGTGCTGTGCAATTCTGTATTCTTCGACGAAGGCGTATTCGGAGAAAAGGCCGGTATAGAGACGAAGAACGGAATTTATTACATCATCGAAGCGACGCTCTTCGAAACGAATTTTGTAAAGTTCATCGCGCCCGACGTTAAAGAGAAGTCGGGAAGGATTTTCGGCTTCTTCCTGATATTCCAGATAACCTGCCAGTTCAAGTATTTTAAGTGCATTATGCACTTTAACGGGAAAGAATCCGAAGGCTGTGCAAAATCTATCCATAGGCAGTTCATGGGCGGTGCCGAATCCGAACCCGACACCGATTTGATAGAAATTGCCGAGAGCTTCGTAAACGCGAGCAATTAATTCACGGTCTGGATATTCGTTGGCGAATCGAAGCTTGAGGCTTTTAACGTCCAGGGTATTGCAAATGGCAACTGCGTATGCTTTCTTTCCATCGCGGCCAGCCCTCCCTGCTTCCTGAAAGTATTCTTCAAGAGTGCTGGGCATATCGACGTGAATAACCGTGCGAACGTCCGGCTTGTCGATGCCCATCCCGAAAGCATTGGTGGAAACGATTACTCTGCACTCTCCGCTTTTCCAGCGATTCTGCCTGGTGTTTTTCTCGGCCGGATCGAGGCCGGCATGGAAGTGCTCTGCCTGAAAGCCGGCTTGTTTGAGTTCGTCGGCAATCTCCTTTGTTCGCCGACGGTTTCGCACATAAACAATAGAAGTTCCAGGCACCGCCTTGAGGATTGAAGAGATGACGGCAATAGCGTTGTCTGTGCGCCGAACGACGTAAGCAATGTTCTTGCGCATAAAGCTTTTGACGAATACGTTGTGCGTCTTGAAGCGCAATTTCTCCTGTATGTCACGAATAACCTCGGTTGTTGCGGTTGCTGTGAGGGCAAGCACCGGCACGTCAGGAATGAGGCGGCGAATGTCGGCGATGGAAAGATAGGCGGGCCGGAAGTCGTATCCCCATTGGGAGATGCAATGACTTTCATCCACGACAAGGTATGATACGTTCATTGCTTTCAGCTTGGCCAGAAAAAGATCAGTCGCCAATCTTTCCGGAGAGACATAGAGGAATTTATAGTCGCCGTATATACAATTTTCAAGTTGTACAATCATCATTTGCCTGTCCATCCCTGAGAATACAGTTGTAGCCTTGATGCCAAGCTTGCGCAGGCTATCGACCTGGTCTTTCATCAAGGCAATTAACGGCGTGACAACGATGCAGATGCCATCAACGGCAAGTGCGGGGACTTGGAAAGTTATGGATTTGCCGCCTCCTGTGGGCATAAGGCCGAGAGTATCTTTTCCGGCGGCGAGAGAATGAATGATTTCCTCCTGAAGAGGTCTGAAGGCCTCATAGCCCCAGTATTGCTTGAGGATGGAGTGATAGATGTCCATTCATTTGGAACAATTACCCTGCTTCAGTGCGTATGTCTTTAATAAGGAGCTGGATTGAGACTGCGCCGGCAAAGTTGTTTTCTTCAATAGTATAGCAGATGTCGAAAGGTTTGTTTGATTTGATGTGTTCAAGGTGTTGGCTCATTCCAAAAGCGATTGCTTGTACTGGAGTTTGTACGGTTTTGTCTATAAGTTCAAGCTTGATGTGTTCGAGTTCTTTGCCGACAAGTTTGCTGAGGCCGAAGTCTTTTACGCCGGAAGTATAGAAGACAGGCTTTTGATTGTGCGGGCCGAATGGATTCATGCGGCGGAGTTCGGCCGTTAGTTTAGGGGTGATACTTGAGAAAGGGATATGGGCGTCGATATCTATCTGCGGAACCATTTGGTCTGCATGGATTTCTTTATCAGCATAAGCGAGGAAGCGATCGATGAAGTCTTGCAAGCGCTCTTCTTTAATAGATAGACCGACAGCGTAAGTATGCCCGCCGAAGTTTTCGAGTACGTCGTTGCAACTCTCTACCGCTCTGTAAACATCGAAACTATTGGTCGAACGTGCAGAGCCGGTTATCATCCCAGGTTCGGTTGATCTGGTAAATACAACGGCTGGCTTATAATACTTTTCGGACAAGCGCGAAGCAACGATGCCGATAACGCCGGAGCGCCAGTTGGGGTCATATAGAATGACTGCCTTCTGGTCGTCATTATTGTTCAGTTCGTCGAGGATCGCATTAGCCTGGTCGGTGATTTTCTTGTCGAGTTCCCTTCTCTCGTCGTTATACTTATTGACGTTTTCGCTTTTTTCTCTGGCGCTTGCGCTATCTCTGGCAAGAAGAAGTTCGACTGTTTCGCGAGCATTCATCATTCTTCCCGATGCGTTTATTCTGGGACCTATCTTAAAGACTACGTCGTTGATAGTTAACTCCTTTCCAGCCAATCCGCAAACGTCGATTATACCTTTGATGCCAAGGCTGGGATTGAGGTTAAGCTGCCTGAGACCATAGTAGGCAAGGATCCGGTTCTCACCGGTAATAGGAACAATGTCAGCGGCAATGCTCAATGCGACGAGTTCAAGCATCTTTTCGAGGGTGGCAAAAGGCATATCATTGCTTAATGCGAATGCCTGCATGAACTTAAAGCCTACGCCGCATCCGGAAAGATGCTCGTAGGGATATGTGGAACCATAGCACAGCGGGTTGAGGATCGCAGTGGCATCTGGCAGAGTTTCGTCCGGTTTGTGATGGTCACAGATGATGGTATCGATACCTTTTTCTTTCGCGTATTTTATTTTATCAACAGCCTTGATGCCACAATCGAGGGTAATGATGAGCGTAATGTTTCGCTCTGCCGCATAGTCTATTCCTTTGAAGGAGATGCCGGAACCTTCACCATCTCGGTCGGGGATATAATAATCAATATAGGAAGTGATATTTCGGAGATATTTGTAAACAAGCGTGACAGCAGTTGTCCCATCGACGTCATAATCACCGTAAACGAGTATTCTTTCCTTATTCCCAATAGCTTTATTGAGACGAAGAACCGCCTTCTCCATATCGGGCATAAGATAAGGGTCATGAAGATTGAAAAGGTTAGGGCGGAAGAATTTCTTCACTTCACTCAAGGTTGCGATTCCACGTTGCACTAACAGCTGGCAAGTAACAGGACTATATCCTGTAACTTCAACCAATTCGTTTCTATTTAGCAAAACTTCTGGCCGTGGTGGGATGAAGTTCCATTTATTTGTCATTTTACAGAGCGATTACAGAGCGTTTTGTTCATATAGCGGCTAAACGGGAGCGAAGGGGAGGTCGGAGTTAACACGGTATCCAGTGCCGATGAAGGATGCTATCTTTTCTCCTTCTTCATTGGTTATGTCAACCTCACAATGCGCTAGCCTTTGTTTGTCCATGGTTTCAACTGCTTCAGCAAAAAGATAGCCTTGGCTCTCAGATTTATAAAAAGTGATAGAAGATGTTATGGAGAATGTGAGCTTTGCATGACTGTTAACAGCAACGGCAAAGACTAAGTCGGCTAACGTAAAGATGGCTCCGCCCTGACAGACGTTCCCAGCATTGAAATGCGCGTCGGTTATTTTCATTCTCGCTTTTGCATAGCCATGGCGAACTTCAAGCAACTCTACTCCTGCAGCAAGCGCGAAGCGGTCACCTTTGAAAAACTCATCTATTGTCGGTTTAATTTCCATTCTACTCCATCTTTTGTATCCTTGATCTCGAAGCCTATCGCGCTAAGTTCATTCCTTATTCTATCTGATGTCGCCCAATCTTTATTGGCTTTCGCTTGCGAACGTATGGAGAGAAGTAAATCGACTGCTTTTGCATACGCATTGGCGTTGGCTGCCGTGCTGTTATTCTCTTTTATTCCTAATATATTATGGAAATAAGTATGATATACATCTTGCAGTTCTTTCATATCTGCTTCATTAAGACTTGCATCTCCGTCCTTTAGTGTATTAATGATGCGAGCAGCATCAAACAGACAAGCAATAAGTACTGGCGTGTTGAGATCATCATTCATTGCCTCGGCACATTTGCCACGCAGGGTAGATATGTCGATAGACGATTGTTCTGCCGGTTTTAGTCCGAGCAAATTCTCCCATGCGTCAGTCAATCTAGCCAATGCTTTCTCAGAAGCTTGCAGAGCTTCATTGCTGAAATCAGCAGGATTACGATAATGCGCTTGAAGGATGAAGAAACGGATGGACATTGGAGAGTAAGGCTTCTCAAGCAATTGATGTTCACCTTTGAAAAATTGTTCAAGTGATATGGCATTGCCGAGCGACTTCCCCATCTTTTGCCCATTGAGCGTAATCATATTATTGTGCATCCAGAAACTCACCATCTCGCTTCCCTGTGCAGCCACCGCTTGAGCAATCTCGCACTCGTGATGTGGGAAAAGAAGGTCTAACCCTCCGCCATGGATGTCAAATCGACTGCCGAGATATTTCCTTCCCATCGCCGTACATTCGCAATGCCAACCTGGAAAGCCTTCTCCCCAAGGTGATGGCCATCGCATGATATGCTCAGGCTGCGCTTTCTTCCATATTGCGAAATCAGCCTGATTCCGTTTATCTCCCTGTCCGTCAAGTTTCCGCGTTGAGCCTAACATATCTTCCAGGTTACGACCGGAAAGGATTCCGTAATGATGCTTTTGGTTGTACTTTTCCACATCGAAATATACGGAGCCGTCACTTACATATGCAAAACCGGCGGCAAGGATTTCTTCCGCCAAGGCAATTTGTTCAATAATATGTCCGGAGGCTTGAGGTTCTATACTTGGACGAAGTATATTTAAATCATCCATTCTGCTGTGATAGCTATTAAGATAGAACTGCGCAACTTCCATCGGTTCGAGCTGCTCAAGACGAGCCTTGCGGGCAATTTTGTCTTCACCCTCGTCGGCATCATTAACCAAGTGACCAACGTCGGTTATATTCCGAACATAACGCACATCGTAACCAATGTAGCGCAAATAACGAAACAGAACATCAAAAGTAATGGCCGAGCGAGCATGACCAAGATGAGGCTCTCCATAAACCGTAGGCCCGCAAACATACATACCGACCTTCGGCGGATGTAACGGCTGGAAAGATTCCTTTTTTCCGGATAACGTATTATATATGTATAGAGGCTGTTCCATATCCTTTGTTTTTGAGTACGCAAAGATAGGTCTTCTTTTTAATTATCCTAAACTTACAGGGCTGGAGTATCAAGCCGCATGACATTTTAGCTCTGTATGCGGATTCAAGATTCTCATGGCGAGCGAAATCATTCGCAGGCAGCGAACAGTTCTTGACATGACGGGACAGAAATTATCAATTTAATCCTGTGCACAACCTTAATATTTTCATTGTCCAAGACCTGTTTTCTATTCCTTTTATTAATACAAAAAGCGTGTAAACTTTTGGCATGAGTTTACACGCTTTTAAATGTAATTATGGAATGGTATTATTTAAATACTTTCCATGACTTTAGACTTGAATATCTGCAAAATCATCTGAAGTTTTACTGCAAACTGAACAGAAAGTATTTCGCTGAATTGCAATTTAACAAGCTTCTTATTGCTTCGATAATATATTGAAACGCTCTGGGCACAATTCCGACAAGCACGTTAATTTTCCTTCACAGTATAAGTAAACACTGTCTCTATATTATCAGTAAAATCGAATTGTTTCCCTCCCTCCACTGCATGACCAGTAAAGCGTCCGGTATGCTTAATGGCAATCGGTTTGTTCTGCTCGTCGAATTTCAATTCATAAGTCAATTTGTTGAAATGAGGCGTGACGTCCAGCATTTTATATTGCAAATCAACGCTTCGGATATTGTTTTTATTCTTCTTTCCCAGTAAACCGTCGTATAGCATAACTCTTGCTGATTCATCTACAAGGTATAGAGGAGTATATGGCGCCCAGTCATTCATTTGTATATAATCATTATTGTCATAAGCATAGCTATGCGTCGTTATTTGAAATGGTTCCAGGTAAGCAATATTATCGCTGTAAGTAATCGTTTCCACTTTCACAACGTTACCGTTTTCGACAGTGGCTCTATAAAGATCCTGCTCTCCATTCGCCCTGTTCGGATCAGTAACTCTTGATAAATAGCCCTGCTCATCATAATAAAAATTTCGACTGCGAACCTCGTAAGAATCGTTGCGATCTTCTTGATATACATATCTGGCGCTCTTCATGGTTCTTGCAATGCGTCCATTTTCAAGCGACAGCCGGAGCGTATCATAAACCGTTAAGCCCGACATGTTTTTGGATATTCCCGTTAGCTGGATTAAATGCTCCGAATGGCTTACATCCCAATCCATGTAAAAACCGGAGAACTGCTGGATTTCGCCATTCGCGTTTCTTTTCCATTCAACAGGATCATAAGTGATAGGAAGAATATTGGGATCGTTTGTATCTTCCAGCATTTTTAAGCGGGTCACTTCCCATTCTTTTTCTTCAGGAACGAGTTCTTCATTATCCTTTGAACAGGAATTAAATATAACTATGCAAAACAGGATAAGTAAATAAATAAAATTTTTCATTCTATAAATTATTTTTCAATTAAAATTATATGATATTAAATACTGATTAGATGTAATACTTAAATTCATTTTCCCAGATTTCCGAAGCTATAAATAACTTGTCAAACTGCAATTCCGCGAAACTCTTTCTGTTAAATTTATAGTAGAACTCATTCAGATAACATCACAGATATTCAGGCCTCAAGTCATTATAAATATTAATATACATTATTTTACCTGCAAAGATAAACATTTCAAGGTTATACATATACATCTTTACGACTCAATATCAATTGAAATAAGCCGATTCTATTTTTCCCGCAATAACAACCTGCAACAAACTTGCTGCCCTCTGCCCAATGTCCGGACATGTGGCGAACACCTTTAAAGACGTAAATCACATCTCAAAAGACGTGACGAACATCTTTAAAGACGTAAATCACATCTCAAAAGACGTGACGAACATCTTTAAAGACGTGGCGAAAATGTCAAGAGACGTATAAAGAGACCTGTCAGAATCTCTCTGTTTAAGGATGGAGCTTTTAAAAATCGAAAAAACCGCCTTTCATACATGTTGAAAGACGGTTTTCCTTTTTTGTTAAATATATGATTGTTTTTGTAAATATGCGGGCTTCGGATTAAGGGAAATTTATGCAGCAAAGTAGCTGTGGATGATGACGTGCGCAAAATTAGCAGAGCCTTTTGGCGCATCTGGTTGCTTGCTGCATGATCTCGTCCTCTCCAGCGACTTTTCTGCCTTGCATCAGGATGCGACCGTTACAGATAAGGGTATCGACGCAGCTTCCGTTGGCTGCATAGACAAGGTTGGAGATGAAGTTAAGATTAGGTGTAAAGGCTGGGATATTAAGGTCGATGAGACAAATGTCGGCGAGACGCCCTTCTTCAATCCGTCCGGCGTCAACGTGAAGGATGTCGGCGCCTTGCGCTGTGGCAGCGTAGAAGGCTTCGGCGGCAGTGAAGACTTCCGGGTCTTTGCGCCATGATTTACCGAGGAGAGAGGCAAGTTTCATTGCTTCGACCATGTCCAGATTGTTAGACGAGGAGCATCCGTCTGTGCCGATGCCAACAGGGATGCCGGCGCGTCGCATCTCAACGAACCGGAAGGCATGACCGGAAGCCAGCTTCATATTTGATGCAGGATTGTGAGCGACCTGAACGCCATGGTCGGCAAGTATATGGATTTCTTCATCGTCGATATACAGTCCGTGGGCGATAAGAAGGCGAGGTGAAAGTATGCCCAGATGATGGAGGTGGCGGACCGGCGTAAAGCCGAAGCGTTGCAGTGAATCAGCCACTTCCCCTTCCGTTTCGGCGAGATGGAGATGTATTATGAGGTTGTTTGCCTTGGCGTAAGCGTCAATCCATTGCAGTGTGGAGGGGGAGACAGTGTATATGGCATGGGGGGCGATGGCGTATGTGATTCTGGAGCTGTACTGTAATGTGTTATTATGCAGTTTGGGCAGGCTTTGCCTGACTTTTTGAGCTTTAGCATCGTCAAAATTGTCAAAGCAGGCAGAGGCAAGTATTCCTCGAATGCCCATCTCTTCGACTGCACGGGCAGTAGCAGGCTGATGATGATAACTGTCGATGAAGCATGTTGTTCCGCTTTTGATCATTTCGAGACAGGCGAGTTTGGCTCCCCAATAAACATCTTCTTCAGTGAGGTGAGCTTCTCTCGGCCAGATTTGTTCTTCAAGCCAACGCATTAAAGGCATGTCGTCACCACATCCACGGAAGAGAGTCATGGCAGCATGTGTGTGGGTATTGATAAATCCTGGGATGGCAGCCTTGGCTCTTCCGTCTATTTGTATGGCACCATCGTCGATTATGTTGGGAGCTATTTGTCGGATACGTTCGCCTTCGATGAGGATGTCGGTGGTCGAGCCATTCAGCTCAACTGATTTGATAAGCAGACGATTCATATTGACGGGAAGTGGCGGTAGAACTCGGCTACTGTTTCTATGCCTTTGTCGAAGAAGTCTATTGGGAAACTTTCATTTGGAGAATGGATAGCATTCTGTTCCAGTCCGAAGCCCATGAGAATAGTTTTGATTCCAAGAATGTCCTCGAATGTAGGGATGATTGCAATGCTTCCTCCGCGCCTTACGGCTAATGGAGATTTGCCGAAGGCGATGCCCATTGCCTTTTCGGCAGCTTTGTAGGCAGGGAGAGTGACGGGACATATATAGCCTTGTCCACCGTGGAGGGCGGAAACTTTTATTTTAACTGTATTTGGAGCTACTTCTGCAAGGTGAGCAGCGAGGATAGCTTCTATCTTCTTATGATCCTGATGGGGGACAAGGCGGCAAGATACTTTGGCGTAGGCCTTTGAAGGCAGGATGGTTTTTGCTCCTTCACCTGTATAGCCTCCCCAGATGCCGCAGACGTCGAAGGATGGGCGACAGCTGTTTCGTTCGAGTGTAGTGTAGCCTTTTTCTCCAAAAAGAGCATCGACGGCGATAGCTTTGCAGTAACGATCTTCATCGAAGGGAATTTGGGCGATCACGTTGCGTTCGTCCTGCGTGAGTTCTTCCACGTCGTCATAAAAGTTTGGAATAGTAATGCGCCCATCGCTGTCGGTTATATCGGCAAGAAGCTTGCAAAGGACGTTGATTGGGTTGCTGACGGCGCCTCCGAAATGTCCGGAATGGAGGTCTCTGTTTGGGCCGGTCACTTCAATTTCCCAATATGCAAGACCTCTGAGTCCGGTGGTGAGCATTGGCGTATCGGCATTGACCATGCTTGTATCGGAAACGAGGATTATGTCAGCTCGAAGCATGTCCTTATGTTCACGACAAAAATCTGCGAGGCTTGGAGAACCAATCTCCTCCTCTCCTTCGAGGATGAATTTTACGTTGCTGTGTAAAAGGCCTTGACGGAGGGCAATCTCGAAACCTTTCACTTGTATCATGGTTTGTCCTTTGTCGTCATCTGTGCCGCGTCCCCATATTCGTCCATCATGGACAACAGGCTCGAAAGGCAAGGTGTTCCAGAGGTCGAGTGGTTCGGCCGGCATTACGTCGTAATGACCATATACAAGGACAGTAGGTGCGTCAGTGGAGATAATTTTTTCAGCATAGACGACCGGATTGCCGGCAGTTTGCATGATGCGGATATTCTCTGCTCCGGAGGATTTCAAGATTTCAGTCCAGCGTTGAGCGCATGTAATCATGTCTGGTTTGTTTTCGCTTTTTGCGCTTACAGAGGGGATACGGATTAGGGAGAACAGTTCGTCGATGAAACGCTCCCTGTTTTCTTGGATATACTTTCTTATTGGCATGATGATATTGATTTATTTGGTTTATATGGTATAAAGAAAAGAGTTATGTAAAAATTATTTAGCAGAAGCCTCTGAATGTTTTCGGAGAGATTGATAATATTTGTCCAACTCTTCGACATTCTGCTCCATATTGGAGAATACCTCAAGTAGGACAGACGCGCTGGCGTCCTTGTCAACGAAAATGCTCAGACTTTCTTTAAGTTCTGCCTCATTTGTAACGGGGAGATAGATAAAACCTCTTTCCAGCGCCCATTCACGAGCAGAAGATTTGCGTTTCATTGTGATGTATTGCTCTGTCTCACGTGTTGGCCTGAAGCCAGGGAGAGTGTGGAATATTTCGCATCCTTCATTATTGTTCAGGAATATGCGCAGGCTTTGCCTGTTAAAAGCAGAGGAGATGATTGCGTTCATGTCATAATAGAAGGCCATGTCGCCCACAAGGATAAAGGTAGTGTCCCCTGCCGCGGCTAGTCCCGTCGCTGTCGACAGGTTGCCGTCTATTCCACTGAGGCCGCGATTGGCATAGAAGCGTATGCCGCGGCTCTCGTCTATGGGATAGAGATGAGCAAGACGTATTGACATGCTGTTTCCCAAGAATACAATAGCCCTATCCGGTATGGATTTCATCAACTCGCCGATGGCCATAAAGTCAGAGTAGGCAGGAGCCGGAGCGGGAAGTTTTACGGCCTTGTTCCATTGGCTTTGCAATGTGAATGAGGGAAGGATGTCGGAGTGTATAATCTTGTCGATAAATTCACCTGGATGAGTTTCGACTACGTTGGTCAGACATTGGTAAGTGTCGATGATTTCACCCGAAGGGGAGAGGCTCCAGTGGGCTTTTGGCGCATTTTGACGTAAGAACTTCTTGAGTTGCTTGGATACGATATGTCCGCCTGTGGTAATGAGCAGTTCCGGAGTGTAAGTTTCCCATCTTTTTTCGGATATGGAATTAAGTACAGCGTCAAAATTGCGGATTATGCAGGAAGATGTGAGGTTGTTCGCCAAATGTTCTGCAAGGATGATACATCCTGAGGCATGAAGAGTTTCCAGCGCGGATGATTCGACTGATAGCGGGCTTGAGCCGTAATCACCTTGTCCGAGGATAAGCATGTGTGACTTGTATTTGCCGAACGTTTGGGCTAATGCTTCATATTCTTTTTCCCATTCCTCTGAATGGCGCTCCAGAGACAGCCGGCGTATAACGCGGACGTTTGGCAGTGTATCTTCTTCTTCCATGTCAAACAAAGGTTCAGACAAGGGAATATTAATATGTACCGGGCCGGTAAGGCGGTGCATCGCCTCCAGGATAGCTTCATTTACAAGACGGTTGCAATGCCATTCATCTTCCTTCGTGTAAACTTCAGGAAGACATACGGATAGTTTTACGAGCAAGCCGAACAAGTTGCGCTGTGGCAAGACTTGGTTCTCTTGCTGCCCCACCCAACGTTCAGGGCGGTCGGCTGTTAACACAATGAGCGGAATGTGCTGAAAAAAAGCTTCAGCTATGGCGGGAGCATAGTTCAGAGCAGCTGTGCCGGATGTACAGCAAATGGCAACAAGAGCGGAACGGCGCTCGACATGTGCATTGCGAAGAGATAGGCCGATGGCATAATAACCGGCACTACGCTCGTCAATTGCGGTATGACACGTAAAATACTGGTCGGATGCAAGCGACTGAATGATGGGCATGTTCCGTGCGCCGGGGGAGAGCACAACTTCTTTTACGCCATGTGCTTTCAGGAGAGCGACTAAATGTTGTACACTTTTATTGTTGGAATACATGAATATTTGGTATGGAGGTTATTGTTCGTATTTTCTCTTCTGTCTCCTGCCATTCGGCTTCAAGTACGGATGTCGGGAGGATGCCGCCGCCAGCGTAGAGGGAGATGTTTTCTTGTTCAATGTTAATGCAGCGAAGATTGACAAAGACGTCGCTGCGTCCTGCTGGTTCGAGTCGTCCGATGAACCCTGAATAGTAGCGGCGTTCGTATCCTTCGTTCGATAAGATGAACGGGACAGCAGTTTTTTGTGGGCTGCCGGATACGGCAGGCGTCGGGTGAAGCGCCTGGAGGATATTGCCTAGATGATCGTTGTCGGAGAGCTTGAATCGAAAATCAGTTCGAAGATGGGTCAAGTGTCCGGCGTCCAGTGGATATGGGCCTTGCATAATGTAATCCAGACGGAGACTGTCCAGCTGTGCTTTAATGTGTTCTACAACGAGAGATTGTTCCATCATCTCTTTCTCGCTCCATTCGGAATTATCTCCAACCCGGCGAGTGGCAGCAAGAGCTATGGTGTGCATGGACAGACAGTCGCCTGCAAGTAGAAGTTCCGGTGTGCATCCCATCCATCGACCGGCCACGACAGAACTATATATATATACGTATAACCCGGGATAATATCGGCAGGCGGAGAGGAAGGTTGAAATGGCCGGACAGTCATTGTTCTCAACGATTTGTTTCCGCGACAGCACTATCTTGCGGAACTCCCCACGCTCTAGCGCCGCCATGAACACGGCAAAGCGATGACGGTAGTCCTCTGTGGGCTGAGAACGAACAGGTTCTTGTGCGTGAATGCGGTAATAAGCAGGAATAGATTCGGAGCATGGGCATGGATAGGTTTCTTCATGAAGATTACGAAGCAAAACACAAGGACATTTGTCAGATATGGCAAAGGGTGCAAAGACATATCCATTTTGTCCATTCAATTCTTCAAGATTATATAAAGAAAGACTGTCTGCCCGATCATTCCAAAGAATGATTATCTGCTTGTCATGAGGCATACGATAGGCGACAAAGTCACGTTCATCTGCCCAGAGCATGTTCAGGCGTTGGCTTACTCCGAGGCTCATCTTTTTTGAAGAACGCTGTTAACGACACGAACGGTGGACACCAGTTTGCCTGCCGAGGCAAAGACATCTACGTTCCATAAATGTGACGAGCGTCCGCGGTGCAGAATTGTGGCGACTGCGCGTACTGTATCTCCTTCGCGGGCTGAGGATACATGATTGCCGCTTACTTGCATACCGACGATCGTTTCATTCGGACGACAAAGTATTATTGACCCAAATCCAGCGACGGTTTCCGCCAGGGCAAGGGTCGCGCCACCGTGCAAGATGCCGAATGGTTGACGGGTGCGTTCATCTACGGGCATAGTAGCCTCAACGCGCCCCTCAGCAGCGTAAGTGTATTGTATGCCAAGGGTGCCCATTAGAGCATGTTGCGAGTGGAGATTGATTTCGCTAAGAGGAATATCGGCTTGTCTTGCCTTGGCTAGTATGTGTTCTTCAACGGCACGGGCGACGCCGTCTTCGTCGTTTGTGGCAGTTGTGTAGTCCGTGCAGCGTTTGACATTTTCATCAGCGTTACCCATAGCTATCCCAAGGCCTGCCATCTGAATCATGTTTATGTCACATACGCCGTTGCCTATTGCCATGATCTCCTCGGCAGAGATGGACAACATGCTCATAAGTACTCCAAGCGTATCAGCCTTGTTGATGAGTGGAGGAACTATCTCTAGAAAGTACGGCTCGGAGCGAAAGACGTCCAAAGATCCGCTCAATCGCTTCTTTAGCTTGTTTTCCAACTCTACTAAAGTATACGTATCGTCGCCGGCAATCATGCACTTACATGGAGAGAATTTGATATAAGTTGATATGTCCGCAGTCTCTATGATACGCATGTTGTTTCTTTCCGCTTCCTCCTGGATGCGAATGTGGGAGGCATTGTTTGTAATAAGTGTGTCAAGGTGGTAGGTTAGCATGGGAAGATTGCATTTGGCCGCTGAACGTTCGATATATGGAAGGTCGGCCGGGTCGATGCGCCTCTCAAAAAGCAAATCGTTTGTTTGCATATTAATAATCTGTCCTCCGTTGTAGGACATTATATATCCGTTGTATTTATTCAACTCCAGCCGGTATGCAATTGGTCGCAACCCATGAGTGGAGCGACCAGAAGCGAGTACGATTCGCAGCCCCATTTGTTGTACGGCAAGAAGTGCTGATAGGGTTGAGGAGCTTATCTCGCGATTGTTGTTGAGTAACGTACCATCGACATCCAATACTAAAAGCTTATATTTCATTCCTGTTTATATTATAATAATAATGTGCGTTTAATTGCGCGGCAAAGATACAGATTAGTGTAGAAATATATTGCGCAACTGCGCAGTAGCATCTGCTGACATCCGTCATATCTCCACCTCCTGAACATTCCCGCTCTCACCGCAACGCTTTCAGAGCATGTCGCGAGCACCCTTGACAAGTTCTCGCGTGCCCTTTAGAGTATCAAAATGCAACAGAAATAAATACAGAAATTTAAACGATGACGATTGATTTTAAATGTATCATTATATTTGTGTCAATAAAACTATAACATGATTAAGACCTTAAAAATGCAACACATTTTTAAAGATTACACATTAAAACGAAGAATAATTATTATCCATTTAACAATAATTTTTTTTACGACTAGATTCAAATTATTTTTAAGCGTCGCCATCATGCGCTAGATGGTATTTTTACTAATTGTACTGAGAATGCACTCAGCACAGCCGATACCTTAATTCATGCTGAGAACGAAAGCGGGACAAGTACTATTGATTTGATTGAAAATTTCAGAAAAATCACAAATCAAAACTTGATGACAATGTTCAAATATACATTAACATGTATTAAGCCATGAAAGCATACGCACAATTCAGTCTGTGATATTTATGCTAACAATCCCTTAAGCAGTTAAAGACATTTACTGTTTTTCCGTTCTCTCACTTCTATTTGCAACAGCCATTTTTAAATATATATCATAATATTATGTTGTTATGCAGTCCATCCTATTTAGGATTCCAGTATTTTCTAAACCTTATTACATACCAAAACCAGGAAAGAACGAAAGGAGAATCAAATCAAATAGCGCAAAAACAAAAAGCCTGGTAAAATGCTTTATTTACCGGGCTTTGAGATGTCTTGCTATTCAATAAAATGCTTCGAGAAGCGGAAGGAGGGGGATTCGAACCCCCGGTACAGAAACCCGTACGACAGTTTAGCAAACTGTTGGTTTAAGCCACTCACCCATCCTTCCAAAGACCACTCTTTAAATCGACGACAAATATAGAGCATATTTCCGAATAAACAATAGAAACTATGGCCTATGTCCAAAAAAGACACTAATTTTACGCCCGGTTTTAGTAAGATATATCATCATGATACAACAATTAAAGAACATATCAGCCAATGTACTCAAGCTCTTGGCAATCGCATTAATAATTATTTTGTGTGGAATCGCATATCTGGGATACCGCCTGCTGTACAGCCCCGACTTTGAAAGCAACAACAAAGAACCAATATACATATATATAAACCGAAGTACAACCTTTGAACAACTATGCGAAGCCCTGGCAACAACCGCACATTGCAAGCGAATAAAAGACTTTGTCTTCCTCGCCGAGAAACTTAACTACCCCGAAAACATGAAAACAGGGCGCTACGCCGTCTTCTCCGGAATGAACCACCTCGATCTGCTCAATCGACTGAGAAGAGGACAGCAAAAAGCCGTCCGGATAACATTCAATAACGTCCGCCTCACAGAAGAACTCGCCGAACGCCTCGCCGACCAACTAATGATCACCAAAGAAGAAATCATATCACTGCTGCAAGACCAGGACTTCTGCAACTCACAAGGCTTCTCAACAACCACTATCACAACAATGTTCATCCCCAACACATACGAAATGTACTGGAACATCACCGCAGAAAACCTCATCGCACGCATGAGAGTCGAATACGACACATTCTGGAACAAAGACCGGATGGAAAAAGCAGACGACGCAGGCCTCACACCCGTCGAAACATCCATACTCGCATCAATCGTAGAAGAAGAATCCGCCGTCGAAGACGAATACCCCACAATCGCAGGACTATACATCAACCGCCTGAAAAAAGGCATGTTACTCCAAGCAGACCCAACAGTCAAATACTCCGTCGGAGACTTCACACTGCGCCGAATACTCGACAAACACAAAACAGTCAAATCCCCCTACAATACATACATGCACACCGGCCTCCCACCAGGACCAATACGCTTCCCCTCCATAAAAGCAATCGACGCCGTACTCAACTTCAAACACCACAAATACCTGTACATGTGCGCAAAAGAAGACTTCTCAGGACGTCACAACTTCTCAGCAACACTAACAGAACACACCCACAACGCCTCGCGCTACCACTCGGAACTAAACCGCCGACGAATCCGCTAAGCAACAACACAACAACAAAAAAAACATAACACCATATATATAATGAGTAAAAACCTCTTCCTCGGCGACGAAGCCATCGCACAAGCAGCCCTCGACGCCGGCCTCGCCGGAGTATACGCCTACCCAGGCACACCATCAACCGAAATAACCGAATACATACAAAACTCCCCCCAAGCCAAACAAAACAACATCCACTGCCGTTGGAGCACCAACGAAAAAACCGCAATGGAAGCCGCACTAGGAATGAGCTACGCCGGCAAACGAGCACTATGCTGCATGAAACACGTAGGCCTCAACGTCGCCGCAGACTGCTTCATGAACACCGCAATCAGCGGCATCAACGGAGGCCTCATCATCGTAACAGCAGACGACCCATCAATGCACTCGTCACAAAACGAACAAGACAATCGAATCTACGGCGACTTCGCAATGCTCCCAATGCTCGAACCCACAGACCAGCAAGAAGCATACAACATGATATACCACGGATTCGACCTCTCCGAACAACTCGGCTACCCAATACTCCTAAGAATAACCACACGAATGGCACACTCGCGAGCAGGCGTCCAGCGACAACCAACCATCCAGCAAAAACCCATCAGCTTCCCAACAGACAAAAGCCGATTCATCCTGCTGCCAGTCAACGCCCGACGCAGATTCAAAGACCTCCTCAACGCACAACACACCTTCACACAAGCATCCGAAACATCACCATACAACCACTACTACCCCACAACACACAACACAACAACAGCCATCATCACCACCGGAATAGCCTTCAACTACCTCCGCGAAAACTACCCCGACACATTCGACCGCCCAGTCCTCAAAATCTCACAATACCCACTCCCACGCAAGCAAGTCGAACAAATCGCACAAGCCAGCGAAATCCTCATCCTCGAAGAAGGATACCCATACGTAGAACAACAACTAAAAGGCTTCCTCCACCGCGGAATAACCATCCACGGACGCCTCGACGGAACACTTCCGAGAGACGGCGAACTCAACCCCGACATAATCGCCCAAGCCCTCGGCCACACCCCCGCCCCCACACCCCCACCCTCCCAAATCATCCTCCCCAGACCCCCCGCACTATGCACCGGCTGCGGACACCGAGACCTCTACGACGCCCTCAACGAAGTCCTCAAAGACTACGGCAACAACGCCAAAGTATTCAGCGACATAGGATGCTACACCCTCGGCGCACTCCCCCCATTCACCGCCATAGACACATGTATCGACATGGGAGCATCAATAACCATGGCCAAAGGCGCCGCAGACGCAGGCGTATTCCCAGCAATAAGCGTCATCGGCGACTCAACATTCGCCCACTCCGGAATGACCGGACTGCTCGACTGCGTAAACGCAAAATCCCCCATAACAATCATCATATCAGACAACCAAACAACAGCAATGACCGGCGGACAAGACTCAGCAGCAACCACACGCATAGAAAACATCTGCAAAGGCATCGGCGTAGAAGAAGAACACCTCCACGTCATCACCCCACTCCCCAAAAACCGCGAACAAACCATCGCAACCCTCCGCAAAGAAATCGCATACCAAGGCCTCTCAGTCATCATCCCCCGAAGAGAATGTATCCAAACACTCAAACGCAAAAAAAAATCATAACCATGAAAACAAACATCATCATCGCAGGCGTCGGCGGCCAAGGAATCCTCACCATCGCCGCCGTCATCGCCACAGCAGCAATCAACAACAACCTGCACATCAAACAATCAGAAGTCCACGGCATGAGCCAGCGCGGAGGCGACGTCCAGTCACACCTCCGAATATCAGACACACCAATCGCATCCGACCTCATCCCACTCGGACAAGCAAACCTCATCATCTCCCTCGAACCAATGGAAAGCCTCCGATACACCCACTACCTGCGGCCCGACGGATGGAACGTCACAACCGACGAACCCTTCATAAACATCCCCAACTACCCCGACCAGACAACACTCCGCAACGAACTCAACAAAAACCCCAATACCACAATACTATCCCTCAGCACAATCCCACAAACAATCAACACCAACCGCCACGCCAACATCATCCTCCTCGGCGCAGCATCACCCCACATCGACATCCCCCGCCAAGCACTCGAAACAAGCATCCGCAACCTCTTCGCACGCAAGGGAGAAGACATCGTCGCCGCCAACCTCGCCGCCTTCGCCGCAGGCTATCGCAGCGTCGCCACACCATAACCCCCCACAACCGTTATCCGGCAACACCAGCTTGCCGGATAACACACCCGCCGCCCCAAACCCCACCCACCACAACCACATCAACATATCCCCCACAAAACACACAACACAACCACCACACCCACTCAACAAAACCACCAACCCCACATTCACCCACTCAACACCCTCCCCTTAACAAACCCAACAAAAAACACCCGGCACAACCACCACAACCCATCCCCCACAACCAGTATCCCCCCATTCACATAACCACCACACATATCGCCAACCCACGAGTTGGCACACCGCCAACCAGCCAGTTTGCGCATCGCCAACCCACGAGTTGGCGCACCACCAACCCGCAAGTTGGCGATCCCACATATTAACAGTCGCCACCCCATCGCACACACAGTAGCCCCCCACTCCAATAAACAAACAACAACAAAACATCCGCATTATTAAACATCCCCAACACGCCAGTGCAAACAAACAGAAGATTACCACACATCGCCACACAAATAAACCATAATAAAAAACACATTTCGCATATAAAAAAACAGAAAACAGGACAGTAAAATCCACTTAATACATGCACAAAAAAAAGAACAACACAACCACTATCATCACTCGCAAATGAACATAAAAAAAGAGGCTAACCTCACGGTCGACCTCCTACATAATAATTAATAAAAATTCAAATTTATATTTCAAATAAACAATGATATTGTCGTAAAAAAAAACAATCAACTGCAAGAAAAAAGCCCATGCACAGCAATAGATCCGGCAGTCGCAACAAGGCAGACATTCCCCGTTGCCACACTCACCCTCTCCATTGTCAGACAGCTTTTTACAGAATGTTTCTTCATGAGAAAAACAATGCCCACATCGACATTAAAACGCAAAAACATACACCCAATATAAGCCACGTCCAATATCCGGCAAACCATCCATTCCATTCTCGTCAAAATGATAAAAACAAACACAGGGAAAGCTCGTTTAAACAAGTTGCAGAACAGCAAAAAAACAACAGGATAATCGTCGAAATAATGAATAATGTTTTTGCTCCCATAAGATTAATAATTAAACGGCTAAAAACTCAATCGGCTATATGTTTCGCAGGCAAACCGACTGGCGTTATGCGTAACATATAACCGACTGCTGACAATTAGTTCCTTATTATTCCTTAATACATTTCCACGCTCCTGCCGCCAGCGCAGCGCCGATGAACGGCGCAACGATAAACAGCCATAATTGCGATAGAGCGTCCCCGCCCTCGAAGATTGCGGGAGCGATGCTGCGTGCCGGGTTGACCGACGTTCCTGTGAGCGGTATGCAAACGATATGCACAAGGACAAGCGTCAGTCCGATGGCCAGTCCGGCCAGATTTCCCGCGCCTTTTTTAGCATCCGTCGTGCCGAGAACAACCAGTACGAATATAAATGTAAAGACTGTTTCGGCGATAAAAGCCTGGCATAATGCGCCGTCGGTAAAGCTGTTCGCCCCTGTTTGCGTCGGCCCGCCGTTGCTGCCTGTCGAGACCAGTGCGAAAAGGACTGTCGAGCCAATCAACGCGCCTATCACCTGAAACAGCATGTACATGCCGGCGTCCTTGGCATTGATGCGCCCGGAGAGGAACGCGCCCAGCGTTATTGCCGGATTGATATGGCATCCTGAGATTCCGCCAATTGTATAAGCCATTGCGATAACCGCGAGGCCGAAAGCCAAGGCTACGCCTAAAGTTCCGACACCCGTCCCGACCGCCTCGGCAGAGGCCCCTGCAAAGATTGCGCTTCCGCACCCCATCAGAACTAAGGTCATAGTTCCGATCATTTCTGCTAAATACTTCTTCATTTTGTTATGTTCTTTATATGGTTTAAAAAAATGTGCACGATGCTTAATGCCACTTGAAGCGTTTCATGCCGATGGCGAAGCACAACAGTCCGAGGGCGGAGAGTGCAATGGTCGGTATGAGGATTTCTTCCCACCCGGCGCCTTCGTTAAATATGCTGCGGACGCCGTCGGTAAAGGCGGTCAGTGGTAGCAGTTTTATTGCGCTGATGCTCCATTCTGGGAAGTTATGGTAGCTGAAGAATATGCCGGACAGGAGCATCATCGGCATTTGGACTGCATTGATTAATCCTGTGCCCACCTCTGTTTTCGATGTACGGCTGGAAACAAGGATGGCGATGCCGGCGAAGGCGAGGTTGCCTGCGAGGAAGAGGAGGGCCAGCGCGGCTATGTTGCCCTGTATGCGAATGTCGAAAATCAGGTATGCAAACAGGAAGAGGATGAGGGCTTCGACGATGTTCATCAGTGTTCTCATTCCCATGAGTGCGATGAGGAAACTGGACTTTCGCATGGGGGTTGCCACCATGCGTCGGAGGAGTTTTTGCGAGCGCCTTTCGATAATTGTATAACTCACTCCCCACATGATCGACCCCATGATGCCGAAAGTGATAAGTCCGGGGATGAGGAAGTCAATATATCTCACTCCTTTGAGTTCCAGTGGTTCGACTGCGATATTTGTATCCGCGTCATGTGAGGCGGGCGATTGCAACAGTGCCGATAGCTTCATGTAAACGAGTTGCGCCTGTGAATTATGTGGGTCGAAGCGGTATCGCAACCCGTCGGGGGTATCGGCGATTACGAGGTCGGCCTCTCCGCGCTTGAGTGAGATGATTGCCGATTCCCAATCGCTATGAGTGAAATCAAATTGGGTTTTGCCGAGCGCCTTGTCGTTTGTCTCCCAGATGATGGCTGGCTGTCCTTTGTGTTTTCCTTCATGCCCGTACAGGGACAGGAGAGAATCAACTGCGGTTGGTTTGCTTTCTACAATTAATATGTGGAATTTGGCTTCTGCGCTTTGCGTGAACGCCAGCCCCAAGCCGATGGAGATGAGTACGGGGAAGACGATGCCCCAGAAAAGTACTTCCGGTTCGCGTAGCATTTCAAGGCAGAAGGCGCGGAGGAGTTGGAACAATTGCTTGTGAGCTATTGATTTCATTTTGTTTGTTCAATTAAGTCGTCGTCGCTCAGTTTTTTCCCGGTCAAGTTGATGAACAGTTCTTCGAGGTTGCGTGACTTGTCGTCGAGCAGGTCTTTCAATCTTCCTTCGCGCAGTATTTTTCCCTCGTCGATAATGATGATATGGTCGCAGAGGGTTTCGGCTTCTTCCATATAATGAGTTGTCAGGATGAGCGTGGTGTTGCCCTTCTTCTTCAGGCCGTCGAGGATGTTCCACAGGTCTAATCGGGAGTGTGGATCGAGACCGGTAGTGGGTTCGTCGAGGAATAGTGTGCGGGGATTGTTCAGCAAGGCGACGGCTAAGGCTAAGCGTTGTCGTTGTCCTCCTGAAAGGGTGCCGACCATTGCTTTAGTTTTGCTTTCCAGGCCAGTCAGGGTGATTACTTCGTTGATGCGCTCCTTGCCGAGGTTGAAAAAACTGGCGAATAGTTGCAGGGTTTCGATTATGGTAAGTTTCTCCGAGAAGCGTGTCTCCTGCAAGGAGAGACCGATGCTTTTTCGTAGGTCTTTCTCATGCTTTTTCCAGTTTTTGCCTTCGATCAAGATTTCGCCACTATCTGGCTTTTGGAGACCTTCCATCATTTCCACGAGGGTGGTTTTGCCTGCTCCGTTGGGGCCGAGGAGGGCAACGAACTCTCCCGGCTCAATCGAGAGAGATATGCCTTTTACTGCATGGACATCCTTAAATGTCTTTACAACATTTCTTACTTCAATCTGGGACATATATTATTTGTTGTTAAGCATGGCAAAGATGAAGGCTTATGTACTAAAAGCCTTCTCTACTTATATCTTGGGGATATTAACTTACTTGGACAAATGCTTTAGCGCATCAAGCAAGGCTTTGTTTTCGGCTGGCGTACCGATAGTGATGCGCAAACAGTTTTCGCATAACGGCAAGGAATGACGGTTACGAACGACGATTTTCTTGGCAACTAAACCTTTATAGATTGTTTCGGCGTCGGTAACTTTTACCAGCAGAAAATTGGCGTCGGATGGATATACATGCTTAACGCAAGCCTGCTTTTGTATGTCGGCGGCAAGTGCGGTACGCTCGGCAATAATCTCTTTCACGTGGTCTTTCATCACTACATCGCTGAAAAGCCGTTGGATTGCGTAGGTTTGCGTCAATTGATTGATGTTGTAAGGATATTTTATTTGGTTAAGAACGCCAATGATTTCGCGATTGGCGAAGGCCATGCCTAGTCTCATTCCCGCCGCACCCCAAGCTTTTGACAAGGTTTGCAGAACAATCAGGCGAGGGTAGCGGCCTAAATCGCTCGATAAGGATGCTGCAAGAGAAAAGTCGAGATACGCCTCGTCAACAACTACGACGCCTTTGAAATTGTCCAGAATACGATAAATCTCTGCCTTGTCAAGCAAATTCCCTGTCGGGTTGTTAGGAGAACAGAGGAAGATAACCTTCGTTTTCTTATCAACCACATCCAATACAGCCTGAGAATTAAGACTAAAGGTCGCGCCATCAGTAGCCAGTTCTACTTGCCTACATTCAACATTGTTAATGTCGGCTGCCACTTTGTACATACCGTAGGAAGGCGTAAGAGCAATAAGATTCTCGCTGCCTGGCTCGCAAAAGGCGCGGATAACGAGATCAATAGCTTCGTCGCTTCCATTGCCGGTGAAGATCTGTTCGGGGGACAGGCTTTTCATTTTTGCTATCCTTTGGCGGAGGTTTCTCTGCAAGGGATCGGGATAGCGGGCATAGGCTACATTGAATGGATTCTCGTTGGCATCAAGATTGATAGTTGCTTTGCCTTGAAATTCATCTCTGGCTGAAGAATATGGTTTGAGATTCCTGATGTTCGAGCGAAGCAGGGAGCTTATTGTACTCATAAATGTTTATGTTAATGCGTTTCTTTAATATATGTCCTTAATTCTGATTCTTACTGAATTGCTGTGGGCATCCAATTCCTCGTGGTCAGCCAGAGTGGTTATTACGGGGCCGAGATTCTTAATTCCCATATTGGTTATTTCCTGGAAGGTCACTTTGCGCACAAAGCTGTCGTAGTTCACGCCACTGTAAGCCCTGGCATTGCCATTGGTGGGGAGGGTATGATTCGCTCCGGAAGCGTAATCGCCTGCGCTTTCGGGGGTGTAATGACCGAGGAAGACACTGGCGGCATTGTTTATCCGCGGGATTAGGAGTTCGTAGTCATTGATTTCTACGATTAGATGTTCGGGGGCATAGAGATTGGAGAAATCTATCACCTGCTGCAATGTCTTCAACACGACTATCCGGCTGTTGGCCAGAGCCTGGTCAATGATCGACTTCCGCGACAGGTGCAATATCTGCCTGTCAACAGCCTGGGCGACCTTGAGGGCAAGCATCTTCGAGGTGGTGACGAGTATCGACTGACTGTCGGGGCCATGCTCAGCCTGGGCGAGGAGGTCGGCAGCTACGTATTCGGGGTTGGACGTTTCGTCGCCTATG
This sequence comes from Tannerellaceae bacterium, assembly GCA_031257015.1. Lineage (GTDB taxonomy): Bacteria > Bacteroidota > Bacteroidia > Bacteroidales > Tannerellaceae > DFXE01. The sequence continues at coordinate 66,622 of JAIRPK010000016.1, forward strand.
ACCAGCACCTCAGACGGGCCAGCCGGCATATCAACAGCCACGCCGTTAAAGCTGGCATACTGTTTTGCGGCAGTGACATACTGATTGCCGGGCCCGAATAACTTATATACACGGGGGACGGTATCAGTGCCGAGGGCCATAGCCGCTATTGCCTGGATGCCGCCTGCTTTGTATATTTTTTTAACATTGGATAGCTTGGCCGCGAAGAGGATTGCCGGGTGGATTTTCCCTTCGCGATTGGGGGGAGTACAGAGAATGATCTCTTTGCATCCTGCTACGGAGGCGGGGATGCAGAGCATCATTACGGTTGAGAATAACGGGGCACGCCCGCCGGGAATGTACAAACCGACTTTCTCTATCGGCAAGGCTTTTTGCCAGCAGGTTACGCCGTCGGTCGTCTCTACTTTGTTAGTTTCAAATCTTTGAAGGGAGTGGAATTTTAATATGTTCATGCTCGCCTTGAGCATATCGACTTTCAGTTGCTCCGGAAGGAGGGCTTCCGCTCCGTTGATTTCTTCTTCCGAGGCTTGGTAATTGGGGATTGTTACGTTATCGTATTTTTCGGTGTATTTGATGACTGCCTTGTCGCCATTCGCGGCGACGTCGTCGAATATCTCCTTGACGGTGTCCATCAGGCTCCAAAGGTTGAGCGCCGGGCGGGCGGCCAGTGTCTGCCAGAGGTTGCGGGCGGGATTTTCAACGATTTGAAGCATCTCAGACTATCATTTTTTCGATTGGGAGGATGAGGATGTCTTCGGCGCCCAAGGTTTTGAGCTTGCCGATTATGTCCCAGAAGCGGTTTTCATCTATTACGGATTGGACGGCTACCCATTGCTTGTCGGCAAGAGGAGTAACGGTCGGGCTTTTCATGCCGGGGAGGAGCTTGATTATTTCTTCGACTGCCGCTTCGGGGGCGTTGAGAAGGACGTATTTTTTTCCTTCGGCGGCAAGGACTGCATTGAAGCGGAAAACTAGTTGGCCGAGGACGTCTTCTTTCTCTTTGCCGAGATTGGGGGAGGATATGAGCAGGGCTTCACTGTGCATGACTGTCTCTACTTCGCGGAGCTGGTTGCTTAACAGCGTGCTGCCGGAGCTGACTATGTCGAAGATGGCGTCTGCTATTCCTATGCGGGGGGAGATCTCCACGGAGCCGCTTATGACGTTTATTTCTGCTGTGATTTGGTGTTTTTGTAAATAGTCGGCCAGTATTGAGGGATAGGAGGTTGCTATTGTCTTTCCGTTGAACCATTGCGGGCTTTCATATTCTGCGTCTTTCGGAATGGCGAGGGAGAGGCGGCAACGGCTGAAGCCCAAGCGTTTGACAAGGGTGGCTCCACTGCCTTTTTCTACATATTCGTTTTCTCCTATTATGCCTGCATCGGCAATGCCTTTTGCCACGGATTGTGGAATATCATCGTCGCGGAGAAAGAGAAGTTCGGCTGGGAATCCGCTGGCGGGAACTAACAAGCTGCGTTTGTTCTTGTTGAGCCTGACGCCTGATTCTTCAAGAAGCCTGATTGTCTCTTCATATAAGCGACCTTTTGATTGTATTGCGATGCGTAACATTTATTTGCCTATTTACAGGGGGCAAAGGTAAGGATTTCTTCTTCCTGCCCAAAGGTTTTTACGGTTATTTTCTTAAAAAAATCTTAAAATTTCGCGATTCCATCGGCAATGTCTGCCAACATGTCTGCTGCCGGCGCCTGTATGTCATTGATATTCGGCAAGATAATGGCGATGTCTGCCGACTGTCACAGTATCTCTGCCAACTGCTCAGAAGCGACGGCCGGCTCGTTGTTTATACAATATGAGGTTCCCGATTTCTTTCCCGACATGTTGGCGAAGTCTCCCGACATGTCGGCAAGGTTTCCCGACATGTTGGCAAAGTCTCCCGACATGTCGGCGAGGTTTCCCGACATGTTGGCGAAGTTTCCCGACATGTTGGCGAAGTTTCCCGACATGTCGGCAAGGTCTACCAACATGTCGGGAAAGTCTGCCGACATGTCGGGAACGCTTGCCGACAGGCGAAAATTACCTTATATTTGCCTTGTAAATTTAATCGTCCGTTTCTGCGGACACATATATTATAAGGGGCGCTTGAATGACGCCGCATGTAAGGAAAAACAGATTCTGCAAGACTCAGTAAAAACGCCTTTCTCAACGGATGGCTATAAATATGACAGAAAAGACAAGTTCAGTTTCACAATGAAGATTTTGAATACGGCTATCAGCATCCTCGGAGCAATAATGTTCATGACCGCCGCTGCTTCGGCGCAGACAAGGAAGTTCTTCACCCCCGACAACGGACTGTCGAACAGCCTGCTGAACAAAGTCTGCCAGGACAGGCGAGGCTTCATCTGGATTGCAACCGAATATGGGCTGAACAAGTTCGACGGCATCAGCTTTACGGTCTATAAAAACATCATTGCCGACGATTCCGGCGCGGTTGTCCATAATGATGCCAAGACGCTGTTCGAGGACAAGGATGGTAATCTGCTTATCGGCACGAACAACGGCCTGCTGAAATATAACGAGGAGACGGATTCCTTCTCGGAGCTGAAAATCTTCAGGGACGGGAAGCGCCTCTGGCCGCATGTGACGGCGATTGTCCAAACTGCCGACGGCTCAGTACTGCTTGCCGCCTCCGGCCAGGGGATGTTTACATCGGCCAACGGCTCGCCGGACTTCCATTTCGAGGAGGGACTGACCCGCGCCCTTTCCAGCATTTATATCAGCGCCCTGTGCGAAGACGATGAGCATAACATCTGGACAGGCAGCGAGAACGACGGCCTGAACTGCTATAACCCGCGGACTGGAAACATGAAAACCTTCCGCTATCCCGAAATCGGAGGCAACAGCATCTCGGCAATTGAGAAGGACGCCGAGGGGAACGTCTGGGTCGGAACGCTCACGCAAGGCCTCTACCTCTACATGCCGTCAACAGGCCGCTTCCAGCGCATCCCCCACCGCGACGGACTGCCAATCTGCATCAAATCCCTCTCGGTAGATTCGCATAACGACCTCTACATCGGGGCTGACGGCCAGGGACTGATGATCTACAACCGCAAAAGCGGAACGATAGAGCCATACGAGATTCATTCAACGCCGTTCGACTTCTCAAAGGGGAAAGTCCACTCGATAATGTTCGACAGCAACCATAACATGTGGCTCGGCTTCTATCAAAAAGGCCTAATCTTCGTCCCCGTCACCGACAGCCGCTTTGAGTACTACGGCTACCGCTCGATTAGCGGCAACCCAATCGGCTCATGCTCCGTCACCACCATCAAGGGAGACCGCGAAGGCCGCCTGTGGATCGGCACCGACAACGACGGCCTCTACTCCCTCAACTCCAGAGGTCGCCGCATCGCTCACTATCGCCGTACCGCCTCTCCCCACTCCGCTCCGGACGTCGTCCAGTCCATCCACGAGGATTCCGACGGCTCCCTCTGGCTGGCCTCATACATGAACGGCCTCGCCAGGCTCAACCCCAAGACGGGCTACTGCGAATACATCGAATCGTTTGCCGGCGTCAAGGCCTTTTGCATAACGGCCGACAAGTCCGGGCGGCTTCTCGTCGGGACTTACGGCTCCGGCTTCCATATCCTGGACAAGAAAGGCATGGAATTATCCCGCTACCAGTCAACGGGCAGAGAAACAGACCAGCCCAGCGAGGATGCCTTGCCGAACGACTGGATATCCTACATAATGACCGACCGCGACGGTCTGATTTGGATAGCCCACCACAAGGGCCTCAGCTGCTTCGACCCTGAGCGTGAATCCTTCCTCGTCTTTGAAGGTCGAAACAACCTCCTGCCCGCCCGCACAGGCCGCTTCCTGATGGAAGACGACCGGGGGCGAATCTGGGCAGGCACCTCCTCCGGCCTCTTCCGCTTCGACAAAAACACCGGCGAGATGGCCTCATGGACTACCGCCGATGGATTGCCCAACGAAGTCGTATGCGGAATATGCCAGGACGATGAAAAAAACATCTGGGTCAGTACTTTCGACGGAATAGCCAAGCTTGACGCCAACAACCGCTTTACGGCCTATTATGCCGACGATGGCTTGCAGGGCAACGAATTTTCACACGGCGCAGCATTCAGGGACAGGAGCGGAAAAATATACTTCGGAGGCATCAACGGAGTGACCGCCTTCCATGCCAGCCAGATAATCGAGCGCAGGAACGGGCCGAAGGTAAGCCTCACCAACTTTTACGTCCTCAACAGTGCTGTGAAGAAGGGCGACATCTCCGGCAGCAGGCCGATAGTCGAGACCTCCGTCCTTGACGCCGAAACGTTTACTCTCGCGCACAATGACAACACCTTCAGCTTCGAGTTCTCCACCTTCGACTTCCTGCATCCCGAACGCATCGTTTACCAGTACATGATGCAGGGCGTGAACCCCGAATGGGCAAGCGCCGCGCCAGGCTCCAACCGCATAACCTACAACAACCTCGCCCCCGGCGAATACCTCTTCAACGTGAAAGCCATAAATGCCAACATCGAATCGGAAGTGAAAGTCATCCGCATCCATATCCTCCCCCCGTGGTACAAGTCCATGTGGGCATTTTGCCTCTACGGATTCATAATCATCCTCCTCCTCGCCGTAGCCGCCAACCTCCTAATCGCGCGGATTCGGTTCAAAGAGAAGTTGCTGGAGAAAAACCACGCCGAGAAGATCGCCCAAGCCAAATTGCAGTTCTTCACCAACATATCGCACGAAATCCGCACCCCTCTGACACTCATCATCAACCCCCTGGAACAGCTCATAAGGCAGGACAATGACCCCGCACGCCGCCCGGCATACCTTATAATATACCGCAACGCCCGCCGCATCCTTCGGCTTATCAACCAAATGATGGACATGCGAAAGCTCGACGAAGGCGCAATGAAGCTGAAATATGCGGAGACCGACCTCGTCCCGTTCATACAAGACCTCATGCACACGTTCCAGTATCAGGCACAGACGAAACAAATCGACTTCAAGTTTATACACCATGACGAAAAGCTGAACGTCTATATAGACCCCAATAACTTCGACAAAGTCCTGATGAACATCCTCTCCAACGCCTTCAAGTTCACCCCCGACAACTGCTCCATAACCATAGCCCTGTCCATCGTTAACGACAACACCGTCGAAATAACCGTAACCGATACCGGAATAGGCATAGACGCTGACAAGACCGAAAAAATCTTCGAGCCATTCTACCAAATCGAGAACAAACAAACTCCCCTGCACGCCGGAACAGGCATCGGCCTGCACCTGTCGCGCTCCATCGTTGAGCTGCACCACGGCAGCCTCACAGCCGAAAGCAACAACGGGACGGGAAGCCGCTTCATCATCCGGATACCCCTCGGCAACACCCACCTCCATCCCTCCGAAATAGAAACGCACAACGCCGGCATCATCCCACATTCCGAAAACAACTCCGCCACCCCCATCCCCGAAACGCCACCCCCACCCGCCCAGCTCTCACGAGCCAAAACCAAGTATCGAATCCTAATCATCGACGACGAAGAAGACATCCTCCAATACCTGAACAGAGAACTCTCGCCGGACTACCACATAAAAAATGCGCGTAACGGCAAGGAAGCCCTCAACATCATCCTCCGCGAGAAGCCCGACCTCGTCGTCAGCGACATCATGATGCCCGAAATAGACGGCGCCACCCTAAGCCGGAAAATCAAGCAAAACATCAACATAAGTCACATCCCCATCATCCTTCTCACCGCCCGCACCTCTGACGAAGAACGCCTCCACGGCCTGGAAATGGGCGCCGACGCATATTTCGCCAAACCCTTCAACCTCAACCTCCTCAAACAAACCATCGCAAACCTCCTCGCCAACAACGAACGGCTGATGAACAAGTTCAGCGGCAAAGAACTCCAGCAGGACAAAATGCCGCAGGTAGAAATAAAATCAGCCGACGAAATCCTCCTCGAAAAAATAATGAAATACATCAACGCCAACATCGCCAACCCGAAGCTCAACAACGAAATGATAGCCGCACACGTTGGCATAAGCCGCGTCCACCTCTTCCGAAAACTCCGCACCCTGACCAACCAGTCGCCGCGAGAGTTTATCCGCAACGTCCGCCTGCGACAGGCCGCCGCCCTCCTTGACGGCAAAAAGCTCAACATCTCGGAAGTGGCCTACGCCACGGGATTCAGCTCCCCGTCACAGTTCTCCATCGCCTTCCACACCTTTTACGGACGCACCCCCTCGGAACATGCCAGGAACAGCGAGGCAACACAATAAAGCGACCTGTCCATCCTCCGCCACATCCCCCTTATACTCCCTGCCGTATAAAACCGGCAGAAAAAGAACATTTTATCACTCGAAATTTGTTTTTCAATAAAATGATTTATATATTTGTAGCGAGAAGTAACAAAACGGTAATAAGCAGCAAAAAATCAAGCAAAGATGGCAAACGCGACGCTCAATCGAACAAATATCTATCTCGACTTAACAATAAGAAATTCCAACTTGAAATAACAACCCACAGTACGAAACAAATGTATTATACCGCCTCCGCCAGCAAAATCAAGGAGACACAAACAAAGAAAAGCTTATGAAAATACTATTCATCGACTTCGTAAACATAGACAGTTCGCCCACAGCAGAAGAAGTCATTCGTCAAAATTATCCTGATATAGAAACAAGATCAGCGGCAACGTCAAGATCAGGGCGAACACGTCTCAATAAAGAATTAATAATGTGGGCAGATGTTATTTTATGTATGGAAAACTATCATAAGGCAGAGATAAAGAAAGCATTTGAATCCATTATTGCCGGTAAGACCATCGGAATACTTAATATAAAAGACACTTACAATTATATGGATCCCGAATTGGTCGAACAGATCAAGGAAAAATTCGCAGCCTGGCTAAATGAATATAAAACCTCTAAATCACAATAACATCCGCAGACGGCAACAGGGAATCAGGAAAAGCAAAAACATAGCCGAACGCCCTGAATATCCGCAATCGGATAACGCTATGTAAAAACAGCCCAGTGCGCCGGTCGGAGCGACCCACAAAGTTTTCGGCCGGCGCACAAAAAGAGAACTCGCTTTTATCACGCAAAATATATATACACAAAAAACTTTAGAAGAAAATGAAAATACTATTTATCTGTCATGCCAACGTCGATCGTTCCCCAACAGCAGAAAGAATAATACGAAAAGACTATCCGGACATCGAAACAAAGTCCGCAGGAATAGCTCCCAGCGCAGCCGTATGCGTAGATAACAAACTCATACATTGGGCAGACGTAGTGCTCTGTATGGAAGCTTATCAAAAAGAGGTGCTGGAACGGGATTTTAAAGACGCCTTAATCGACAAAGAACTTGCGTCCCTGAACATCCAGGATTATTACAGCTATATGTCTCCCGAACTAGTCCAATTAATCAAAGAAAAATTCCAGGAATGGCAAAAAGAATATATGGCCAGGAAAGCAATCGAGTAATCTGAATCCAGTAAAGAGTTGAGACTGAAAATATTCAGGAGGATAAACAAAGAACAATTACAAACATCTGCCGGCTAGAAGAAATACATTCTGATGAAGAAAATATTTCTATCTTTGAACAGATTAATTTATAACTCTTAAAATTCACTGATGACACGATTAATTTATAAACTCATTTATTTACTCTTCCTTCTCAACATCGCCAATGCCATGAATGCACAAAGCGTCGAACAGGCGAAAAAATGGTTCTCCGAAGGCAAATACAACGAAGCCAAGCCGGTCTTTGAAAAATTGGTCAAACAAGCCCCCAATAACGCATCATACCACTACCTCTACGGCGTTTGCGCTTACAAAACAGGCGAGTGCGAAGCCGCAGAAACATACCTGACCACCGCCGTCGCACGCAAAGTCCCCGAAGCTTACAAGTATCTGGCAAACCTGTATATGAAAGACTACCGCTTTGCAGAAGCAGCCAAAACATACAATGAATACATCGAACTGTTGACAAAGCAAAAGAAACAAGTCGAACCAGCCCTGCTCAAACTAATCGAGCTGGCCGAAAAGTCTCAACGAATGGTCGAGCGTGTCGAAAACATACAAATCATTGACAGCGTAACAGTAAACAAGGAAAACTTCCTCTCCACATATAAATTAAGCGAAGAAGCCGGCTCCCTAGCCCCGTTCAAAGATTTTTTCCAGTCCGAAGAGCAGGTAGCCTCAACAGTCTATATGAACGAACTCGGCGACAAGATTCATTTCGCTCACCCAAACGTCGACGCTGACGGGCGCTACAATCTTTACATACAAACCAAACTGGCCGGCAAATGGGGCGATGAGAAGCGTCTGGCCCCCAATGTCAATGCCGAAGGAGCCAATGTAAACTACCCGTTTGTCATGCCGGATGGACTTACGCTATATTATGCTTCCGACGGCGAGGGGACGATTGGAGGCTATGACCTTTACGTTACGCGCTACAACATTAATACGGATACTTACCTGACCCCGGAACAGCTCGGAATGCCCTTCAACTCCCCGGCCAACGATTACATGCTTGTTATCGACGATGTGAAGAACCTGGGGTGGTTCGCATCCGACCGCAATCAGTCGGCGGACAGTGTTTGCCTCTATCTGTTTATCCCTGATCCGCAACGTACTCGTGTCGAGGACAATAATCCTGCAGTCAAGCGCTCCCGTGCAAAAATCGCTGCAATTGCGGACACTTGGAAGGCAGGGATAAACTATGCCGAACTGGTAAAAAAGGGACGCTCCGTAATCCTCAAGCAAAAAGAAAAGAAAAAGGATTTTGAGTTTATAATCAACAATAACCTCGTCTATTATACTCTTGATGAAATAAAAAGCCAGGAAGCCCGCGCCATCTACGAAAAATACAGGAAAACAAACGAGACAATCAACATTCTCGAACAAAAACTTGATGCTCTCCGCATTGCATACCGCACAAGCCCCGCCTCAAAAAAAACAGAACTGAAACCCACTATTCTCCAAGCCGAAGAGCAACTTTACGACCTCTCCGCGCAACCCGCCGAGCTGGAGAAAAGAGCACGCAATGCGGAAATCAATTTCCTCTTAAAAAATAACCGATAAACAATCATGATACTTGACATCGCCATCATCATTTTTCTCATGGCTTTGGCCATTTTACTCGTTCTTCTTGAAATATTTTTCCTGCCAGGAATTACGGTTGCCGGCATCGGCGGAGCAATATTCGCCATGGGAGGAGTCATTTATGCCTATGCGGCAATCGGAACAATGGTAGGACACATCACCCTTGCAGCATCCGTTTTAACATTCATCATTCTCTTCCTCTGGATGCTACGCTCCAAATCATTCAATAAAATAGCCTTACATACTGATATAGATTCAAAAGTTACCTCCAGCCGCGACCTTGGCATCAAACCAGGCGACGAAGGATGGACTGTTTCACGTCTCGCACCTATAGGCAAAGCGAAATTCAAAGAAACAGTCGTGGAAGCAAAGTCTATGGGCGAATTTATTGATGAGAATGTGGAAATCGTAGTCCTTCGCGTTGATGGATACAACGTTCTGGTCAGAAAAAAAGAAGATAATTATTAACCTTTAATATAAAAATGTATGGACTATTCATTTATTCCCGTATTATTGTTGGGAGCGGCCATCGTACTGCTCATAATTTTTTTCTACTATGTCCCATTCCTCATGTGGATATCCGCAAAGGTTTCGGGCGTAAACATCTCCCTGATTCAACTATTTCTCATGCGCATAAGGAAAGTCCCCCCAGGAGTTATCACTCGCGCAATGATCGAAGCGTATAAAGCCGGACTGAAGTTTCTAACACGCGACGAGCTGGAGGCTCACTACCTTGCCGGAGGGCATGTCGAAAGAGTAGTGCACGCTCTAGTCTCCGCCTCAAAAGCTAACATCGACCTATCCTTCAAAATGGCAACAGCCATCGATCTTGCAGGCCGCGACGTTTTCCTGGCCGTACAAATGTCCGTGAATCCAAAAGTAATCGACACGCCTCCAGTCACAGCCGTTGCGAAAGACGGAATCCAGCTCATCGCAAAGGCACGCATCACCGTTCGTGCCAACATCAAGCAATTGGTGGGAGGTGCAGGCGAAGAAACAATCCTGGCACGTGTCGGGGAAGGAATCGTATCATCCATCGGCTCCTCCGTCAACCATAAATCAGTGCTGGAAAATCCTGATTCTATCTCCAAGCTTGTTTTACGGAAAGGACTAGACGCCGGAACTGCTTTTGAAATACTATCCATTGACATCGCCGACATCGACATAGGCAAAAATATCGGAGCTGGCCTTCAAATGGACCAGGCGCAAGCTGATAAAAATATCGCTCAGGCCAAAGCTGAAGAACGCCGTGCAATGGCCGTCGCACTTGAGCAGGAAATGAAAGCCAAATCTCAAGAAGCACGTGCAAAAGTTATCGAAGCAGAAGCTGAAGTGCCAAAAGCAATGGCCGACGCATTCCGCTCCGGCAATCTCGGAATCATGGACTACTACAAAATGAAGAACATCGAAGCTGATACCGCCATGCGCGAGAACATCGCAAAACCCTCAGGCTCACCTTCGAAACCTATCAAGGACTAAAAAGTGAGAATCATCCCTCCCTCTGAACTTATTATTAATGAAGATGGAAGCATATTCCATCTTCATTTAAAACCTCAGCAACTGGCGGACAAGCTGCTCCTCGTCGGAGACCCTGACAGGGTGACTGCCATTGCCACTTATCTCGACACAATCGAATGTGAAGTTTCCAGCCGCGAATTTCACACCGTCACAGGAACATACCGGGGAAAGCGCCTCACCGTCGTCTCTCACGGTATAGGCACAGACAATATTGACATTGTTCTAACCGAGCTGGACGCCCTCGCCAACATCAACTTTCAAACACGGACAGTCAATCCGCAAGTCCGCCAACTTACAATAGTGCGAATCGGAACATCCGGCGGACTGCAGCACTTCGCTCCCGTAGGCTCATACGTCGCCGCAGAATTCTCCATCGGTTTTGACGGCGTTCTCTACTTCTATGCAAACAACGAAATGGTTAGGAACCACGAACTTGAGCGCGAATTAATCTCACAGCTCGAATGGCCAATCCATGGCGTCAAGCCTTATGTCGTCGCCGCCGACCGGTCTATTCTGGAGCAAATCGCCGGGAACGAGATGGTGCGCGGCATCACCATTGCAGCCAACGGATTTTACGGCCCGCAAGGACGCGAACTCCGCCTCCCTCTTGCAACTCCCAACCTTAACCACAGAATAGAAGCCTTTGACTACAACGGAAAAAAAATAACCAACTATGAAATGGAAAGCTCATCCCTCGCCGGCCTCGCCCTCCTCATGGGGCACAAGGCTCTCACCGTCTGTTGCATAATTGCCGGCAGAATAGACAAAAACATGAACACAGCATACAAAGGCTCGCTCGCAGGACTAATTGAAACCGTGCTGGAAAAAATCTGATACACGAACGTATTCTCCCGAAATTATTTTTTCTCTCTTCCACATTTTCCACATACCCATAGTTATCACAGAGAGACAACGTATTGCCTCTCTGTTTTTCAGTTGTAGCTGCAGAGAATAAAACATCTCCGAGGCCAGCCCCCCCTGCCTTTAGGAATATAATCGCGCTCTTCGGGGCGTACCACATTAGTAGTCGGAAACGGCTCATTTACATATAAATACATTTCGTTTGCCTCGCGTCTAACCTCGCATGTCCATATTCAATCCCACGGAATGACTCTAAATTCTTAATTTTCTACTCTTGATTGTAAAATAAAGCTGATGTGATTGTAAAATCGCCAACTAAACCAGTAATATTGATAATAGTCACCTGTTCGAGAAGCTTTACTTTTGCACCGTTGAGTATAAATGTATAATATTAAGCAAATATCAAAACGTAAACGAATGAAACAAAATTTCACAATATTCCTTATCCGGATTTTCCTTCCCCTGTTTTATTTCTCCGGCAGCATGTCGCCTGCTCCGTTGAGCAGATTGACGGCTCGGCAGCCATAGAGCAGGACTAGGAGGTATGATAATTCCGGCGGTGCTTAATCTTGAACGCCGATATTATCATAATAATACAAGTAATATTTACCAAGCCAATAAACAAAATGTTTTTACAGGTAGCGATAATAATATATTTCATTATGTAATAATATTCATAAAAGAATATAACTTTTTAAAGGGGAATAATCAGTATCCTTATTTATGATTAAATAAAAAAAACAGCATTTTTTTATTTAATTAAAAATTATACATATATTTGTATTATGCTTGGTAAAACAGAGATATAGAATTGATTTAAAGCAAGAATTAAACTGAATATCAGATTTTAAATTCTTAAAAAAACATAATTAAACATGTAAATCAATTGATATACATCAAGAAGAGAAAGCTAAATATATTATATAATTAAAGTATGAATAACAACAATAATAATAAACATATATAACCCAAAACGAAAATAGTAACACAAATAACAATGAATCAATATGACAAATAAATTAATATTAACTGGAATCTTTCTCGCCATGATATGCGGAATTTCCCCATTGACAAAAGCACAATCACTCTCTCCAACACCGGGAGCCGTGACGCCATCTTTAGACCCTACTTTGGCCAATGCGCCGATGGATTATATGGGAAAAGTGGATTTTACGTCTGCTTACAGGTTTATTACCAGTTGGGTGAGACAACCGGCAGGAGCTGCACCATCACCGATAAACCCGAATATATTCCGTATGTATCAATTTTCTGTTCCTCTTGTTGCCGATTTGGACGGGGATGGGAATCCTGAATTGATAGGTTTAGGAGTTAGAAAGGATGATAATCAAAATGGGCTAGCCGGAAATTATAACGGAATACAAATTTATAATGGGAAAACTGGCGTTCTTATTGATACATGTATTTTCCCTATGGAAGCAGGCCGAAATTGGGATTGGGGCTACTGGAGTTCAGGAAACCATGGTTCCCCCAGTCCGATGGCTATTGTCGATTCTGACAGAGATGGTATAAGAGAATTAATTATGGGTTTTCCTTATGCTTATGGACATCCCAGTTATCGAAATAAACTGGCTTCATTTGATTTAATTCCACAGAAACAAAATGGAATTACTGTCGGCTATCGGTTAAAAGAAAAATGGTGCAGCTCGGCAAGATATAATCACAACGATGTTTACGACCGCCCTATACCTACGGTCGTGGATTTAGACGGGGATGGAAATCCGGAAATACTTGCTTACAATAAAATATACGATGCTCAAACAGGCTATCTCTTATTGGAACTTGAAACAATGGACAACGTAGGTCCGACAAATATCGCTTATATTGGCTCCGATCGGCAAGCAATGGTTAATGACCAGGGTATCGGCTTTAATTATGTTTACGATATGGATGGGGATGGAATTTATGATGTTATTGCCGGAGGAAAGATATATAGGATACAGAAAAATGGCGGAGTGTTTACATATGACTTGATTCATGTAAGGGATGCCAGGGGAAATTTAGTTCCCGATGGACGCACAGGCGTGGCCGACATAGATGGAGACGGGAAACCGGATGTTGTTACCGTAATAGGTGTAAATAATGATCAGCTACGAATAGTTGTTTGGGATCTGGGATTCGTTACTGTGGGGCCGCAAGTAGCATCCGTCAAGGCGGATGTAACATTTAACTTTAGACGTGACGGAGGATTTGGCAGTAATTCATACGTCTATATTGGTGATATTGACGGAATAGTACAGACTGTTAACGGCGTTGATTATCGTCTGCCGGAAATTTGTGTTTTAGCCTTGAAATATGGATACGGCTTGCCACAACATCCTAATGTAAATGGTATTCCTGCGGCAAATGGAGGTATTCCGTCTAACAGCAGAAACAGTAGAGAAGGCGATCTAATCGGCTTGACCTGGGATGCAAATCCAGGTATAGCAGCTGATAAACGCCTCAAACTTTCATTTGTATTGGAACATAACGACCGCTCGCACAATACAGGTTTCACAATGTATGATTTCGACAATGACGGAATGCAAGAAATCTGCTATCGAGACGAACAGAAACTACGTATTATCAAAGCCGGAGGACATCCGTATATTCCTATTACTGCAACAAAAATCAATTCTCCACAGACGATTTTATTCAGTGAACCGGTTGCATCCTATACAGGCTTTGAATATCCTGCCATTGCAGATATAGACAATGATGGTTCTGCCGAAATGGTTGTTATGGGAGATGAATTTATTCATGAAACACGCGGCTTCATCTACGCCCTGGGAAACGGACATGGAGATAAATTTGCCGCCGCATTGCCTGTCTGGAACCAGTTCATGTATGACCCCTTCAAAATAGACCCATACACATTGCAAACACCTAAAGGTCCTGCCCCAAACCGCCTGTCTGCAAACTATAAATACACCCGTATAATTCGAGACATGAACGGGAATATTCAGAAAAGCATACAGGATTATAATCCATTCAACGGAACTCTATTGCAGGCAACAAAAATTAATGGCGACAGCCTTATGGCTCACGGAACATACGAACCTCTTGTCTTCTTGCCCGAAGTATATATTGTTGATCGCACCATAGATCCGATGAAGGCACCTAAAATAGTTACTGTCGGTCTTAATCATTATATAGAAATGACCGTAGGAAATAACAGAGCGGCTAAAGTCGATGTCTCGTCCAATATGCCGATTCGTTATTATAGTCAAAATACTGTCAGCAAGGCGACCATGACCGAACTGAATTTAGACCAGGCTTACGATGTCAATAACGTAAGACTAGGCTCAAACTTTACTATTCCTCCCGGAACAGAGAAGACAATCAGGATTAATATTCCCAGCGATCAAGACATCTACATCGTGCGCCTTGGCGACAATAGTTACATTGATGCCAGCGGAAACATTAACTGGAAATTCGGCTACAACAGAAGCGGGGAACAATATACCGGCGAATTTGGCAACGGTACGAGCGGACAATCCAGCCGCGCTTTCCGTGATGGAAACTGGAATAACCAGGTCGCACGTGTTGCACAGCTTGGAACATTCCCTGACTTCTACACAATTCAGGAACTTGACAGCGTGGAAATGGACATCCTCAGCAACGACATCTTGCCGGATATACCGATAACGATAGGCACCACGCCTGGACAGATATGGACTGAACCGCCTTACCTGTCCAATCTTGTGCTTGCAGATTCAAACATTATACAATATCCAAAAGCCGGATACCTTACGTTCAATTATCAAAAAGGAGGCAAGAACCGCATCTTCTATCATCATAACGACAGCGGGTATCTTGTTAACAGCATCGACACATTCATATACAGACTAACCTTTAGAAACCCCCAGGGCAATTGGATGAAGACAGAAATCGACACTGTCTGCATATACGTAATGCACAGCAAAGTATCCGGCTTCACCGTCTGTGCAAACTCCGCCAGCATCATTGAACTGGAAGAACGCCCAAGCGGAGTGATCTTTGAATGGTACAACGAGCATTTGCAATATCTCGGTTTAGGTCGCTCGCGTTCAATTACCACTCAACAGGATTCAATCTACTGGCTAAAGCCCCACGCCATACAATTCCCCAAAGCTCCCTTCCCGCTTGGCAAACTCAAAGTGTCCGTTGTACCATTAAAATCAGGCTCCACTTCATTAATGAAATGGACGGGAGAACTTAGCACGAACTGGCGAGACCCCATGAACTGGGTCGCCGTAGAAACAGACGCCCAGGGCAGGACTTATGAAACGCATGTGGACTATTCACCAGCTCCATGCACCAATGTAATCATCCCCTCAAGGGTTAATAATTTCCCGGAACTGACGCGCCCCGTAACTTGCGACAGCATATTGATGAAAGACCGTGCAATGCTGAAAAACCCCCATGCCCTGCAATACAAGCACGCATCAGTGGAAATTAAGCTCAAACCTTCAGAGCAGGAACGCTTCGTTATGTGGTCAGCCCCGCTGGCCGGAATGGTTTCCGGCGACTACCATTATCGTGACAAGAGCAATAAACCTCAATGGGGCGACGTCTTCATGAACTTCTTTCAGAAAGTTCCGGGCGCCAGCAGTGTTGTCCCAAACAGATTTACACCAACGACAGACAAGGTTGATTACAAACTTGACCTCGGCGTTGCCTTCAATCTCAAAGTCAAAGCTACCAGCATGACGAAAGACAGTCTGTTAAGCTTCCCCAGAGCCGAAAGACAATACAGTGTAACGACTTCCACAGGCACGACCGTCACTAATATCACACGTCCCAACAACCACGGCAAATTCATCACTGATGGCTCCACTCCCTCCGGCAATGACAACACCTTCGACCTGAAAGTTATCGACCATCCGAACTCAAATATGGTTCAGGTCGTAAATCCTTACATGGCATACCTGGATATACGCAAGTTCCTTGTCGCTAACAGCGCCGTATTACATTCCGGCTACTACCTGTGGAACGGCGAAGTGAACTCCGGATTCTACGCCGCATTGCTCTCGAACGGCTATACGGGCGTGCAGCAACACTTCAGCAATTTCCCGTCCGCTCCAACGCCGGTCGAACTGTTTATTCCACCTCTGCAATCATTCTTCGTAGCCAAGCAACGACCAAGTGCACAGCTGGCGTCACTGAAAATGTCTCCAAACTGGACAACAACCGTAGCCCCCGTGAAAGGATCTTATACCCTCCGTTCGATGCAGCCCGTCGTAAAGAATGTTCTTAACATCGAATTGTCGCAGGGCGAAAAGAAAGCCCGTGCCGCCATTGTCCACAATCCTAAAGCCAGCAACTTTATCGACCGTGACGACATGCCGGCCATAGATTACAGTGAGCTGCCACTCACTCTCTATACCTTCTCCAGCAACCATGCACCGCTGATTATCAATGTCGGCAGCCACCTCGACATTCACTCTACCGCCATCGGCATGAGGATAAAAAACGCCGGCGAAACCAAGCTCTCATTCGCCAATCTCCGTGGCTTCGGCTATGATGCCATTCTTGTCGACAAGCTTCTCAACAAGGAAATCAACTTGCAGCAAAACCCAGAATACACATTCACGGTAACAAAAAACGGTAACGACTTTATTGAAATAAACGACCGGTTCGTCCTGAAGTTCAAGCTCGGCAACCTTAGTTCGGTCGAGGACATCGCCCCCACGGCAAGCATCTCCGTAACAGGTGAGCACGGACATATCGACATCCGTTCAGGAGAAGGCGACCTGGGCAACGTTCAGGTGTATGATGCTCTCGGCAAGCGAGTGTATAACAACGCCTCGCCAGGCAACAGCCACCTGCGCATCCAGGTCGAGAGCCGGCATATATACATCGTCCGCGCCACCGTTGCCGGTAAAATTCTAACCGAAAAGGTAATGGTCAAGTAGGCACGCATATCAAACGCCAAAAACTGCATAATAAAACTTGTTATATTGATTTATATGTGTTCAGCCGGAGAGGAACAGACCTCTCCGGCTTTAATTTTTCCCGTTTGCGCTAATCATTAATTGTTAAAAACGGAAAACAAAATAAGGCATCTATTTATGTGTTTTTTAATTGACGAGCGCCACGTCTTTAAACATGTTCGCTACGTCTTTAAAGACGTTCGTCACGTCTTTTGACATGTAAGTTACGTCTTTAAAGATGTTCGCTACGTCTTTTGACATGTAAGTTACGTCTTTAAAGACGTTCGCCACGTCTTTTGACATGTAAGTTACGTCTTTAAAGACGTTCGTCACGTCTTTTGACATGTAAGTTACGTCTTTAAAGACGTTCGCCACGTCTTTAAACATGTTCGTTACGTCTTTTTACATCTTCGGAAGATGTCTAAAAATGCTCCGAGAATATGCGAAGGATTAGGAAATTATTTATTTGATTCGTCAGGAATTTGAGTTTTTCAAAAAAAGCAGGAGACTTGTTTCTGAAAGTTCAAGACGGGTTCAATTGCCTGGGCTAGCATCCAAAGCGATATATCCGTAAAGCAGACGCGAAAATGAAAAGAATCTGCGATTCCAGTCTCCTTGATTATATAAAGCGTAAAGAAGGCGCACCAGGCCTCCGGATCAGCATGACAAGCCCAAAAACTCTTTCGGTTATCGTCGAAAAATCTATATTTGCTATATGAAAACATTCATAGTCAATATCATAATCCTTTTCCACTTTCTTGTCCCTCAAGCCATCGTCGGACAGAAGGTCGGCCTGGTGTTGAGTGGAGGCGGAGCCAAAGGCGCAGCGCATATAGGCGTCATCAAAGCCCTTGAGGAAAACGGCGTACCGATCGACTATATCACCGGGACGTCAATCGGCGCCATCGTCGGCAGTCTCTACGCCATGGGCTACTCTCCGGACGAGATGCTAAAGCTCTTTCTCTCCGACGAGTTCAGTTACTGGCAAACCGGAACAGTGGAGAGCCACTACGCTAATTCATTCAAACGCCCGGAAGCAACTCCGGAGATTGTGCGCTTTCCCATCATTATCGACACTCTCCATCTCAGCACGAACATATTCCCCCAAAGCCTCATCAACCCTGTTCAGATGAATCAGGCCTTCCTTGGCCTGTTTGCGCAGGCTTCGGCGAGAGCGTTCTGGAACTTCGACAACCTCTTCGTTCCCTTCCGCTGCGTTGCTTCAAACATTTATGGCAAGAAGCCGGTTATCTTCCGAAACGGCGACCTTGGTGATGCCGTTCGCGCCTCCATGTCCTTCCCCTTCGTGTTCAAACCAATTCGCAAAGACAGTATTCCGCTCTTCGACGGCGGCATCTATGACAACTTCCCCGTCAACCCGATGAAAGACGCCTTCCATCCAGACTTTATCATAGGCAGCGCCGTTGTCAATCCTCCCGATAAACCATCCGACAACCTCTATGAGCAGCTCAAAGCCATGATTATGCAAAAGACCGAATACGACATACCTGAGGAAGAAGGCCTAATGCTGAGCTTCAACTTCCCCGACGTCGGCCTCATGGATTTCCATCGCGCCGAAGAGCTAATGGAAGCAGGCTACCGCCAAACAATTATCATCCTCGATTCCATCAAACGCAAGGTGAGCCGGCATGTTGCTCCCTCCGCCCTCGATTCCCGCCGCAAAGCCTATAAGGAAAGCCTCCCTCCCCTGCTTTTTCAAGACATTTATATCACTGGCGTAACCGAATCGCAGAAATCCTATATCGAAACGCAACTCCACCGCGACATCAACGGCACCTTCACAATGGCGGACTTTAAATTCGCCTACTTCAAACTCCTTTCCCACAATCGCATCAAGGAAATTATCCCCCACGCCATATACAATCGCCTCAGCCGGACATTCGATCTTTACCTCGAAGTTGAAATGGGCGACGCCCTGAACGTCAGTTTCGGAGGCAACATCTCCTCGTACCAGGCCAACCAGCTCTTCGTCGGCGTCGGCTATCAAAACATCTCCACCTTCGCCACTGATCTTGACGCCCAATTCCAGGTCGGCAACTCCTACGATGGCGTCAACCTTAACAGCCGCTTTTACCTCCAGACCAAAATCCCTGCCTACATCAACGCCCAAGGCACTTACAACAACAAAAAATACGCCGGCTCCCAATCTCTTTTTTATGAAGACATCGTCCCTTCGATCATCAAACAAAAAGAACTATACCTCCGCCTCAGCTTCGGTTTCCCCATCATCCGCAAAGCAAAAGCGGAAATCAGTGCCGCCTACGGTCGCCTTGACGACAACTATTTCCAAACGCTCACCCTTGCCAGCCCCGGCGCCAAGTTTGAGCACAGTCGCCACGACCTCCTTATCCAAACCATCCAAATCGACTATAACACGCTCGACGCCAAACAATACCCCGTATCCGGCAGCGCCCTCTCCCTCTCCGCCCTTTCTGCCACGGGCAGTGAGAATTTCACCTCCGGCACAGGTTATATCCCCGCCGCTCAAACCCGCTCATGGCTCCAAACCCATGCTATGTGGAATCATTACCATTCCCTCGGCTCCAACTTCTCTCTCGGCGTTCTCGGCGAATGTCTGCTTTCCACCAAAGAACTCAACAACAACTACACCGCCGCGATCCTCCAAGCCCCCGCATTCACGCCCACCCCTCACAGCAAAATACAATTCAACGAAGCCTTCCGCGCCAACCAGTACGCCGCCCTGGGCATTAGCCCTATCCTCCGTC
Organism: Tannerellaceae bacterium; assembly: GCA_031257015.1. Lineage (GTDB taxonomy): Bacteria > Bacteroidota > Bacteroidia > Bacteroidales > Tannerellaceae > DFXE01. The sequence goes on from JAIRPK010000016.1 coordinate 86,750, forward strand.
TCAGCAGCATGACGCACCTCCGCGCCGATCTCTTCGCCTTTGCCCCCTTCCGCAAGATTCTTCGCGGCCCACAAAACGAGCAACAGGAACCATACCACTTCCAGCCGGCCAAGTACGATGTCTGGTTCCGCACCTGCCAATACATCGGAGAGCTGTCGCTTGTCATCCAACTCCCCTTCGCCTCCATCAGCATATACGGAAACGCATACAGCTACCCCAAAAACAACATCAACTTCGGCGTAAACATCGGCTACCTCATCTTCGGGAACAAATTCATCAACTGATGCAAACATTCCTGAAGGCCGCAAACAAAAAAGCCTCCGCCCTCCTGTGTTTTTAGGAGGGCGGAGGCTTTTTTTGTTGAATATATATATAAATATGAAGGGGGGATTAGATTAAAGATATATTATCAGCATTATTCTTTCTTAGATAAGATATTAACTCAATTCCTTCATTTTGCACATTTTTTTATAGAACATAGAGAAGGTTCCCACATTAAATTAACTGCTATAAAAGTATAAGATTATATCATCGCTCTAATAAAACCATGATAAGCATAATGTATCATGTAATACAAAGCTCTTAGCAAAGGTACTTTTTCAATATCTCTATATATTCGCCATCGACATTTTATTGCTCTTAGTTTATTTGTAGAAAGAGAGTTTTCTGTTATGCGATTTAATGCCATTATTGTATTTGTATTTTTAGCGATAAAACCCTTTTTCAAAATTGATAACCACAATGCATAATCTTCACCATTAGTAATTTCTGGAAAGATTGTTTTCTCACTTTTTTGCGCATCATATATAACAGTTAAGCTGTTGATAGAATTAACCTTCAATAATTGTTTATAATTAGTTTCTGCAGATGAAATTATAATTCTATTGTTTCTTTGACCACCTTCATCTATTTTTTCAAAATTTGAATAGACAATTGCAACATTATCTTCTTCAAACAGTTTGATTTGTTCTTCTAGTTTATTCTCAATCCATAAATCTTGACTATCTAAAAGCGCAATATATCTCCCTTTCGCTTTTGTAAGACCTATATTACGAGGTACAGAAGCAGAGCCAGACTGTTTATCTGTTTTAAAATATTCAATTTTATCATACCTCTTACAAAAGTCCAATATAACTTTATCGCTTCCATCGTTAGAACAATCATCAACAATTATTAATTCCCATTCATTATATGTTTGATTTATTACGCTTAAGATACTTTCAGCTATATATTTTACGCTGTTATAGCAAGGCATAATTATCGAAACTAATTGATTATCCCACATATTTTTTATTATATATAAATATTAGTATGCTTTTCTCGTTTACTTATTAAAGGAGGAGTCATATAATCTCCATATAAATTCTTCAAATAAGTATCCCAATCATTAGGCAAATTCACCTCTATGCCTTCAAAGTTTTTTTTACATACAGGAAAAAAAACAGTTCTGGGTAATATTTCACCTAAATAGTGACGTCTCCCAGAAACAATCGTCAAATATTTTGTGTCTTTTGAGTATTGGCTATATTTATCTAGATAGTTCAATAGTGGTTGTCGTTTTATCATCAAAAGAAATAATCTTCCTATTGTTTTCCGCAAGCTGTAAAAATTATTTTTATTCAATAATTTATTATTAGATTGGGAATACTTCATTGAATTGGATAAGAAAATTATCAAACGGCAGATAAAACTTTTATAAATCCGAAGTATAATATTGTTAGGAACATTGTCCATTGGAAATATTTCAATCCAAACTCCTCGATATTTTTCCCATCCAGAAAAATAAGCATCGATCATGCAAGTTCCTTTCTTATGTACGTGCATATAATAACTTTTACTTTCATTTTTCGTATTAGGACAAGATAATTCATAATTATCACCCAATTCTTCTTCAAAAATCTGTTTGAATTTTTCATAATCATTTCTTATCATCATTAAATCCATGTCATCATCCCAAGGAATAAAACCTTGATGGCGAACAGCCCCCAAGGCGGAACCTCCACCTAACATAAGTGTCAGATTATATTTTTTGCACACTGCATGTATATCTTTATACATACTCAGGTAAAGAGAATGTAATTCCTTCCGTTCCACTTCTGTGATTTCAGATATGTTTTTAAAACCAATCATATTCTTAAATACTATTTAATATTTCATTATTATTTCAATCTTTTCATCGTAATGAATATCTAGCTTACTAATACAAAAGCGCTAATTATTTAAAGATAATCTGCGTCAATTTGATTTGTCAATATGTTGAATACTATTTAATACATCTATACATCTATTAAGTCCGTCTTTTAAAGTAATAGCTGGATTCCAACCAAGATGTTCTATTTTTTTTAGACTCATTTTTTTTCTTTCAAACTTGAAATATCCTTTTTGTGTATTAGATTGATTTATTTTAATGTCTATTGAATGCCCTCTTTCAGAAGATATATCAGCTAGAATGTTAGCTAAATCTATTATTTTTATTGGCTCAGATTCATTAGCTAAATTATATACTGCACTTTCTTTCGCATTAAATAATACAAGAAATATTCCTATAATTGCATCTGATAAATAGCAAAAAGCCCGTTCCATTTCTCCGTTACTTTTTAATACTATGTTCGACTTATTTATAATACTATACAATAAATCAGACATTATTCTCCCATCATTAATTATATTCATTGTAGGACCATAAACATGAGCTATACGAAGTATATTATATTTAATCTTATATTGTAAAAAATAAGAGCAACAAATATTTTCCGCCATGCGTTTACTTTCCGGATAGCAAGTTCTATCATCCAACGGGTCTAATGTTCCTAGCGAATCTTCTCTTAGTTCATCATATCTCTCACTTGGCCTCCCGTAAATTTCTCGTGTAGATGCAAATATGACTTTTTTGCAATTAGTTTTACGTGCTAATTCAAAAATATTAAGTGTTCCAACTGTATTCGTTTTTATTATGTCAACGGGATTATTCACAATGCTTGTCACATTTGCATTTCCTGCAAAATGAAAAATATAATCAATCTCATTAGAATATTGAAGTTTATCACAAACATCTTGAATTATTGGGATACATTTATCTGTTGAAGCATGGAATCCAAAATATTTGTTGAATTTATCTTCTGAACGCATCAAGCATAAGATTCTAATATTGAACTTCTTGTTTTCATTCAAATATATTAGTGTATAGATAATATAGCGAGCAAACATTCCTCCAGCTCCTGTAACTAGAACTGTTTTATTTAATAAATCTGTCCATCTCAATGGATAATTAGAAATCTGAAAAATATCTTCTTGAATAATTGAATTATTATATTCTTCCATTTTTACATTCCAAATATTTGTGAGTTTTCACGAGCATCAATTATTGCTCTGAACAAATAGAAATCAATTGGCCTTGTTATTTTAATGTTCGACGAGTCGCCTTCAACAAGAGTTAATTTTTTATTATAATAATACATCATAGAGCAAGAATCTATAAATGTATGCAGCCCATCTGCAATAGCATTCTTATGCACTGCTAATATTTCAGAAAGGATAAAACTTTGCGGAGCTTTTGCTATAATAACCGCTTCTCTATTGGGAATCATAGAGATATGCCTTTTATCATCAAATGTAGCAAAAGTTTCACTTACAGGGACAGAAGTAATAGCTGAACCATTTTCTTTAACACAATTTATATTTCGTGTTATCAATTCCAAATCTATAATTGGTCTTACTCCATCGTGTATGAGCACAATTGAATCGTTTGGATACAAAATTTCTGCTGCAGCTAGCGCATTATAAATTGAATCCTGCCCGGTTTCGCCTCCTTTTACTATTCTGGAAATTTTCGTAAGATTGAAATGTTTTATCAAACTAGACAAATGCTCTATCCATCCATTAACACAAGAAATAACTATCCCATCAATATCTCTATGCGCCTCAAAAACTTCTAATGTATATATAATAATAGGTTTTCCATATAACTCAAGAAACTGTTTAGGTACAGATTTAGAGTTCATTCGTTGTCCAACGCCTCCTGCAAAAATTATAGCTATATTCATAATAATTTAATTTTTCCACTCAACCCAATCTCTTCGCTGAACTGCTTCAGGAGGATGTGATAAAACATTATAATATGGTCGATAACGATATTTATATGGCAAACCAGTAATTTGAGAACGGGTGTTAGAGGAAACGCCATTTATAATAATTAAAGAAAATAATGATAAAAAACATGATGTAACAAATACTTTAATTTGTCTATCTCCTTTAAAAAAATCCGTTAAATAGGTGTATGCTATTATAGCATATATAAGATAATATAACTCAAAACGAAGTAATATAGATATTGCAGTAGATAGGCCTCGAATAATCAATAAAACGACTATTGCATTAGCAAAAAAAATAGTTTTAGGATCAGCATTTTTTCTAAAAAAGAAATAGGATAATCCGATTATAATATGTGTTATATGCGTCAATCCAGTAGAATAATTTACTCCGTTACCATATACTACATTACTTAGGTGCAACATAGAAATAGTTGATAATCTATCTGGTAAATATGGCACAAAGAATTCTATTATGTATTTAAGACTTCCCGGGTAAAAATAAAGAATATGTGATAGAAATATCAAAATAAGAGGAAAAATTCGCCCGTAATTTTTATGTATAAAATATAGTAATATTGCTCCGATAGCACTAATATGAAATAAAGAAGCGATACTGATAGCACATAAAAACACCAATAATTTACGTTCAAAAATATATCTTGTAGAGAAAACAACTATTCCCAGTGCAATCAATTGTCGTTGAATAGACATTAAATGAAAAAAGAAGAAGCAAACAAATATAGTAATAGTTGTTATTGGGTAATGAGAAAAAGAAGAAACGAATCGGTACAACATAAAACCAACAAAAGCTGTTACGGTAAATTGTAAAACATAATAATTATCAAACAGAAACTTTAAAATTTTATTTAAAACTATATATCCATATTCCATATGATACGGATTATCATCCTCCAATAAAGAATTGTCAAACACTCTAATATAAACATCCCAATCACTCCCCGTATGAAACCTCAGCCCCACAAACAAAATCAACACCACCGTAAGAAATTGCAACACTCTCCGCGCCTGCTCTTTCTTCAATCCGCCAACCTCAAGTATGCTGCCGATCACAAATAAAGAAATAAATGCAATATAAATAAACATGCTATTCCTGTACCACTATTTTATTAACTCTAAAACTTCGGAAAACCGCTATCGGCCATCGCCAGTTTGAATACACGCTTTGCGCAATTCCCTGTGCCAGTATCAATCCCCAAATACCTAATGACGTCGCCGTTAAAAATATAATTAGCAATATAAAGGTAAATGCCCCGGAAAATAACGAAGCATAAAAGAATGGGACCTCGTTTTTTGTCAGAAGAATGTCAGTCGCTAAAAACTGATTCCGTTCTAAAAGATAAACAAATAAAGCTCCGACTATTAATGCTTTTGAACATAGCGGAGTCTCACTTTTTATTACTTGTAATGCCCAGTCGCCCAAGAAAACCAAAGTGGTTCCACATATAATAAAGATGAGCAGCATTAATGAACAAGAACGTAAATAGCTTCGCCTAATAGCAGGAATATTATTCTGTATTCTGTATTGAACTATTTGCGGATAATAGGTCGTCATATAAACATTGGCTATTTCAGTTATAATCCAAACAATCTGTATGGTAATACCGTAAGAAGCTATATCACTAAGCGGAAGAAATAGCGAACCGATAATAAGCGGCGAACGCCTGACTAAGAAGTTTCCTACGCCGGTTAATCCTAATTTTAAGGCATTGGGAAGAATCGGTTTAATACATTCCTTTTTTGCTCTTGCCACAACATTGTTCAACGCTATTTTAAACGCCACAGTATAAACTGTTTTACGCGACAGTGTTCGTCTTATTATTATGGATACAGCCTGCGCACTTACAATAGCTATTAGATCAAAATGCAGAACTATCAATAAGACGGAAACCATGAGATAGAGAATCTCTCCGATAATCAGTATTTGTTTGGCCCGCTTGATTAAACCCATACCTTGCATCAGTGCATCATAATAAAAAGTATAAAGTGAATACGTATTGATTGTGCACAGAATAAACCACGAGATGTAAACCTCCGTATGATTGCCTGTATAGGTCTTCATCAATAGATGTATATAATAAGTTCCCGCAGTTGCAAGCAGGAGAAACAGCAGCAAGGCCATTCGCGTATAAAACCAGCGCATGGCGTTTATTAATCCTTTAAAAAGACTGTAATCAATACTGCTGTTATTCCTGTTTTCTACAGTCTGGTATCCGCTGTGTCTCAACTCTTTTACACCACTGACGACGTAGGAAACGTTTCGTGCAAATGACGGGTTAAAGCCGAAATCCAGCAAAGTAATCATTGTTATAACAGTAGAATATATTGCCCATATCGCCACTGTCTCTTTCGGAAAAGCGTGCAGGATAAAAGGCAATAGAATAACACCTACGCCTACTTTTAGAAACGTTGCAGCATAATTCCACAATACGTCTTTAAGCCCGATATTAATACCTTCACTCACCCTCATAAAACATTTTCCTTATAATTGTTTTATTCGGATTCATATAACATCCAACGCATCTCAGCCCTACCCAAACCAAACCGTCAATCACCACTAATATGTTCACATTCACCCTCGATGCCATAAACAGATTAATCACGCATAGCAATGCCGACATCGCCAGTAAAAATACCAGCGTTTGCCTGTGACTGAACCCTTGTTGAAGGAATTTGTGATGAATATGATTATTGTCTGCCGTAAATAAATGTTTGCCGTTACGGAAACGCACAAACATCACGCGACAAACATCAAGCATCGGAATGAGCAATGGCGCAAAGGCTATCATTATTATATCGTCATTCAGGATGGATTTATCTCCGTCAAAGGATGCGTGCAAGGCAAAAAATGCAAGGAAATAACCGAGCGTCAGGCTACCCGTATCGCCCATAAATATCTTTGTTCCTTTCCCCGCTTTGCCGAAAACATTATAATAGAAAAAAGGAATTAATATGCTCCCCATGACGAAGGCTGACAGGGCAAGAAACAACTCTTTCTTCATTATAAATATGCCTCCCATTACCGCCAATCCGATGATACATAATCCGGAAGCCAGGCCGTCAATACCGTCAATTAAATTGACTGCATTGATTATAAATATGACCAGCAAAACCGTTAGCGGTATCCCCACAATGGGACTTAAACAATGAATCCCCAGTAATCCGTATAAATTATTTATCCATAAGCCGGAGAGCGGAATAAGACTTGCGACCACGAACTGGACTATGAACTTATGAAGGTAGCGCACACCGACCAAATCATCCTTAATACCCACCAGATACAGCAGAATTAATCCACATACTATCAGTCCTGCGTCCGCAAAAAACAAAAGAAGTTTGTCTTCCTGTATATACATCAAGCTGTAAATATAATTCAGAGTAATCGTAAAAAATACCGAAAGTAAAAAGAGCGGAAGAAACGAAAAACCACCCAGTCGAGGAATACAATCCGTATGCAATTTACGTTTCTCCGGCTTATCGAAAAGGCCAATCCTGCTGGCAGTCTGAATTATCCCCGGAATAACCCATGCTGATGAGACAAATGCAATCAAACAGCCAAGCAAAATAAATATGAGTGTCACTATAAAACGGTATTAATCTTAAAAGACCGCCACCCACATTGGTTGACGGAAAATCTCTTTTACTTTTCTCTACAAAGTCGTCTGTATTATAATGAATAGCTGCTACGCAGTTCGCCTAATTTCAGCCGGAAAAAAAATCCACTATTCTACTTCAGCCTCTACCTCAAAAAAAATGTCAGCGAAAACGTTCGTTTTTTTTGCCAATTCGATGTGCAAAAGTAGTTGATTTTTCTCACCGAGCAAATTATCACGATTGTTTTTTTCAACAGCTTGTATATTCCTCTGATATACAATTGTCTGCCGACATGCCGTAATGGCTTTCCATATTGTAAATCATAATAAAAAAGCGCATCGGTTCAGGCGAATAAAAGGAGCATTGCAATTGGCAAAAAAAACGAACGTTTTTACTGCTAATACTCATCCTGATTTAACGTTTTTCATATTTTCCTTCATTATATTATAACATGCCCGGCGATACGATCGTTAAGGCCGCGCACAGGGAAAAAGCGCTGCGTTGCGGCGTTCAGACCAGTCTGCAATATGGGAAAAGCTGGTTTTGGGGCGAATAACTATCGTCCCCGCAGGGGGGAAATCCGGTTTTGGAGCAGAACATATCAGTCCACCAGGGAGGAAAACATGATTCGCCGGCGGATCATATTGGCCTACCTGGGAGGAAGGTATGATCCGGGTTCGGATCGTACTGTCCCCCAAGGTGGGAAGGTATGTTTTGGGAGCGGATCATGGTGTCCCCCAAGGTGGGACGATATGTTTTGAGGGCGGATCATGGTGTCCCCCAAGGTGGGACGATATGATCTGGAGGCAGATCATGGTGTCCCCCAAGGTGGGACGATATGTTTTGGGAGCGGATCATATTGTCCCACATGGTGGAAAGATTCGGTCGCGGCGGCGCTTCCCTTAGTATCGCTGCTACGCCTGTGCGCCTGGCGGTAAAAACAGCAAAGGCGCGAGAGGAGTATAACCTCACGCGCCTTTTGGTTGAAAAAGAATCTCTCGTATAAACCTTATTCTCTTTTCAGGATTGCATTAAAAATATACCTGGTCTTAGCTGATAAGTCATATTCAAACGTTGGCACAAGCGTGCAGCCTGCATGACTATTCCTCTTCGGAATAAAGAGTATCTGCGATTTGACCGCTAAGCTGGAGCAGGGAGATTTCGCATAGCTTGGTGGCATATTCGGCTATTGATTGCCGTTCTTCGGCATTTAGCAGACTGTTTTGCGCCTCGCGAAGCTGAATGCCCGACAACTGTCCGAGGCGATAGCGTTCGAGGGCGATATTATAATTCTCCTGCGCCGCGACACGATTGGATTTTTCGAGTTCCCACAAGTTGAGGTTGTTGCCATATGCCATCCACTGGTTACTCATGTCTGTTCGCAGGCTAAGCTCCAGTTCGCGGAGACGATATTGTCGGTTCTGAATCTGTATGGCAACATTTCTCTGCTCGCGTTTTCGATTGTATCCGTCGAAAAGCGAGTAGCCGATCGTCAGTCCGTAGGTGGGGCCGAGGCGATGCTGAAGTTCAATATTGCCGGAATGATATTGGCTGCCCGTGTATCCATAGCCGGCATTAAGACGGAGATATGGGTAATTTCTGCTCCTTGCCTTTTTCAGGTCAAGTTCGGACAGTTCTACATTCTTTTGCGCGATGAGCAGCGAAATATTCTTCTCAAGAACGCTCCTCCACAATTGCGCCTCGTCAAGAAATACATTCGGCATAATAGAGCTGTCGCGCAGAGCAACATTCTCGTCAACATTATCCAGCGCCATGAGCTGGTTAAGATGAGTGCGTGAACGATGAAGCGTTTCAAGTTGATTAAGCACCGCCGAGGAATCAGCATTAAAGTCCACCTGGGCCTGCTGGAAGTCCAGTCGCGACATTGAGCCGATGGCATAGCGTTCCTCAACTATTCTGAGTCTTTCGCGAGACAGATTAAGTGTAGAAACAAGATTCTTCAGCCTCGTCGATTGCCGTATCAGATTGTAGTACTCCCCGGCGATAGAGGCGATGAAATCCTCTATCGTCAGCCTCGTATTCAATTCGCCCATGCTTTTCAATTGATTAAGACGGGCATACTCCGCCTGTATGCCAAAACCGTCAAAGACTGTCCACGAGACGCTCAAGCCCGCATTGCCCGTTTCTGTTGGAACGTTGGAGGTCGTTTCCGTGCTTCCGTCGGCAAGCCTGTTCCTCGTAGTGTTAACAGCTCCGTTTAAGCCTCCGGAAAGATCGGCCGCAGGGAGGTATCCGGCATTTCCGAGCGTGGCATTATTGGCGCTTATGCTTTGCTCATTACGTATGATTCTGATTGAATAGTTCCGTTCAAGAGCGACTTCGATGCAGCGGCGAAGCGAATATATTTCCTGCGCCTTGGCCGCATCGGCGAGGAAGAGAATCAGTATGATACAATATATGTTCTTCATTTATTTACCTCCCGTTTTCCTTAGTCTGTTAGTTGATATATAGCTATACATGGCCGGAACGATATAGAGCGTAAGGAAGGTCGATACGATCATTCCGCCAACCACTGATGTCCCCATCGCTATCCTGCCCTGTGCGCCTTCGCCCGAAGCGAACACCAGAGGTAGCAACCCTACGATGGTGGCCAGGCTGGTCATCAGTATAGGTCGCAACCGTTGAGCCGAGGCAATCCGTATAGCTTCAGAGAGCGACAAGCCTGCCTCCTGCCTCTGATTTGCAAATTCCACAATGAGGATACCGTTCTTCGCCACCAGACCAATAAGCATTATGATGCCGATTTGGCTGAAAATATTCATGGTTATGCCGGACCAGCTCATGAACATCAACGCTCCGGATATGGCCAGAGGAACCGTGAACATGACTATCAATGGATCCTTGAAACTCTCAAATTGCGCTGCCAGCACCAGATATATCATGAACAGCGCCAGTATCATCGCAAACATCAGGCTGTCCGAACTCTCTCTGAACTCTTTCGATTCTCCGCTCAGTGCAGTTCTGAAACTCTCGTCCAGCACTTCTTCCGCAATCCTGTCCATTTCATTCAAACCATCGCCGATGGTATGTCCCGGAGCAAGACCACTGGAAACCGTGGCTGCAACAAATCTGTTATATCGGTATAACTGTGGCGGTGCGACATCTTCCGTCAGTTCCACCAGGTTATCCAATTGAATCATTGAGCTGTTATCGCTTCGCACATATATTGATTTAAGATAAATCGGCATGTTGCGTTGCTGGCGGTTGATCTCGCCTATGATCTGGTATTGCTTTCCGTTCATGTAATAGTAGCCCATCCGCTGTCCGCTAAGCGCATATTGCAGTGTCTGCGCAATGTTGCGCGTACTGACTCCGAGCATGGAAGCTTTGTCCCGGTTGATTTCAATCCTGGTTTCCGGCTTGGTAAACTTGAGGTTCACGTCAGCCATTTGAAATATTGGACTTTCGCTGACTTTTGCCATAAACGGCGGAATAAACTCCTGCAGCTTTGCGATATTCGGAGCTTGTAGAACATACTGTACCGGCATTCCCTGACGTTGTCCGCCGAAGGTGGAATTTTGCTGTACGAAAGCCCTCGCCCTCGTCTCCTTCCTGACAGCTGCGGAAAGTTCGGCAGCCACCTCCATCTGGCTGCGAGTACGTTCATTTATATCCGGCAATACGACGCTCATCCCTCCGTTACCTCCGAAACTCCGGAGCATGGCAGATTTGCGTTCCGGGGCGATCGAATCAGCTAAAGCCCCGATCCTCTCGGTAAAGTCGCGGACAAATTCAAAAGTTGAGCCTTCCGGCCCTCGCATATTAATGTTGATTATCGAACGGTCTTCCAGCGGAGACAGTTCCGAGGGGATGTTCTTCCAGAAAAAGACAATAGAGACGAGTAGCGCCAATGTAAGCGGAATCGCTATCCACTTCTTTTTCAAAAACCAGTTAAGCGTAACGGCATAAAAATTATTCAATCCGTCAAAGAACGGCTCCGTCTTCCTGTAAATCCAGTTCTTCTTCTCTCTGTACCTTAACATCTTCGTTGACAACATCGGCGTAAATGTCAGCGCCACAAAGGCGGAGATAGCCACCGAGCCTGCCAGCACAATACTGAACTCCTTGAACAACCGTCCCGTCATTCCCTCCATGAAGACAATCGGCAGGAAGACCGAAATCAAAGTAAGCGTCGTTGATATGATTGCAAAGAAGATTTCCTGCGAACCTTCGATTCCGGCAGCTTTGGGTTCCTTGCCCTCCTCAATGCGCACATATATATTCTCCGCCATCACTATGGCATCATCAACTACCAGACCGACGGCAAGCACCACTGCAAGCATTGTAAGAACATTAATCGAGAATCCCGCAACATACATCACAAAGAATGCCCCGATGATCGAAACCGGGATTACTACGACCGGCACCAGCGTCACACGCCAGTCCCGCAGGAACAGGAATATTACAATAACAACAATAATGAAAGCCTCATAAATAGTATGTTGCACTTCATTGATGGACGCCCTGATAAACCGCGTATTATCATATACCATCTCAACAGACACATCATCCGGCAAATCCTTTTGCAGCTGTTCAATACGTTTGTAAGCCTCATCCGCAATCTCGATATGATTAGCTCCCGGCTGGGGGATGATGACATCAATCACCATCGGCTCGCCATTCCTCTTGAGAAAACTCTTCAAATCCTCCGGAGCAAGTTCCGCACGACCGACGTCACTGAAACGCACGATATTATTACCACTTTCCTTTATGATGAGATCATTAAATTCCTTCGCCGTCGTCATCAGCCCCAACGTGCGAATAGACAATTCCACAGTATTTCCCTCAATGCTCCCTGAAGGAAGCTCGATGTTCTCCGCCTCGACAGCGCTGCGAACGTCCAGGGTCGTCACGCCGTAGCCCGCCATCTTGGCCGGGTCCAGCCAAAGCCTCATTGAGTAGCGCTTCTGTCCCCATATCTCCACTCCGCTAACATTCTGAATCGTCTGCAAACGCTCCTTGACCACCAGTTCGGCAATCTCGCTCAGTTCCATAAGCGAACGCTGGCTGCTGCGGACGCCAATCTGCATAATCGGCGAAGCATCTGCATCGGCCTTCGACACTGTCGGCGGGTCGCAATCTCGCGGCAGTAGCCGTTGAGCACGAGAGACTTTATCACGGACATCATTGGCAGCCGTCTCCAGGTCAACCGACAATTCAAACTCGACCGTTATTCTACTCTGCCCCTGACTGCTCACGCTGCTAAGCGATCGTATTCCCGGAATACCGTTGATGTTCTGTTCCAGCGGTTCGGTAATCTGGTTCATTATGACCTCCGCATTGGCTCCCGGATAGCTCGTCATAACCGATATGACAGGCTGGTCAACGCTGGGGAACTCACGCACTCCCAACGCCCGGTAGCCTATGAATCCAAACAGCAGGATAACAAGAACCAGGACGGTTGACAATACCGGCCTCTTAATGCTCAGTTCGGAAATATTGGCCATACTAGTTCAATTTATCAATAGATACCTTCATCCCCGACCTCAGCTGCATCACTCCGGTCGTAATCAGCGTATCCCCCTCATGTACGCCTTCAAGAATCTGCACCCGGCTCTCCGTCCTCAGTCCGGCGACAATCTCCGTATATTTCGCCTCTCCATTTTTATATATAAAGACGATGCTCTTCCCCATCTCCGGGATGATAGCCTCGCTTGGAACCGTAAGCGCCTCCTTTATTTCCCGCTTGCTTACCTCTACGGAGACATATCTCCCCGGCTGTATTTCTTCATGAGTATTCGGGTAGGTAGCCCTGACTTTCATTGTCCTCGTTGCGAGGTCCATCTTGCTCTCCAGTGCATAAATCCTGGCGTGATGTTCCTGTATGCTATTCTCCGAATTGGCGAGGCGGAATATAATCGGCGTCCCCTCCCGGAGGTCGGCAGCGTAGATTTCATTGACGGAGAACTCAATCTTTATCGGCGTAATCCTCGTCAGCTTCACGATGTTCGTGCTCGGCGTCGTATAAGCCCCTTCGCTAATTGTCCTTAGCCCTATAATGCCGCTAAAGGGAGCACGCAGTTCCGTTTGTGCGATATTGGCCTTGACCAGCTCGATGTCCGCCATAAGCTTCTCATAATCCGTCGTCACCTGTTCAAAAGCCTCCTGACTTACGGCATCCTTCTCAAGGAGCGCCCTCTGCCTGTAAACCCTGTCGCGTGCGAGCGGCACCTCTGCTTCCAGCTTTTTCAGCTGCGCCTGCAAAGGCCTGTCATTAATCTTAGCCAAAAGATCTCCCTTTTGCACATGTGTCCACTCCTGGAAAGAGATGTCCACAACCTTTCCGGATGTTTCAAAGGAGAGGTCAACCTCCTCGTCCGGAATAGCCGTACCAATCGTTATGATCTTGTCAGTCAATGGCCGTGCCCTTATGATTTCCGCATCTATGTTAAGAGCCTGCCTCGTCGTATAAGGAGAATTGCCTGCCGGCGGAGGCGTAGCAGGCGGCGCGTCTGCCGCAGCTTTCAACCGCCTGCTCAAGGAAGGATAAGCAATCATACCCACAATAACCAAAAGGATAACAGTGATTATCCCCCATTTCATCTTTTTACCCATAATCTAAATTCAGTATTTCTGTTTAAACATTATAACGGACAATATGACAGCCAAAGTCGATAATGGTTTAATTCCAATTGGTATTTTTTGTAGAACAATTCGATTATTCAGTCAGAGAAGCATGTCTTTGAGGAGGTCGAAGCCGATTTTGCAGCTAATCATAGCGTCCCACCTTGGGGGACAATATGATTTCAGTCCGGATCATGGTAGTCCACATGGTGGGACAATATGTTTTCGCTCCGGATCATGGTTTCCCACCTTGGGGGACAGTATGATTTCAGTCCGGATCATGATAGCCCACATGGTGGGACAATATGTTTCCGCTCCGGATCATGGTTTCCCACCTTGGGGGACAGTATGTTTTCAGTCCGGATCATGATAGCCCACATGGTGGGACAATATGTTTTCGCTACGGATCATGATTTTCCACCTTGGGGGACGCTTCATTCCAGGCCAAAACCACCTTTTCATCCCCGTTAGCCAATTCCGGTTTTTCAGTTCCCAACCCAAGCCCCCCTGAAAGAAACAAACAAAAAAACGAGAAACAAGAGCAGAAAACCGAAAAGTCCACTCTCTTTCAACTAAAAAAGACTATTTTTGCCCCCGGAATCACGAAATCTAAATGATAGAAAGAGTATATATACTGGAAAATGCAGACCCTGTTGTCTTCTACGGCGTAAATAACATCAACATACAGCTGATCAAAACGCTGTTCCCCAAGCTCCGCATAGTAGCTCGTGGAAACATAATGAAAGTAATAGGAGACGAGAGCGAGTCGGACGCTTTCATAAAAAAGATGCGTGAAGTCGAGAAATACTGCGAAGACTATAATACGTTAAACGAAGAAATCATTATCGACATACTTAGAGGCAAGACTCCACTAGCCGTCAAACAGGAAAACCTCATCATTCACGGCATGAACGGCAAGCCGATCATAGCCCGCACGGAGAACCAACAGCTGTTCGTCAACTCATACGCAGAGAACGACCTGGTGTTCGTTACCGGTCCCGCCGGCTCCGGCAAGACCTACACAGCGATAGCGCTCGCCGTGAAAGCCCTGAAGAACAAGGAAGCGAGGAAGATTATCCTGAGCCGCCCGGCAGTCGAAGCAGGCGAGAAGCTCGGCTTTCTTCCCGGCGACATGAAAGACAAAATAGACCCATATCTGCAACCCCTGTACGATGCTCTGGAAGATATGATCCCCATAGCGAGACTCAAGGATTTCATCGAGAACAAGATAATCCAGATAGCGCCCCTGGCCTTCATGCGCGGCCGCACGCTAAGCGACGCAGTAATCATACTTGACGAAGCCCAGAACACCACCATCCCCCAGATAAAAATGTTCCTTACCCGTCTGGGAACGAATGCGAAGATGATCGTGACCGGCGACATTACCCAGATCGATCTCCCTCCCACGCAGACGTCCGGCCTCGTCCACGCCCTGAACCTCCTGAACAACATAAAAGGAATAGGCATGATTGAGTTCGACAAGGGCGACATCGTTCGTCATAAAATCGTTCAGCGCATCGTCGAAGCATACGAGAAAAGGAAGGACAGTTAGTCGCCGCTTCACTTCGCATGAACAGATAAAATGGAAATATAAATTGAGGATTATATTCAAACAAGTCCAGGATCCGGAACAAGGCGGTCAGTTCCAAAATCACCCCCACCCCGCAAGCAGTCCGACCCGATAATGGAAACAGTTGAACAAATAAAAGTTGAAGATAAAAAATGAAAAAACATATTTCAAGCAAGTATCGGATATAGGACAAGCTCCCCCCCTACCCTATCACTCCAGCCCTGCGAAGAGGCCAACCCGATACGAAAAGCTATTAAATAAATAAAATTTATGAACAAAGCATTAACAAGAACGGATTTCAAATTCCCCGGACAGACGGGCGTATATCACGGCAAAGTTCGCGATGTTTACCGCATCAATAACAACATACTCGTGATGGTAGCAACCGATCGCATTTCGGCGTTCGATGTTGTTCTGCCCGAAGGCATCCCCTGCAAAGGTCAGATACTGAACCAAATTGCCTCAAAGTTCCTTGATTCCACCACCGATATATGTCCGAACTGGAAGCTGAGCACCCCCGACCCGATGGTGACAATAGGCGTCCAGTGCAAAAGCTTCCCTGTCGAGATGATCGTCCGAGGCTATTTATGCGGCAGCGCCTGGCGAAGCTACAAGAGTGGAGCACGCACAATCTGCGGCGTACCAATTCCCGAAGGGATGACGGAGAATCAGCGCTTCCCCGTCCCCATCGTCACCCCCACGACCAAAGCGGATCAGGGTCACGACGAGGACATCTCCAAGGAGGAAATCATCAGCCGCGGCCTGGTCAGCGCCGACGACTATGCCCTAATAGAAAAATACGCCGTCGATCTCTTCGTCCGCGGCAGTGAGATAGCCTCTCAGCGAGGACTGATACTGGTGGACACCAAGTATGAATTTGGCAGCAAGGACGGCATCATCTATTTAATCGACGAGATCCATACTCCCGATTCCTCCCGTTACTTCTACTCCGAAGGATATGAAGAACGCTTCCGTTCCGGACAGCCTCAGCGCCAGCTGTCGAAAGAGTTCGTCCGCGAATGGCTCATGGCCAACGGCTTTCAGGGCCAGGCCGGCCAGACCATCCCGGAGATGACCCCCGCAATAGTAACAGGCATAAGCGAACGCTACATCGAGCTGTACGAGCGGATCACCGGCGAGAAATTCGAGCACATCGACCCCTCCCCCTCCCTTGACAAAATCGAAACCAGCATAAACCAATGGTTGAAAAAACACTGACGATGCCCCTCAAGGTCGAAAGCATACTGCCCTACGACAAGTCCGAGCGCAAAGGCCGGCAGATCGAACAAATGTTCGACGGAATCGCAAGCGCCTACGACCGCCTGAACTGCATCCTCTCCCTTGGGCTTGACGCAGGATGGAGAAGAAAGGCCGCGTCCACCCTGTCCACATACTCCCCCGCCCGCATCCTCGACCTGGCCGCCGGCACGGGCGACATGGCTCTGACGCTCAGCCGCATCCTCCACCCCGAACACATAACCGCCGTCGACATTTCGGAGAATATGCTCTCGACAGGAAAGATGAAAGCCCTGCGTGCAGGATATTCGTCGCTGATCGACTTTGAGCGCCAGGACTGCATGTCGCTGACATTCCCCGACGAAAGCTTTGACGCCGTGACCATAGCCTTCGGTCTCCGCAACTTCGAGAATATTGAGCAAGGCCTCTCCGAGATGCGTCGCGTGCTGAAGCCCGGCGGCCGTCTTCTGATACTGGAATTGTCCACCCCCGACGCCTTCCCGTTCAAACAACTCTACACTTTATACACAAACACGGCCGTTCCGTTGGCAGCCCGGCTCATGTCCGCCGACCGCCGCGCCTATCGTTACCTGCCCCAGTCCGTCCAAGCCCTTGTTCAGGGCGAAGCCATGCGCCGGATACTGGAACATGGAGGCTTTACGGAAACAAGCATCTGCCGCTACACCTTCGGCGTGTGTACACTGTACTCAGGCAAGAAAAATTAATAAACAAAAACATACTTATTATATTACTAATGTTATGACGAAATATGGTTTAATAGGCTACCCGTTAAGACATTCCTTCTCCAAAGAGTTTTTCAACAACATGTTCACGAGTGAAAGCATAGACAGCGAATACATGAACTTTGAGATGCCCGATGTCAAAGAGCTGAAACACATATTAAAAGAGCACCCCGATCTGGACGGTCTGAACGTCACCATTCCGCACAAGATCTCGGTCATGCCCCTGCTCGACGAGATTGACAATGACGCCAGACAAATAGGCGCCGTAAACGTACTCGTCTTCAAGAGCAACAGTTCCGGCAAGAGGAAAATCAAAGGCTATAACTCCGACATTATAGGCTTCAAGCAGTCCATAGCTCCGCTGCTCAAATCCAACCATCGCAAAGCATTGATACTTGGTACCGGCGGTTCGTCGAAGGCTGTCTTCCAAGGTCTGAAGCAACTCGGCGTAACCTCAACCTTCGTATCCCGCATAGCAACTGCCAACAGCATTTCATACAGCGCCCTTACCCCCAGGGTGATGGAGCAATACACCGTCATAGTCAACACCACCCCCGTAGGCATGTTTCCCAATTCCGACAGCTGCCCCGACATTCCCTACGAGCTGCTCACCCCTCGCCACCTTCTTTTCGACCTTCTCTACAACCCGGACGAGACGCTTTTTATGAAAAACGGAAAAGCCCATGGCGCGACGGTGAAGAACGGCCTTGAGATGCTCTTGCTCCAAGCCTTTGCCTCATGGGATTTGTGGAGCAAACATGAGTAGCTCCCCGCGCCACCCCAATCACCAAAGCTGTTCTCACATTCACCACAGATAGAGAATCCCATTCTCCGCCATCAATCCAGATAAGTCTGCAAATAAGAACAAGACGATCCGCCGCCGGTCTATGATAATCCACCTTAAAGACAAATGAAATCTTCGTCCGGTTTATAAAAGCCCCGAAAGCGGGACAAAGCGAATTAACGCGAAGCGACAATATTTTGCAATAAACACTGTGACAGGAGTTAATAAAACTAAAAATAACTCGGACGGGGACGAATGATAAAGATAGAAGATGTACTTTTAGTGCGTAATTAAAATTCTAATATGATGGAAAATATAAAGACGCTTTCCGGTTTAAACACATCCGATTTTAAAAAATGTGTTAATGGTCAAGATACAAGCCTCTTCATTCTCAAAAACAATAATGGTATGGAAGTAACCATATCCAACTATGGCGCACGGATTGTCTCGCTGGTCGTCCCCGATGCCGAAGGCAAGCTTGTTGACGTTGTCGCCGGCCATTCATCAATCGACGATTATCTTAACTCTGAAGAAAAATATCTCGGCGCTGTCTGTGGCCGATATGCCAACCGCATTGCCGGCGCCCGGTTTGAAATAGACGGAGTTGAATACAATTTAACTCGTAATGACGGGCAGAATTGTCTCCACGGTGGCGAGAAAGGATTTCACAATGTAGTGTGGTACGTAGAAAAAGGCGTATTAGACAATTCCGTCGAGCTGACCTATAAATCCGTCGCCGGCGAAGAAGGCTTTCCAGGCACATTGACAGCCATCACGAAATATTTTGTTAACGACAACAACGAGCTGCAAATCTTCTACGTCGGCTATACAGACAAGTCCACGGTAGTGAACTTCACGAACCATTCCTACTTCAACCTTTCCGGCGCCGGCGCTCCATCCATTGATGACCACCTTCTATGGATCAACGCCAAGCACTATCTGCCAACCGACGAACATTCAATACCGCTGGCCAAGATGGAGAAAGTCGCCGGCACTCCGATGGACTTCACCATTCCCCGCAGAATAGGCGATGGCCTCCACTCTCCCTTCCCCCAGCTCATTGCCGCACGCGGTTATGACCACACCTATGTATTGGACACCAATATAAACGACTATACCCATGGCGATCCGAAAGCAGCCTACTGCATTTCTCCCAAGACTGGCATAATGATGGAAGTTTGCACTACTGAACCCGGCCTTCAACTCTACACCGGCAATTTTATGCAAGGCAATCAGCCAGGCAAAAACGGCATGTACTACCCAAAACATTCCGCCTTGTGCCTGGAAACGCAGCATTTCCCCAACAGCCCCAACCGTCCGGACTATCCATCGGCGCTACTCACTCCCAACGTTATGTACCATAGTCGGACGACATTCAAATTCAAAGCAGATAAAAATTTTAAATAAATAATAAACTTAAATTTCTAAAGATTATGACAACAAAAGAGCAACAGAAGAATTACACTCTGCCGATAGTTATGATGATACTCCTTTTCGGTATGATTTCCTTCGTGACAAACTTGGCTGCCCCAATGGGCGTAGTAGTTAAATCACAATTCTCGGTATCCAACGCATTGGGGATGCTTGGAAATGCAGCCAATTTCATCGCCTACGCTGTAATGGGTATTCCCGCAGGTATCCTTCTCCAAAAAGTAGGATACAAGAAAACGGCGCTTATCGCCATTGCTATTGGCTTCATAGGCGTAGGTATTCAATATCTTGCCGGACATACGCCCGACACCAGCGCTTTCGTCGTCTATCTCACCGGAGCATTCGTTGCAGGATTCTCCATGTGCTTGCTTAACACCGTCGTAAACCCTATGCTTAATACCCTCGGAGGCGGCGGAAACAAAGGGAATCAGCTCATACAGATAGGTGGCTCCTTTAATTCCGTAATGGGAACAATCACGCCAATGTTCGTCGGATCACTTATCGGCGAAGTAGCATCGGCAAAAATCACAAATGTATTCCCCGTCCTTTACATTGCAATGGGTGTCTTTGCCATTGTATTCTTCGTTCTTTTATCCGTAAATATACCGGAACCGACAGCTGAAAAAACTACCGAGCCGTTATCCAACCTCATGCTCGGAGCAATCAAGTTCCGCCATTTCATACTCGGAGCCATCGGCATATTTGTATATGTAGGCGTAGAAGTAGGAACTCCGGGAACGTTGAATCTTTTCCTCACCGAAGCAGCCGACAAAGGCGGAGCTGCTATTGATCCGACGATCGCAGGTTTTGTAGCCGGAACATACTGGTTCCTGATGCTTATCGGACGTTTGGTCGGAGCCGCGATGGCCGCCAAAATATCCAGTAAGAAAATGTTAACATTCGCCTCATCTATCGGTATCGTCCTCGTTCTTTGCGCCATTTTCGCCCCTTCAACATCGCAGGTATCTCTTCCTGTAATGCAAACAAGCGCAACAGGAACAATATCTTTCGGAATGGCTCTGGTACCAATTAATGCAGTGTTCCTCGTTCTCGTAGGTCTCTGCACCTCCATAATGTGGGGAGGAATATTCAACCTGGCCGTTGAAGGCCTTGGCAAATATCTCGCGGCTGCATCTGGAATATTCATGGTGCTCGTATGCGGTGGAGGCCTTCTCCCACTTCTTCAAAACAAGGTTGCCGACCTTTCAGGCTTCATGACCAGCTACTGGGTTGTTTTCGCCGGCCTGGCCTACCTTCTCTTCTATGCTTTGGTCGGAAGCAAGAATGTAAACAAGAACATCTCTGTTAAATAATCGCTGTTTTATATGAACATCGAAACAATAAGGGCGGCCTTTGCAGACCATTTCGGCAATACCGCCGGCTCCGTTTACGCATCTCCGGGGCGCATAAACCTGATCGGCGAACATACGGACTATAACGGCGGCTTTGTTTTCCCTGGCGCCATCGACAAATGTATGACCGCCGAAATCCGCCTGAACGGTACGAACAAAATCCGCGTCGTCGCCCTGGATCTGAATGAAACTGCCGAGTTCGGTCTCGATGAAGCCGACGCTCCGCAACAACAATGGGGCAGATACATTTTTGGCGTATGCAGAGAAATCATTAAGCGCAACGGAAAGATAGGCGGCTTCGACACTGTTTTTTCAGGCGACGTCCCCGTCGGAGCCGGCATGTCCTCCTCCGCTGCATTGGAAAGCACCTACGCTTATGCTCTGAACGACTTGTATAACTTGGGCATCGACAAGTTTGAATTGGCCAAGATTGGGCAAGCAACGGAACACAATTATGTCGGAGTGAAATGCGGCATTATGGATCAGTTCGCCTCCTTGTTCGGAAAGGCCGGCAACATTATGCTTCTCGACTGCCGTTCGCTGGAACATAAATACTATCCGTTCAATCCTAAAGGCTACAAGCTGGCGCTACTTGACACATGCGTTAAACATGTCCTGGCAGAGAATCCATACAACAAGCGCCGCGAATCATGCGAACATGTCGCCTCTGTTATCCGCAATCGCCATCCCGAAGTGGAGTTCCTTCGCGATGCAACCCTTGACATGCTGAAAGAAGTAAAAGCCGAAGTCAGCACAGAAGACTACATGCGAGCCGAATACGTAATCGAAGAAGTACAGCGCGTCATGGACGTATGCTCAGCCTTGGAGCGCGGCGATTATGAAACAGTCGGCGAAAAGATGTACGGCACTCACGAGGGCATGAGCAAACTCTACGAGGTCAGCTGCGAGGAACTGGACTTCCTGAATGACATAGCCCGCAAATGCGGCGTCACCGGCTCCCGCGTAATGGGTGGCGGCTTCGGCGGATGCACAATCAACCTGATTAAGGAAGAGCTTTACGATGCGTTTATCCAGGAAGCCTTCGCTGCTTACAACACCAGGTTCGGCATAAACCCCAAGCTCTACGAAGTAGTAATAAGCGACGGGGCACATAAGATAGCCTGATTATTCATACTCATATTTTGCAGAGCGGTCGGGAACAATTTCCGACCGCTCGTTTTTTTACCCCTGTGATATTCCTTGCCCATCACATGGAAAATCAAACTTCTGTTTCTGCTGGAACTTCAATCATTAAGCATAGAACAAAACAACTCCCTTCTGACCTGAAATCCATTCGCCCGTCCCAACGAAAAAATCAACTGTCCCCCCGCCCGCCACACAAAAAGCCGGAAAGAAAAGCCAAATGCTCAGCCCCTCTTCCTCAACTGCGTCAACATATCCCTCGTCATCGCGTCCAGATCGTAAGCAGGATTCCAGCCCCACTCCTCTCTTGCGCACGAATCATCAAGAGAATTAGGCCACGAATCGGCAATCGCCTGCCGCAGCGGATCAACAGCATAATCCATAACCAGCTCCGGGACATACTTCCGGATATTCGCATAAATCATCTCCGGATCAAAGCTCATCGCCGTCACATTAAAAGCATTCCTGTGAATCAGCCTCGCCGGATCAGCCTCCATCAATCCAATCGCCGCGGAAAGCGCATCCGGCATGTACATCATATCCATAAACGTCCCCGCTGCAATCGGACACACGAAGCGTTCCCCCTTCGCCGCCGAGTGATATATGTCCACCGCATAATCCGTCGTCCCTCCCCCTGGAGGCGCGATATGGGAAATCAGTCCGGGGAAACGCACCGAGCGCGTATCCACGCCAAACCTGATAAAATAATAATCGCTCAACAGCTCACCACTCACCTTCGTAACCCCATACATCGTCCGCGGACTCCGAATCGTGTCCTGCGGCGTCCGATCCTTGGGCGTATTATTGCCGAATACGCCTATCGAGCTGGGCGTAAACACCGCACAGCCAAATTCACGCGCCACCTCCAGCACATTAAACAACCCGTCCATCCCAATCTTCCACGCCAACTGCGGTTTCGTCTCCGCCGTTGCCGAAAGCAAGGCAGCCAGGTTATAAATCGTATCCACTTTATATTTATGTACAGCCTCAGCAATCTGTTTGTCCTGCGTTATATCGACGACAATCGACGGACCGCTCTCCAGTAGCTCCCCTTTCGGCTCGGCGCCAGGGATATAACCGGCTACAATATTACCATTATAAATGCGTCTTAATTCCAGCGTTAATTCAGTTCCAATCTGCCCCGTAGAGCCAATAATCAGTACATTTTTCATTCTTTCTTAATCAATTTATATTTAGGGATATTCCAAGAATTAAATTCATCGAGACTTGCGACAAACAGAAAAGTTGATTCTGCATTAACAAACAGGCATTCTGCCGACAACATCAAACGAAGAAATAACAATTTTTAGAAATTCCAGTTAAACAAAGATAGGAATATTTTAACTTTGCCCTAAAACCAGTAAATCAACCATCAATACATATGCTACGCAAAGATTTCATAATGATCCAAATCGAAGAACTGGGCAAACTTATCGCTCAGATAATCAACAATCGCAACACCGGCTCAACCCTTAACAATCCCCAGCTAATCCAAAGCGCATACACTACGCTCCATGCCGACAGGAACACCCTCCTGGAGCTATCCCCCGAAGCCCTTCGCCAGCTACTCGACCGGGATGACAGCGGCGGCCTCCAGCGTATGGACATCGCTGCCCACCTGCTGATTGAAGAAGCCCACCTTGTCGAATCTCCCGTAGCCCTTCAACAGAAAGCCCTTGAGATTTTGGAATATATACATCTGAATGATCGAACATTTTCAATAAATCGCGCCTGTTTAATAGAAGAAATCAGAAGCGAACTCAACCGTTAATCAAGCGCTGCGCCGAACGGCCGAATGACTGTTCGCTCAAACCAAAAGAAATAAAAACCTGATGAAAACACCCTATCCCCATTTTCCCGCTTAATAACACATATAAATAAAAAAAGACGTAAAGGCGCGAACAACCTGCAAAACCAACGCTGCCATCCTCCCCTGCGTCCATCATAAAGCCCCCATCGGCCCTGTTCAATCCAAAATCGCCGCAATCACGCTGCCCGCCGGCCGCGTTTAGAGTTCGTCGTTCAAACGCGGCGCTTCTTTCTTAATCGGCTCAATCCTCCCGTTCAAGGCATTTCTGAACGCTGAAGGCGTTGCCCCAAACTGCTTCTTGCAATAAGTTGTAAAATGCGCAGGCGAGCTAAACCCGAAATCATTCACAATCGTCTGCATCGGAATCCTCTTGTCCGCCAGCAAAGCTTTAATCTGCTTGCCCCTTTGGCGCAATATCCAGCGGTAAGGTGAATCATTAAACTGCGACTTGAACTTTCTTGTAAACACGCGCACCGAAAGATTGCAGCGTTTGGCCAGCTCCTCAACATTTCTGGAACCCTGATAACTGTTGATGACAAGAGTTTTAAAATCAGCGTCCGGATTAATCAGCGGTTTGAGGAATCTTGCCAGCTCTTGCTTCGCATAAAAGACCTTGAGAACAAGGAATATTTCCTTTTCCTTCACCTCATTGAGCGGCGTGTTCGAGATTTTGTGCTCCTGGTAAAACACAATACTCTCGATAACCTCGGTCAGCGGCGTGCGAATATCAAGCTTGTGGAAAATAGCCCTCTCCTGCTCAAACTCCCTTAGCTCATGCAGCTCGACCTCGTCATAAATAGCTATGTGATTATTAAAACTCATCGAAAGATACTTGATGTCCGTAAAGGCCTCGATGCGAGTAAGCGCATCTTGCGGGATAAAGACCATTTCACCTGCCCTGCACAAATGGTTTTTAAACTCATTGTAAGAGATATTCATTTCGCCATCAATAATGAACAGAAGATGGTTAAGGAGTTTGTCCCTTATCTGAACGATTCTCCCCTGAACCTCCTGTCGCAGCTGGAAATCAATATCATAGTCGGAATATCCTGGCTTACCTGCTTCCGTTGTTTTCAAATTAGCTGTCCTCATTTGTTTTTTTTGCGTTATTATTATTATTCCGTTGTAATATGTTTGCAAAGATAGCATTTGTTTCTATATTCTGCCATGTTTTACTGACAAAACGAATTACTTTTCCCCTCCGCACAAGACAATCTTCCATTCTCCATTCACCACATCCGTCTCTATATATAATTAATGTGTAATGCGCCGCACGTGTACCCGAATTTGGGATTGAGAGTTCGGAAATGAAAATTAAACATCCGAAAATGAGAATTAGCCCTCAACAATGCCGGCAGCAACATCATCCATGCCGTCGCCAACATTGCCGATGCAGGCTTAAACATACCCAATGCGATGTTAAACATAAATCATAACGGCCCCAACATCGCCGATGCTGCCCTCAACATTGCCGATGTTGCCCCCAACATTGAACATGTTGCCTCCAACATTGCGCATGTTGCCCCCAACATTGAACATGCCGTTCCCAACATTGAGAATGTTGCCCCCAACATCAACAATGCCGTCCCCAACATCGCGCATGTTGCCCCCAACATCAACAATGTTTAATCCAACATCCTGAATGTTGAAGCCAACATTGGCAATGTTTAGACCAACATCAGCGATGTTGAAGCCAACATTCCGAATGTTGAGGCCACCATCCCGAATATTGGAGGCAACATCGGCCATATCAAGCCCAACATCGACGAAGATTAGACCACAATTACAAATGTTGCCCGCACAATCAACAATGCTCAACGCACCATTACAGATGTTGCAGACGCCTCCGATCGCATTGTAAACACCTTTACAGGCGTAAAAAACCGCATTACAGATGTTGATTTTCGCATGTCGGAGGCCGATTTTCATTTCGCTAAACACGTGATACCCATACATTTATGCAAAAACAATAAAGCAATAGTTCCCATCCCCCGTTTTTTTGCCCTTCCCCCCCGCCGGCAAGGGATCAAAAACAGACATCAAGGAACTTTAAACAAAAAACAATGCAACCACCACTCTGCAATCTGCAATCTAAACACTATCTTTGCACTGAATTTCCAACATGTTATGACATCAAAAAAGAAGAAAGAAATGAGCACAAAAGCGCTATTAATAATATGTGACGGCTGGGGAATAGGCGACAAAGGTCCGGGGGACGTCATCTACCGTACACCAACGCCCTACTGGGACTACCTTTTGAACACCTATCCCCACGCCCGTCTCAACGCCAGCGGTGAAGACGTCGGCCTCCCCGACGGACAGATGGGGAACTCCGAAGTCGGCCATCTCAACATAGGCGGCGGCCGCATCGTCTATCAGGACTTGGTCAAGATCAACATCGCCTGCCGCAACAACAGCATACTCGACAACCCCGAAATCAAACGTGCATACAGCTATGCCCAAGAGCATGGCAAACAGATTCACTTCCTCGGCCTCGTTTCCGACGGCGGCGTCCACAGCTCCCTGGAGCACCTTTTCAAGCTAACGGAGATAGCCCACCGTTACGGAATCGAAAAATCCTTCGTCCACTGCTTCATGGACGGGCGCGACACCGACCCCAAAAGCGGCAGAGGCTACATCGCCCAGCTCGAAGAACACCTCCGCACGACAGGCGGCAAGATAGCCTCAATCATAGGCCGTTACTACGCCATGGACAGGGACAAGCGCTGGGAGCGCGTCAAAGAAGCCTACGACCTCCTCGTCGAAGGCAAGGGTCAAGCCTCCGAATCCATGCTCGAAGCCATGGACAAATCCTACGCAGACGGCATAACCGACGAATTTATCAAACCCATCGTCCATACGGAGAACAATCGCCCCGTCGGCGTTATCCAGCCCGGCGACGTCGTCATCTTCTTCAACTTCCGGAACGACCGCGCCAAGGAGCTAACCGTCGTCCTCACGCAGCAAGACATGCCCGAAGCCGGCATGAAAACCATCCCCGACCTCCAGTATTTCACCATGACGCCCTATGATGCGAAGTTCACCGGCCTTCACGTCCTCTTCGACAAGGACAACGTCAACAACACCCTTGGCGAATACCTCTCCCGGCTCGGTAAAAAGCAGCTCCACATCGCCGAGACAGAGAAATACGCCCATGTAACCTTCTTTTTCAACGGCGGGCGCGAAGCCCCGTTTGAAGGCGAAGACCGCATCCTCGTAGCCTCCCCCAAAGTCGCCACATACGACCTCCAACCCGAAATGAGCGCCTACGAAGTGAAGGACAAGCTCGTCGAAGCCATCAATACCCGGACATACGACTTCATTGTATGCAACTACGCCAACGGCGACATGGTCGGCCATACCGGCATCTACCCCGCCATTGAGAAAGCCGTCATAGCCATTGACGCCTGCCTTCGCGACACTGTCGAAGCCGCCATAGCCAATGGTTACGAGACGCTCATCATCGCCGACCACGGCAATGCCGACTACGCATTGAACGCCGACGGCAGCCCCAACACAGCCCACTCGCTCAACCCCGTCCCCATCGTCCATGTAACATCCCGCCCCGGCGCCCAGGTCTCCAACGGCATCCTCGCCGACGTAGCCCCCAGCATCCTGAGCATCATGGATTTGCCCCAACCCGAAGAAATGACCGGCCAGTCGTGCTTAAAATAAAAGATACACTGGTCAGCCTGGACATCGTTGAGCGCCATTTCGCCTGCGACCTCTCCCACTGCATGGGCGCCTGCTGCATCGAAGGGGATGCCGGCGCCCCCCTCGAAGAAGGCGAGGAATCCGAGCTGAAAAGAATATTACCCGAAATATGGAACGACCTTGGCAGCAGCGCCAGGGTCGTTATTCATGAACAGGGCGTCGCCTGCGTTGATATTGAAGGCGACACTGTGACGACGATCGTCAACGGGAAAGATTGCGTATTCTCCCACCGCGACGAATCCGGCATCTGCAAATGTGCAATCGAAACCGCCTACCGCCAGGGGCGCATCAACTGGCCGAAACCCATCTCCTGCCGCCTTTATCCCGTTCGCGTCAAGGATTATGGAGAATACAAAGCCGTTAACTACAATCGCTGGAACATCTGCAAAAGCGCCGAAATCCTTGGCGTTGAAAAGCAAATACCCATATACCAATATCTCCGCGAAGCATTGATTGACAAATTCGGCGAAGAATGGTACGCCGAGCTGGAAATATTTGCATCCGAGTGGAAAAAAAGCCGCGGATAAGCCATCTCAAACATCAATTTTCATCCCCTCGTCCGCCACGACTGTGTTGGGAAAGACCGCCATTGCCTCTTTGCCCAGGAATCTGTCGTTGCTGTATCTCGACGAGAAATGGCCGATAACCAGTTTCTTCACATTGGCCATGACCGCCATTTCAGCAGCCTGCACGGCAGTCGAGTGATAGGTATTAACAGCCCGTTCAATGTCCGCATGAGCATAAGTAGCCTCATGAAACAGCAGTTCCGCCCCCTCAATCATCTGGGCGAGTTCAGGATAAAAAGCGGTGTCCGAGCAATAGGCATACTTGCGAGCAGGAGCCGGCGGAACGGTCAGCTCCCTGTTCGGGATAACCGTCCCGTCCGGCAAGACGAAATCCGCCCCCTTCTTAATGCTGAAATACATATTCATGGGGATGCCATAAAAGTCCGCCTTGTCGCGAAGAAGATGATTGTATCCCGTCTTTTCGACGAAGAGGAATCCGCAAGTCGGTATGCGATGCTTCAACGGAATCGAATAAACGCTGACGACGTTGTCTTCCACAATCAATTCATGCTTTTCGGCGTCGATAGCCTTAAAGTGTATTGCAAAAGAATTTCTGTCGAACATCATCAGCGTTGAAGCAAGAAAGCCTTCCAGATTTTCAGGCCCATAAATAAACAAGTCCTCCTTCCTTCCCAGCAGGCTGAGAGTAGAAATCAGTCCGGGGAGACCAAAGCAATGGTCGCCGTGAAAGTGAGAGATAAAGATGCGGTTCATTCTCCTCTGTTTGATTTTCAACCGCATGAATTGTAGCTGCGTACCCTCTCCGCAATCGACCAGATAAAACTTGTCGCCCACCTCGACAATCTGAGCGGAAGGCAAATGTCGCAAAGTCGGCAAAGCCGAGCCACAACCGAGAATAGTAACATTAAAATTTTTCATCCATATAACTGTTTAAAATTACGCATCAGAAAATCATTCCTCCCCCATCTTTCAATCGAATACAAATCCGCCGGTTCCATAGCCAACGCGCATGTTGCCTGAAGCCCCAGGCGGATAGTGAACAATTATCAGAAGCATCATCAAGAAATAAAGCACAACAAAGATACATCCGCTCGGCATGATTTCCACCGCAAAACCAACGAAAACCAGCCAATTAATTATGCAGGATAAATTAAAATGACTATCTTTGCAGCACAATAAAAAAATATTTTTTTTCATGAGGACCTTAACTAACTTTTTCTTTTTGTTTAAAACGGTTAAATGTAAGAACAGCCCGGCGTGAGCTTCGCTGTTTTTAATTTTTATAAGGTTCGGTTCTCCAAAACTCATCTCCTCTTTACATCATCACATATTCTCTTTGCATCTCTTTCCGCAATGCAGCCCATCTTCGTCGGCAGTCAGGCATCAGTTAATTGAGAATTAAATTTCCGGAACATGGACAAACGGCTCGTCGATGTCGGCTTAAACATGGCTGATGGTTGATTTCAGATTCAAAAAGTCTTTCGTTGCATTGCATATTCATGAGAAACTTTCGCCGAAAAGCAATTCCTCAATTTTAATTTAGAGAAAATAAACTGCAATGTTTTTTCAAGTTTTGTTTTAAATGTATTTCATTTATTTACATTGGGTTTGAATTTGAATTATAAATATGTAAATTTAAGGATTGCTATTTTTATAAATCCTTTAAACAATTAAATTATGAGAGAATGAACACAACAATACCAAAGATTTTAATATGGCTTCACCGCAATAACATTCTCCCTGCTCTCATGCCAGAAAGGTACGAACGAAGCGGTTTAAGACTCCGGCAACAGGGGAAAAATCATCGAACTGTCGCCCTCCCAAACGAAAGCAATTGTTAGCGCAAACAACGACTTTGCCTTCAATTTACCCAAAACCGTATCGGCTAACGAAAAGGCGGATTCAAACATTAAAAGAGCGAAGAATCTCGGATTGTATGCAGAAAAAGTAAAGGTCAAACTTCCCCGCTTTAAGATCAACTATAAAAAATATTTAGCCAAAGATTTATTGGATCTTGGAAATGGAATCATTTTTAGCGACTATGGAGATTTACCCTTGATTAATCCCTAAATGAACGACATTGACGAGGTATTGCAAAAGACGGCAATTGAAATCAACGAGGAAGGCGCCAAAGCCGCTGCGGTGACAATAATAACCCCAAGTGGTGAAACCGGCGACGATGGCGGAATAAACATACGCCCAACGTTTTACGCCAACCGCCCGTTCGCCTTTATTATTCGCGAGAAAACGAGCGTAACGATTCTCTTCACGGGAAGAATTTATTCTCTTTGAACATATAATAAATGAAAGACAGAGGCGCCGACCAGCGTTCCTTTTTTCATGTATGCCTGACAAGAAGCAGGAGGCGTTATGCCCATAACAAGGCAAAAACTGTCTGATATTTGACTGTACGTATTAAAAAAGCAATCCTGAAATCCCCAAAGTCATTTTTCGATTTAAAGAGATGAAAAAAGCACTACCTTTGTGTCTCTAAAAATATACGTCCCTGTAAATTGGATATACAAGAAATACTTAAACTTTACGCGGCACATCCGCAAATTTCCGCGCTGGGAAACTTACTCGGCAGGAACAATTCTGTTCGCAACATATACATTAAAGGACTGCCAGGTTCCGGAACCCCCATGGCGCTTGCAGCCCTGTTCATGAAGACACGTAGCCACTACCTCTGCATAATGAACGATTCCGAAGAGGCAGGATATTTCTACCACGACCTTACCCAGATAGCCGGTAGCGATAATATTTACTTCTTCCCGTCAGCCTATAAGCGCTCCATCAAATACGGTCATGCTGACTCTGCTTCCGAAATCCTCCGCACCGAAGCGCTAAGCATGTTACAGGATAGTGATGCCCCTTTTATCATCGTCGCCAGCCCCGACGCCGTAGCAGAGAAAGTTGTATCGGCTGCAACGCTGAAAGAAAACACGTTAATGCTCCACATTGGCGAGAAGGTGAACAGCATGTTCGTCTCTGATGTTCTCGACGAATATGGCTTTGAGCACGTCGATTATGTTTACGAACCAGGCCAGTATGCGATGCGCGGCAGCATTCTCGACGTTTTTTCCTTTTCCTGTGAGCATCCCTACCGCATCGACTTTTTCGGCAACGAGGTTGAAACGCTCCGTTCCTTCGACGTCGAAACCCAGCTCTCAATATCCATGCTCGACAGCATCCACATTGTGCCAAAGATGAGCAACAACAAACTCTCAACCGCCTCGATTCTTGAATCCCTTCCGGCGGATACAGTTGTTGTCACCCGCGATCTGCTATGGTGCCGCGAGCGCATCGGTTTTATATGGGACGAAGCGCCTGTCAAGGCCGACGAAGATTCCTTCTCCGATATAGAAGCAATGAGGAGCAAACTTATAAGCGGAGAGGATTTTATGCACAGTATTGCCGCTTTCAGACAAATCAGCACATACCATCCCCACGGCGTTCCCGACGCGACGATAGATTTTTCCTGCGAACTCCAACCAATATTCCACAAGGATTTCGACCTTGTCAGCGAATCCTTTCTCAAATATCTCAGCGAAGGATACTCCATATACATATTAAGCGACACGGAGAAACAGACCGCACGCATCCGGGCCATCTTTGATGACAGAGGCGACGACATTCCATTCACGCCCGTCAACAGGACTATTCACGAAGGCTTTGCCGATAAAAGCCTCAAAATATGTCTGTTCACCGACCACCAGCTGTTTGATCGCTTCCACAAGTACAACCTTAAAAGCGATAAAGCCCGCAGCGGCAAAATCACTCTCTCATTAAAAGAACTCAACCAGTTCAGCAACGGCGATTACATTGTCCACATTGACCACGGCATCGGTCGCTTCGCCGGTTTGGTCAGAACAGAAATCAATGGCAAGATACAGGAAGCCATTCGCCTCATCTACCAAAACAACGACACTATATACGTCAGCATCCACTCCCTTCACAAGCTCTCCAAATATAAAGGCAAAGACAGCGGCGAAGCTCCCCGTCTCCACAAGCTCGGCAGCGGCCAGTGGGAGAAGATGAAGGACCGCGCCAAGAAGAAAGTTAAAGACATAGCCCGCGACCTCATCCTCCTCTACTCCAAACGCAAGCAGGAAAGCGGCTTTGCCTTCAGCCCCGACACTTATATGCAGCGCGAGTTGGAGGCAGGCTTCATCTACGAGGATACACCCGACCAGATGAAGGCAACAACCGACGTCAAAGCCGATATGGAAGCCCCCCGCCCGATGGATCGCCTTATATGTGGCGACGTTGGCTTCGGCAAAACCGAAATAGCCATTCGTGCCGCCTTCAAAGCCGTAGCCGACAACAAGCAAGTTGCCGTCCTCGTCCCCACGACCGTCCTCGCCTTCCAGCATTACAAGACATTCGCCGAGCGGTTGAAAGCCTTCCCTTGCACAATCGACTACATTAGCCGCGCACGCACAGCCCGCCAGATAAAAGAAATCCGCGACAAACTCAACGAAGGCCAAATAGACATCCTCATCGGCACTCACCGCCTGGTAAGCGCCGACATAAAGTTCAAGAACCTTGGTCTCCTCATCATTGACGAGGAACAAAAATTCGGAGTGAGTGTAAAAGAAAAGCTAAGGCAACTCAAAAGCAACATAGACACGCTCACAATGACCGCCACCCCCATCCCACGCACCCTTCAATTCTCCCTCATGGGCGCAAGAGATCTGAGTAACATCAGCACCCCTCCCCCCAACCGCTATCCCGTCCAAACCGACATCGAACGCTTCAACCCCGACATTATCCGCGAAGCCATAAACTTTGAAATGAGCCGTAACGGCCAAGTCTTCCTCATCCACAACCGCGTACAAAACATCGGAGAGATAGAAGCCATCGTCCGCCGTGAAATACCCGATGCCCGCACTTGCGTAGCCCACGGCCAGATGGAGCCAGCAACACTCGAAAAAATATTATTGGACTTCATTAATTACGAATACGACGTTCTCATTGCAACCAGCATAGTAGAAAACGGCATTGACGTATCCAACGCCAATACAATCATCATCAACAACGCTCATTATTTCGGCCTCTCCGACCTTCACCAGCTACGCGGACGTGTAGGTCGCAGCAATCGCAAGGCATTTTGCTACCTCCTCTCCCCTCCCCTGTCCTCCTTGACGCAGGAAGCCCGCCGCCGCCTTCAAGCGATAGAGAATTTCGCCGAGCTTGGCAGCGGCATCCACATAGCCATGCAGGATTTAGACATTCGCGGCGCCGGGAACATGCTTGGAGCAGAGCAAAGCGGTTTCATTGCCGACCTCGGCTACGAAGCATACCAAAGAATCCTCGAAGAAGCCGTACAGGAACTCAAGGAAGAAGAATTTTCAGAACTATATGCCGAAGAAAACAGCAGGGGAAGCACTCCGGTTTATGTAAAGGAAACCCTCATCGACTCCGACCTTGAACTCATGTTTCCTCCCACTTATATTCCCAACGATTCCGAACGTATCGCCCTCTACCGCGAACTGGACAAGATAGAACACGAAAACGAACTCCAGCAGTTCACCGAACGCCTCATCGATCGTTTCGGCAAAATTCCTCCACAAGGCTGCGAATTAATCCGCCTTATCAGCCTCCGCCGCATTGCAAAAGAATTCGGCATCGAAAAGCTTATTCTCAAACAAGGCACAATGACCCTCCAGCTTATAACAAATCCACAAAGTCCATATTACGACAGCGACACCTTCGGCAAACTCCTCGACATGGTCAAACACCACAGCCGTCGCACACAACTCCGCGAACAAAACGGACGGCGCAGCATCTCCATAAAAGACGTGCCGAACGTAGAGACAGCTTATACTCTGCTAAAGGAAATAGCGAATTAAACACATATTACAGATACTTTGGCAAGCCTCCGATATTCAATACAAAGTGTTTAGCTTAACCCAATTAGACCTTTCAAATAGAAAGAAATTTGTTCGATTAATATGTAAAAAAGGCTACTAAAGAAAAAAAATAACGACAAAAATGCCGCTATTATAAAATATTTAATTTATTTTGTAACCGATAAGGATGAACTTATCCATATATATAATGTATTACAGATATGATGGACAGTCAAAGCACTAATTTCCCTAACGAAGGTAAGGTAGAGTTAGAAGTAACAAATGTTCCGGAAATCACTCCGGAGAGTATGGCAGAAGAAGCAAATGTGGAAAAAACTTCTGCTGAAATTATAAAGGATTCTGAAGAGGCAGTTGCAGGCAAAAACGAATTGGAAACGAATGCCCCCGTAGTAACCGCAGAAAGCAAGGAATCATTGCCCGAAGCCACAGGCGAGTTAAAAGCAGAAACCGAACATTCGGAAAAAGAAACAGCCGAATCAGATTCAGCCGAAAGCAATAAACGTGCATTAAGCGGTATCCTTGACAAGCTGGCATCTTTAGTCAATTCTCCAGAAGCAACAAAAGAAGAAGTTGACAAACTCAAGCAAGCTTTTTATAAGATTCTTCGGCCGGAAATAGACGAGCTGAAAAAGAAATTTATAGAAGAAGGCGGGAACGAAAAATCATTCAATTCCCCTGAAAGTGCGGAAGAACAAAAACTTAAAGAACTCCTGAATGTATATAAATCAAAAAAAGCAACCCAAAGCGCAGAAGAGGAGCAATTAAGGGCAGCCAACTACGCCCTGAAACTCCAGCTAATTGAACGCATGAAGCAATTATGCGAGAGCAACAACGACTTCAACAAGCTTTACAACGAATTTAAGGAAATACAGCAGCGATGGAAAGAAGCCAAGGCCGTACCGCAAGAATATGCAAACGAACTCTGGAAAAACTATCAGACCTATAATGAACGCTTCTACGATTTAATAAAAATCAATCACCAGCTGCGCGACTACGATTTCAGAAAAAATCTAGAAACAAAGACCGCACTTTGTGAAGCCGTAGAAAAACTAGTTGACGAAAGCGACGCTCTTAGAGCCTTCCATAAACTACAAAAACTACACCAACAATGGCGCGAAACTGGCCCGGTGACAAAAGACCTGCGCGAAGAAATATGGGGACGCTTCAAAGCAGCATCCGCCATAATCAACAAGCGCCATCAAATATACTTTGAGGAACGGAAAACAAAAGAGCAGACAAGCCTGGACGAAAAAACAGCCCTCTGCGAACAGGTAGAAGCCATTGATTACAGTAAACTCACAACACTGAAGGACTGGGAATCCCAACAATACAAAATCATCGAAGCCCAAAAGCAATGGCGAAAACTCGGCCCCGCCCCCAAGAAATACAACGCCAAGATATTCGAACGCTTCAGAAATTCCATAGACACGTTCTTCAAAAACAAAACCGAATTTAGCTCCGAAATAAGGAAAGGACAAGAGAAAAACCTCGAACTGAAGCTTGCCCTGTGCGAACGTGCCGAAGCAATGAAAGACAGCACAGACTGGAAAGATACTACCGAGAAGTTCATCGCCCTCCAAAAGGAATGGAAAACCATCGGCTCCGTCGGAAACAAAAACTCCGAAACCGTATGGAAACGCTTCATCACCGCCTGCGACTACTTCTTTGAACGAAAAGGAGAAATCGCAACAACTCAGAAAGGAAGCGAGCAAAACAACCTTGTCGCCAAAAAAAGCGTAATCGAAAAAATCAAAGAGATAGACGCACAACTCGGCCACGACGAAACCCTTCGCATCCTGAAAGAATACATGAGCGAATGGAACTCCCTCGGCCACGTCCCCTTCAAGGAGAAGGACAAGCTTAACGAAGAATACCGCGAAACCGTCGACGCCATCTATGAACGTCTGAACATAGACAAAAACGACCGTCGCCTCGAATCCTTCCGAAGCAATCTCGGCGAACTCGGCGAAAAGGGAAAACACAAGCTATACAGCGAACGAAGCAACCTCGTGCGCAGCTACGAACGCCTGAAAAGCGAGCTGCAAACATACGAGAACAACATGGGCTTCCTCACCATATCCACCAAAGGCGGCGACGGCCTCCTCAAGGATATGAACAACAAAATCGCAAGACTGAAAGACGAAATGGCGCTCATGCTAAAGAAGATTGAAGCCATAGACGAAAATTTGTAATACATATTTATTTATCTGAATTAGTCGACCGAGCCATGCTTCAAACCACGCATGGCCCGGTTTTTTAATGATACACAGGCTGGCCACCATCCCCCAATCAGGCTGAACAAAAGCATCTTAACATCAACAAAACACACAATCATCCCAAAAACAATAAAACATCATAACATGAAAAGAATAATCACCGGCATAAAGAAAACCGCCATTCACACACTAAGCATCTACTTCGGCCTCTCCCTTCGCGGCGTCTCCCTCAACCTTGGAAAATACCGCAAACTCAAGCGCGACCTGAAGCTCCTCAAAGCACAATCGCGCCTCAGCGCCCACCAGTTCCCCATCACCCGCCTGTACCCATGCTACATGGACTCCAGCGAAGATGCCGGAAGCATCGGCGGGCACTATTTCCACCAAGACCTCTACGTCGCCCAGCGCATCTTTGCCAACAAACCCCGGCGGCACGTAGACATCGGCAGCCGCATAGACGGCCTCGTCGCTCACGTCGCCACGTTCAGGGAAATCGAAGTCTTCGACATACGCCCCCTGCCCGAATCCGTACATCGAAACATCATCTTCAAGCAAGCCGACCTGATGACAGACAACCCAGCCCTGGCCGGCTACACGGACAGCATCTCCTGCCTCCACGCCCTGGAGCACTTCGGCCTCGGCCGCTATGGCGACCCCATCTGCTATGAAGGTTATCAGCTTGGATTCGACAACATCACCGGCATCCTTCAACCAGGCGGCAAGTTCTACTTCTCCGTCCCCTTCGGCCCCGAACGCATTGAATTTCATGCCCATCGCATCTTCTCGCTCTCCCATCTGCTTGAAATGATCCGCCCCCGCTATGAGATAAACACCTTCTCCTACGTCGACGATGCAGGCCGCTTCCACCCGGACGTCCCAGCCTTCGACGCCCCCGAATCCACAAACAGCAACTTCGGATGCAACTGGGGATGCGCCATATTTGAATTAACGAAAAGGTGATGCGCATTTCGCCTGCTTGCCAATTCCCAATTTACCACAGTCCTCTTTCCCGGCAGTCAACCCGCAACCGCACAATCGGCAAACCGCAACTGAACAGTCGCCAACTCGCAACCGACCAGTCGTCAACTCACGACCGCACAATCGGCAACTCACGACTGACCAGTCGCCAACTCACGACTGAACAGTCGTCAACCCGCAACTGCACAGTCGCCAACTCACGGCTGCACAGTCGGCAACTCGCAACCGCACAATCGCCAACTCATGACTGACCAGTCATCAAACCGCAACTGAACAGTCGACAACTCACGGCTGCACAGTCGGCAAACCACAACCGCACAATCGTCAAACCACAACTGAACAGTCGCCAACTCGCAACTGCACAATCGTCAATCCACAACCGCACAATCGTCAACTCACGACTGAACAGTCATCAAACCGCAACCGACCAGTCGGCAACTCGCAACTGACCAGTCGGCAACTCGCAACTGCACAATCGTCAACTCACGACTGACCAGTCATCAAACCGCAACTGCACAGTCGACAACTCACGACTGAACAGTCGCCAACTCGCAACTGCACAATCGTCAATCCACAACCGCACAATCGTCAACTCACGACTGACCAGTCATCAAACCGCAACCGCACAGTCGGCAACTCGCAACTGAACAGTCGGCAACTCGCAACTGAACAGTCGGCAACTCGCAACTGAACAGTCGGCAACTCACGACTGAACAGTCGGCAACTCATGACTGTCCGGTCGCCGGCTTTACAACCGGCAGGCAGGCAAAAAGCGACCGGACAATTGTTTCACAACAACTGTCCGGCCTAAAAAATTAATACTTAAACATAAAAAAAAAATCTTACTGCATCCAGTCAGGCGTCCAGATGACCGTGCCATCGTCCTGCCGATGGTCGCCGGGGCCTTGAGTTTTGCGCATCAGGCCGGTGAGTATATAGTAATTGCGCAGATGCCTTGTCATGACAGCTTCGCCCTCTCCGGCGGCACGCACCGGCCCCCAGTCTGCTCCATATCCGCCAAGGGCTGCCGAGCGTACGTCGGGCACATAGGTTGGCCATTTGCCTCCGTTCCATGCGTATCCGAAGAAGAATGGGACGGCTAGTGGCGACATTTCTCTCTTCCAGTCGAGCTGGAATTTGATGAACGGTTCGCCTGGGAATGTTGCGATGGCATATCGTCCGTTTATCAGTATGGTCGAGAAGTGAATCCTGGCCACGTCAGTGTCAAATCGGTTGGCAAGGTCGAGTGAATCGGTCATGAGCTTGATGCTTGGGATGTCGTTCGGGTTTGGGAAGAGTTCGCGCGTGAGTGCTGCGGCCTCGATGCCGAGCAGCTGCCCCATCCTTCCGACCATGTGGTAGAAGTTTTCCGGTGCGGTGCCGTCGGTCGGCGTCTTGAACAGAGCGCATTGATTGCCGGCTGCGCCTTGGATGAACAGACAGTTGAGTCGGTTGCCGAAAGCTGCCTCGACGTATGCTGTTGCATATCCGACATAATCGGCGGAGATTATCTGTCGGAGGTCGACGAGGGCGTCCGGGTGGCAGGCGAAGTTCATAATGATGGCTCTTGGCGTTCCCCTGTCATCGTCGATTCTGATTACGCCGACCGATGGGTCCACAGGCCCGAATGGGAGTCTCTCTTTATTGAGATAGCGGAAATGGCCTTCCGGGTCGGCATACCATGCTTCGCGTGCATGGCCGTCGTCGCGGATGATGAGTCGGTTGAAGGTCAGTTGGGGCGTTGTTCGATGTCCTCCGCTGATGCGTGCTTCAAACATGTTTGCGGCAGCGTCGTCGATGGCGGCGGTCAGTTGCGCATCAATCTGTGCTTTGTCTGAAGCTCCGGAATGAGTATGTGATGGGCAGAAATACAGTTCGTCGAGGTTGTGCTTGCGCTTGAGTGTTTCGAGCAGCGCTGGGTTGGTGTATC
Organism: Tannerellaceae bacterium; assembly: GCA_031257015.1. GTDB lineage: Bacteria > Bacteroidota > Bacteroidia > Bacteroidales > Tannerellaceae > DFXE01. Next base: position 126,345 of record JAIRPK010000016.1, read on the forward strand.
CTCCGAGGTCGAATGATAGGAATGCAATCCTTCGGCTGTTGACATCGAGGATAAGGCTCCGTGCATAGAGCGAATCGTGTACGGAGCGGTTCGTCGCTGCTGCCGGCGTGATGTTGACTTTTGCGGTGCCTGCGCGTAGCTTGTTGTCTGTTTGTACGACTTTTTGTATGCTGCCGTCGGGGTTGTAATAGAGCTTGTCGACGCAGATTGATCGCAGCCAGTCGTTCGGTTCGCCGTTGCGCCGCGAGAGTTCGCTGTTATGGTAGAAGGCGTACCATTGTCCTTTGTATTCAACGATTGAGCCATGGTTCGTATAGCTGTCCGTCGGGTCCATGTATATGCCTCTGTGCGTCCATGGTCCGAGTGGGCTTGAGCTGGTCGCGTATCTCATTCGATTATCGCCTTTGATGCCTTCTTTATCATTGCGTTCGTCATGATTGTCGGAGTATGAGAGATAGTATGTTCCGTTGCGTTTGTGCACCCATGCTGCCTCATGGAAGTCTTCCAGACCGTCCATCTGGCGCATCTCTCCATCTATTTCCATCATGTTGCTCTTGAGCTTGCCGGCCTTGCATACTCCTCCGCCTCCGTGATAGAAATATGCCTGTCCGTCGTCGTCAATAAAGACGCATGGGTCTATCATCGGGTCTATGTCGTGGATGTATCCGACGACTGTAAAGTCTTCCGCCGGCTTCTTGCTCGTTGCTACTCCAATCTTCCATGTGTTGTTCCAGGGGTCGTCGCTCGGATGTGGGAAATAGAAGTAGTATGTGCCGTTCTTGTAAACGCAGTCTGGCGCCCACATAAACTTGGCGTCGTTCTTCAACTGCTTGCCCCACGGCACTTGACTTGCCCGTAGGATTTCGCCGTGGTCAACCCAGTTAACCATGTCGTCAGTAGAGAATACATGATATTCATCCATGAGGTCGCATCCTCGCGGCGGTGCAATATCATGCGAGGCATATACATATAGTCTTCCGTCTGCCCAGACATGTGCCGAGGGGTCGGCTGTGTACATTGTCGTTATAAACGGATTGTTCTGCGCCATTGCTGCTGATGCGTAGAGGATGGCGCCAAGGATAGTAGCAGTGAAATTCTTCTTCATGATGCTGTATATATATAATGTGTATTACTGCTCCGTTCCCAGGTTTCCCTGGATGTAGGTATTGGCTGCATTGTTGATGATATTCACCTTTCCTCGGACGGTGTTTTCGCTCACGATAGCCCTTTCGACTTTCTCGCCGATGAAGGCCTGCGGCGCGTTGTTTTGCATGAAGTCGCATCCACGGACGACGACCGTTCCTCCGTTAGCCTGTATTGAAGGCAAGCCTTGTCGGTTTCTGTCCCACTGGACGAAGATGCAGTCTGAGAAGCCCACCGTGCCTGTGCCGTCAATAACAGCATTGCGGTTGCACGGCCCCCAGAAGGCGCAGTTTACAAAGCGGATGTTGCCGTGATTGGCGGCTGTAACGACGACCATTGTCGGGTCATCAGTGTTCATTGCGACAAACTCGCCGTTAGTGATCAACAGTCCGTAAGGTGCGCTTTGCTCCACGAGGATGGAGTTATGACATGCGTCTGCTCCGATGCCGAGGAAATTACCATTACATGCTCCTGTTGAGCCGGAGCTGGCTCCGAACTTGTATCCGGTCTTGTATCCGAAGCAGAATGTGTTGAGGACGTAATGCCAGTCTGTACGTTCAAAGATAAATGCCTCGCCGTTCTCCTTTTGCCAGTTGAATAGCGTTGGCTTCATGCTCCACCATGGGTTCCAGTGCACATTCTCTATTCGGCCTATGTCGTATATGCCATCGACGAATATTCCTCTGCGCAGAGCCTGTCCGCTAATGTTCCGTATGAGCGCCCGTTCGTTCTTTGATGCGTCAATGGCATTATATGGGTTAAGCATTTCTACATCCAGCAGTGCAGGGTTTTTCCCCCTCATTGCGACTGCCCATGGATAGGCGTCGGGGACTTTTTCGGGGTCTTGTTGCGGCCAGTACATAACGACGCCTCGCAGCGTGCTGTTCGTGTTTATGGTGATAGCCGGCGCGGCGTTTTCATTTCCCCGATTGCCTGTTATGAGTAGAGTTGTTCCATCGTCTCCAGGCTTTGGCAACCCCGCATTGCGAATCCCGTTATGCGAGGGTACCGATTCGATACTGCCCTTGAGAGTGACTGCCTGTGGGATGTTAAGGCTGCCGGCCAGCAGGTATGTTCCGCGAGGGATATAGACCGTCCCTCCCTGCTTGCCGAAGGAATCCATGGCTTTTTGTATAGCCTGCGTATCATCGGTTTTAGCGTCCGCCCTGGCTCCGAAGTCAAGGACGGAAACGACATCGGCTGATTCCGGATAGGGCGTTATGTCCGTGTTCTTTCCCTGTGCGAATATCAGGTTGCCGGCGATAACGGATAAAGCGGCGATTGATAAATACTTTCTTGTTACATTCATAATTCTTCTTGATTAATAAACGTTCTTCTTAATAATGGATTTTTGTGTTACTATATATATAATGTGTATGTGCTCATTCGTCATTGCCTGCCCGCGAGCCTGGTCAGTGTTAACTGTGTATCATGTCCAGCCTTGACAATTGAAAATGAGAATGGAGAGGCTGCACTTAGGCATATTTCCGTTCTCCATTCCCAGTTTTCAGATGTTGTCTATTCGCATTACGGAACTGTGACTTTGACGATGGGTGAGTAGTTATACTTCCTGTTGGCATCGTTGACCGCTGCTCCAAGGCGAACATAGTATGTATAGCCCGATTTGACAGGCAGCGGGCCGACGTTGTATGTTCCGCTAGTATCTGCATCGCCGACTTCTGCTTCCCAGCTTTTGTTTATCTGGATACGCTTGTTGTTATATTCGTTAATGTTGATATAGCTGTTGTTTCCGTTTCCGCAAAAGGAAGTAAGACTAATGAACGGCTTAATCTCAAACAGGTCAGGCAGTCCATTGCGTCGTGGAGCTTTAAGTCGGCACGAGAGTATGAGGTTTGTCCCATTGAGCGATGTCTTAAAGTCGATGACTTGCAAATAAGGTGTAACGGTAAAGTCCTGTTCGACGGTTTTTTTGAGCACTACGTTTTTGACTGTATCGCAAGGCCAGAACGGACCTCCATAGGGCAGCATGTCGTAGGTTGCTGCGAACAGTTTTGTATTGTTATAAGAGCCGTCCTGCATGACGGAAAGAGATTGATAGTTCGGGATACCGTCCTTCCATGATGTTTCCCAGATTCGGATAGACCATTCGTCCTGCGATGTCATGAGGTTTTCCCCTGTGTATGCGTCAATTATCCGTCCATGGAATCGTGCGTCCGGCTCATCCCAGTTGTCGATTCCCATACATGCGGAGAGGGTCATGAGTGCGATAAAAGTTGTCAGATATATTATTTTTCTCATAATCGTTCAATTTAAATAGTTAATGATCAGCGAAGCGGATTTTGCGGGAGAAGGTTGTTATTCTTGTTGATTTCATCCTGCGGGATAGCTTCATAATAGGATTTTTTCTCTGCCGTCCATGCGTCGTTCCATTTGCATTTCTCATCGAGGTATATGTATTTCCCTTCGTCAAAGACGTAATAGCACATTAAGACACGTGGCACCCAGGTGTTCAGCACTCTGTCCGCCGTTCTCCACCTGCGCAAATCCCACCAGCGATGGTTTTCAAATGCCAGCTCTCGATAGCGTTCATCACGGATGAATTGCAGGTTAGCGTCGATGGGATAGCCGTAAAGACCGCTAAGGTCTGTCTGGTCATCAGCCGGACGGGTAACTGCTGCTCCTGCGCGTTCGCGTATCTTTTCAATATAATCGAAAGCCTCTGTCTTTTTCCCCATTTCGTAACAGGCCTCAGCCATGTTCATATATATTTCACCAAGACGGAAGACGACCCAGTGCTGGCCACTGCGATATTCGTGAACATCGCTGGTTGCAAGGTTAACATCGACATATTTTCGGACAAAGGCTCCGGAAACACAGTTGTTCTCCTGCCCTTGATCCTCGAACATGCCATGAGCGCCTGTAATGGTGATGCCTTCATAAACAGCACCCTTAGCTCCGAGAATACGATTACTCGCATAGTTTATTGAAGCGACATTACTGCCATCCTGGGCATCCGCGGCTGTTCCAGGGAATGTCTTGTATATCCCTCTTTGGATACTAAACGTTTTTCCGCGCAGGACATCACCATCGAAATACATAGTGCCCCTCAGTCTCGGTTCCATACCCTCGCGTATATCTCCTCTATTGTCAAAGCGTATTGGCTTACCACCTTCGTCAGTAATTGCCGGGAAGTCATACATGCGCATAAGATCCAGCGGAGGATAGCTCTCTGCCCCTACGAAACTCGACATGTCAGGATAGGGACACATAAGGGCATCGTAGCTGTGCCGCAATCGCGTGTTTCCCGGCACGGTGAGGTCATAGTCCTTAATAAAGATATTCTCAGATGATGAGGCATCAAGGAAAAGATTGGCGAAGTTTTCCGCCTTGTCCGGGTATTTCTTCGTATAAAGCGCATACAGTCCGGAGTTTTCAATAATCTTACCTGCATCATAGGAGTATTGGAAGAACTCGTTTGCCTTGTCAGGCGCTATACCTGCAAGGCCTTTCTGCGCTGCAAGCTGATTGCCTTCATATCCCAGATACTGCGTGTATTTTGCTATCGAACCGGCATAAAGCATGGTACGTGACATGAGGGCGGCCGCGGCATATTTATTAGCTCTGCCGAGTTCGGTTTTATCGCTCATATTGTCGATGGCAAATTGCAGGTCAGCATGTATGAACTTCCATGTATCATACTCCGTTGCTCTAGAGACATTGAGCGAAGCCTTGTCGCTGCTAAACAGGTCCTGCACATCGGTCACGATTGGCACTCCTCCATATCGCTTCGCCATGCCAAAGTAAAAATACGAACGAAGGAAATGAGCCTCTCCCAGAAGAGCATTATATACTTGATCTGTGAAGTTGTCTTTATACTGGGGGAACTCGGAAATAAAGGTGTTTACCTCTCGGATACGGTCGTAAGGCCAGTAAGTAAAACCATCGTTGTTGACCTTGAGCCAAAGGTTTATAAACTCCCCGCTCATATTTCCTTGCGAGAACTTTCCAGCCTCCCAATAGTTGTTTGGGCGATAACCTGTTTGACCATCGTTGGGATTACCAGTTCTAGAGTAATAATTAAAGTCCTCGATAGGCAGATAATTGTAAATACCAGTGAAATACTTTTTCACTCCAGCCTCATTGCTGAACAATTCGGAATCAAAGATTATGCCCTTAGGCTCCAAATCCAGGTCGTGACATGCAGATGCGAGCAGGGCGAAGACGGCTATAATTAATATATGCTTGATTTTCATAATTGTCTATTATTAAAATTTTATACTTGCTCCAAAAGTAAATGTCCGGTTAACCGGATAATTATAGAACTGAACATAGTCAGTTGATGCCCCGCCATCTGCTCCAGGTCTTTCTGGATCAACATCATGCAGGCCTGTAAACGTTAATAAGTTATATCCGCTGACATAAACACGCATGTTCTTTATACCCAGTTTAGGAAGGAGATTCTTCGGTAACGTATAGCCTATTTCCATGGTTTTGAGGCGGAGATAGGAAGCATTCTGTATTTCATTCGTTCCGATGCGCCGCCCGTCATGTCCCGTAACAGGATAGTATCCAGATACCCATTGGGTATTAGGATTAAAGTAATCCGCATTAGGGTCAACCGGTCGCCATCTATCAAGGAACCATGTCAGCGTATTCTGCCCTCCAAAAGCCAAAGCCTCAGTCAGCACCTCTGCATATCGAACATAAACGCCGTAAGAGCCTTGAAAGTTAAGCGACACATCAAAGTTCTTCCACGAGGCACCGGAGGAAAAGCCATAGTTAAATACTGGAAGACCTTTCGAGGCTACTGGATGGTTATCATCATCGTTAATTACACCATCACCGTTCCAGTCTTGCAACCACCAGTCTCCAGGAAGTGCGCCCTGCCCCTGTGGAAGATTGGCATTACGGATTTGGTCGTAGGATGTAAACATTCCTCCGACTTCCTTGCCCCACCAAATGTCATTGTAACGTCCACTAGTTCTGTTCCTCCACAAGTCATACGAATTGCTTGCCGGCGTTTCGACCCAGTAAGTCCGCATACTTTTAGTTGCCGACAACTGTCCGGAAACGAAGTAGTTGATTCCATTTACCTTATTCCTATGTTCGAGCGATATTTCATAACCGAAATGACGGTCGCTGTTAAGATTTTCCTTGGGCAACGCAGCACCGATTGTTCCAGGTATAACTTCGCTGCTCGTTGCAAGCAGTCCGGAACGGTCTCGGCGAAATACTTCAAATGTTCCGCCTAGTTTACCATTCAATATTCCGAAATCCAATGCCAGATTATACATTTTAATCTTATACCAGGTCAGATTCAAGTTTGGAATACCAGTAGATGAAACACCACCTGCAAGTACGCCATCATAAATCCAGCCACGATCATTCCCATCCAGGTTATAGCCAACCACATCAGGCGGATAATGATTCGCCGACGCATCATCACCCATTTCTCCATAGGATGCCCTTAACTTCAAGTTAGACAGGAAGTCGAACTTTTCTTTAAGGAAAGCCTCCTCACTAAGACGCCATCCGACCGAGAGCGAAGGGAAAAATCCCCAACGAGCATTAGACGGAAATTTAGACGAGCCGTCATAGCGAAACCTGAAATCGACCAGGTATGTCCCTGCAAAATCATAGTTGAACTGCCCGACAACAGACTGGCTAAGGTAATCCCAGACACCATTCTTGTCACTCGTAGCGCTTTGATTCCTATCCTCGCCTGCGAAAAGATATTCGGAATTAATCAAAAGCTCACGGAAGGCGCGGAAGTTATCCCACGTACTGAAGTTCTCCTCAAAAAGCAAGATCCCGCCGACGGTATTTTTCCCGAATACATTGTTATATGTCAACCCCAGCTGCATATTCGTACTATAATCGAAATTAGCAGTACGTGTAATCCCTGCAGGAGAGTTTTTCTGCGAAGCTGTATAAGTATCCGTGTCTGCATTATATAGATAAAGCTTGTAAGTACCCTTATACTCGGTATTATCCGGCAAGCTAAGGCTATAATCATACGAACCTTTGGCAGCCAGACCCTTTACCCCCGGAATATCATACGTCAAAGAAAGCGTCCCATTGAAACGCCTCTGCTTATTAATATTATACCCCACATAATCCGCATCGGTTTCAACAATCATATTATGTCCATCATAGAGACGACTCTGATCGCCATTGGGATAAAGCGGATTGTCATTAGCATAAAACGGCGCATCGGGACGCATCAGCCACGCGGCCTTGTATGTCGACCAGCCTGTGCCGTTCGGTCGATGCGTTTCACTCATAATTGCACCCAGTGAAATTTTCGCCTTCAACCTGTTAGTTATCTGCGCATCAATATTAGTGCGAAGATTCCAACGGTCGGCATAATAATCGTCACTCTTGTAAGAACCCTCCTGCTTGGAGTAGCCCAGATTTACATAATAGCGCAAGCGATTATTCCCTCCGTCAAGACTAAGGTTATGCTGCTGTTGAGGCGTCACAGTCTTAAAGACGGCATCCATCCAATCATAGGAAGCCTTACCGTCAAGATAAGGCTGAATCTCCTCCTGCGTGAATTTCGGATTCTGACGAACGAGATAGTTGTCATTAAAGTTCTGCCAAATCTGTTCATTCCGCAGCGTCATGTATTCAGAAGCGCTCACTCCCTTAGGCACATAAAGAAACGACTGCAAGGTGTAATTGCCTGAATAAGTAATATCCACTTTCCCATCCTGCGCCGTACCGCTTTTAGTCGTAACGAGGATAACCCCATTCCCGGCTCGAAGACCATATATAGCAGCAGCACCATCTTTTAGCACCGAGACATTCTCTATTTCCTCCGCATCCATCCGTGAGAAATAATCCTTATCACGTGGAATCCCATCAATGACGAACAGCGGATTTGTATCCTTGTCGCCCATACCCCGGATGTCGATTCGTGTATCATAATCGCCCGGAGCACTGCTACGCTGCGAGATACGCACCCCCGGCAGCTTACCGGTAAGCATATTCACAACATTCTCATTTTTCGTAACCGTGATCTCGGCATTGTTAACAGCAACAACCGAGCCGGTCAATGTGGCTTTTTTCTGCGTTCCGTAACCGACGACAACAACCTCGTCCAGCCTCGTTTCGTCCTCGCTCATTTGGACAGTAAACGAAGTTTGGTTGCCGGTCGTCACACGTTGAGCGGCATACCCAACGTAAGAGACTGCTAAAACAGCATTAGAAGGGACAGCAAGCGAAAAGCGCCCATCAATGTCCGTCACAACTCCTTGCGTTGTCCCAACGACCATTACACTAGCACCAATAATAGCATCCCCAGTTAATTTGTCAATTACCGTTCCCGTGACGGTCTTCGTTTGCGCGAAACTCAACGTCGTCATCAAGGAACACATTACCCCAATGAACACCATTCGGATAAGACTTTTTTTTGTTCTTCTTCTTGATTGCTTTTTCATACAATATTGATTTTTAAATTAGTAAATCCTCAGTTTCACATATTACATCAGCCTGTCATTGTAAACAAAAACATTCGTTTATTTTGCTCACAAATGTATGTTTTTTTTGTCAAAAGCAAATCTTTCCCCAATATATTTCAACAATCATCATTTCCAATTCAATAAAGAGCCTCAACAAGCTAACAGCCAAAATGATGCGCATTACATAAAATTAAATCCTCCTCCAATAATATTAGCAGAATAAGCAAATGTTTTTACGGCCAGTACTCATCCATATTTGACTTTTTTCGCATCATCCTTTATTATATTACACCATGACCGGAGATGCAATCATTAAGGCAGCGCATAAGGGAAAAGCTCATTTTTTGGCGAATTACCATCGTCCCCACAGGTGGAAAACCCGATCTTGAACCGGAACACATTAGTCCACCAGGGAGGAAAATATGATTCGTTGACGGATCGTATCAGTCTACCAGGGAGGAGGGCATGATCCGGGACAGGATCATACTGTCCCACAAGGTGGGAAGATATGTTTTTGCGGCAGATCATGGTGTCCCCCAAGGAGGAACGATATGTTTTGAAGGCAGATCATACCATCCCCCATGGTGGGACAATATGTTTAAGGCTTGGATCATATTGTCCCACATTGTAGGACAATATGATCCGGCAACGAAGCACATGGGGCATCCATGCAGGATAGTATGTTTTAAGCATGAAGCGCCTTTGTATCAACAGTAAACAGATGTGAATTTTATCCGGCTCAACACGGACAAACATGGCAGGCAATATCATTTATGTTCCATTTTCCGGAAACAATTTCGTTGGCAAACAACATAATCCCCACAATCCCCTTTGCTTCATTCTTAGGCACATCCTCGACCGGCAGATTCGGTTTCACATTAGGCAGAAAACCATGTTGCGGCTTTCCGATGAATTATAAAGTCCGGAAAAAGCCGTATTTTTGCCATCAATAAAAATAAAAGACAAAATCGTGGACACGAAGATAAAATTAACAGTGCAAGGATTGACTGATACACAGACGCAGGCCGGAGCCTACACGCTGGTGTTGGCCGAAGAAGACAGCAATATGAAACTTCCGATTATCATAGGCATGGCCGAAGCGCAATCTATCCTGATTGCTCACGAATCCATCCGGGCCCCTCGCCCGTTATCGCACGACCTGATGGTGACACTGATAAAGACATTCAACGTCACACTTCGGGAAGTATATATATATAAATGTAAAGAAGGAGTATTCTTTGCCGAGCTGTTGTTGAGCGCCAAGGACGGTCGGGATGTCAGGGTTGACGCACGTACATCCGACGCAGTCGCCCTTGCGCTCCGTGCGGGTTGCGACATATTCGTCAGCGCCCAGATACTGAAAGAATGTGGCGTAGCAATGGACGAGATAGACGACGATGATGAGGAATTTGAATTTGAGGATGAAGAAGACGCGGAGGAGGACTTGTCAACAGTAAATCCGGAATATCTCAAGGACGACACTCAGCGCAGCTATGTACTGAGCAAGCTGGACAACGAGACTCTCAACAGTTATATGGCCAAGGCTATCCGCGACGAGAATTACGAGCTTGCGAAACAATACCGCGACGAGCTTCAGCGTCGGTCGGAGCGTAACAGCTCCAACTAAACCGGGAGCTGATACTTTATGAACGAATCAACCGAAATAAGCATACTTTCTCTCAGCCGTGGAGTATTAGGCATAACCTTCATACTCGGCCTTTGCTGGTCACTAAGTTATAACCGTAAGAAGATAGACTGGAAACTGGTCGGCGGCGGATTATTCCTGCAGATTCTGCTTGCGACAACCATACTTTTTGTGCCTGTTGCAGGAAAGCTGTTTGAATGGAGCGGCGCAGCATTTGTGAAGCTGCTGGAGTTTACCGGCGAAGGCCTCATGTTCCTCCTTGGCCCATACGCAAGCAAGGCCAACGGATTCAGTTTTTTGCTTCACTCCCTGCCTATTGTGATATTCTTTTCCGCTCTGGTATCCCTTCTCTACTATTGGGGCATCATCCAAAAGCTGGTAGGCGGGATAGCCTGGGTGCTACGCAAGACAATGAACATTTCCGGTGCGGAAGGCCTCGTATCGGCAGGAAACATATTCATGGGCATGACAGAATCGCCAGTATTGATAAAGAACTATTTGCCATCAATGAATCGTTCGGAGCTGTTCCTGGTTATGGTTGCCGGAATGGGCACTATTGCCGGCTCGGTCATGGGCACATATATTGCCATGCTTGGCGGCGACAGCCCCGCAGAGAAGATACTCTTCGCCAAGCACCTCCTGTCCGCCTCCGTCATGGCAGCGCCCGGTTCCATAGTGATAGCCAAAATGCTATGCCCACAGACAGAAATGACAGACGATACCGCCATCATCCCCGAAAAAGAGAGCGAACACAACAGTCCATTGGGAGCGCTGGCATCCGGCACCGCGACAGGCGTAAAACTACTGGTCAACATAGCCGCCATGCTGCTGGTTTTCATTGCGCTGGTCGCCCTGGTGAACTATGTCGCAAAGGATATTATCGGACATTATAGCGGTCTGAACCAATTGATCACCGAGGCCACTGGCGGAAAATCCGACGGCTTGACATTCCAGTTCATTGCCGGTATCATTCTTGCTCCATTCATGTGGCTCTTCGGTATTCCGGCAAGCGATTTGGTTGCCGTAGGATCATTGTTGGGACAGAAGACAATATTAAACGAGTTCGTCGCCTACTCCACCCTTGAAGAATGGAAAGAAGCCGGCGTGTTCATCAGTCAGAAATCCATCATCATGTCCACCTATATATTATGCGGTTTTGCGAACATCTCCTCCGTCGGCATATTATTAGGCGGCATCAGTGTTCTTGCCCCCAACAAGAAGGAGATGATTATCCGCTTCGGTTTTCCGGCAATGATAGGCGGCACGCTAGTCTCCTTGATGTCAGCAACAATTGTCGGCTGCTTCCTCAACTGAATATAGCCAGTCTGAAAGACCCGCATAGTCCGACAGCTTAACAGATCCCAACGCCCCAGCAGTTAAACCCATCCATCGCCATGTTTTACGCCCCCGACATCCTTACCAGTCTCGAATTACCAGAAGAAGAATCCCTGCACGCAATGCGCGTCCTCCGTTTGCATGAAGGCTCGGAAATCATCCTGACAGACGGAAAAGGCAGCATCTACAAAGCCGTCATAAGCCGCACCTCCGGCAAACGCTGCGAGGTCAATATCCTCGAACGCCAGACGCCCTCCCCCCTGCGCTCCGCCCGCATCCACATCGCCCTTGCTCCAACCAAAAACATGGAGCGGACAGAATGGTTCTGCGAGAAAGCAACGGAAATCGGCATAGACGCAATAAGCTTCCTCATCTGCCGCCGCTCCGAACGCCGCGAATTAAAGACATCCAGGATAGAAAAAATCATCATCAGCGCAATGAAACAATCGCAAAAGGCAACCCTCCCCGAACTAACTCCGCCGGAAGACTTTGCCATCTTCGCCTCCCGCACATTCGCCAGTCAGAAATACATTGCGCACTGCGCCGAAGGCGAGAAAACATTATTGAAAGAAGCCTGCACTCCAGGCACAGACACCCTCGTCCTCATCGGCCCTGAAGGCGACTTTTCCCCCGAAGAAATAGACCTCGCCGTTGCACATGGATTCCATCCCGTATCTCTGGGCGACTGTCGATTACGCACGGAAACAGCCGCCTTGGTTGCCTGTCACACGGTCGCTTTACTGAATTGAAAAACGCAAGAACCACAATAAGCGTTAACATAATCAATATAAACATCTAAAAACAACTAATTATACAGTCATGTTTTCCTTTTTAGGCAATATCGTTTGGTTAATTTTCGGCGGAATACTCATAGCGCTGGAATACATCGTCGCAAGCATCCTCCTCATAATAACAATCATCGGCATCCCATTCGGGCTTCAAACACTCAAGCTAGCCCGCGTCGCCCTGTGGCCATTCGGGACAACCATTACGGATAGCGGCAACACCCTCACAGGCTGTTTATCACTCATCATGAACGTCATATGGATCCTCTGCGGCGGACTGTGGATATGCCTTTCGCACCTGTGCTTCGGTCTCTTTTTCTGCATCACCATCATCGGCATCCCCTTCGGGATACAGCACATTAAACTGGCCGCCCTCGCCCTGACCCCATTCGGCAAGACCATAACCTGACCCGCCTGCAACCATATTCCAGTCATATCCGCCGGCCAACCGGAATATCAAAGCAGAAAAACAAATACTCCCCTGTATTTAAGCATGAAAAAAACAAACTGAAACAAGCACAATAATTGAAAGAAACAATCTGCCCCCCTCCCTCATTAAACCAATATTCCATCAACATTATATAACCCGCATCACCAAGAAAACGCCCCCTCAACAACCATCCCCAATAACTCCCTCAAATAACTCATCCAATAAAACAAATAACCATCATTATCTAATAGAAAAAACATGCCTCCCCGACCCTGTTTCAACCTTGATAAAGCCAGCAGTCGGTGTCCCTTTATGCGGAAGATTATCAACCGTAAGACTATATTTATCCTTCACTTTAGGCAACCATATTTCAGCCACGGAATTAGCCGGAATATTAACATCTAAAGTAAAAATACCGTCCGGAGAATTATTGAACGATACACATATATCGCCCCGAATACTCGGCATTTTAATTTCCGCCTGACGGAGAGAACCAGGCTGCGGCTTGATACGTATTCGCGCAAAACCAGGCTCAATCGGCTCTATCCCCATCAGCTTTCGAGCAATAATATTCAAGGCCGCCGCGCCCCAAATATGATTCCAATCCTGATTAGGCTTATATTTATTATCCCACGCCTCCATCGCAATCGTCGAGCCGGCACGAATCATATTGTACCAGCTGCGCTCCCCCGTCGATGCGAGAAGCTTCAACCCATACTCCCCATCGCCCGCATTATATACGGCATCACCAAGAAATTGCGAGCCATAAACACTGCAGGCCATGCCCCTCGAACGAACAAATCCCTCTACTGTCTTTACATTCTTTTCAGGAACAAGATTGAAAGCCAGAGCGAACATATTAGCGTGCAAAGAAAAATGTCGATCCCCATCTGCCCCATCCTTGTAATACCCCATCTCTGCATCAAAGAAAGCCCGGTTAAAGTCAATCTTCATCTGCGCAGCCTGCCTGGCAAAATCCTCCTTATCCCGCTGGTAGCCAATCGCATCCGCTATTTTTGAAAGGAGGCAAAGCGACTGATAATGATACGCATTCACGACCGCATTATACGTCGAATGAACAAAGCCATCCATCTCGCTCTGCGGCCAGTCGACAATGTCCCTCATGTTCTTTCCCTTGAAGTGCACAGCCGCAAGTACAGCCGGCGTCAGCCTGCCGGTCTTTGTGCTGATCAGGCCATTCTTCTCCCTCAAATCAGTAAAGCATTTAGCCTTCAGATCATCATAGAAACACCGTAGCGACGCGCTGTTGCCGGTATAAAGAAAGTCGTTCCATGCCATAATTACAGATTGCATAATCCACTCCGTCGGCCACGTCGGATGCTCAATCAGATACTCATGACTGCGGCGAGCGATAGTAAACTCCCGGTCCGCAACATAGTGGCATAGCTGGTTAATCAACGCATCAGCTTCGTATGGAATACGCTCGCGATCACCGTCGATATACAAGCCCGCAAAGGATGTCGCCCTGACCGAATATTTACACATCTCCCAAACACTGTTCAATACACTATCGGAAGAGTTGAACGTTGCGGCATTATTGTCAAACGGATAATGCACCGTCTGTCGAACAACTTGCGACGCAACCACATCGCAATTCTCAAGTTCGCAATAGCGAAAAGGCAACACCTCGCCTGTATAATCCGGCATAAGTATTGGCAAGACAGCGCTCTCGTTCGCCCGCGTGTCCGTATTCCGGCTGTCCGGACGAATCTTTATAATATATGTATGCGTGCCCGATTGCAGCGGCAAACGGTACTCGGCATAGCGGATTGTAGCCCCCGGACTGCGATTGATCTTCCCGTCTTTAACGGCCTCGCCAAGGCGAACTGTCGCCGTATCATTCTCCCCCGCCGACGTCAATGTAAGCCTCAGTCGCCCGAACGCATCCCTGCCAAAATCCAGCAAATAATGACGCTCATTTAACACCTTGATTCCGACCGGATATTCATCCGTTATTTGCAATGGATATTCGCCGGTTTTCCCATCAAATTCATCATGAGTAAAGAAAGCGCGAATGGCCGAAAAAGGACTTTCCTCCCCCCTGTTATTCCATACTTTAACCTTCCAGAAATAAGCAGAAGAAACATGCAAAGGTTTACCTTCATACTGCACGGCAACCGAGTTTGAACCCGGCGTTCGCCCACTGTCCCACATGTCCGCATTGTCCTGCGCAAGCAACGTCGGCGATGAAGCGACAAGGATGCGATAAGCCGTTTGCAACGTATTGTTTTTATCGCTGTTTACGACCCAGCCAAGCATCGGTTTAGGGCTACGAATACGTGCCATCCTGCATTTTTCAACGGCAGTTGACAGCTCATTTAAGGAAAGATTAGTCGGGTATCCGTCAATAAAAATACGGTCAGTATGCTCAATTAAATCAGTTGTAAGCCGCGTCGGAAATTGAGCAGAAGCGCAACAAAATATGCTCGAAAAGCATAGCACAAATAATAATATACGTATTGTCATAGATGCTTTTTATATGATTGTTTAATTATATTTTAAATCAGGAAAGACACACCAGGAATTAACTCCCCGACAAAGATACAATCTGTTTCATCCACATCCAAATGCACCCGTTTATAACACATAAATAAATGAAAAGATGATGAACATTTAGCAACATGTTTATCACTAATTATTCCCTCCGAATAACGAATAATTACCAGCCAGAATCCCGAACAGTATCCTCCCGACATTTCCTGCAATATTATATCATAATACTGCAAAGTTTCATCACTCGCGCCGCCCAAAATAATACATGCAATCCATTCAGAATTACACATTAATACCGACAAATATTAATCCTCCAATCAATCAATATTAGCCATACACACAAATCAATATTAAACGCGCCAACCACCCAGTTCAACAAACCATCCCTGCCCCAATCACCCTCCCACGACTGAGCAGTCGGCAACTCACGACTGAACTGTCGCCAACCTACGACTGAGCAGTCGGCAACTCACGACTGAGCAGTCGGCAACCCACGACTGAACTGTCGCCAACCTACGACTGAACAGTCGCCAACTCACGACTGAACAGTCGGCAACCAACGACTGAACTGTCGGCAACCAACGACTGAGCAGTCGCCAACTCACGACTGAACAGTCGGCAACCAACGACTGAACTGTCGGCAACTCACGACTGAGCAGTCGCCAACTCACAGCTGAACAGTTGCCAACGACCCTGTCAGGCGAAGTGGAAAAATAAGACTAAGCTGTTGGATAGCTTCCATCAGACACGACGGGAAACTCCAATCGAGCCATCGACAACTATTTATCCGGCAAGCAGAGAAACTTCAACCGAACCGTTGGGCTGTTTCTTCTCGAACAAGCGAGAACATTAAACCGTAGTGTCGGCTGCAGCCTGTCAGAACAGGCAGGACGCCCTCCGCCACACTTGGATAATTGTGCCCGCGACGTATGATTGCCGACATTGACGAGACGTAGCGTTCCAAGTATTCGGACGAATATTTCCTGCGAAACTTTTCGTCTGCATGTTTTTATTGCCGACAACCGCGACCGTTACACATTCTCGGAGAACGGACTGCGCCGCAACCGTCAAGCGAAGTTGCTCCTTTTTAAGCATCGGGCGTATACAGGAGGCACTATGACAAAGCTGCTTGGGAACAATAATGTAATCAGGGAACAGGATCGAAGCCGCAGCTCCCCCATGGGTTACAGCGTAATATCCGCTTTAATGTCAGGCAAGTTCCTTTTCGAGGGCCATGTTTTTTTATGGCCTGTATGGCATATTCGGAACAAGTTGGCGTGAACCTGCATGAGGGCGGGATAAGAGGCGAGATGCAATAACGATAAAAATAAATCAATGATAATAGTATAACAGAGAAAAAGCGTTTAATCATATTATACTTTATTGAGGAGAATGGTCATTGCTTTATCCATTGCGATTTCCATATTTCGGAAAGGATTTGCGGCTTTGTCCAAGTAGAGAACTGAAAGAAGAAGCGTGTGTTCGCGCCTTATCATTTCCGCAATTAAATTGTGCTTGCGGACGCGAAAAGCTTCTCTCATTTGTCGTTTAATATAGTTTCGATTAACTGCTTTGCGAATCTTTTTCTTGGGGACGCATAGCATCAAACTTACGCCTGAATGTCCGTTATTTGGTTCTGTCAAATAGGTTATTCTAAGCGGAAAAGCGACAAAAGAGTGACCATGTTCGTACAGTAAATTGATTTTATTTTTTAATGACAGCCGTTCTTTTTTACATAGCGTATTAGCGGCATGTTCATTATTCATCGTGATTTTCGTTAGCTAATTCTTGTTTAAAATAAAGCTCCAAAGCTGCGGGCATAGAGGGCGCGTCTTCCGTAGGCGCTTCAATATCCAGCCTCAAGCCTGCGTCTTTAATTGCTTTAGCGGTTGCAGGGCCGAAGCATCCGATTTTTATATCGTCTTGTTTGAAGTCGGGAAAGTTTTTCAACAGCGAAGTTATGCCTTGAGGACTAAAGAATAACAGCATATCATAATCGAATATTTCATCTTTCTCAAAATCATTGCTCACTGTTCTGAACATTACTGCTTTACTGTATCTAATTTTGCGTGTTTCCAACAAGTCAAACAAATCATTTTTATGTGTATCCGAAACGGGAATTAAATAGTTCTCCTTAGGGTGTTTTGCAATAATCCCCGCCAAATCATCCATCTTTCCTGAAAGGCAAAAAAAGATTTTACGCTTCCTGTAAACAATATATTTCTGCAAATAATTGGCGATCGAATCGGTAGTACAAAAATATTTCATCGTTTCAGGGATCGCCACTCTCAAGTCTTTACATAAATCAAAAAAGTGTTCGATTGCCATTCGGGCTGTAAACACAACTGCAGAATAATCAAGAATTGAAATACGCTGCTGTCTAAACTCTTTTGCTGATAAGGGTTCAACTTTAATAAAAGGTCTGAAATCTATTTCTACACCGTATTTCTCGGCGATGCTGAAGTAGGGGGACTTTTCATCGGGTTTAGGTTGTGACACCAACAACTTCTTTACATTTAATGCCATAAAGCCAACTCATCAATAAAATTATACAAATACTTTATTCCTTCATATAAAAAGAAAAGGGGGAGTGTTTCCAGAGCACAAAGATACAAAAAAATATATAGCACCCCAATCCTGTTGAGATTAAATATACGGAGACTTTTATAAATAATAATTAACCGGCAAAGGATAAATAACGCAACAAACATTATAAAAGGAGTCCTTTCCTGTGTTCCTATAAAGGACATCCATAAAACAGGAACATAAAGTAACGCTCCCCATAATCCTATCGCTGCCGAATAACCGATACGCCATTGTCTGAACTGTTCGGCTGTTATAAACACAACGCCAACAACAACGTATAATGCCTGTTTAAACAAATAAAAAAGCAACAATATGCCGAATATCAGAGTTATTATATTCAGATTATGTTCTAAATCTGAATAATTAATGTAATCCATATTGCGCCCCCAAAGAAACATGAAGAGCGAGCATAAGAACAGACTCTGAAATACCATGAAGCGGCGAAACGCCTTCTCATTCCCGCTTGCATCTTCAAATATGCTCAACCGGTCTCTCACATGCGCCACATCACGAAGCATTTTTCCAAACAACCGGTAATTCTTACGGAAAACAACAGAAAAAAGAATAAGCAAACCCAACAATAGCAAGAACAGCAAGTCATTTATCAACTGCCCCTCCCAAAGCCTGACGCCAACATATCCCTCAAACTCTTGCATACCTTGACGAACTCCTCACGTGATTCTACTTACTTAAACAAGAAACGGAAGAAATCATTCCCATTCGCATAAATCAGCAGTCCGAACAAGATAAGCATTCCCGTTATCTGTGCATACTCAAGAAATTTATCGCTCGGCTTCCGCCTGGTGATTACCTCGTAAAGCAGAAACATAATATGCCCACCGTCTAATGCCGGGATAGGCAGTATGTTCATAAATGCTAGGATGATGGACAGGAATGCAGTTTTCTCCCAGAAAGCGTGCCAATCCCATGTTGACGGAAAAAGATTGCCGATGGCTCCAAAGCCTCCAAGATTAGATACTCCCTCTTTCGTAAAGACATATTTCATTTCGCCAACATATCCCTTCAGCGTCTTCACGCCCAATTTGATTCCTGCAGGAAAAGAGGACAAAAAGTCATACGATATTCTCGTCGTCTGATACACCTGCATCGGATCCGTCACAAGAAGAATACCCATATATCCAGCCGTATCCGTCGTCAGTTGCAGCGAATGTATGCTCCCGCGCCGATTCACAGTTACTACTATCGGCTTCGATTTGCGCAATTCAAGCAGCGAACGCAATTCATAAACAGAAACTGCCGGCACATCATCTATCGCCAAAATAGTATCCCCCGCTTGCATACCCGCTAAAGCAGCAGGCGTATCGGAAGAAGGCAATTCCTTTACAATTGCCGGGATCCGCTCAGATGCGAAGCCTTTCTTGTCTCTCATCAAACGCTGCATCAAATCATCCGGAATAGAGATCTGCACTTCCAAGCCGTTGCGAGATACTGTTACCACCTTTGAAGCAATAATCGAACGAAGAGCGTCCACTCCAAACCTTTCCAAATCCTTATCATCAGCGCGAAGCAGAATATCTCCATCCTTAAACCCTATATTAAGGAATGTCTCACTATAATCCATCCCCATTTTTACATTCTTTAAAGGAATATAAGTATCACCCCATGTGAACAAAACCATAGAATAAATAAACAACGCCAGCAGGAAGTTAAACATCACGCCGCCAGCCATAATCAAAAACCTCGCCCCCGATGACTTAGACCTGAACTCATACGGTTGCGGAGGTTGCGCCATCTGCTCCTTATCCATACTCTCGTCTATCATACCCGCAATTTTGCAATACCCCCCTAAGGGAAGCCAACCGATACCATACTCAGTCTCACTGCTGCGAGGTCTGAAGCGAAACAGGGCGAACCACGGATCAAAGAACAGATAAAACTTCTCCACCCTCACTTTAAAAACTCTCGCAAAAAGAAAATGCCCAAACTCATGAACAAGCACCAGAATTGACAAGCTAGCTATAAGCTGTAAGGCCTTTATCAGAAATGTTTCCATCATTTATCATTTGTTAAGTAAATCAATCTTCTCCCAAGCTATCCTCCGCGCCTCGGCATCGGTAGCCGTATAATCTCCATGTCGCGGAGTAGAGACGAAGCTCGTCCGCTGCATCGTATGCTCAATAACCTCGCTCATCTGAAGAAAACCTGCCCTGTCATGCAGGAAAGCATCCACCGCCACCTCGTTCGCCGCATTCAATATGCACGGCATATTTCCTCCTCTGTTGACTGCCTCATAAGCCAGCGACAAATTGTGAAACTTTTCCATGTCAGGTTGCTCAAAAGTCAACGTCGCATACTGTGCAAAATCCAGCTTCGCCGCATTATTCTTTATCCTCGTCGGGAAAGAAAGCGCATAACTTATCGGCATCCTCATGTCCGGCGCACCCAATTGCGCAATTATCGCCCCGTCGATAAACTCCACCATAGAATGAATTACCGACTGCGGATGCACCAGAACTTGAATCCTTTCCGGACTAATCCTGAAGAGCCATTTAGCCTCAATCATCTCAAAGCCCTTGTTCATCATCGACGCTGAATCAATCGTGATCTTCGCCCCCATATTCCAATTCGGATGTCGCAAAGCCTCCTCCTTCGTCACCTTTGCCAACGCCTCGCGAGAATAAGTACGAAACGGACCGCCTGAAGCCGTCAGCCATATCTTTTCAACCTTTTGTCCCCAATTCCCTGCCAAACACTGAAAGATGGCAGAATGTTCCGAATCAACAGGCAAAATCTTTGCCTTGTATTCATCCGCCAATGCAGAAATAAGCTCACCAGCAACCACCAGCGTTTCCTTATTCGCCAATGCAATCGCCTTTCCCTTCTTAATAGCGGCAATAACCGGAGCAAGCCCCGCATATCCAACCATGGCAGCCACAACCGTATCCACCGGCCCAGCCTCCGCCACCTGCGCAATAGCCTCCGCGCCCGCCCAAACCTTAATCGGCAAATCTGCCAACGCCTCGGACAACGCCTTATACTTCCGCTCGTTCGCAATAACGACAACTTCAGGCAGAAACATTCGCGCCTGCTGTGCAAGCAAATCAACCTGCTCATTAGCTGTAAGCGCATACACGTCATATAAATCCCTCTGCTCGGCGACAACATCAAGCGTTTGCGTTCCGATGGAGCCGGTCGAACCCAAAATAGCCAAACTCTGTTTCATCAAAAAGATATGTATTCTTCAGGGTTAACGGGATTCCCCTTGAGCCATAATTCAAAATGCAAATGCGGCCCCGTGGACAAAGCACCCGTATTTCCAACCAGTGCAATCGCCTCTCCCGCAACAACATTATCACCTGTCCGCTTCAACAGCAATTCATTATGCTTGTAAATAGAAACAAAACCATTCCTGTGCTGCAACGCCATGATATTACCGAAATGCGGGTCATAGCCGGTATAAATAACCGTCCCGTCAAGCGTTGCCATTACGCTTTCCCTCGGAGCGGCAACCAGGTCAACACCATAATGCCCAATGCCGGCATCATACGCCGCAGAAACAACCCCATTCGCCGGCTTGTAGAAGAAAGCCATCTCCTGTTTAGCCGGATTTTGCGAGATAGACATCAGATTATATTTCTCCGCTTCCTCAAAATCCTTGACAAATTCCTCTTCCTTCCTGCTGCGAGGAATATCGTAATCCGCTCCGATAATAGCCATTGAATCGAAAGGCAAAACAGAATCGATCGGCATCGTGCCGGTCAGTATAGCCGTAAAATTATCCAGATATTTCCCTTGCAGATAAATAATATTCTCAAGCGAATCCGCCCTCAGCGCATTCTCAATAATTCCCTTTCGGATCTCCACATCCAAATATCCCGGCAAGTAATTTTTCATGGGAGTCTTGATGATTATAAACGCCGTAAACGCAACAAGCAAAAGAGCAAACGCCAGCAATACGGCAAAAGCAGACAGCTGTGAAAGACGGAAAGACCAGACTTCCTCAAGTGTTCCCTCATTAAAAAAAGATAATTTGTATTTGAACCGTATGCGACGCCAGAAAGATTGCCTGTTACGTTTATTTGCTTTATCTGTCATAAGTGGAAAATTAGGCTGCAAAGATAAGAAAACTATCACACTTTCAACTCGCGGGAATCAACACGAACCGTCCTCGTCAGGCAAAAAAGCAAGCCTGTGCTTAATGAAATGCCCCCTGCATTTTGAAGACTGGCCGCCCACTCGCGAGTTCACGCCAAATGCTCTACGCCCAATGTTCGCCTGCCCGCGCATCGCTCAAAATCACCCGAATCTCCCCTACCCTTCCGCACCGCACGCATGATGCCCTGATAAACCAAAAAGATCCTTGAACATCCACATTAAAGCAAAAGACCGTTCAGCCCATAACCAAAGCGCCTCTGCTCCATCGCCGACAAATTCAAAACATCATGCTGCATAATTCCCTCAACGCCCCAGTCCGGAAAGGATTTGGGCACATGCTTCCTCAAAATTTGCCATTCGTGAAGCGATTCCGGTAATTAAACTATATTTTGTAAAATAAAAAACACTCATTCTTCAGATTAAAAGACATAATGAAAATAGAGATTAATACTTTTAAAGAATAAAAACATATTATGAAAACAATTATATAGTCATTTAACCTGTTAAATATCTATATACAGATTAACAAATACATTTTTAATTAGTTGAAACATATCATATATATATACAAATACTGTTTTAACCGATTAAAACATATTATAATTAATTATATACAATCATTTAACAGATTAAAAGACAGTATTCAAAACCGCATATATTCATTTAATCACCGTATTCCGGTTATTTTCCTTAAAATCATAAGAAGGCCCAAAGAAAAAGATAGCAGAAACGGCCAGTTCGGTCGCTTCCGCAATAAAGACAGTCTATTGAAAACAGCGGGAAAGGAAATCAGGGGACAAGGCCACTCATCCGCCCCAGCCATAGCTTCAAACAGCCATGCAGCCGCTTGCCGGACATGATTTTAGAGCAAATCATTTCCGTATAGCTCTCTGCACACCAGAAACGAAGCATTTGCTAAAAACTTGGCTCAAAGAATCACGCTCGACAGTCTGAAAAATCTAAAAAAGCGTTCGCTAAAAAAGAGACGGGGCGAACCCCGCCTCCCTGATGAAAATATAATAAAAATGAAATACAAGCCGTCTGCACTTATTTTTTCTGTTGACTTTCCAATGCTTATTCTAATTAATAGAAGAGGGGGAGGAAAATCCCCCCACGCCTTCTATCAAAGAATAAATAATTATAAAATCAAAACTAAAATTTCTTTACGAACTTAAGCGTTGTCGTTCCCTGCGCCGTTTCAATTCTAAGGAGATATACCCCCCTGCCAAGGTTCGCGATAGGAACCGAGAGGACACCTGCTACATTCGGCGCTTCGGAAAGCTGAAATCTGCCGATAAGGTCATAGACGGCAATCTTTTTAACCGTTGCGTCCGATTCCACGAATAACGTCGCGTAAGCCGGGTCGAAATAGATGTTCAGCTTGCCGGCGACATCCTCTGTACCAACACCCGTGGAGCGTGTAATGACAATGCGGTAAATATTCTCCGTTCCATCTTCAGCACGAACCATGACGTCAATCGTATTCTCTCCAACCTGCAGAGCACGAAGCCCGTCGCCCGTTACCGTCGCCGCATAATGATTGGCGATGGCTTCGATGGTGACGCTTCCTGCACTATTGCCGACGTTGGCGGAATAGTTGTTCTCTCCGGGCGAGAAATCAGGCGTCAAAGTCCCCGGAACGATGGCCAAACGATAGAGACTGGCATCACTGGAAAGAACCTGCGGCTCAACGTCTCTGACAATCACAATACATGTTGCCGTATATCCGCCGACATTAGTCCTTACCGTAATCGTAGCTGTTCCGGGAGCAATGCCCCTGACGAGGCCGGCGGATGTCACAGTTGCGATGGCCGTATTGGATGACGTCCAGGTAACAGTCCTGTCGCTGGCGGTTATCGGTTGAACATTCGCGACCAAATTCGAGGTATTGCCCACGTAAAGTGTCAGATTTCCCGTATTAAGCGTTACCCCTGTGACAAGTCCTCCTGCTGCGACAACAGTTAGCGTCCCATTGACAGTCGACGGCGTATCGAACACATAATTATCAGTAGTCGTTACGCCAGCAAGGCTGGGAACAATCGTATATACGCCCGCAGCATCGACGTAATCCGGACTTGTCAGAGAAGGCGTTCCGTTGAGAACCGTCTCAATTCCAACCTGCCCGTCAATCGTATAAGAATAAGTCGGCTGAGGCTGTCCAACTTCAACAGCCACATCATTGGCCTTAACCTTGACCGGTTTCTTCTCGATGCTGAAGTTATAAACGATGCTGCCCGAATAAGTTGCGTCGGCAGTCGGCACAGACAGTTTGAGCGTATAATCACCGGCATTGCGCGGAGCATCTGCACTGCTGTATCCAAGGGCGACGCTTTCGTAGAGTTTATCAAGCGTAATGCCCGTTACGTCGCTGCCATCGACAGTATTTACGATTACCGGCGTGCCGGAGTAAGCATAATCCTGTCCGTCATAAACTTTGTTGTTTACGGTCAGGCCGGAGATAGTAACGGGAGTTTTAGCGATGGTTTTCACTTCTATGGTCGAAATGAAGTTATTGTAATTATCGCTAGAGACTTCCACATCAATAGTTGCCGTCTTTCCGGCTTCAACGCTGATCACAGGGATACTTAACACAGCCGTTCCATTAATAGTGGAGCCGGGAACAATAATATTATCGACATCAGTTGTCGAAACAACCGAATAGTCCTCATTCCCCAATACGCCCGTCACACTCGGTAACAGAGTTGTCAGGTCAAAGTTATACGCCTGCGCAAGCTCAGCTTTAACTTCGAGAAGTTGGGTAAGGCCGGTGGTTGTTGCTTTGGATATTGCGGCTGTTTTTGTGAACGCTCCGTTAGCCAATGAGTAGTTCCTTGCAGTCGGGCCGTTGGCAAAGAGACTGATAGAGACATCGACATCGTGCGTTCCTGCATTTGCATCATCAAAAGTTGCGCTAACTACGGAATAATCCGTATTGATAACCAGCGACTGCGAGCCTTCCAAGGCATTAAAGCCTACTGAAGATACGGTTGCAGCCGTAGTATTATCGTAAGTTTTTGAATCGACTTGTGTTGAAGGTAGGTCTATCGTTATCGGCTTTCGTTCTATTGTAAACGTTTGCGTCGCATCATCTTTGTAATTGCCCGTTCCTGTAATGGTCAAGACATATTCACCTGCATCAGTTCCCGTATTTGCAGAGTTAATGGTATAATCCGTAGAATAAACCAATGTTTCGCCATTCAGTTTGACAGCAACATTCGCTGAAGCCGGCATTTGCGCCGTCCCATTGTAAGTAAGCGTTCCTGCAATGTCTATTTCCGCATCAGCGATAGACTTTGGCGTTACGGTCAATACGCAATACGCCTCTGTTCGCGCAAAAAATCCCGGAACTTGAGCAGCAACAGCCGTGAGCGTCGTAGTCCCCACGCCTCTAATCTCAACCAGTCCAGCGTTGGAAATAATTGCAACAGCAGGATCACTGGTTAAGTAATTTATGCCTCCACCATTGCTTGTTGAATTAATTGCAACAAACGAGAAGTTCGCCGTTCCAAATTCCTTAGCAAGAGTTGCGGACGGAAAAGATATATCCTGTGTAAGGCCGTCTTGTACATCGAATATAACTTGTCCAGTCACGGGCGTGGTTGTATAATTACCGTCGGTGGCGGTAAACTTCCAATACAAGGTGACTTGAGGCGAACTTATCGTGAAAGCATAAGTTCCACCAACCTCATTCGTCCTTCCTGCATCGCTAAACCATTTCAATGTTCCAGCGACCATTTCTTTCCCGTTACCAGTAATGGTATTCACTCCTTCGCCGCCAGCTGGAGCAATTGAGGCAACGGCAGAAGAAAGCGTAGCCCCATCAATTACTGTATGCTGCGCGATTGTAAATGGATAAGTATAATTTGCCGTGGTTATGTTTGCTGTTGTCGAAGCGATAACCGGCTCGCTATAATTATCCTTCGCATTGCCGGAGAGGACAACGTTGGAAATCACAACTTGCTTAGCTGTCCCTGCATCTTTCGAGGCAAACGTTCCTGTGGCAGTTGCAGTCACATCATCCGAACCTATTACATTAGATAATGAAATAGAAACGGAGGCACTGGTTGTTCCGTCGTAAACTTTAGTACTAGCCGTAGCAGTCCCGGTCAGTTGGAGTTTTGCAATATTGAACGAACCTGTCACAGTTCCACTATAATTCCCAGTTCCGGAGACTGTAACGATCGCGTTCCCTGCATTAGTCCCCCCCCCCGTAAGCGAATATGTATAATCGGCAGCATTGATTAATGCTGTCGCAACTCCGTTGAGCGTTACTGTTGCATGAACATTGTTTGCGGTTGGCAATTGCGAAGCACCTGTATATATATATGTACCAGCAATCTGTACTTGCGTATTATTGGAGGTCAGCTCCCTTGAAGCAATGTTTAACACGTAACTGCTCTCTGTTTCCACAAATTGTCCGGCAACAGCAGCTGCCTTGGCATAAATATGAACTGTTCCGACTTTCAAGATAGAGACCGCACCGGTAGTTGCATTGACGGTCGCAATATTAGTATCCTCACTTCTATAAGTAAACTGGGTACTTCCCCCCACCGTATTATTCCTTGCTGCATTAGTAAATACCGGGTCTCCGAATATTTTATTAATGGGCGAAGCCGTCTCAAAAGATATTGATTGCGGCAGACCATTACCGTTAAGAACATTAAAGGCTACACTTATTATTTGTGGCGTTACATTATAGTTGCCAACAGAAGCCGTGAACTTATAATATAACGTAGCAGTTCCCACAGCCGCAAATGTATAGCCGGCAGCAACCTGCGTATTGGCAGCAGCATCCGAATACCACACTCCCGTACCTTGAATCGTTTCGGGAGTTCCGTTAATGGAAACGCCTGTCGGAAGAGGAATTTGTACGGTAGAAATAGCAGAGCCGACAAAGACCTGTATAGGTTGTGTTATATTATATGTATAAGAAGCCACAGTGATATTTGCGGAGAGACCGGTTGGAATATTCGGAGCCAAATAATTAGTAGACTTTATTCCGGCAAGCGCCAATGACTGCACCGTTACATCTTTGGCAGTTCCAACATTTGCATTGGCAAACGAGGCAATGAAATTCAGAGATACATCGTCACCAGCGACAATATTGTTCAAAGATGATGTTATTCCGGCAGCTGTCGTGCCATCATAAACTTTATCCTGAGCAGCAACGTTCGCAAAGGCCAGCTGACGTTTGCTTATCGTATAAGTAGTCGTTTTCGTATCCTTGTAATTCCCTTGCCCGGTAATCGTAAGCGTCGCTGTTCCAGCATTAACGCCACCGTTTGTCGCGGCAAAGGAGTAGTCGGTGTTGTTTGTTAGCGTTGTGCTACCGATCTTAACTGTGATAGAAGCGGGCGTCTGTGGATTTCCGCTGTAAACAATCGCAGCAATCGGATCGACCGTTGCATCGGACAAAGTTCTGCGCTGTATGCTAAAGTCCACAGTCGTCTGGCTCAACATATATCCTGCAAGCGAGCTTTGCAACGCGACAGTCGCCCTGTAATCCCCCGCATTGGTCGGCGGAGTAGCAGAAGAATAAGTTGTTTGATTCCTTCCAACATAAGTCACCGTATAATCCGTACCAGCAGTCAGATTAACAACATTTCCACCCGGATTAGTAAAATTAAATCCTGCTTGCGGCGAGCCGTTGTATATCGGGGTTGCCGCAGCGAGTGAGAGGGCAACTGGGTCAGATGGAGGATTAACTAAAGTGAATGGCACAGTGTTGCCCAATTTAGTCCAACCACCACTAGGATTATAAAAATAAACAGCAGCGCCATAAGCCCCTGGCTCCAAATCAATCGGAGTATTGAACAACACAGATTTAGTCTCATTATTATCTATCAAAACCTGTTGCCGACCAAAATAAGTCAGCGAAGTTCCTCCGGAAGAAGGGAATACAAAAGCTAAAAGCTGCTCGTCAAATAACCCTCCTGTATTATTAATCGAAACAGTCATTTGCGGATTCTCTTTATTCACGCTGCTACTATTCGCAAAAGTCGGCCCTGATACAAGCGAAAGCGAAGCAGCAGCAGGAGCAGCATTAACAGTAACATCAATACTACCTCCCAAATTCACATAAGTCGGCGATGATGTCAAGCCGTATGACGAATCATACTGCACCTGAACCGCATGTGTTATCACCGTCGATACGGTTGTTGGAATCGTAAAGGAAAAACCAACAGTCTTGGTCGCCCCGACAGGAATAACCACTGGCTCTGTCACTGTACCGACAGTACCAAATCGAAGTCTTAATTGTGCATTATAATCACCCGTTCCACTATTCGTAACCTTCGCAGTAAATGACGCAGTTTTCCCCAGATACAACTGAGCAACCGTTTGAAGTTCCGCTATTGTTAATGAAGGAGTTTTAGGAGTAGCTTCACCAATAGTGAATTGCTGTCCGCTTGACGATACGGTTACGTTCAAGTAGTGGACACCTCCTTCTCGACCTTGCATCGGAATAGGAGTGTTCTCATCCGTACTGTGGCTATAAACCGGAACAATAGTATATTCCCCATCCGGTAAAGAGGTCGGAAGCTTTTTGTCGCTCCAAGAATAAGAATTCCAGCCCCATCCGGGAAGAAGAAGGTCATCATCTTCTGTCACTTGCTCCTTAATCCAATAACTATACAAAGAATTATTCTGATAAAGCGCATAACCAAAATAACCATTAAACGGTTTAGTACCAATATTAACCACAGATCTCAACGTCAGAGTAAGTGCAGTATTTATATTATGAGTACCACTGCTTATGCTGGATGCGACTGATGCAAAACCAATTGACGCGCCAGCAGACACACCCCCGACTGAAGGCTGAATACCTGTAATAATGGCCTGTCCTGAATTATATCCCCCTGCACCACCGCCAATACCCAGCGAACTGGGATTCAAGGCTGATAATTCAAAGTAGCCGTCAGAAGAACCACCCCATCCCCAATTGAAATGGAAAAAGCCCTCTTCATTATAACCATCACAAACAAAAGCATGTCCTCCGCCGGAACCGGAACCGCTATAATACACCGGACGGTGTTTCGTCAATTCATCTTTAACAAAATTGACCCAATTGGAATAAGAATAATAACGCCTGTCCAAATAAGCCATTCCGGAATCATAGCCAAAATAATTTTCCAAAGCCGAAGGCACATCGTTGGAATACGCGCCGCTCCCTCCATGATCCTCCGTTCCATAATCCATATCCACCGCAACGCCACAATGAAACATCAAGGTTGCAACCGCCTGTTGCTGCACCGAAGTTGCAGAGGCTGAATATCTCTCAAGCATATTATCCCATTGATAAGTAGTAGCTCCGAAGTTTGCAGACACAGCCGAACCCACATTCGCAGGAGTATAGGAGTGCGAACTCGTTCCTTGCGCTGGATGCTTGTGAAAATACATGATTTGCGCCATAGCCGTAGCCACGCAACCCGTATAAGCGCTTTTTCCTCCTATCGTTGGACAACTGTTCCAATACGGAGCATCCTGATTCCATCTTGTTTTAACAAGCGGGGTTATATACGGAGAAAAAGGCCCGGTCGGGACTTCTTTCATCTGCGTTCGCCCATCCTGTGGTGCACCTGACCTTAACGCCGTTCCTGCCTGCGGATTATCCAGCGAAGCAAACTCACTTTCATAGAACTCCAGCCAATACTTGAAGTTATCCGGCAGCTTGTTAAAATCAAACGTCCCTTCATCCGCATAGCCCAAAATATCTTTCGTCCTTCCGTCGGCAGAAACAAGGATAAACCCATCGTTAGTTCCCCTGTTAAAAACATAGAAATAAACATTCCCTGCCGTTGAACGAAGTTGGCTCTTGGCCGTATAAGCCAGGCGGAGATCATTCATTTGCCCCGTAGAGCTTCTGAGAAGCCCTCCCTTCTTGGACAGAAAGGATTTTGCAATAGCCATAGCATCCGTCTCCGAACGGTTTTGTGCCATAGCTGCAAATGGCATCAGTAATAAAATAAATAATAGAAGTAAATGCTTTCTCATAAATAAAACCTTTTTGTTAGAAATAAATACCAACTCATTAAAAACATCATTAAAATTTAAAACATTAGTAATTGCAAAAAATCAAGTCATCTTCGCCCCTGCCCATCCGGTTCATAAGCATAATATCCCACCGGCTGAAAAATCTTCTCCCCCGGTCGGCAATTGTTCCCGTTTTTGCCCGGAGGCAGCGGGAAAAATCTCGCAATATGTATGTTCTGTATCATTAGGCTCGTTTATTGTGTCTAATAAGGTGTAACACTCTTGAATCTCATCACAGGCAGTTGGAACGTCTTATCATCAGTTTTTTCATGTTGCCGGAAAAAAAGGAACAGATTTCTTCCCGCTTAATATCAAAACGCTTCAAATATACAACAATTATATTAACATGCAATAGCGCCTCGCACAAACATTTATTTTTCCCCGTCATTGCCCGCCAAACTCGAAAAACAGTCAAATTCCTCACTGCAATTATGACCGGCGCCATCCTGTTTTTTTTCAAATATGCCCCGAACATTTCCTTCCAAAAACAGAGAACAATTTAATAATTTCCAAGCATATCCCGCCACTTTATGAAAATCACAATAAACTATCATTAACTCAACAAAAACACTCGCAAAATATCGAAACCTCTTCAGAACATCAAATGTGACTCTCCAAGAATCACGCTTGACTCTCCGAGAGTCTCCGTCGATTCTCAAAGAATCAACGTTGATTCTCCGAGAATCAAGCGCGATGCTCCGAGAATCAAACGAAACGCTCGGAACCGAATACCTGCAATCTGGAGCTGATAAAAAGACGAAACTGTTGCCGTGACAGAAATCCACCGCATCCAGGCCAAACCCAGGCAAGGCAACGCCGAAAATATCCGTACCTTTGCGCCGTTTATAAACTATACATTTATATATATACATGCAAAAACCTTCCATTCCAAAAGGCACCCGCGACTTTTCGCCAGCCGAAACAGCCAAGCGCAACTATATATTCAACGTCGTCCGCGACGTTTTTCATTTGTACGGATACAGCCAGATTGAGACCCCCGCCATGGAGAACCTGTCGACACTGATGGGAAAATATGGCGAGGAAGGCGACAAGCTTCTGTTCAAAATCCTCAATTCAGGCGAGTTCATGAATGGCATAACCACTGCCGACCTGCAAGATAGCGCAGCCCGGCTGTCAACAAAAATATGTGAGAAAGGATTGCGTTACGACCTGACCGTGCCCTTCGCCCGCTATGTTGTTCAGCACCGCAACGAGATAACCTTTCCGTTCAAGCGCTACCAGATACAGCCCGTCTGGCGTGCCGACCGTCCGCAAAAAGGCCGATACAGAGAATTTTACCAATGCGACGCCGACGTTGTCGGTTCAGATTCTCTGCTCAACGAAGTCGAACTCGTACAAATCATTGACGAAGTGTTCCACCGCCTTGGCGTCCGCGTCTGCATCAAACTAAACAACCGGAAAATCCTGAGCGGCATAGCCGAAATCGTAGGCGAAGCCGACAAAATCACGGACATCACCGTCGCCATCGACAAACTGGACAAAACAGGCATTGAAAACGTAAATGAAGAGCTTCGCGCAAAAGGCCTTCCCGAAACCGCGATACAAAGCCTTCAACCAATCATTTCGCTCAGCGGAACAAACGAAGAGAAGCTGGAACAGTTAAAAATCATCCTCGCCTCCTCCCCCGTCGGCCTGCTGGGCATATCCGAAACAGAGACAATCCTTTCGACGCTCAAGCAATCAGACGTCCGCTCAAAACTGGAAGTAGATCTCACACTGGCACGCGGCCTTAATTACTACACCGGCGCAATATTTGAAACAAAAGCGCTTGACGCCGAAATGGGCAGCATCGTCGGCGGAGGAAGATATGACAACCTGACGGGCGTATTTGGTCTTCCCGGCATATCAGGCGTTGGTATATCCTTCGGAGCCGATCGCATATTCGACGTTCTAAACCAGCTGAACCTGTATCCGGCAGCAGCGCTGGAGACGACCACCCTCCTTTTCGTTAACTTCGGCCCTTCTGAAGCCGCACAGCTTTACCCCATCCTCGCCCGCGTCCGCTCAGCAGGCATAAGCGCCGAACTATACCCCGACGCTGTAAAAATAAAAAAGCAACTATCCTACGCCGACGCGAAAAATATCTCTTACGTCGCCCTTGCCGGTGAAAACGAACTCGCCTCCAACGGCCAAATCAACCTGAAGAACATGCAAAGCGGCGAACAAACCCTTCACACCGTCGATACACTAATAGCCCAAATCAAGTCAGACACCGGACTAGACAAACAGGCATGACAAAAAGTAGCGTGTTTCACTATGAAATACGCCAAGCTGTCATGTTTCAACGAATGGCACAAGATTCGCATATA
Organism: Tannerellaceae bacterium; assembly: GCA_031257015.1. Taxonomy (GTDB): domain Bacteria; phylum Bacteroidota; class Bacteroidia; order Bacteroidales; family Tannerellaceae; genus DFXE01. Next base: position 158,684 of record JAIRPK010000016.1, read on the forward strand.
AGCAGGAAAAGAAATCAAATTAGTTATTAACAATTAAACAAAATAAGAATATTAAAGTATGAACATTAAACCATTAGCAGACCGGGTATTAATCAAGCCCTCTGCAGCAGAAGAAAAAACAGTGAGCGGGATCATCATCCCAGACTCGGCAAAGGAAAAACCCCTGAAAGGTGAAGTCATCGCAGTCGGCAACGGCACGAAAGACGAAGAAATGATCCTCAAGACAGGCAACTGCGTACTGTATGGCAAATATGCCGGAACAGAGATCGAGCTTGACGGGGAAAAATACCTCATCATGAGGCAATCGGATATATTAGCTATTATCTAATTTCTAATTTTAATAAAGGTATATATTATGGCAAAAGAAATTAAATTCAATATCGAAGCACGCGACCTGCTGAAAAAAGGCGTAGATGAATTGGCGAATGCCGTTAAAATCACCCTCGGCCCCAAAGGACGCAACGTAATCATAGAGAAGAAATTCGGCGCCCCCCAGATCACTAAGGACGGTGTCACAGTCGCAAAAGAAATCGACTTGGCCTGCCCCTACGAAAACATGGGCGCACAATTAGTCCGCGAAGTAGCCTCCAAGACAAACGACAACGCTGGCGACGGAACAACTACGGCCACCGTACTTGCCCAGTCAATCATCAGCGTCGGTCTGAAGAACGTCACCGCCGGAGCCAACCCAATGGATTTAAAACGCGGTATAGACAAAGCCGTCATTAAAGTAGTCGAAAGCATCGCAAAACAGGCAGAAGCCGTCGGCGACAGCATGGAGAAAATCGAAAACGTAGCGAAGATTTCCGCTAACGGCGACGAAAGCATCGGCAAACTGATAGCCGAAGCCATGCAGAAAGTAAAAAAAGAAGGCGTCATAACAGTAGAAGAAGCCAAAGGCATCGAAACAACCGTCGATGTAGTAGAAGGAATGCAATTCGACCGCGGCTACATCTCCGCCTACTTCGCAACCGACACGGAAAAAATGGAAGCCAACCTGGAGAATCCCTACATCCTTATATACGACAAGAAGATTTCTGTCCTGAAAGAGCTTCTCCCCATCCTTGAACAAACAGTTCAGACAGGCCGTCCCTTACTCATCATCGCCGAGGACATCGACAGCGAAGCCCTTGCCACATTGGTTGTCAACCGTCTTCGCGGCTCATTGAAGATATGTGCCGTAAAAGCCCCAGGCTTCGGAGATCGCAGAAAAGCAATGCTTGAAGACATCGCCATCCTTACCGGCGGCACAGTCGTATCCGAAGAAACCGGCCTGAAACTGGAGAACGCCACCGTCGATATGCTGGGAACAGCCGAAAAGGTCGTCGTAAACAAAGACAATACGACCATCGTCAACGGCGCAGGCGAAAAAAGCGGAATCCAAGCACGCATTACCCAACTTAAAGCACAAATCGAAGCAACGACTTCTGACTATGACAAAGAGAAACTGCAAGAGCGCTTGGCCAAATTATCCGGCGGTGTAGCTGTTCTCTACGTCGGCGCTCCCTCTGAAGTTGAAATGAAAGAGAAAAAAGACCGCGTAAACGACGCATTGAGCGCAACCCGCGCAGCAGTCGAAGAAGGCACTGTTCCTGGTGGCGGCGTAGCCTACATCCGTGCCATCGCCGCATTGGAAGGCCTGAAAGGTGCAAACGAAGACGAAACTACCGGTATCGAAATCGTTAAGCGTGCCATCGAAGAGCCGCTCCGCCAAATCGTCTTCAATTCAGGCAAAGAAGGTGCCGTCGTAGTTCAGAAAGTAAAAGAAGGCAAAGGCGACTATGGATACAACGCCCGCACAGACGTTTACGAAAACCTCTGCAAAACCGGCGTCATCGATCCTGCAAAAGTAGCCCGCGTAGCCTTGGAGAATGCCGCCTCAATAGCAGGCATGTTCCTCACTACCGAGTGCGTAATTGCCGAAAAGAAAGAAGAAAACCCCGCCCCTCCGATGAATCCGGGCATGGGCGGCATGGGTGGCATGATGTAAAAAAACAATCGCAACCATAAATAGTAAGAGGGGAGACCAGCCTAAGGCGGTTTCCCCTTTTCATTTTCAATTAATGGATACTTCTAAAAAATTAATAAAAAAAGCCTTGCGGCAGAAATAAAAGCAGAATTTACGTTAAGAAATGTGCATTTAGTTAATGGATGCGAACAAATAAAACGCAATTTTAAATAGTCACATAAAGCCATCCGGTTACACAAGCAAACCATTACAAACAGCATCCATGCAATGAACTGCGTCGATTAAAAATATATCAATATTTCTGCCACAAGCGCATTTGTCATTTCATACAACAAATTCGGAACAATCAACTCTCTCAACATTTTTTCAAAGAACACCTGTAATAACACCGGCAATAACTATTCCGACACAAAAGAAAATGAACTTAAAAACAACTATAAAGTAACACTCCGCGTCACTACAACAGGAATCAATATCGGCACAAAAATAAAGTTCACTTAGGGAATTATATCCACCTTTTTTCGCCTTTCCATATTCGGAAATAATAATATTAAACACAAAAAATATTATTCATAATCAGATATAAAAAAGGATAAATTCAAATATAAAATTGCAGGAAATAAAATGATTAATGTCGCCATCAACAAAAAACAAGCGCCCACCAACATGAACAATATATCTTTCAACATAACCAATGTTGCCCTCAACATCGACAATGCCGTTCACAACATAATCAATGTTGCCCACAACATGAATAACGTTGCCTCCGACATCGACAATGCTGCCTCCAACATGACCGATGTTGCTCCCAACATTACGCATGTTGCCTCCGTTAAGAGCTATGGAAAATCCAACATCGACAATGTTGAGGGCAACATCAAACATGTTATTCCCAACATTGACAATGCCGGCTTCAACATTGGCAATGTGGTTCACAACATGATCCATGCTGTCGGCAGCATGTCGCTTGCAAACGTCAACATTGGCGAAATGGCAGGCTGCTTTGTATATGCCGTCACCAACATTGACGATGTCGATTTCAATATGCTGAATGTCAGCTTAAACAGTCAAAATGTTGACGGCGACATTAACAATATTAACGCTGATAGCGACTATGTCCAACCCGCCATTGCTGCATCGGGCATAAACATAAATCATTCTCAAAAATACTTCTTGATTATTGGCAAAAAAAAGAAGCAGAGCAAACCCTGCTTCCGAAATCGTTAAGAATACAACAAAGATTTTAAGTATATATTTCGTGCAGTTTAATCTTGCATCATCAATTGTCCGTAAAAAAAAAGAGTGGGGCTAACCCCACTCCATGAATTAAAAAACAACTTAATAATCCTTGACTATTTTTCTCTTTTTCTTTAAGGCGGCTTTCGACATCATCTTTTAAACAAAAGACAAGGCGAACGCCGCCTCCAAAATATAAATACTAATTATATAATTATCAATAAATCATCTCGGCATGTTGGGGATAATTTGCTTCATTCTCTTTCCCAATGAAGGCATAATTACTTTTGCCGCTACAAAATAACAAATAATTTATCGGAAATAAAAATATTCCTGCAAAATATTCAATATTATATTCATTATTGCTCCAAATAGAAGATGCAAGGCGAAGGCTGCCTGCACCATCCGGCATCAGCTTTTCGCCAAACGCCAAATGCTTTTTTTCCAGTCCTCAACCACAGGCTCATTCCCGTCATTAACGAAGGAAACGGAGAGGGGCGCCGGAATAATTTTGACAATAATATTAACGATGTAAAACATTATCTTCTTAACGGTTAACATCGCCTGCGGCATTGCAAAAAATAGAGGAGACATGGCGAACCAAGCCTCCTCTATCAGACATCTATCAAAATAAAATATAAGCACTTAATTCAGATTTCACAATCCGTATTTTTCAATCATGTATTAAAATAGCAGGGGAGCGAACTCCCCCACTTCATTAGAAAATAAATAATCACAAAATTAACGCTATAATTTCTTTGCGATTTTAACAGTTGTCGTTCCGTTCGCGGTCTCAATACGAAGGATGTATAGCCCTTTACCGCATTTGGCAATGTTTACGGGAACAGTGCCTGCACTATACGGATTTTCGGACAATTGTTTCCTTCCGAGGAGGTCGTAAATGGCAATTGTTTTAACCGTTATGTCCGACTGGACAAAGATTGTGGCGTATGAAGGGTCGAAATAAATGTTGAGTTTATCCGCCAGCTCCTCGTTTGCCACGCCGGTGGAGCGTGTGACGACGATTCGGTAAGTGTTCGTCGTTCCATCTTCTGCTTCGACGGCGACGGCAATCGTGTTGCCCCCCGGTTGCAGATTGTGCAGCCCGTCGCCCGTTACGGTAGCCAAAGCATGGCTGGCAACGGCTTTGACATTGATGCTTGCGACGGCTGCGGAAACACTTGCGGAGTAGTCATTCACGGAAGGATTGAAGTTAGGTGTCAATTGCGCCTCGTCGATGGACAGGCGGAAGAGCGTTGCATCGCTGGAGAGGACAGGCGGCGCAACTTCTTTCACAGTTACCTTGCAGGAGGCCGTATAACCGCCGACGTTGGTTTTCACCGTAATGATGGCTTCCCCGACGGCAATGGCGGTTACGACGCCATTGTTCACGGTTGCTACCCCAGCGTCGGAGGTAGTCCAGACGACGCCCGTTCCGGTTGTGCCGACCGGCAGGACGGTTACGACCATTGTCGAAGTGTTGCCCACATACAAGGAAAGAGTTACGGGATCGAGCGTCACGCCCGTGACCAGTCCTCCTGCCGCGACAACAGTCAGCGCTCCGTTGACGGTCGGCTGTGTGTCGAACAGATAATTACCGGTAAGCGTTACGCCGGCGATGTTGGGGACTATTGCATATCGGCCTGGAGCATCAACATAGCCTGGGCATGTCAGCGCCGGAGTTCCGGAGGCTATAACCTGGTCGTTGGCCACTTGCCCTTCGACCGTATAAGTATAAGCAGGCTGCGATTGGCCGACGGTAATGATTGCATCGTTGGCCTTAATCTTCACGGGCTTCTTTTCGATATTGAAATTGTAAACGATGCTGCCGGAATAAGTTGCATCAGACGCCGGAACGGAAAGTGTAAGGCTGTATGCGCCTGCTGCCGTCGGAGCGCGGTCGCTGCTATAACCGGCGCCGTCCGTGCTTTCGTACAATTTGTCCAGGGAAGCGATGTTGACGTTTGCCCCATCAACAGCTTTGGCGACAACCGGCGAGCCGGAATAGGCATAAGGCTGTCCGTCGTAAATCTTATTGTTGAGGGTTAAACCGGAAATGACAACGGGAGTTTTAACAACAGTCGTCACGGTGACGGTCGAAGTGAAGGTGTTATAATTATCGCTCGAAACATCCACATTTACAGTAGCTGTTTTGCCGGCGGCCGCAACGTTGTTTACCGGTATTGTTAAGGTAGGGCCGTTAAATGTCAAGGGTAGCGCCAAAACATTATCGACGTTAGTTACCGTCCCCAATACATACTGTTCATGGCCAAGAACGCCCGTTACGCTCGGCAGGAGTTTGGCCGCATTGTAGGAATATGACTTGGCAAGGCCGGCTTTGACTTCAAATGATTGCGAGACGCCGCCGACAGTCGCCTTGTTGATAGCGACGCCTGTCTTGGTGAATGTTCCATTGGCCAGGAAGTAGTTTTTTGCTGTCGGGGCGTTGGAGATAAGCAGGACGTTGGCGGCAACATCGCGCATCCCGGCATTGACATTGTTAAACGTTGCTCCGGCTACGGTATAATCAGTGTTGATAACCAGCGATTGCGTGCCTTCCAGGCCGTTGAAGGCGACGGAAGAGACTGTTGCATCGGCGGTATTATCGTAAGTTTTCGCATCGACCTGCGTTGAAGCAATGTTAATTGTTAAGGGCTTCTTTGCAATGGTAAACTTTTTCGACACATTGTCCTTGTAATTACCTGTTCCGGTAACGGTCAATATATATTCGCCGGCATCGGTTCCCGCATTAGCAGAATTGAATATATAATCTGTTGAATAAGTTAAAGGATTTCCGTTCAATTTGACGGAAACATTTGCGGGGGCAGGCATTTGAGCTGTTCCGTTGTAGGTAAGCGTTCCAGCGATGAGCATTTCCGCGGCGGCGATTGTTCTTGGCGTTACGGTCAGTATGCAATTCGCCTCTGTGCGTGCAAAGAATCCCGGAACCTGTGCTGCAACAGCCGTGAGGGTCGCCGTTCCCGCTCCGTGAATCGTCACTGTCCCGTTGGCGGAAATATCAGCGACGGCGGGATTGGTTGACGAATAAGTGATGTTGCCTCCATTGTTCGTTGCATTAACCGCGACAAAGGAGAAGGCGGCGGTACCAAACTCTTTGGAAAGAGTTGTTGATGGGAAGTTAACATTCTGCGCGGCTCCGTTCTGCACATCGAAGACTACCTGTCCGGTTTTCGGCGCTGAGTTGTAATTAGCGTCCGTTGCGGTAAATGCCCAGTACAAGGTGACTTGCGGAACGCTTAAAGCAAAGGCATAATTTCCGCTAACCTGATTAAGTCGTTGCGCGTCGGTAAACCACAGGATGTTGCCGGTGACGGTTTCCTTGGTTCCGCCGGCAGGAACGTTCACGCCCACGCCGGAGGCAGGGGTAATGGTCCTTGCAACTGAAGAGAAAGTCTCCCCGTCAATGACGGTCTTCTGCGTTGTGGTGAAGAGGTAGTCATAATTAGCCGGAGTGATATTCGCCGTTGTTGAGGAGACGACCGGTTCGATATAATTATCTTTCGCTCCGCCGGAGAGGGTCAGGTTACTAATTGTAACAGTCTTGTTTGAGCCGACATCTTTCGAGGCAAACGTTCCGGAGGCCTTTGCGCTCACTACATCCGAGCCGATTATGTTATTTAAAGTAATGACGACAGTTGCATCGGTTGTGCCATCGTAAGTTTTGGCTGCGGCAGCGGCGGTAGCGGTTAATTGATATTTTGCGATGTTGAAAGAGCCGGTCACTGTGCCGCTGTAATTACCGGTTCCGGAGACGGTGACGACCGCGTTGCCTGCGTTTGTGCCGCCGGCGGTTACGGAACTGGAATAATCGGTCGTGCCGTTCAATGTTGTTGGCACCCCATTGACTGTTAGAGTGACAAATAGATTGGTTGCGGCAGGCGATTGCGGGCTTCCGTTATAAATATAAGCTCCGGCAATTTTGACATCAGTGTTTGTGGAGGTCAAATCCCTGGTGGCGATGTTCAAAACGTAGTCGGCCTCCGTCTCCGCAAACTTTCCGGGGACGGCAGGAGCTTTGGCATAAATATTAACCTTGCCGACCTTCTTGATTGTCACCTCTCCGGTGGTTGCATTGACGGTAGCGATGGTGGTATCCCCGCTTCTGTAAATAAAATTGGAGTTTCCGCCCGCGGTATTATTCTTGGCGGCATTAATAAAGGCCAGGTCGCCGAAAGTTTTGTTTACGGGCGAAGCCGCATCGAAAGAAATGGATTGCGGAAGACCGTTAACGGCATCAAAATCGACGGCTGTTATTTTGGGATTTACATCATAATTGCCCGCAGCAGCCGTGAACTTGTAATATAAGGTAGTCCTTCCCGCAACAAAAGTATAACCGGCAGCAACCGGCGTATTAGCCGACGCATCCTGATACCATGCGCCCGTGCCCTGAACCGTTTCTGGAGTTCCATTGATGGAAACGCCCACCGGAAGAGGCATTTGTACTGTTGAAAGAGCCGCCCCGACAACAACTTGAACAGGTTGCGCAACATTATACGAATAAGGAGCGGCAGAAATATTCGCCGCAAGGCCTGTCGGTATAGTTGGAGCTTCATAATTGGCGGCATTTGCTCCGGCAAGCGTCAATGTCTGCACCGTTACAGCCTTGCCGTTGCCGACATTTGCATTGGGGAAGGAGGCATTGAAGTTGAGAGAGACGATTTCGCCGGCGACTATGTTGCCTGCAGTTATGGAGTAAGTGATTTCGGCGGTTGTCGAGCCGTCATAAACTTTATTTTTGGCGGCAACGTTAGCGAAGGTTATCGCACGCTTGCTTATTTCGTAAGTAGCCGTTTTTGTGTCCTTATAATTGCCGTTGCCGGTAATCGTAAGTGTAGCTGTGCCAACGTTCAGTCCTCCGCTTGTGGTTGCAAAAGAATAGTCGGAGTTTTCAGCCAGCGTTGTGTTGCCGATTTTAACGGTGATGGAAGCCGGAAGCTGTTGAGCGCCATTGTAAACAATTGCGGGAATCGGAGCAACCGTAGCGTCGGACAATGTTCTTCGCTGTATGGTGAAATCCACGCTCGTTTGGGGCAACGTATATCCTGTGAGCGAAGGTTTCAGCGCAATGGTGGCCTTATAATCTCCCGCATTGGTCGGCGGATTGGATGAGGAATAGCTGGTTTGATTCCGTCCGGCATAAGTTACCGTATAGTCCGTACCCACAGTCAGATTAACCTGGCTTCCTCCCTGATTGGTGAAGTTAAATCCAGCTTGCGGCTGACCGTTATAGTTTGTGGAGGTCGGGACGAGCGAAAGAGGCTCGGCTGCTGAGGGAGAATCGACTAAAGTGAAGGAGGCGTAACTGCTTAATGACAACCAGGCGCGATCATAATAATAAACTTGTAGTCTGTAATTTCCGGGGTCCAGCTCAATCGGCGTATTGAACAGTATTGTCTTAGTCTCATTATTGTCTATTAATATCTGTTGCTGACCAAATTTAAGCAGATTGGGACTGCCGATATAGTCAGGGGCGACGGAAGAGACAAGTGCACCGTCATATAATCCACCATCATTTTTGATCACCACCGTCATTTGCGGATTCCATTTATTAACGGCAGCACTGTTCGCGAACGTAGGCCCCGACACAATCTTGAGCAACGGCGCTGCCGGAGCGGCATTGACCGTGACATTGATCTGGCTTCCCAAATCTGTAAACAACTGCGATGAACCGACACCGTAGAGCTGATCATACTGCACTTTAGCTGTATGCGCCCCCGTAGAAGTTGACGCCGGGATAGTTGCGGAGAAGGCAAGCGTCTTGGTTGTGCCGGAAGGAATCACAACCGGTTCGGTCGTCAGGACGGAGTTGTCAAGTAAAATTCTCAAGTCCGCCTTATAGTCCGCCGGGCCGCTGTTTGTAATCTTGGCGTTAAATACCGCCCCCTTGCCCTGATACATCTGCGCAAGTGATTTAAGTTCATCCAAAGCTAAGGCGGGCTGTTTCGGCATAATGTCATTAATCAAAGCCTTTCCATTTGATATGTTTAATTTTAACTCATGGACTCCTCCCTCTTTCCACTCCATCGGGATAGGTGTATTCTCATCCGTACTGTGACTGTAAACCGGAACGATAGTATATTCTCCATCCGGCAAAGAAGGAAGTATCATATTAGAAAATGGAGCGGAACCATAACCGTAGCGAGGATTAAGAGTATTCGTTTGGAATTTAGCCCAATAGTTAATCAATGAATTATTTTGATAAATAGCCAAGCCAATGTAACCATCAAAAGGCTTCGACGAAGTATTAAACACCGACTTTAACGTCACCGTAACAGGCGTAGTCGTATCAAAGCTCTTCTTGTTGGAAGAAACAGAAACAAAACTGATTCTGGCAGTCGAAGGAACGCTGCCCGGCACAGCCGGCTTAATGCCGATAATAATATCCTGGTCGTAATTATATCCTCCCGTACCGCCACCAATGCCCAGAGATTTTGGATTCAGAGCAGAGAGTTCAAAGTATCCGTCCGAAGTGCTGCCCCATCCCCAGTTGAAATGAAAGAAATCATCCGAACTATACCCATCGCAAACAAAAGCATGTCCTCCGCCCGAAGAAGTAACACCGCCATAATAAACCGGACGGTTATTCGTCAACTCCTCCTTAATCATAGCAGACCAATTGGCATAAGAATAATGATTTCTCTTATATATAGAAACACCCGAATCATATCCAAAATAATTTTCCAAAGCCGAAGGCACATCAAACGAGTACGCACCGCTTGAAGAAGTTCCATATTGCATCTTCACCGCAACACCACAATGGAACATCAACGTCGCTACCGCTTGCTGCTGCGCCGACGTAGCCGAGCTTGAATACCTGTCCAGCATATCGTTCCATTGATACGTCGTCACACCAAAATTCGCTGATACGCTCGAACCCACGTTGGGCGGCGTATAAGAAACATACCCTGTCCCCTGCGCCGGATGACGGTGGTAATACATAATCTGCGCCATCGCCGTAGCCACACAACCAGTATAAGTCCTTGTCCCACTGATAGTCGGACAACTATTATAATAAGGAGCATTCTGATTCCATTTTGCTTTAACAAGCGGATTCACAGACGGCGCAAGCGGCCCCGTCAGCGGATCATTCATCTGCGTCTGCCCATCCTGCTGCGCAGTTGCTCTTAGCATCGTCCCCGTTTGAGGATTATCCAGCGAAGCAAACTCCGATTCATAGAAGCCCAGCCAATACTTGAAGTTGTCCGGCAAGTTTTTGAAGTCGAACGTACCTTCGTCGGCATAACCTAAAACATCTTTTGTTCTTCCGTCAGCAGAAACAAGAATAAACCCATCATTCGCTCCGCGGTTGAAAACATAGAAATACGGTTTTCCCGCCGTTGAACGTAGCAGGCTCTTTGACGTATAAGCCAATCGAAGCGCATCACCTTGGCCGATAGAACTTCTGAGAAACCGTCCATGCCTGGCCAGGAAAGACTTTGCAATATCCATGGCCTCCGCCTCTGAACGGTTTTGCGCCATCCCAGCAAAAGTCATTAAGAAAAGAAACACAAAAAGTAAAATTCGTCTCATATTAATTTAAATCTTTGTTTGGTTATTAGATATACAGAGTTTATATTTCACACTAAAAACGTCAGTGCTATAAGCACATAAGCGGAAAAGCTTTGTTATTCGTTCTGGTAGAAACATTTAGTTTTTTTGTTGTAAGTAATTCATTACTCATTGTCCTGATCATAAACATCTGGCTGGAGGGAAGGGAAACAGAACATTGCCATCATTAATTTGCCTTGTTTAAAGGCTATTTTTATGTTTTATATAAATATATAAACACCACAAAGATACGAATAAAAGCGTAATCTACAATACGTTGTCGGAAAAACATTGTCCAGCTCAAAAGAAACACCCCTTCGCATTAGCTCTTCCGCCGGCTTTGGGGAAGCCTCTGGTCAACAATACTGCGTTTCTTGAAACAGTCTTCTTTTTTCATGCACAAATGGATGGAGAAAATTGAACAGCCGTAAACTCCTAGTGATTTTTTTGCTCTCATTCAAAACTTTTAGTATTACCTCTGTTCACTGTATTTTTAAAGAAGAATCACCACCTAAATTATTATCACAGAATATTCACTTTTTAAATAACAGGACGATACAGTTAGTTCTTTCTCTGTTCTTATATCCTATTCTTCCCATTTTGAAGTTTTATAGACGTCACTCAACGGCCTGTCAATCCATCAATCATCATACAGTCAATACTATTAGTGGGTAATCACTTTGTATAATTAATTGAAGAATATCATGTTCTTCCAATGGATTCTGCTAAAATATCCAGCGATTTTATTTTTTCGGTTACCGTCTATCGCCTTCTGCAACTCTTCTTAAAGCTAAAAATGCCTCTTTTAACGGTTGCGAAACAGCGCTTGCCGGCTCGGATAAAACCATTGTCTGATAAGTATTCAAAAAGACATTTCGTTGCCTGTGAAAGAAGTGCAAAAAATGGCGAATAAAACCAATACAGTCCAAAATCGCAAATTCTGTCCCTGTCTTTTCATACATACTGTTGGCATATTCTGCGACTTCTGTTT